>NZ_VWWA01000005.1:0-269449 GCF_011753235.1 Asaia sp. As-1742 | reverse complement strand
ATAATTTCGCACGTCGACTGAAGACGCTCCGGGGCCTCACGCCATACGAATTCGTTTGCCAGCAATGGCAGCACGAGCCATCAAGATTCACGCAAAACCCGCACCATCAAAACCCGGGACCAAACAGGTAGAGAACCTTTCAAAAAACTTCGGCGCCAAGCGCGTGCTGGATCAGGTCTCTCTCACTCTGGAACCAGGCAGTATTACAGCTCTGCTTGGTCCCAACGGAGCGGGCAAGACCACCCTGATTGGTTGCCTGCTTGGCTTGCTGCAACCGGATTCCGGTTCGATCAGGGTCTGGGGCCAGTCAGCGGATGCGCTTACCCCATCACTCCGTGAGCGAATTGGTTTTGTTCCGCAGACAATGACCGGCCTCACCTGGTTTCGCGTTCAGGAATTGCTCGATTATCTGGCGGCCTTCCATGACAGCCAACCACGAGCAGAGGCAGGTAGTGCAACGCAGTCATGCGAGGATAAAAGTTGGTCGCAATGGGCCAGCCTTGATCCGAAATCGCGTATCTCGGCTCTCTCAGGGGGCGAAAGACAGCGTCTGGCCATCGTGCTGGCCTTGCGCTTTTCACCCGATCTTATCGTGCTGGATGAACCCGTTGCCAGCCTCGATCCCCTCGCCCGCCACGATTTCATCGCCCTGCTGGCAGAAACCGTGAAGCAGCGCGGCGCAACAGTGCTGCTCTCTTCGCATATCATCTCCGATCTGGAACGGATCTGCGATCGCTTTGTGACACTGAACAAGGGCCAAATCATCAGCACGGTCGATTCCTGCCAATTCAACAGCCATATCCGCCATCTCGCCCAATGGCCCGACGCGCATCACGGACTTCGCGTTCTTGTCGATCTTCCTGACGGAAGTGTCTGGGTCGAGGGCTGGACACCCGCCCATGAGGCCCTTGGCCTGACAGTGCTACCCGGCGATCTGGAAGCCTTCTTTCTGGCGCTGACGCGATGAGGGATACCCTGCGTGCCATGAGGCTCTACGCCTCACCGATTTTCCTGCGCGAAAATCCCATGGTTCTGCTCGGACTGCTTTATGCCGTCATATGCTATGGTATAGCGGTCTGGCTCCGTCTGGCGCCACCGCATGTCGATGGCCTGCCGGTGCTGGTCAACCTTGTCATGTCCGCATGGTGGGTCTTGCTGCTGAGTGCGTTCAGTTCCGTCAACACCCATTACTGGCGCCAGATACGCTCACCCGTCACGTTCATGCTGCCTCGCCTGCAACACGGTGAGTATTGCGCAGTCCACGCGACTATCGCCATCGCCTTCACCGTTCTCTGCGCCCCGCCCCTTTTGATGGGGGCCCCTCTTCTCAACACGCTTTCCGTTGAGGCACTGGCTCTGGCCCTGTGGTCGGGCGCGGATCAGACAGGCCCCAAAGCGATGCGGCGCGCCACGCGCATCATGCGGCGTATTGTCTCGCGTATCGGGTTCATTCTGCTGCTGGTCCCAAAAATCCAGCTTCTGATCTTTACAGCCCCCTGGCCCGTAGCGCTCGGGTTGCTCCTGGCTGGTCTGGGCATTGCCCTGTACGAATACCGGTTTCGCGATTACCGCCTGGACCCACTGCCGGAAACCGGCTTAGTCGGCAGGGATCATTTCCCAAGGCTGCTGCAGCCTGTCATTTCCTGCCTCATGTGGCGGCCAGGCTTTCTGCCGCATATCCCGCTGCAGGATCAGTTCCTGACAACACGACCTGTGATCGTCGCCCTCGTCCAGATTGGCGGCACCCTGATTTTCGCTGCGCTGAGCGCCATTATGCTTTTGGTCATGGACGGTCATCTTCCGACAATCGACGTATTCCGCCACAGCCTGCCCGGCTATGCCCGGCAGGCTACGCTCCTTGTGGCCATTGGTCTGTGCCAGAAATTCCAGAAGCGCACGGACTGGCCCTTTCTCGTTGCGCTTTGCCCCTTTGGCGACAAGGCAGCCTTTACCCGCAAGCTGCTTCAGCTTCATCTCATGACGGCCGTCTTTGCCGGAGGCGTGTCCGGCCTGTGGCTTGGGCTGGTGAGCTGGTATGGCAAAAACCTTCCTCTCTTCCATTGCCTGACATGGGGACTTGCCGCGGGTATTCTTCTGGTAGGGACCGTATGCGTGCCATGTCTTGGCCTGCTCTCCGCCCGCCTGAACCGGCCTGCCGTCAATATGGTTCTCACGATCAGCGGCGTTGTCATCGTGCTTCAGGCCTGCACAGCTCTAATGATCGAGAGTGCTTTCTGGTGGCGTGGGTTGCTGCCCCTGGGCGCCATCGTTGTCGTGGCCCTGCTCTACATCATAACGCCGCATGCGCTGGCTCGGCAGGACTGGCCACTGGAACCGCCGCACTGACCGGGCGGCCCGCCAGACGCCCATCACTGGGCGGCACCACACAGGCACACGGCATGGACAGATCATGCCAAGCTGTTACGCTGCGTCCGTTACATAGTATCATTCCATGTCGACCCGCCTGACTGAACGAGACCCCAAGGGAGTTATGAATGTCCGTGCTGCCCCCACTGCGTAAGGCGCTACTGGCGTCCAGCCTGCTTGTTGCCCCGACGCTGTCTGTCGCGGTTTCAGCACCCTCGATGGCTGCCGAAGCGACGGTCCAGCAGGGCGCTGCTACCGGCACCTCCCCGAGCGGGACATCTGCGAGCCACACCGGGGGGACACCAACCCCGCATGGCGCGACGGCAATGGACAGCGCAGTGCGCGAGACCCTCTCCAACGGGCTGCGGGTTGTCATCGTGCCCGACCGTCTGGCCCCTGTCGTTCAGACACAGGTGATCTATCTCGCAGGCTCCGCTTCTGCCCCGGCAGGCTTCCCCGGTACCGCTCATGCGCTTGAGCACATGATGTTCAACGGGTCAAAAGGGCTGAGTCGTGACCAGCTTTCAACGGTCAGCGCCCGTATCGGCAATGTGAGCAACGCCTTCACCACCGAGGATACAACCCAGTATTACTTCCAGGCCCCGTCTCATTATCTGGATGTGCTGCTCAAGATCGAAGCCGATCGTATGCGCAACGTCCTGCTGAGCGACGCTGACTGGTCGCATGAACGCGGTGCCATCGAGCAGGAAGTCGCGCGTGATGTATCGATGCCGTTCGAGCGCTTTACCATCCAGCAAAACCTCGCCCTGTTCGCAGGCACGCCCTACGAGCATGACGCCCTTGGCACACGCGAGTCTTTCGACAAGACCGACGCCAAACTGCTGCACGGCTTCTATGACAGCTGGTACCAGCCCAATAACGCGATCCTGCTGATCGTGGGGGACGTCGATCCCAAGACCACGCTCGAGAAGGTAAAAGCCCAGTTCGGTGCCATTCCAGCAGGCAAGCTGCCTGCGCGCCCGGTCATCACCCCGGCCCCGGTCAAGCCCCGCACCATCACGCTCGATAGCGATTATGCCACGGGCATATTGAGCATCGGTTTTCGTATGCCCGGTGCCGGCAGCCCCGATGCGGCAACGGCACAGATCCTGGCCGATGTGCTTGGCAGCCAGCGCGGGGCGCTTTTTGCGCTTGTGCCGCAAGGCAAGGCGCTGGCGACCGAATTCTCCTATAATGCCCGCAAGCAGGCAGGGGTCGGCAATGCGCTTGCCGCCTTCCCCAAAGGGCAGAACCCCGAGGCCCTTCTGGGCGAGATACGCGCGATCCTTTCAACCCTGCGCAGCAAGGGTGTGCCTGCCGAACTCGTCGAAGCCGCCAAGCGCAAGGAAATCGCCGCGCTCGAATACAACGCCAACAGCGTCACCGATCTGACCCAGAGCTGGGCCAGCGCCCTCGCCTATAATGGCCTGGAATCCCCTGCCGAGCTGGTGAAAGCCTATAACGCCGTCACACCCCAGATGGTAAATGCGCTTGCGGCAACGATCCTCGACCCAGACCACGCCGTAACTGGTATCCTGACCCCGTCGGGAGGAAAATCGCCGAATATCAGCAGCAACAAGGGGCCCGAATCCCTCCTGCCGCCACCGGGCAAGAACATTGCCCTGCCCGACTGGGCCGCGACAGCACTGGCCGATCTGCCAGCCCCCAAGCCGCTTGCCCAGCCTACACGATACACGCTCAGCAACGGCATCACCCTGCTGGTCCAGCCCGAGCATGTCAGCCATACAATCGTGCTTTATGGCAGCATCCGCCATAACAACGACCTGCAACAGCCCAAGGGCAAGGACGGTGTGGCCGGTCTGACGGGCGATCTGTTCCTTTATGGCAGCAAGACCCATGATCGCCTTGCCATGGCAGCGGCGCTGGACGATCTGGCCTCCGATGCCGATGGTGGCACCTCCTTCTCTCTCAGCGCGCTCACACCCAATTTCGAGAAGACGCTGTCGCTTCTTGCCGAGATGGAGCTTCATCCGGCTTTCCCGGCGCAGGCCTTTGCCATTCTCAAGCAGCAGGCGGTAGCGTCGCAGGCCGGGGTGATGCAATCGCCCGGCTATCGCTTCCAGCGCGCCCTGACCAGAGCCCTTGCACCGGCAAACGATCCATCACTGCGTGAAACCACCCCGCAGACGCTGTCCTCCATCACGCTTGCTGACGTGCAGAATTTCTACAAGGCGGCCTATCGTCCCGATCTGACGAGTATCTTCGTCATTGGTGACATCACCCCTGAAAAGGCGCGCGATGCGGTCGAGAAGGCCTTTGCAGGATGGAAGGCAACCGGCCCGAAACCTGCCGTCGACCTGCCGGACCGTCCGCTGAACAAGCCGTCTCAGGCCGTCATTGACGATCCGGGCCGCGTGCAGGATTCTGTCTATCTCGCCCAGACCGTTCCCGGCGGCATCCATAACCCGGACCGCTATGCGCTTGAGGTCGGCAACGAGATACTCGGCTCCAGCTTCTCCTCGCGTCTCATGCAGGATCTGCGCGTGCGGACCGGTATGGTCTATACAACCGGGAGTGATTTCGGCTGGTCAGTCAATCGCGGCGCGTTCGTGATCACCTACGGCTCCGATCCTGACAAGACCCTCAGGGCACGCGATGCTGCCCTGCGTAACGTCCGCGATATGCAGACCCATCCCGTGACCGATGATGAGTTGCTGAACGCCAAAGCCTCGATCCTGCGGGCCATCCCCATGGAACGGGCCAGCTTCGGGGGCATTGCCGGGCAGTATCTCTCGCTGATCGGTCTGGATCTGTCGCTGGACGAGCCCGATAAGCGCGCTCAGGCCGTTTATGACATGAAGCCCGCCCAGGTTCAGGACGCCTTCCATCACTGGGCGAGACCGCAGGATATGGTGCAGATGATCCGCGGCCCCGCACCGCTCAAGAGCACAGGGAAATAACATCCTGTGTCCCTTGCCCTCTTCCCCCGCTCATCACCGGTGGGAGAGGACCATCACGTTCGCTCTACCTGTATACGGCGGGGCGGAAGACAAAAAAACCTGCCCGGTTCGGGCAGGTTCAGGAACTCACCATAAAGGTGCTGTCAGAAGCCTTCGGGCGCTTCATCTGACGCTTCGGCAATCGCTTCGGCTTCTTCCTGAAGATAGGTCTCCAGATCACCATTGGCCGCGTCGTTCAGATCGCGCGGGCTGATGCCGCTTTTTTCGGCATCAGCCAGACAAGCCGCGACAGCCTGCGAGGGCTCACCCCAGTTCTGGTGGTGGGCTTCGATCCAGCTATCGAGCCATTCATCGATATCTTCGCCCGTCATGCTCAGCGTGTCCCGAAGAGACGATCGCCTGCATCACCGAGCCCCGGGCGGATATACCCTTTTTCATCCAGCCCACGATCGACGGCGCAGGTCACGATACGCACATCGGGGTGGCGTTCATTCAGGCAGATCACCCCCTCGGGCGCGGCCAGAAGGCACACGAAGATGATCTTGCGCACGCCGCTCGCCTTGATGCGATCGATGGCTGCTGCGGCGCTATGGCCCGTCGCCAGCATCGGATCGACCACGATACATTCGCGATCGGCCACGTCCTCGGGCAGCTTCATGTAATATTCGACGGCTTCGAGCGTGTCGTGGTCGCGATAAAGCCCGACATGGCCAACGCGGGCTGCCGGGATCAGGTCCAGCATCCCGTCGAGGATGCCATTGCCTGCACGCAGGATGGACACGAAGCAAAGCTTCTTGCCGGAAAGCTGACGGCCTTCCATGCGCTCCAGGGGCGTCTCGATCTCGACCGGTTCGGTGCTGAGGTCGCGCGTCGCCTCGTAGCACATCAGAAGGCTGAGCTCGCGCGTCAGCCGCCTGAAGCCTGCAGTCGAGGTCGACGCCTGACGCAGGCGCGTCAGCTTGTGTTGAACGAGCGGGTGGTCAAGCACGACCAGGGAGGAAGGAAGGGCAGTCATGAGGCGTTCCTTAGCGTGAATTCGTTGCGCTGTCAGCTTGGTTCAAAGCGCAACGCCACACCATTCATGCAAAAACGCAGCCCCGTCGGCTTTGGCCCGTCTGGAAACACGTGGCCAAGATGACCCTTGCACTTGGCGCAATGCACCTCGATGCGTGTCATGCCATGCGTTTTGTCGACCGTCGTTTCAGTCATGCCATCGCGCGGTTTGAAAAAGGACGGCCACCCGCTGCCGCTCTCATATTTGGTATCTGAATCGAACAGCGCCTCCCCGCAGCCTGCACAATAATAGACACCCTCACGCTTCTCATCATTCAACGGGCTTGAGCCGGGGCGTTCAGTGCCATGCTCACGCAAGACGCGATGTTGTTCGGGGGTCAGGGGCAGGCCACAGCTGGGCATTGCGCTGCTCTCTCGGGTGTCGTCGGTCATGGAAACGCTTCCTTCGCAAATCATCGGCCATGCGGGAGAAATCCCGCTCGGGCCCACAGGATATGGCGTCTCAACGCGCCGCTTCCAGAGTGTTTCATCCATCCTGCCAGTTGCTTCAATCATCGCCCTCCCGGCTCAGGGCGGGAGCGCTGGAGGATGCGCGGTATCATTTGCCAGCCGGTCTTGATGCCGCCGTGAAATGAGACCCTCATTCACCATCCTCCGGGACCACACATGCGCATTTCGACGGCGATACAGAAATCTGTCCCTGCCCCTTGACCCAGAAGCGGGGACACAAACGGTGATCGCGCAAACGCGTCTTGGCGGGCGCTCCATGCAGGGTTTCAATGGTGCCATCAGCAAGGAGCAGGCATCATGAGCCGCAACACCCCGCACTCTTTCACAGGCAGCGCCGGAGAAACCGGGACCACCCCGCTCGATGCCTATAACGTGCTCTACACGCTGGAAACCGATCCGCCCCAGATCACGGCGCTTCTCACGAAGACAGGTGTTGTCGTCTCACGGTGCGATGCGCGATGGGGCACACCCGACGGCATCTGGCTCGACCGGACACATATCTACTGGACCAATATGGGCGCTGATTACAATGTCGCCGATGGCACCATAGAACGCGCCCGTCATGATGGCAGCGCTCATGAAGTTCTGGTTGGACACGGGCTTGTCGTCACGCCCAAACAGCTCGCGGCAGACCCGCAGGCGGGCTGGCTCTACTGGTGCGATCGCGAGGGCATGCGCATCATGCGCAGCCGTTTCGATGGTGCCGATTTGCAGGTTCTGCTTCAGAACGGGACCTACCCCAGAGACACACGCGATATCACACGCCACTGCGTGGGCATTACGCTCGACCCTGAGCGCCAACACCTCTACTGGACCCAGAAGGGGCCACCCAAGGGAGGCAAGGGCCGCATCTTCCGCATGGCACTTGCCCTGCCCCAAGGGGCCGATCCTGCTTCACGTGACGATGTGACCCTTCTGGCCGATCACCTGCCTGAACCTATCGACCTGCATTTCTGCCCGGCTTCGAACCGTCTCTACTGGACCGATCGTGGCGCGCCGCCAGACGGGAACAGTCTCAACGTGGCCGAGGTGACTGCCGATGGCCTGTGCAATCACAGGGTCATTTTCCGTGGGCTGGATGAAGGAATCGGACTGGCTATCGATCCGCAGGAGAAAACGGCTTTTGTCAGTGATCTGGGCGGCAACATACGTCGTATTGACATCGCGAGCGGTGAGGCGGTGATCCTGCGCCATCAATCCTCCACAACCGGTGTCTTTCTGGTTCCCCGGCGCTGACGGAACGCGCCTCATGATGAGCCACCCTGCCCTGACGCATCAGCATGCGAATACCGACAGGGTGGCCACCATTCGCCACTCACAGCATTCTTAGCCAGAAAATGGCGTGAACCCGCCGGGGGAGAGTTCGCAGAGCACGCAAAATGCGGCATCATGGGCGCAAAATTGCAGGAGACTACTCATGTCCGCATCCCCTTCCAGCGTGCCGCGCCCGGTCATGCTCGTCATCCTCGACGGTTTCGGCGATAGCGCCACCCGCGAGGACAACGCCGTAGCTCTGGCCAATACGCCGAATTTCGACCGTCTCTGGGCAGGCTCTCCTCATGCCTATCTGAAGGCGTGCGGCGAGGATGTCGGCCTGCCGGAAGGGCAGATGGGCAATTCGGAAGTCGGTCACCTCAATATCGGCGCTGGTCGCGTCGTCATGCAGAACCTGCCGCGCATCAGCCGCGCCGCGCGCGATGGGTCGCTGGCCAGCAACCCTGCCCTGTGTGCCCTGATCGACGCGCTCAAGGTCAGCAAAGGCACCTGCCATCTGATGGGGCTGGTTTCCACGGGCGGCGTCCATGCCCATATGGACCACGTCATTGCGCTCGCCCAAATCGTGGTGCAGGCCGGTATTCCCGTAGCCGTGCATGTGTTCTCCGATGGGCGTGACACGGCGCCCGATTCCGGCGACGGCTTCATCCGCACTCTTGCTGCCGCCCTCCCGGCTGGCGCAAGCATCGCCACGGTCAGCGGGCGCTATTACGCCATGGACCGCGACAACCGCTGGGAACGCGTCAGCCGCGTCTATGATGCGATCGTCTCCGCAGCCGGCAAGCACGCGGATGACGCACTAAGCGTTCTGCCAGCCAGCCAGGCCCAGGGTGTGACGGATGAATTCGTTGAGCCGACCGTAATCGGGTCCTACGCAGGCATGAAGGATGGCGATGGCATCCTATCCGCGAATTTCCGCGCCGACCGCATCCGCGAATTGCTCGATGCGATGGTTTTCCCCGATTTCGATGGCTTTGCGCGCTCGAAAACCATCAATTTTGCCGCTGTATGCGGCATGACCGCCTATAGCTCGGCTCTGGCACCGTTCATGAGCGTCATGTTCCCCAAGGAATCGATGGAGCACCTGCTGGGCGATGTCGTTTCACAGGCTGGACGCACACAGCTGCGCATGGCCGAGACCGAGAAATATCCGCACGTCACCTACTTCCTCAATGGTGGCCGCGAGGCTGTTCTGCCCGGTGAAGAGCGTATTCTGGTCCCCTCACCCAAAGTGGCCACCTATGACCTGCAACCCGAAATGTCTGCCCCGGAACTGACCGACAAGGCCGTAGCTGCCATCGAAAGCGGCAAGTTCGACCTTATCGTTCTGAACTTCGCCAATCCCGACATGGTGGGCCATACTGGCGTGCTGGCAGCCGCCATCAAGGCGTGCGAGACCGTGGATACCGGGCTCGGCCGTATTGTCGATGCCATCGACAAGATGGGCGGCGCGCTGATCGTCACAGCCGATCACGGCAATTGCGAGACCATGCGCGACCCGGTTACCGGTGGCGCTCATACGGCCCACACCCTCAACCGGGTGCCGGTACTGCTGCACGGTGCGAAGGGTGTCACTGCCATCCATGATGGACGTCTGGCTGATCTGGCTCCCACGCTGCTCACCCTGATGAACCTGAGCAAGCCAGCCGAGATGACCGGCAAGTGCCTGATCAACGGCTGAATCCGCCATGCCGGTCGCGAGCCTCTTCCTGACCGGCTGTTCAGCCCTCGGTAAAATGCGCTTCGCAGGCGGGTGGGTTCATCCTGCCCGTCTGAGAGCCCGTTGGGGAGAAAAACCCCGCGAGACATCAGGTCAGAGCGGGGGCTTCTCTCAGGACACCTCCCACTCGCCCTCTGTTCCGATTTCCTCCAATTGGCGCTGCACCATCGCCCTCTTCGCGCCTCTGCATCCCTCAGGGCGAGATACCTCACGAGATGATGCCTCTTTTCCTGCCGATACCCATCATGCCGCTGCCGCGCCTGAAGCTGCGTCTCTGTGCGCAACACGTTTCGCAAGGGCGTTTCGCCTTGGTAGCGTGACGCTGGGCTTTGGGTTCGCGCTGGCCGCGTTATCGCCAGCAACGGGGGCGACCCCCCATACGAAACAGGGCAATGCCAACCAGAAGGCGCTAGACAAGGCCATTGCAGACAAGAAGGCCCTGATGGCCCGTCAGGCCAATGAGGCGGCCCTTATCGAAACCCGACGCAAGGATCAGGCGCGAGCTGCTCAGGAGGCGGCGTTGCAGGCCCAGAAGGCCCGACGTTACTCTGCCCTGACCAATCAGGCCGAGAATGAACTGGACGCAACGCAAAAGCAGATCGACGCCCTGACAACCGATATCGCCTCACTCACGGCAAGACAGAACGATCAGCGTCTGGCACTTGCCCGACGCCGCGCTGCCCTCCAGACCATTCTGCCTGTCGCCCTGCGCCTTGCCCGCTATCCCGGCACGTCTGTCGTGGCTCTCTCGGGGCAGGCCGACGATGCGGTCCAGGGCCTGAGTGTGATTGCGGGGCTGACACGCCTGACCACCCGGCAGGCGGAAGATCTGCGCAGCCAGAAAACGCTCCTGGATCAGACGGCTCACGAACTCGCAGACCGGAACACGGCGCTGGAAGCCGCAAGACGCAAACTGGCCGCTCTGCGCGATCTCAACGCCAGCCGGATGGAAACCGCTGCTCATCAGCAGGCCGAGGCTGAGGCAAGAGCCCGTCAGGCTCATGATGAAATCGCAGCGGCCACAGCAAAGGCCGCGACTCTCGAGGATGCGCTGACAGCCATCGACAAGGCGCAGGCCAGCATCAAGGCACGAATGGAAGCCGAGGCCAGAGAGCTGGAAAGGCAGAACCAGCAGGCAAAGGCGCGCGCGCTCAGCACGCAGGCCCGCGCCCTGAGCAGTTCGGGCAATGGCGTGACACGGGGCGGCGGACATGGCCCCGTAGCCGGTCGCGTACTCACTGCCTGGCACCAGACAACCGAGAGCGGCCCGGCGAGTGGCATAACCTATCAGGCAAGCGCCGGGAGTTCGGTCAGCGCGCCCTGTGCAGGACAGATCGACTTTGCCGGCCCGTTCCGGTCATTCGGCAACATGATCATTCTCGATTGCGGGCATCATTTCCGTTTCGTGCTCTCAAGATTGGGCGGGCTTTCCGTCTCGACGGGGCAGACTATCAGCCGCCATGCTGCGCTCGGCACCATGGGCGGTGGCGGCGGGGCACTCTTCGTGCAACTGCGCTCGGGAAGTAAAATCATCGATCCCGGCCCCTATCTCTGAAGGGTAACCTCACGCGACGCTAGAACCCCTCTTGGCGATTCTGTGTTGTTTCGACAGACTGCGTTAATATCGCTATAGATTTCAGATCTTAGTGCGGTGGAGGCTCTGGTGTTCAGGCTCCGCTGAAAGACAGACGCTAACAGGATCGGCACCGGACCTCAGGCTCCGTACCGGATTCAAGGGATGAATTGCATGAAGCTCCGCACTGGTCTGCTGCTCGGAACGGCATTCCTGGCCGGAATCACCGCCGGTCCGGCGTTGGAAGCCGCCATGGCCCCGAGCCTTGGGCAGATGATCAGCAGCAAGGCCTTCGCCAAGGAAGTCGCGGCCGACCCCGACAACCACAGCGAAACCCTGCGTCTGCTCACCTTGTTCGGAACCGTGCTCGACCTCGTTCGGGCCGAATATGTCGAGCCTGTCAGCGACAAGGATCTGATCAACAACGCCCTCGATGGCATGGTGGGCGGTCTCGATCCCCACAGCTCCTACATGAACGAGAAGCAGTTCAAGGAGATGCAGATCCAGATCAGCGGCAAGTTCGGCGGTCTGGGCGTACAGGTTCAGCAGCAGAACGGCCATATCCGCGTGGTCTCGCCCATCGATGGCACCCCTGCCTCGCGCGCAGGGCTCAAGCCGGGCGATTACATCACCGAAGTCGATGGCAAGTCGCTTGAGGGTCTGACCCTTGATCAGGCCGTGACCAAGATGCGCGGCGATCCGGGCACCAAGATCACCCTGACCATCATTCGCGCAAAAGAGCCCAAGCCGCTCAAGGTCACCATGACCCGCGAGGTTGTGCATGTGCAGGTCGTCCGCTCGTCGCTTTATGGCAATATCGGCTATATCCGCATTTCCGAATTCGACGACGACACCGAGACCGCACTGCATGAGGCCTATGACAAGCTGAAGGCAAAGTCGGGCAACAAGCTGCAGGGTCTTGTGCTCGATCTGCGTCTGAACCCCGGCGGCAAGCTCGATCAGGCCATTGCTGTCAGCGATGATTTCATCCCCGAAGGCGAGATTGTCTCGATCCGCGGGCGTCACGCCGAAAACAACCGTCGCTGGGATGCCAAAGGCACCGATATCACAGGCAAGCTGCCGATTGTCGTGTTGATCGATGGCGGGTCGGCCTCGGCCTCCGAAATCGTGGCCGGTGCGCTTCAGGACCATCGCCGCGCCGTTCTGGTGGGCGAGAAATCCTTCGGCAAGGGCTCCGTGCAGTCGCTCATCCCCGTGCCGGGCCATGGTGCCGTGCGTCTAACAACGGCGCGTTACTACACGCCATCGGGCCGCTCCATTCAGGCTTTGGGCATCGCGCCCGATATCGTGGTCAAGGAAAGCAAGGATGACGATGGCTACGGCTATCGTGAAGCCGATCTGGCCCATATCATCACCAATACGGGCGGCAACAAGAACAAGGCCCCGACACGGACCGACCTGCCTTCCATCTCGGCAAGCATCCCCCACGCGCCTGCGGATAACTGGCCCCGCTTCGACCCGGCCAAGCCGGCGACGGACTTCCAGCTGCAACAGGGGTTGCGTGTAGTCCGCGCCATGGCATCCCTGCCTGACGAAGCGCTCCCGCTGGGGCAACCGGCTGCTGACAAGGCCGCTGCAAAAACCGCAGAGGCGAAGGCCCCGGAAAAGGCGACTGACGACAAGGCCGCTGGAGAAAAAGCGGCGGGCAAGGATCAGAAGCCCCCTGCTCCGGCTTCTTCTTCCACGCAGCACTGATTTTTTCTGGCACCGGCCCCTTTCGAGGGGCCGGTTTCATATCTTCCGCTTGACGCTTCAACTCCATCCGAGCCCTACGCCATGATCGATCCGGCCACGCTTCCCTATCGCCCCAATGTGGGCATCATGCTGTTCAACCGCGAGGGCGCTCTCTTCCTCGCCAGACGGACCGATCTGCGTGATGTCTGGCAATGCCCTCAGGGCGGGATTGACGAGAACGAATCTCCGGAAGAAGCGGCCCATCGTGAGTTGCGTGAGGAGACTGGGCTTCGTCATGCCACCCTGCTGGGCAGCTATCCCGGCTGGTTGCCCTATGACCTGCCCCCCCATCTGATTGGCAAGGCACTCGGGGGACGATATCGCGGTCAGACGCAACGCTGGTTTGCCATGCGCATGGCCGAGCCCGACAGCGCCATCAATCTGGCAGGAGATGGCACGGAACCAGCCGAATTCGATCGCTGGGAATGGGTCCGCCCTCAGGACGTGACGACCTATAATCTTGGCTTCAAGCGTCCGCTTTACGAGCAGATCCTGCCCGCCTTGACGGCTTTGGCGCCTCCAGCGGTCTAGAAACTTCAATAAAGCCCGGCGCGGACAATAAAGAGCCTGAGCGCCTCAGGCAGTCATCGGGGGAAACAGCTCCCCCGGCTCACA
Organism: Asaia sp. As-1742; assembly: GCF_011753235.1. Taxonomy (NCBI): domain Bacteria; kingdom Pseudomonadati; phylum Pseudomonadota; class Alphaproteobacteria; order Acetobacterales; family Acetobacteraceae; genus Asaia; species Asaia sp. As-1742. The sequence goes on along the minus strand of NZ_VWWA01000005.1, from coordinate 255,699 downwards.
CCCGCCCCCTCAGAGGAGACAAGTGCCTCAGGGGGCGTCGATGATCTCGAGCGTGGCAGCTTCCAGCACAACCTCCGGTGCGGCCTCAACCAGATCGAGCGACTGGTTGCGCACGAGGCGGGCATAGAGTCCGCCCTGCGCCTGCAACTCGGCATGGGTACCCATTTCGACGGCCGCGCCTTCGCTCATGACAATAATCAGGTCAGCACTCTTAACCGTCGACAGACGATGCGCCACAATGATGGTGGTGCGGTCACGGCGCAGGTCGGCCAATGTTGCCTGAACCTTGGCCTCGCTCTCTGAATCCAGCGCGCTTGTCGCCTCATCCAGCAGAAGCAGACGCGGATCACGCAGTAGCGCGCGTGCCAGCGCCACACGTTGCCTTTGCCCACCCGAAAGACGCTGACCACCCGGACCAACCCGTGTATCGAGCCCCTGCGGCAAGGTGTCGGCAAAATCGACTGCCGCCGCAAGGGCAGCCGCCTCGACTTCTGCACGGCTGGCCGTGGGGCGACCGATGCGAATGTTCTCAAGCACGGACATGTCGAAAAGTGTGGTGTCCTGGCTGACATAGGCAATGGCGTCGCGCAGCTCGGACAGCTTCAGATCACGCAGATCCACCCCGTCGAGCAAAATCTGCCCAGCGCTGACGTCATGAAGCCTCGGAATGAGCGATAATGCTGTTGATTTACCGGCCCCTGACGGCCCGACCAGCGCCACGGTCCAGCCCGGCCGCACATCAAAGCTCAGGCCACGCAAACCCGTGCGGCCATCGGGATAGACAAACCCGGCCTGATCGAACACCAGGCGCCCTTGCCCCGGCGGCAGGAGACGCGCATCCGTGCGTTCGGCCACAGCTTGCGGCTCGTCGATGACCGAAAAAACGCGCTCCAGCCCACCAAGGCCTTCCTGCAGGGCCGCATTGAGCGACCCAAGAGCGCGCAAGGGGCGCGAAGCCGCAAAAAGAGCGGCAATGAAGGCTGTGAAATCGCCCAGCGTCGCGCCACCCATCGCGGCACGCCAGCCAGCGAAACCGAGCACCGCAGCAATAGCCGTGCCACCCAGCACCTCGAGCACGGGATCGACACGCGCCCGCCCGCGTGAAATCCGCCAGAAAGCGTTGTGCAGCAGGTCCAGCGATCCATCCACACGCCGTGCTTCGCTATCCTCCATACGATACACGCGCACCTGACGGGCCAGCGCAAAGCTCTCATTGAGCAATGTCGCCGTCTCACCGATCTGCTCCTGCATACCCCCCGAGGCGCGACGGACACGCTTGCCAAGTTTCTGTATCGGCACCGCGGCCACCGGATAGAGCACGAGCGCGATCAGGCTCAGCTCCCAGTCGGTATAGATCATGGAGGCGACAAGCCCGACCACGGTCACGACATCTCCCAGCGCATTGACGGCGCGGATCATGGCCTCACGTATCGAGACCGCATCGGTGGTAAAGCGCGCAGCCCACTGCGCGGGTGCTTCCTTTTCGATACGCGCGATATCGGCTGTGAGGGCATGGGCGAACATACGTGACTGCAAGCCGCGTATGACCACGAGAACGAGCCCCTGTACGGACAGGGTCTGGCCATACTGTGTGGCGGCCTTGAGCCCAGTCACGAGCACCACCAGAGCAGGCACCTGATAAAGAATACGCGGGTCATGCACCGCAAACATATCCACCGCGCGCTTGATAACTAGCGGATACAGAGCCGTCAGCCCGGCGGTCAGAACCGTAAGCACCACGACGGCAGCCAGCCGTCCGACATGGTGACGGACTTCCTCACGCCAGATGCGAAAAATCATCTGGCGTCCCTGCACCCCCTGCGGGTCGATGCGTCGCAAAGGGGTCTGGGCTGCAGGCTGCGCTGTTTTCATTCCTGCGGTTTACCCCCCTGCGCCCTGTGACGAAAGGGGCAGGCGCGTTTTCAGTTCGGCAAGACAGGCCATCCGGTCGGGCAGACAGCCTTGGCTGCGCCACCAGGCAGCCAGATGGGCAAGACTCTCTCCTATGGCCGGCCCCGGTCGCACACCAGCGGCCATGACATCACGCCCAGCCAGCGGAAAAACCGGGCGCTCAAGCTGTGCGAGCCTGTCTCTCAATGTGTTCCATGCCTTGGACGAGACATCGGCTATCCTCTCGGCCTGTGCAAACCAGCTACGGTCGATCAATGTCTGCCGGTCATGACAGGACAGCAGCGTGCGAAGCGCGTGGTCGCCCAGTGAGGGGGCGAGGATCAACGGGTTCTGCGTTTCATACCCTTGCGCATCGAAACCATGCAGCGGGGTGGACGGGCTCATACGGGCAAGGCGCTGCGCCTGTTTGCCCGACAGCCGAAGCCGCTGGGCCAGATCGGGCGTATCAGCAAGCAGTCCAAGACGCAGGATGTCATCGGGCGGGACATCGGCATCGAGCGCACGGGCCAGACGCGGCAAGTCTGCCGAAGGCAGGAGACGAGGCAGGATACCGGTATCGGCCATCAGATGCAGGCTGCGCATGAGATTGGGCCCTGTGAGGATACGCAGTATCTCGCTGGCCACACGCTCGGCGGAGAGCCCATCGACCAGGGCAGCATGGCTGGTGATTGCCCGTATCGCTTCCCCATCGGGTCGATCCTGCGGACCGGTGCCTCCGAAACGCGCCTGAAAACGGAAAAACCGCAGGATACGCAGCGCATCTTCCTCAATGCGGCGGGCGGCATCGCCTACAAAGCGCACATGATGCGCCGCAAGATCCTCAAGCCCGCCGAAATAATCATGAATGTCACCATGACGGTCACAGAAGAGCGCATTGATCGTGAAATCGCGTCGCGCTGCGTCCTCCTGCCAGTCTGTCGTCCAGGCAACCTCGGCATGACGTCCGTTCGTTTGCACGTCACGCCGCAATGTCGTGATTTCATAGGGCACATGATCGATCACCGCTGTGACGGTGCCATGAGCCAGCCCGGTCGGTATCGTCTTGATCCCCGCCGCTTCAAACAGGGCCTGAACCGTCTCGGGGGGCTCCGGGGTTGCCAGATCGAGATCATGCACCGCATCACGCCCGATGAGCAGATCGCGCACCGATCCACCAACGAGACGCGCTTGCGGCAGAATATGCCAGAGGCGATCGAGGCCCGAACGATCAGGCAGTTTGTCGAGAAGGCTCAGATGAGACACGGCTGTTGATCAGATTCCGGAACAGAAGAAAAAACGGCTGTGATGCCCGCTGTCCCATACCCACCCCGGTTACGGCATGGGGGCCAGCGGGAAGAAGCGATTATGGCTCCATACGCCCATGCAGGGGCGACAGCCAACATGACCGGGCACAGCAAGGGCCACGAGTTCATAATAGACCGGGCGCGACAGCCGGGCGAGCACGGGCTGGTCGCCCTCGCCGCGACGGACCTGAACATAGGGTATGGCCGCGCAATCTTCCGATGGCGGATGGTCCCAATCGACAATCAGGGGATGGGCGGGCCCAACGCAAAGCAGCTCATCCATATTGGTGCGCAGGCACAGATTTTGCTGACGGCCGCAGCCACCACGAAAATCGAGTTCCCGCACGATGAACGGGGCATCTTCCACCTGTATGATACCAGACTCAGTCGGCGTCCTCAGCCAGAACTGCCCTTGAGCGTCACGTGTCAGCATGGAGCCAAACAGACACAGCATTTCCTTGCGGCGTATGGGCGAGCCCCGATACAGCCACGTCCCGTCGCGTCGGATGACAAAAGGCAGGGCACGGGGTGTCTGCTCGCCCCCTGTCATTTCCAGCGGGGCAAGCCCGATATCGGACGCGCCCTGATCTGCGCTCCCTTCCGCTCGCATCGCGCCTGCACGATCCACGCCGGAAGGAACTGAACCAGCGGATGACCGGCCCTCGCAACCAGCACGGGTCGGGAACCCGGCTTCATGAGTCGCAGAATGCTCTGCGCCGTCTGTCGCCTGTTTAACCACGCCGTCCTTCAAGGTTCTCTCCGCTCACGGTCCAAAAAATCTGGTCTCCTGCTGCAAGTTGGGTCGTCTTATGGCTTGATGAAACCCCCGGAACTGTCAGATTGGCAAATATGAGCCAGAACGATCTCTCTTCCTTCCCCGCCGGATACCGCCCGGATGAAAACCCGGCTGATCTCGCTTATGTCGAGCAACTGACCGCCCAGCTGGGTGCCGTCAGGCAGGCCATAGGCCAGGTTGTTCTGGGTCAGCGCGATGTCATCGACCGTCTGCTGGTCACGATCCTCTCCGGGGGTCACGCGCTTTTGATCGGCGCACCGGGCCTCGGCAAGACGCTTCTTGTCAGTACCGCAGCCCGCGTTCTGGGCCTCGATACACGCCGCGTGCAGTTCACGCCGGATCTGATGCCATCGGACATTACGGGCAGTGATATTCTCGACGAGGACGAAAACGGCCGTCGTTTCTTCCGCTTCGTCCGCGGGCCGATCTTCACGCAGCTTCTCCTGGCCGATGAAATCAACCGTGCCAGCCCGCGGACGCAATCCGCCCTGCTTCAGGCCATGCAGGAATATGAAGTGGCCCAGGCAGGCACAAATCACCCTCTGCCTCGCCCTTTCCACGTTCTCGCAACACAGAACCCCATCGAGCAGGAAGGCACCTACCCCCTGCCTGAGGCCCAGCTCGACCGCTTCATGCTGCGTATTGCGCTCACCTTCCCTGAGCGCGATGCCGAGCGCGACATGCTGCTCCAGACGACTGGTGCCGTAACAGCGAGCGCCCCGACACTTCTCACCCCGGCCGATCTGATCGAGGCGCAATCCCTGGTACGACGTCTGCCGGTAGGGGAAAAAGTCCTTGAAGCCATCCTGACCCTTGTGCGTGGTCTGCGCCCCGAGACAGCCTACAAGCCCGAAATCGGCACGTCGCTGCTCTACGGGCCGGGCCCGCGCGCGGCGCAGGCGCTCATGCTTGCCTGCCGTGCCCAGGCGCTTCTCGATGGGCGTCTGACACCCAGCCTCGATGATGTGGCGGAACTGGCAGAACCGGTTCTTGCTCATCGTATGGCGCTGAGCTTCCCCGCGCGCGCCGCGGGACAGAAGGTGGAAGCGCTGATTGCCTCGGCTGTCGAGGCGCTTCTCTGATCGTGAGCGGTTTTTTCGGCAAATGGCGGCGTAGCGAGGCAAAGCCATCTCCCGCTGCGCAGGCCGGGTCATACCCGGAGGCGGAAGCCCTCCTCCCGTCCCTGGTCATCGAGGCAGAGCGCATCGGGCGTCAGTTGCGCGCTGGTGTGCATCATCAGCACCGCGCTGGCGCAGGGGAGGATTTCTGGCAATACCGCCCCGCTCATGACCATGAACCGGCGCATCGTATCGACTGGCGTCAGTCCGCCCGCAGCGACCAGCTCTGGGTCCGTGAGCGTGAGGCCGAAGGAGCGCAGATCCTCTCCCTCTGGTGTGACCCATCGCCCTCGATGAACTGGCGCTCACGCCCCGAATTGCCGCTCAAGACCACGCAGGCCCAGCTTGCCACTCTGGCGCTGGCCTCCGCCGCGCTGCATGGTGGCGAGCGCGTGACGCTGCTCAATGGGCCAGAGCAGGGACGCTCCGTCAGTGGGCCGCACTCCCTCTCCCGCCTCGGGCAGAATCTGGCGTTTGCCGCCTCGACGCCCCTGCCCCAGCTCGACACGCTGCGCGCCTACGGACAGCTCGTTCTGGTCAGTGATTTCCTGATGCCCCCCGAGACCCTGGACCGGATCCTGCGCGATATTGCAGCCCGACCAGCCCGTACGGAGCTTCTCTGCATCCTCGACCCCGCCGAGCGAAGCCTGCCTTACGCAGGCCGTATCAGCTTTGACAGCCTTGAGGATGAGGGACAGCTTATTCTGCCAGCGGTCCAAACCCTGGCGGAGCCCTATGAACGTGCCATGCAGGCCCATCTCGATCAGCTGGCGACCCTGGCCGAGGCGCATCGCGCCGGCTTTACCCTTCATCATACGGACCAGCCGCTCATGCCCGCCCTTCTGGGCCTGCATGTAAGGTTGAGCGGGGGCCATACGAGCGGGGGAAGCCTGCGTCCATGATCTTCCTGACCCCCCTTGCCCTGGCGGGGCTGATCGCTCTGCCCCTGCTCTACTGGCTGGTGAAGGCGACCCCACCGCCGCCGAAGGATCTGGCTTATCCCTCGCTCCAGATCCTGCGCCGCCTGCAAGCCAGAAACACCGATACGGCGCGCTCACCGCTCTGGTTGCTCCTGCTGCGCCTGCTCGCTGTTGCCCTGCTTATCCTCGGTCTGGCGCAGCCCGTCTGGCTGGGGCGCGAAATCAGCGCAGGCGGCGGGCATGATCTGGTTCTGGTGCTCGATAATGGCTGGGCCGCCGTGCCGCACTGGCAGGAGCGCATCCGCGCAGCGCGTAGTCTGGCCGAGCGCAGCTTTCGCGCAGGACACGCCGTCACGCTGGTTCTGACTGCCCCTGACCCCGATGGGTCGTCCCCTGCTCCCTTCACCACACGTGATCGCCCGCGTTTCGAAGAGCGCCTTCTTGCCCTCGCCCCGCATTCATGGCCTGCGGATCGTGCCCATACGTCCAGCCAGATTGATGCCCTGAGCCACAGCGCCGCGCTGACGCAGTCCGATCTCGTCGTCATCTCGGATGGCGTGGCGACAGGCGGCGATACGAGTTTTGCTAAGGCGCTCGCCAGCTTCAACGGCACGGTGAGTGACATGCGCTGGCCGGGCTGCGACACGATGATGCTGAGCGTTCATCGCGCGGCCGACAATAATTTCACTGCGACCACAAGCGGGTTGTCCTGCCCCGCCACAGCATCGGGCGGACTGCAAGTCAGGGCACGGTCGGAAAATGGTGGTACGCTCGGGATTTTTCCGCTGCCCACCGGTCAGACCACGCCGCTGGACCTGCCGCTGCCCCCGCTTCTGCGCAATCGCGCCGCACGCTTCGTTCTTGAACGCGATGCAACGCCTCTCCCCGGTCCCGCCGCAATTGCCCTGCTCGATGCAGGTGAGCACCGGCATCCGGTCGGTCTGCTCACCCCCGGCACGCAGGATACCCCGCTGACGGGACAGGGTTTCTTTCTGTCCCAAGCCATCAGCCAGATAGGTGAATTGCACCGTGGCGCTGCTGATGACCTGCTGCGAGGGAAACTCTCGGTACTGATCGCGACAGATGGCACCCTCGCCGATGAGCAGACACGCCAGCATGTGGCGGAATGGGTGCGTCACGGCGGGGTGCTGATCCGTTTCGCCGGGCCCGTTCTGGCGGCCGATGCGCAGGCCAGTGTGCATGACATGGCGCGTACCCTGCTGCCTGTGGCGCTCATGAGCGGCATGCGCCAGCTTGGCGGCCCGATGTCATGGGGCAAGCCACAGGTCCTTGCCGCCTTTGCCGAACATTCCCCCTTCGAGGGCTTGCCCCTGCCGCATGAGGTGACGGTGACGCGACAGGTTCTGGCTGAACCCACCGCCGATCTCGGTGCGCATGTCTGGGCCCGACTGAGTGACGGCACACCTCTGGTGACGGCCAGTCCGTTCGGACAGGGAGAGCTGGTCCTTTTCCATGTTACCGGCACCGCAGACTGGTCGAGCCTGCCGCTTTCCGGTCTGTTTCCTGCCATGCTCGAACGTCTGGTGGAGCGCTCGCTCGGCCAGCAGAACGAGACCGCCCTGCGCCAGCTTGTTCCGTTCACCATGCTCGATGCCAATGGCCAGCTTGTTCCACCCCCCGAAGCTGCCCGCCCTCTCGATGTGGGCACACTCGCCACGACGCGCCCTGACGCCCAGCACCCGCCGGGTTATTATGGTCCGCATCTGTCGCGCCGTGCCTTCAATCTGGGCGATCATCTGCCCCCGATCGCAGCGGCGCCTCTGATGGGGCGCAGCCTTACCCCCGACCATGTTTCGCCCGATCGGCCTCTTGCGCCGTGGCTTCTGGGCATGGCGCTGGTGATGCTGTTGGCTGACTGCCTTGTGGCATTGTGGCTGCGTGGGCTGTTGGGTGGCCGCCAGGGCCAGGGTCAGGGCCATACCGGAAGCAGAAACCGCACTGGCGCGAAAGGCGCAGGGATTACCCTGTCAGCCCTGATCCTGCTCGGCGCTGTGTCTGCCTCTCCGGCGACCGCGCAGGAAGATGACGAGAGCCCGAAACATGCCGGGGTGACCCACGGCGTCGTTCCCGGTGCCGCGCTTGAAACACGGCTTGGCTATGTGCTGACGGGTCATGACGATATCGACGAGGCCTCCCGTGAGGGTCTGCAGGGCCTGTCCAACTACGCGTCCGATCGCTCCTCCGCCGTGATGGGCCATCCAGATGGGCTGGTTCCCGGCAAGGATGATCTTGCCTATTATCCCCTGATCTACTGGCCGATCACCGACGATGTACAGGAAGATTCCAGACGTTCGGCGGCCCTCAACAGCTTCATGGCGCATGGCGGTATTCTCATGCTCGACACACAGGGCACGGGCTCCGATCTCTCTACGCAGGATGAAGGGCAGATGCGCTCGGCCCTGCGGCGCGCCACGGCAGGTCTTGTGGTCCCACCACTGTCAAAGCTCGATGATCATCACGTTCTTGCCCACAGCTTTTACCTGCTGCACGATTTTCCCGGTCGCGTTCAGGGCCTGCCTGTTTGGGTGGCCCGCAGCGGCGATGACAGCAATGACGATGTCAGCCCCATCATTATCGGTGCCGGTGACTGGGCTCATGCCTGGGCGATGGATGCCCAGGGCAACACCCCCTACGCCGTGATCCCCGGTGGTGACGAGCAGCGCACGCAGGCCTATCGCTTTGGCGTCAATCTGCTGCTCTATGCCCTGACCGGCAATTACAAGGCCGACCAGATGCGCGTGCCTGAACTCCTGAAGAGGATGGAGCAATGATCCATCTCACCTTCATGCCGCTCCTGCCTTTCTGGCTGCTGACAGGTTCTGCCGCGCTGGTTGTGGTGGTCGGCGCCTATGCGCTTTTTCGTGGCGCACCGGGTAGCGTGCCACGCCTGCTCGCACTGCTCCTTGTGCTGTTCTGGCTGAGCGGCCCACGGCTGAGCCGGCCATTTTTCGAGGCAGCCCCGCAGGATGTGCTGCTGGTGGTGGATCACTCACCGTCCATGGCCCTTCGTGGTCGCATTGACAGCGCGGACAAGGCCGCCCGCACACTGCAACAGGCAGCCCACGACATTCCCGGCCTGACGCTGCATGTTGTCGATGTTCCAGGTGGTTCAGGCCATGGCACACGCCTGTTCGATACCATCGCCCAGGCCGATCTGCCGCCGGGACGGTTCAGCGGTGCCATTATGGTCACTGATGGCATGGTGCATGACATCCCGTCAGCACTGCCTCCGCTTTTCACGCGCGATGGCAAGACCCTGCCGCTCCATGTCCTCCTCACGGGCAAGGGTGAGGAAACGGATAGGCGCCTGCGCGTATTGCAGGCCCCGCCCTATGCTCTTGTCGGCAAGGAAGCCCAGCTGCGCGTCGTTGTGGATGACCTCGGTGTAACAGGCAGGCAGCCTGTCACCCTTACCGTGCATCAGGGCGATGAGCCGCCCCGCCACATCGACGCCCTGTCGGGCGAGCCCATTGATATTGCCGTGGCCGTAAGACGTCCCGGTGAGACCCTGGTCACCCTCGATGCCGCGCCGCTTGCCGGTGAAGTCAGCACGCGCAACAACAGCACCATCGTGCGCATCAACGGCGTGCGCGACAGGCTGAAGGTGCTTCTGGTCTCGGGAACACCCAATCAGGGTGAGCGCGTCTGGCGCAGACTGCTGAAGGCCGATCCCTCGGTCGATCTGGTGCATTTCACCATTCTGCGTCCGCCCGACAAGGATGACGGCACCCCGCTTTCCGATCTCGCCCTGATTCCGTTTCCGATCAAGGAGCTGTTTCAGGACCGTATCAAACAGTTCGACCTGATCATTCTGGACGGGTTCCACAATGCCGGGATCCTGCCACAGGATTATCTCGCCAATATTGCGGATTACGTGCGCGAAGGGGGCGGATTGCTGCTGACTGCCGGACCGGAATTCACCGAGGACGGCACGCTTCAGGATACGCCTCTTGCCGATATCCTGCCTGCCCATGTGCCTGGCGATGGCGTGATCAGGGAGCGTTTCGTTCCGCAGCTTACCCCATCGGGCAAGCGTCATCCGGTGACGGCAGGGCTGCCGACCAATTGGGGACCCTGGTATCGGGCGCTGGCCTCCGACCGCATCAAGGGCACTCCCCTGCTGACCGGGCCGGAGCAACAGCCATTACTGGTGCTCGATACGGTTCAGAAAGGGCGCGTTGCGCTGCTGCTTTCCGATCAACTCTGGCTCTGGTCACGTGGCGAGGGCGGCGGCGGCCCGCAGGCCGAATTGCTCAAGCGTCTGTCGCACTGGCTCATGAAGGAACCGGACCTGGAGGAAAACCAGCTGCGTGCGACAATTGGCGAGGACAGCCTGCACGTCGAGCGTCACAGTGACAGCGAGCGTCTGTCGGGGCCTGCCATGATCACGGCACCCAATGGGCGCACCTTCCCCCTGATGCTCAAGCCGTCTGGCAATGGCGTATTCGAGGCCCGTTATCCCGTCACGGGTCAGGATGGGCTCTGGACCATCCGGCAGGATGGTCTCACCGCCTTTGCGGCGCAGGCCAGCCGCAACCCGATCGAGGATGCCGATCTGCGCGCGACTGCCCTGCGCCTCTCGCCTCCGGCGAAACAGTCGCATGGAGCTGTCCTCTGGCTTGGCCCTGATACCGCCACCCCTGCGATCAGGCAGATTGCCGATGCTGGCCGCGGTACGGCCATGTCTGGCGCGGGGTGGATCGGTTTTCCACGTCAGATGGTGCCTGTTGCCTCGTCGAGCCGCCTGACAGAGATTGTCCCGTCCTGGCTCGCGCTGTGCGGGGTTCTGGCGCTTCTTTTCCTGGGCTGGTGGCGCGAAGGGCGGCTTCGCCGCTGATAGGGAGTCGCCAGCTTGTTAACGATCATTTATAGTCAACCCATGCGCCACTCGAGACTTCACATGAATGTCCCACGATTCTTTCCCCTGATGCTGACGGCTGCCCTTGCGGCAACGCCAGTCCTCTTCGTTCCCTGGCATGCTGCGCATGCGCAGTCTGCAGATGATGCGGAAGCGGAACAGGAGGCCGAAGAGGCGCAGAAGAAGGCTGAAGCCCGTCGAGCCGCCAAGGCGGCAGCGCCGCCTTCCGCCCTGCCTGGCGCTGACTCTCAGGAATCCGATGCGGGCCACGCCAATGTGGACCTGAACCCGACCGACGCCCTGTTCGATGCCATCAACCGTGGCTCGCTCAATGCGGCGAAGGAGGCTCTCAACCGCGGCGCGGACATGAATGCCAAGAACGTCCTGTTCCAGACACCGCTTGACATGGCGATCGACCTCAACCGCAAGGATATCATGTTCCTGCTGCTGTCGATGCGGACCTATGGCGATGACAGCCGATTCGCTGCAGAAACGACCCACTCGCAGATCGAAACCGATGCCAAGGGCAACGGGCACCTGACCATCAAGGGCAAGGGTCGCAAGGGGACTCCGGCTGTGGCCGCATCCACCAAGCCGCGTTTCGATTTTTCCGGAGGCCAGGCCCAGCCGGATATCGGGTTCCTCGGCTTCGGCGGTCGCTAAAAGCTTCCTGCCCCCGCCTCGACGAGCCTCTGCACCAGACGATCCTCTGGTCGAGCGCACGAACTGCAAAAAGCGTATCGGTCTCCCGATATGCTTTTTTTTTGCGACTGCCCTCATGCCAGCAGAAAAACGGAGCCGGATATCTCACCCGGCTCTCGCCCCCGCCTGAGCATCAATCGATCGCCGCTTCATGACGTAAGGGACGGATCCATTCACCGAGCGTCAGGCTTTGTCCGGTAATAGGCGTCATCGCGTCACGACGCAGATCGAAACGATAGCGTCCCGCCTTGCGCACCCAGTTTTCACCCTCGACCCGCGCCAGCAAAGGCGGTTCCAGCGACACCTGCACTTCCTCCGTCTCGCCCGGTGCGAGCACGACTTTGGCAAATCCCACGAGACGGGGCTGGAACGAGGAATCACCTTCGAAGGCGGCATAGATCTGCACGACTTCTGCCCCGGAAACGGGTCCGGTATTGGTGACGGGCAAGCGCGCCACGAGTGCCTGTGGGTCGATCGCCACATTACCGTGGTCGAAATGCGTGTAGCTCAGGCCGAACCCGAAGGGATATGCGACAGGCTTCCCGGTTCGTGAGAACCAGCGATATCCTGTATCGGCACCCTCAATCGCGTAGTCGCGATGCACAATCGGTTTGTATACGGGCTCACCGGGATTGGAGATGACCGTCTGCGGATCGATCTGTCCGGGGCGCGGCAGATCGCTCTCACTCAGGGGAATGGTGAAGGGCAGACGTCCCGAGGGATTGACATGCCCGAACAGGATGGACGCCATTGCCTCTCCCCCGCCAGACCCTGCGTAGAATGCATGCAGGATAGCAGGCACCTTGTCACGCCAGGGCATGAGAACCGGGCCGCCGGTTTCAAGCACCACGACCGTGTTGGCATTGGCTGCCGCCACACGCTCGATCAGGCGTTCCTGCTCACCGGGCAGCGAAAGCCCCTGCACATCCTGCCCTTCGGTGCGCCACAACTCCGCGAAAATGACCACGATATCCGCTGTCGCCGCCAGACCGGCAGCACGGTCGATATTCTGACCGTCATCATAACTCAGATGCGCCTGCGGCGCTGCAGCGGCGATGGCCCGCATGGGAGAGGAAGGATGATAGACTTTTTCCAGCGGTACACCGGCAAAAGTCGCGCCCTCCATCTGCAGGCTGCCCTTGGGTGTGACCGAGGACGAACCACCTCCTGAAAGAACACCCTGATCTGCGCGGGCACCGATCAGCAGAATATTCTGGGACGCCGCCTTGAGCGGCAATAGCGCGTTTTCATTGCGCAGCAGGACAATACCGCCTTCGGCGGCACGCTGGGCGATCCGCTTATGCGCCTCAAAATCAATGCTCCCACCCGGCTCGGCAGGATCGTCGATGGCTCCCACGGCGAAGAGACTGCGCAGCTGTCTCTGGACCGACTGATCAAGACGCGCCTGCGACACCTCACCAGCCGCTATTGCCTCGTCCAGATGCGCGCCAAAGAGCGGCTTGGGGTCAATATTGGCGCCGGATTGCACATCCAGCCCCGCCGTAATGGCTTTGACGGTGGTGTGGGTCGCTCCCCAGTCCGACATGACCCAGCCACGATAGCCCCAGTCCCGACGCAGTACCTCGCTGAGCAAAAAGGTATTTTCTGACGCCCAATGGCCGTTGACGAGATTATAGCCAGGCATGACGGCGCCTGGGCTACCGATCTCGATGGCAATCTCGAACGCCAGAAGGTCGCTTTCCCGCAGGGCTGCCTCATCGATATCCGAGCTGATCATCACCCGGCCGGTTTCCTCAGGGTTGATCGCATAATGCTTGATGGTCGAGACCACCTTTTGTGACTGGATTCCCTCAATGGACGCACCAGCGATTTGACCGGTCAGCAGGGGATCTTCAGATATATATTCGAAAATGCGCCCCCCACGTGGTTCGCGCACGAGATTGGCACCCCCACCGAGTACGACATTGAATCCCTTCGCACGTCCTTCGCACCCAACCACGCGGCCTGTCTCGCGGGAAAGCTCAGGGTCGAAAGAGGCACCGAGCATAAGGGACGATGGCAACGCCGTAGCGTTGTCATTGGGGCGGACATTATTGAGGTTGCCTATACCGAGGCTCGCATCGCTCTGCTGCTGCGCCGGAATACCCAGCTCTGGCATCGCCGGAAAATAACCGGCGGAACCGATAGCGCCTTCAGGCTTGCTTTCATCGCCAATCGGGATTGCCATCGGGCCGGCCATCCATGACATCTTTTGCGCATGGCTCATGGCTTCGGTGGCCGCGCAGGCCCGCGTATCAGGGTCCAGCGTCGGGTCGAGCCACAATGGCCTGCTCTCTCTCGACCCTTTGCCTGTGTCAGTGCCCGTGCCAGTGCCCGTGCCAGTGCCCGGAATGTTTGCGCGGGATGTCGTCGTATCCATGATCGATATCTGCCTCATTATCTTCAGCGGATACTCGCAGGACGGAAAACGCACACACCCTCCCTGATGGATCGGCATTGCGCTTCAAAGACGCTTGCCCGCGAGCCTGATCTATAAACGCGCCAGTACGTTACGGATGCAAAGTCACAGTAACGCGACATGATTTGTCAATAATACCGAGTAATACTCTATAATCGGATTGTACTGGCCTGATGCCGGTACTGTCTGCACAATCGAAATGCGACACCTTCCCAAGCCCTTGGACGTGCCGCAATGCCAGCAGCACAAGCGGCGTGTCGGGCAGCGTGATCTTGCCCGACTTTACAACTCAGACCCCACGGACACAGAGCCTTACGGCAGGACGGGCGAACCTAGCCGACGTTACGCAGGGGCGTCTGCGCCATTTCGGTACGCAGGATATCAATCTGAAGCACTTCGCCCTGACGCTCAAAATACCAGAACGTCCAGCCGTTGCAGGATGGGGCGTTGGTCAACAAGGCGCCCATCTTGTGAATGGAGCCGCGATGCGAGCCGGAAACGAGGCTGCCATCGGGCATGACAATCGCGCTGACACGACGCTGGCGGTCGAAGAGTTCGGTGCCGGCGGGCAAGGCTCCCTGCTCGACGAAGCTGCCAAACGGCACGCGCGGCATCTCGCGCTTGGCCGGGGTGATCGCCAGCTGCTCGTCAGAAAGACGCACCTCGGCTTCGACACGGGCACGTGCCGCCTCAATATAGTCGGGGTGCCGCTCGATACCGATAAACCGGCGCCCGAGGCGCTTTGCCATCGCCGCTGTCGTCCCGCTACCCGAGAACGGATCAAGAACAATATCATCCACGATGGTGGACGCAATCAGGACGCGATGAAGCAGGCTTTCCGGCTTCTGGGTCGGGTGCAGCTTCAGACCGTGCGCGTTGCGCAGGCGCTCGTTGCCGGTGCAGAGCGGCAGATACCAGTCGCTTCGCATCTGCATGTCATCATTCAGCGCCTTCATGGCCTGATAATTGAAGCGATATTTGCTTTCAGGCCCGCGCGCGGCCCAGATCAGGGTCTCGTGGGCATTGGTGAAACGACGCCCCCTGAAATTGGGCATAGGATTGGCCTTGCGCCAGACAATGTCGTTCAGGATCCAGAACCCCAGATCCTGCATGATCGCGCCCAGCCGGAACACGTTGTGATAGGACCCGATTACCCAGATCGTCCCGTCCTTGGTCAGGAGGCGACGGGCTTCAGTCAGCCATTCACGCGTGAAATTGTCGTAGGTCGCGTAATCGGCAAATTTGTCCCAGGCGTCGTCTACACCATCGACCACGCTTTCATCCGGGCGGCGCAGTTCGCCGCGCAGCTGCAGGTTATACGGCGGATCGGCAAAGATGCAGTCAATGCTGGCATCAGGCAGGCCACGCATCGTGTCGATGCACTCGCCACACAGGATCTGATCAAGAGGAAAATCCTGCATTAGATGGCTCCGGCCGAATGGGTGGCACCCGCAATATGGGCACGTATAGGGGCAAAATCGCGTCGGTGATGCGGCGTGACACCGGCTTCGCGCAGACCGGCCATATGGACAGCCGTGCCATAGCCCGCATTTTTCTCCCAGCCATAAGCGTTATGGCGTTCCGAGAGGCGAGCCATGAGGCGATCTCGCTTGACCTTGGCGATGATCGATGCCCCGGCAATGGAAAGGCTCTTGCGGTCGCCGCCAATGACAGCGATGGCAGGACAACCCAGCTCAGGCAGGCGATTGCCATCCACAAGGGCGAGGTCTGGAACGGCACCGAGATGCGTCAGGGCGCGCTGCATGGCAAGGTGGCAGGCTTTGCCGATATTGATCTGCTCGATTTCAGCCACCGATGCCGCTCCAAGCCCAATCCGGACTGAAGAATGATCGATCAGCGCCGCATAAGCTGCCTCGCGACGACGGGCGCTCAGCTTCTTTGAATCATCGATCAGTACAGAGAGCGCCGCATCGGGCGGCTCGAGAAACATGAGAGCTGCCGCGATGACAGGTCCAGCAAGCGGGCCACGGCCCACTTCGTCCAGGCCAGCGACCCTCTTCTCCGGTGCCCCATTGGCAAGTTCGAGAGTGTAGTCCGGCATGGTGCAGTTACATGATCCCTGGCAGCTTAAAACAAGACAGACTGCCCGAGTCGCACAGTCCTGCGAATCGCTTTTGAATCACCCGAATCGCGCTGTAAACCCCTGTAATGCGTGAGTGAATCATTTTTGCCCGCAAAATGACAAAAGGGAGACCACATCGCTGCGATCTCCCTTCCTCCATCAGGTCTGCCCTGAGGTCTTACTTCTTCTTGGAGCGTCCGAAGAAAATCGCGCCAAGAATGGTGCCGACCAGAATGGCAACGCTGAGTGAAATCAGCGGGCGGTCCTGCACGAAGGCAGTCGCCTTTTCCAGAGTGGTCTCGGCATCGTCGTAAAGATCGGCAAATTCCTGCTGGGCCATGCCGGAGAGCTGATCGATCTTGCCTTCAGCCTGAAGCTTGGCATCGCCTGTCAGACCGCCGGCAGCGTCCTTCAGACGGCCCTTGGCTTCATCAAGCAGACCTTCACCCTTTTTTTCTACTGCATCAGCCATTGTCATAATCCTTTCACTTAACGGTGCTCGAAACATCCGTGACGTTAGGACGAACGGCGCATGAGCAAAACGGTTTCCTCGATACTTGCGCCGGATCCCGCTGTCACGACCGATCTTATGTAACGTGGGATATTGTAGATTGTTTCGTGTTTGAACTAGAATTTAGCTGACGTCATGTTACGGCGGCCTCAAATAACGTATGTCTCAGACACCAGTAGGCGCATGTGTCCGCCTCTGGTTTGGGTGATGGAAGACGAGAAGAGATGACTGATCAGACGGGCCCTGACCGGACCCAGCCTGCGCGCCATGCTGCGCCCCACCCTTCCGCCTCGCCCGCGCCGGCAAGACCCCGGCGCAAGCGGCGCCTGCTTTTCATTATCGGCGGTCTGATTGTCCTGCTTCTTGCCGTCGCCTTCCTGCGCCCCCATTCACGCACGCATCATGCCGGTCGCGGTGGCCATCGCGCCGGGGCTACTGCACAGGGCAGCAGCGAGGCGACACCTGTCGCCGTGGCTGTGGTCAAGACGGGTGACATGCCCGAGGTCCTGACGGAGCTCGGTACCGTCGTGCCGATCACCAACGTGACCGTGCAGGCCCGCGTGAGCGGCTACATCATGAATGTGGCTTTCAAGGAAGGACAACACGTCAAGGCCGGCGACGAGCTGGTGCTGATCGATCCGCGCCCCTATCAGGTAGCGCTGGAACAGCAGCTTGGCACACTGAAGCAGGATCAGGCCCAGCTGGCCGATGCCCGCATCAATGCCGGACGTTACGACAAGCTGATCAAGCAGAACTCGATCGCCGCCATGACGGCTATCGATGCGCAGTACAAGGTCCAGCAGCTTGAAGGCACCGTAAAGCTCGACCAGGCCAATGTCGATAATGCCCGTCTTAACCTGTATTACTGTCACATCATTGCGCCTGTTGATGGCCGCGTCGGTATCCGCGCTGTCGATATGGGCAATTACTTCACGGCGGGACAGTCAGGCGGTCTGACTATCCTCACGCAGATGCAACCGATCTCCGTGATCTTCACCCTGCCGCAGGACCAGTTGCCGCAGGTCATGGACAGGCTGCGCGCTGTGGGCCAGCTTCCTGTCGATGCGTGGGATAGCGCGAACCTGAACAAGATCGCCTCCGGCACCGTCAAGGCGCTGGACAGCCAGATCGACACGGCCACAGGCACGGTGCGTATGCGCGCCATCTTCAGCAATGAAGACGAGCACCTGTTTCCGAACCAGTTCGTCAATGCCCGTCTACTGGTCGACACGCTGCATAACGTCATCCTGCTCTCGTCCAACGCGCTCCAGACTGGGCCGGACGGCCAGTTCGTCTATGTCGTGAAAGACGACAACACGGTTGAGGTCCGCAACGTCACGACCGGCATTGCCAGTAACGACGTGACGGTCATCAAGACCGGGCTCAAGCTGGGCGAGCGCGTGGTGACCGATGGCACCAATCATCTGCGCCCCGGCGCCAAGGTGAGCATCCCTGCTGACAATGCCAATGCGTCGGATACCGGGAACAAGGGCGACACCAGCGCCACTCCCGCTCCTGCCGCCAAGCCCGCGCAGTAAGCCCGCCCATGAATCCTTCTCGTCTCTTCATCGATCGCCCGGTCGCCACATCGCTCCTGATGCTGGCGATCATGCTGACCGGTCTGCTCGGCTATCACTTCCTGCCGATCTCGGCCCTGCCCCAGGTGGAATATCCGACCATCACGGTCTCGACCTTCTATCCGGGCGCAGGCCCGGATGTGATGGCGACATCGGTCACGGCCCCGCTCGAAACGCAGCTTGGTCAGATGCCCGGCCTCGACCAGATGACCTCGCAGTCATCGGGCGGCGCTTCGGTCATCACGCTGCGCTTCGGGCTCGATATGTCGATGGATATTGCCGAGCAGGAAGTCCAGGCGGCCATCAACCAGTCCAACTCGCTTCTGCCGACCGACCTTCCGGCCCCGCCGATCTATGCCAAGGTCAACCCGGCTGACACCCCCGTCCTCACGCTGGGCATCACCTCGCGTACCATGCCCCTGACCGAGGTGCAGGATTATGTGAATACGCGGCTTCAGCAGCGTGTCAGCCAGATTTCGGGTGTGGGTCTTGTCACGCTCTCGGGTGGCAATCGCAAGGCCATACGCGTTCGGATCAACATCCCCAAGCTGACCTCCTATGGCATCGCCATCGATACGGTGCGCACCACCATCGGCACGGTCAACATCAACTCACCAACCGGCACGTTCGACGGCCCACACCGCTCGACCACGCTGCGTATCGACGGGCAGATTTCCTCTGTCGACCAGTTGATGAACCAGATCATCGCCTATCAGGATAACGGCCCGATCCGCCTGCGCGATGTGGGCACCGTGGTACAGGGACCCGAGAATGACCAGCTTGCCGCCTGGTCCGACAAGACACCGGCGCTGATCCTGAACGTCCAGCGCCAGCCCGGTGCCAATGTGATTTCGGTGGTCGATAATGTGCTGGCGGTCCTGCCGCAGCTGCGCAAGACACTGCCGCCCGGTATCGAGATCAGCCCGCTCACCGACCGCACCACCACCATTCGCGCCTCGGTGGCCGATGTGGAGTTCGAGCTCGGCATGGCCATGCTGCTCGTGGTGGCCGTGATCTTCGTGTTTCTGTTCAACGTGCCCGCCACCATCATTCCAAGCCTGAGCGTGCCGCTCTCGCTTATCGGCACGCTGGCGGTGATGTATCTGCTCGATTTCTCGCTCGATAATCTCTCACTTATGGCCCTGACCATCGCGACGGGCTTCGTGGTGGATGACGCCATCGTGGTGATCGAGAACATCGCGCGCTACATCGAGATGGGCGAAGACCGTTACACCGCAGCCGTCAAGGGCTCGCAGGAGATCGGGTTTACCATCATCTCGCTGACGGTCTCGCTCATTGCCGTGCTCATCCCGCTGCTCTTCATGAGCGATGTGGTCGGTCGCCTGTTCCATGAATTTGCCATGACGCTGGCGATCACCATCGTGATCTCGGCCATCGTTTCCATCACGCTCGTGCCCATGATGTGCGCCCGTTTGCTCAGCGAGCGCGCCCATGACGAGCATGCCACTACCCGCTTCCAGCGCGTCGCCGCACGGGTAGGCAATGCCATCGAACGCCTGATCGCCACCTATGCGCGCTGGCTCGATTTCGTGCTGCGTCACCAGACAGCGACCCTGCTCGTAGCACTGGGCACCTTCGTGCTGACCGTGTTCCTTGCCGTGATCATCCCCAAGGGGTTCTTCCCCCGTCAGGACACAGGCGTGGTGCAGGGCATTACCCAGATGGCGCAGGCCATCTCATTCGACAGCATGAAGAAGCATCAGGAGGCGGTTATCGCCGCCGTGCTTGAAGATCCTGACGTTGCCAGCGTATCGAGCTTCGTCGGTATCGACGGGCAGAACATGACGCTCAATGTCGGGCGTATGCTGATCAACCTCAAGCCGCTGGACCAGCGCAGCAGCGGGCTTTCTGCCATTCTCAAGCGTCTGGCCGAACGGGGAAGCTCGACACCCGGTGCGCGGCTGTTCCTCCAGCCCGTGCAGGATCTGTCTCTCGATTCCACGGTGTCCGCCACGCAGTATCAGTTCCTGCTCGAGAACCCGGATTACGACACCTTCAAGACCTGGGTGCCCAAGCTCCTTACCGCCTTGCAGCAGGAACCCGCTCTGGCCGATGTCACCTCCGACCTGCAGGCCGAGGGGCTGGTCGCGCATGTCGACCTCGATCGCACCAATGGCGCACGCTACTCCATCACGCCACAGACCATCGATAACCTGCTTTATGACAGCTACGGCCAGCGCCAGATCTCGACCATCTATACCCAGTCCAACCAGTATCGCGTGATCCTCGAAACAGAGCCGCGTTTCCAGCATGACCTGGCCAGCCTCGGCCAGCTCTACCTGCCTGGTATCTCCAGCGAGGCTGGCCAGAGCTCGTCCGGCCCGACCCGCCTGCCCACCTCCGGTCTGGTGCCGCTGCATCAGGTGACCACCATCACCAAAGGCCTCGCCCCACTGCTGATCACGCATTTCGGCCAGTTCCCGGCAACCACTGTGTCCTTCAACGTGGCCGAGGGTTATTCGCTGGGCGCTGCGACGAATGCCATCGACCACGCAGCGTCGAGCATCGGCCTGCCTCCTGCTTTCCAGACGGCGTTCCAGGGCACGGCGGCGGCGTTCCGCTCCTCGCTGAGTAATGAGCTTTATCTAGTGATTGCGGCGCTTGTGGCGGTCTATATCGTGCTGGGCGTGCTCTATGAGAGCTTCATCCATCCGATCACCATCCTTTCCACCCTGCCCTCTGCCGCCATCGGCGCGCTGCTGGCGCTGTCTCTTTGCGGCATGGATCTGGATGTCATGGGGATCATCGGCATTGTGCTACTGATCGGCATCGTGAAGAAAAACGCCATCATGATGATCGACTTCGCGCTCGAGGCCGAGCGACTGGACGGGCTGGCGCCTTTCGATGCCATCCGTCGTGCAGCGCTGCTGCGCTTTCGCCCGATCCTGATGACCACGCTGGCGGCCTTCTTCGGTGCCCTGCCCCTGATGCTCGGCCACGGCGTAGGGTCCGAGCTGCGTCGTCCACTCGGTGTGTCGATTGTGGGCGGGTTGCTGCTGTCGCAGTTGCTTACCCTCTTCACCACACCGGTCATCTACCTGATGATGGATCGCATCGCCGCCGCAACGCGTCGTCGTTTCGGGCTCCGCTCCATGTCTGAGCGCCTTGCGGAACAGGGTGGCGAGTGAATATCACCCGCCCCTTCATTCTGCGGCCCGTTGCGACCTCGCTCCTGACGGCCGCCATGCTCATTGCCGGAATGCTGGCCTACACCATGCTTCCGGTGGCCGATCTGCCCAATGTGGACATGCCGGTCATCATGGTGCAGGCGCAGCAATCGGGTGGCTCGCCTACCGAGATCGCGAGCACGATCGCAGCACCACTCGAGCGTCATCTGGGTGCTATTGCCGGGCTGAGCGAGATGACCTCGCAATCCATGGTCAATCAGGCCCGGATCATCCTGCAATTCGATCTGTCACGCGACATCAACGGCGCC
This sequence comes from Asaia sp. As-1742, assembly GCF_011753235.1. Classification (NCBI taxonomy): domain Bacteria; kingdom Pseudomonadati; phylum Pseudomonadota; class Alphaproteobacteria; order Acetobacterales; family Acetobacteraceae; genus Asaia; species Asaia sp. As-1742. The sequence goes on along the minus strand of NZ_VWWA01000005.1, from coordinate 234,043 downwards.
GCGCGCGATGTCGAGGCTGCCTTGCAGGCCGCCCGTGCCGACCTGCCTACCACGCTGCGCACCAACCCCAGCTATCAGAAGGCCAATCCGAACGGCGCGCCCATCCTCGTGATGGCGCTCACCTCCCCCACCAAGACCCCGGCCATGCTGTACGATCAGGCCACGAACGTTCTGCAGCAGCAACTCAGTCAGGTTCAGGGTGTCGGCGAGGTGGAAGTCGGTGGCGGTGCACTCCCTGCCGTGCGCGTCGAGGTCAATCCGCTCCTGCTCTACAAATTCGGAATCAGCTTCGAGGATGTGCGCGCATCGCTGGCCTCGGCCAATGCCCATACGCCCAAAGGCTTCATCGATCAGGGCGGCTATCGCTTTACGCTGGACACCAACGACCAGGCTGAGAAGGCCCAGGCCTATCGCGACCTGATCATCGCCTATCGCAATGCCCGCCCTGTTCGCCTGTCGAGTGTGGCCGAGGTCAATGACAGCGTGGAAAACCTGCGTACGCTCGGCGTCTATAACGGACAGCGTGCCGTGGTGGGGCTGGTCTTTGCGCAGGCAGGGGCGAACGTGGTCAAGACCACCGACGAGATCAAGGCGCGCCTGCCTCTCATCCGGGCGGCTCTGCCCCCCGATATCGACCTGCATATTGCCGTTGATCGCTCCAAGACCATTCGCGCCGCGCTGGATGACACCAAGCTGACGCTCATCCTTGCCGTGGTGCTGGTGGTGCTGGTCGTGCTGGTGTTCCTGCAATCGGCCCCGGCCATTCTGGTCCCGGCGATTGTAGTGCCCACCTCCATCATCGCGACCTTCGCTGTCATGAAGCTGCTGGGCTACCAGCTCGACAACATGTCACTCATGGCGCTCACCATCTCCACCGGCTTCGTGGTTGATGATGCCATCGTGGTGCTGGAGAACATCACGCGTTATCTCGAGCAGGGTCTCTCGCCACTCAAGGCGGCGCTGATCGGCGCGGGTGAAGTGGCCTTTACGGTCGTCTCCATCACCCTCTCGCTTATTGCCGTGTTTGTGCCGATCATCCTTCTGGGTGGGATTGCCGGGCGACTGTTCCACGAATTTGCCATGACCATCTCGATCACCCTTGTGATCTCGATGATCCTGTCGCTGTCACTCACCCCCATGATCTGCGCCCTGCTGCTGCGCCCTGCAAAAGAAGGGCATCAGCGCGCACGTATCGCCATCTTCCTCGATCGGCAGATCACCCGTGTTACCGATGGCTATGTCGCCTCGCTCGACTGGTCCCTGCGCCATCGCTGGCTGATGCTTCTGACACTGCCAGCCACCCTGTTCATCGCAGGTGCGCTTTTCGTGAAGATGCCCAAGGGCTTCTTCCCGGATGAAGATACCGGCATGATGATGGGCCATATCATCGGCGATCAGTCATCGTCATTCAGCCAGATGAGCGGCAAGACCTATGAGGTGGCCAAAACCGTCTCGAAAGATCGCGATGTCGCCGCCATCGTCGGTTTTCTGGGCGGTCGTCAGGCCAATCAGGCCAATCTCTTTGCCTCACTCAAGGACAAATCCGCTCGTAGCGACACGGTCACCCAGACCATCGAACGGCTGGGCCGCAAGTTCAGCCATATGGTCGGCGCCGAGATTTTCTTCATGGCACCCGGTGCCGTAAGAGCGGGTGCCCGTGGCGGCAATGCCTCCTACCAGTATGCCCTGCAAGGCCCCGATGCCGATGAGCTTTTCACCCTCACCCCGAAGGTGGTGGAAGCCTTCCAGAAAATTCCGGGGCTTATGGATGTCTCCTCCGATCTGAGCGAAGGCGGCTCGGCGCTCGATGTGAAGATCAACCGCGACCTGTCGTCACGTTTCCAGATCACCCCACAACTCGTCTCGAACATCCTGTTCGACGCCTATGGCCAGCGTGCTGCCTCGGTCATCTACAAGCCGATCAACCAGTATCGTGTGATCATGGAGGCAGCGCCACGCTTCTGGCAGGACCCCAACACGCTACAGCAGGTCTGGATCAGCACCGCGGGCGGTACGGCCTCAGGCAGTGTTGCATCGAACCGCATCCGCGTTGTCACGACCAGCACGGCCTCAAGCAGCGTCTCGACCGCCGATTCCAACTACCAGAACCAGATGGCCAACAGTCTGGCTGGCGGCAGCAATGCGTCCTCGGGTTCGGCTGTGGCGACCAGCGCCGAGACCATGGTGCCGCTCAGCCTGACTTCGCACATCATTCCGGGCACCACAGCCCTGAGCGTGAACCATCAGGGGCAATCGGTGGCCACCACCATTTCGTTCAACCTCAAGCAGGGCGTGTCGCTGGGCGATGCGGTGACGGCCATCAATGCTGCACTGATCAAGCTGCATGTGCCCTCAGACATTCAGGGTGGCTTTGCGGGTAATGCCGCCCTGTTCCAGAAATCGGTCAATGACGAGCCCCTGCTCATCCTCGCGGCCCTGGCCGCGGTCTATATTGTGCTGGGCGTGCTCTATGAGAGCCTCGTGCACCCGCTCACCATTCTCTCCACGCTGCCTTCCGCCGGGGTCGGGGCCATTCTGGCGCTCCAGATCTTCGGCGAGGAGTTCTCGCTGATCGCGATGATCGGCGTGATCCTGCTGATTGGCATCGTGAAGAAGAACGCCATCATGCTGATCGATTTCGCCATGCAGGCCCAGCGCGACGGCGCCACCCCCGAAGAAGCCATTCGTCAGGCCAGCGCCCTGCGCTTTCGCCCCATCATCATGACCTCGCTCGCCGCAGCGCTGGGTGCAGTTCCGTTGATCATTGCCAATGGCTATGGTGCAGAATTGCGCCGCCCTCTGGGTATTTCCATTCTCGGCGGTCTGGTCGTCAGTCAGGCCCTCACCCTTTACAGCACGCCTGCAGTTTTCCTGACGCTCGACGCGATGGGACGCAGGATCTCACGGTTCTTCCATTCCACCTCCATGCTTTTCCGCCGGCACCATCAGGATCAGACCCAAGGATGACTCTCTTCCCGTCTCGCTCAGCCCGACGCCTGTCCCTCCTTGCTGCATGTTGCACGCCCCTGCTTTCAGGATGCTTCATGGTGGGGCCTGACTACCATCGTCCCCATGCGGTGATTTCGGCCAAGTTCAAGGAAGCCCCCAAGCCGCCTGCGGGCTGGGGCGTCGCCCAGCCCCAGCTGGCCGAAGCGCCGAAAGGTGCGTGGTGGGAGGTCTATCATGATCCCCAGCTGAACTGGCTTGAGTCGCAGGTCGCGATCTCCAACCAGAACGTCAAGCAATATGAGGCGCAGTATCGCAAGGCCGAGGCAACGATTGATTCCATTCGCGCCCAGCTCTTCCCCACGCTTTCCGGCTCGTTCAGTTTCAGCCGTAACGCCCAGGGTAGCGGCTCACGAAGCGCCAGTTCCGGGTCGGTGGTCAATTACTCCACCACGACCACAGTCAATACATGGAACACAGGGCCATCGGCTTCGTGGACGCTTGATGTCTGGGGCCGTATCCGTCGCCAGATCCAGCAACAGGTGACGGCCACCCAGGCGAGCGCGGCCGATCTCGCCAATGCGCAGCTGTCCTATCAGTCCCAGCTGGCCAATGCCTATTTCAATCTGCGCTATCAGGACAGTCTGAGGAAGCTTTACCTCGATAACGTGGGGTACTTCCGTCAGGCTCTCAACATCGTTCAGAATCAGGTCGATGCCGGCGTAACGGACCCGAGTTCGCTCTGGCAGGCGCGGTATCAGTTGCAGCAGACCGAGGCGCAGGCCACGCAGGCCGGGATCACGCGGGCCCAATATGAACATGCCATTGCTATTCTTGTTGGCCGTGCACCCGCCGATCTGACCATCCCGGTTGGGGCTCTGCCTCTTACCCTGCCAACAGCCCCCAGTGCCGTGCCGTCGGTGCTGTTGCAGCGCCGCCCCGATATCGCGGCTGCCGAACGCAACATGGAAGGGTATAATGCCGAGATCGGCTATTATATCGCCGCCTTCTATCCGGAGATCTCGGTCAGCGCGACCTATGGCTATAGTGGCAACCCGCTCCAGACACTGATTCAGGCTGCCACGCGCTTCTGGTCGCTTGGTGCGTCATCGACAGAGACCCTGTTCAATGGCGGCGCCCGTACCGCGGCCGTACGCGAGGCACGCGCTGACTACGACGCCTCGGTGGCGACCTATCGCCAGACCGTCCTGACCGCCCTTCAGGGCGTTGAGGATAACCTGTCAAATCTCCGTATCCTCAACGAGCAGCTGGCTCAGCAGAACGTCGCTGTGCAGTCGGCGCAGGAAGCTGTTCGCGTTTCGCTCAATGAATACATCGCAGGCACTCAAACCTATACGACCGTCCTGACCAGCCAGCAGAATGCCCTGAATTACGAAGTCCAGGCTCTTGGTATCCATCAGAGCCAGGCCATTGCGCATGTCGATCTGATTGTGGCCCTCGGCGGTGGCTGGGATGTCTCGCAGCTCCCCAGCAAGGCCTCGCTGCAGACCAACAATCCACTGCTGCCGGAATTCCTGTCCAAGACGAAGCAATAGACCTTACCCGGCCTTTTCCGCGAGGCGCTGGCAGCAAACAAAAAAGGGGAGAGCCTTTCGGCTCTCCCCTTTTTGCTGCGTCGTATCTGGCAGGCTCAGGTCACGGCCTTGCCGACAAAGACGGCAATGACTAGGAAGAGCACAAACAGGGCGATGAAGAGGAAGAACAGGATTTTCGCGATTCCCGCCGAAGCTGCCGAGATACCGGTGAATCCGAAGAGCCCTGCAATCAGGGAGATGATCAGAAAGAAGATGGCGAGCTTTAGCATAGCGAAACCCTTTTTAGTTCTGTCCGGGGTCAACGCGATGTCGCAACGAAAGTTCACCCTGCCGCCGCACTGGTCACAGACGCCCGGTCAGTGCGTGTGAGGAAACACAAACACGACAGCAAATTCCTCGCACCATAGCTCCATCGTCTCGCTGAATTGGCTCAGACGACGGAAATAACGCTCATGCTCGCCCCGCCAATAGGCGAGGCTGCGGTCGCCCTCCCCTTCCTTGGCTGCAAAAACCTCATCCACGTCGCAATAGCGTCGTTTCTCGAGAGCCACGGTGCGGGTGATGGCACGGGGCTGGTCCCTGCCGTCACAGACGACGCTCAACTTCCCGATATGGGTTTGCTGCCCGTCGCAGGCGGCCCAGCATGTGCCGGTCTTGATCCCGCGGATAACGAGGCCAAGGAGTTCATCGGCAAGAGCCGGACTGTCGCCGAAGGAAAAGCGATCGAAGCTTTCCCATCCTGATGGTGGTGAAGAGACAGGGTCAGTCATCCAGACAGAAAAAAGGCGCCGTCGACAGATGTCAACGGCGCCTCGCCATGTCGGTACAGGAGGAATTGAGCCCTTAGTGTCCGACGGCCGTCATGTTCTCACCACGGGCAAGCGCTTCCTGCGTATAACGACGCGCCTCGTCCGAGATACGGAGCGTGATCGTCATACCGGCGGCTGCCAGATAGATCAGGGCAAAGGCCCAGATGATCCCTTCCATGCCAAGACCGAACACACTCTCGCAGATGCCGGCAATGGCCGGGCCAACCCAGGTGCTTGCACCGGCACCCAGACCAAGGATCGAAAGCGCAGCCGCCTTCTCCTTGGGGCAAATCTGCGGCATCAGGCCGGAGAGCGGAACGAAGGCAGCGACGGTCGCGCCGTAGAAAATGCCAACAGCCGCAGCAGCCGCGAAGTTACCGGGATACCAGACCGGGATATAATAAAAGAGTGGGATCGAGACGAAGCCACCAATGCCGCCGAACACCGAGACGATGAAGCGGTGTCCAAGCGCATCGGCCAACATGCCCGAGACGAGATTGAACAGGATGTTGCTGAGGAAGATCAGCGACAACAGGTTCAGCCACTGGCCCTGTGTAAAACCAAGGTGATCGATGAAGAACGCCGGCATGATCGCAAGGAACGCGTATTCCGACGAAGTGTCGATGGTGCGCACGATACCGGCGATCAGTGTCTTGGGCTCGCGCCACATGATGCTGATGGACCCGAAGAAGATGTCGCGCGTGCTCACATGATCGGGCAGCAGACGCTTCTTGCCGGTGGGTTCATGGGTAAAGAGCAGCGCCACCAGACCGCCAAGGATCACGAGACCAAGCGAGCACCAGAATGTTGCCAGCTCGCCAATTGCAGGAATGGCATAACGGGCAAACTGCGAACCGAGCGTCGGCAGACCGGCCGAAAAGGAAAACCAGAACCAGCCAGCCGCTGAACCCAGCATCGTGGCCGGCGTCGCAGCCGCGATCCAGACAAGGAACCCATAGGCAAAGAGCGGATAGGCGAAGCCGCGCAACGTGTAGAAGACGAGCGTCATCGTGAAGTTGTTCGGGCCAAGACCCAGCGCAAGGAGGCCGACCTCAAGCACGGACCACAGGATCAGTCCGATCCACATCACACGTTTTGGGCCATACAGGTCCGACAGCGGTCCGGAGAACCAGGCCGAGATCATGACCGTGATACCATAGGTCGTGAAGAGAAGATTCACGTCGCCCTGGGTATGCCCGTTATGGAGCATGAATGTATCAAGGTATCCCGCCTCGACACCATCACCGATCATGAACAAGAGCAGACCGACGAAGCCGAAAAAGAGAGGGCGTGGAATACCGAGGATCTCTGCGATCCCGCGTCTCTGGGTGGTGCTTGCCTCAGACAAAGAAGCTCTCCTGTATCTACACGCAGCGCGAGCGTACCGGGCCTCATTGCCCGGATCGGCATGGGATGCGTGGTGACTGGTCCTACGAGAGTGCTCGGACCGTTGAAAAAGCCAGATCCCGCCAACGCAGGAAAACGTCCGGATATTCATGCAGAATATCGAAACTGGCCCCCCGACCCCATGATAGGAAGGATCGGTATCGAAACTGATCAAAAATCCTGCTCTTGAAGGTAGGATTGATGTGTTTGCGTGTTGGTGGGTTGTTTAAACGATTAGACAGAATTTTGTAAGTCCAAATGAAAAAGGCCGGGCAGTTTCCTGCCCGGCCTCTCCATTAGCGTTCCGATCCTGAGGGATCAGGCAGCCATCGGCTCTTCACCGGACTGGTTGAACACCGGGCCGCTATCCTTGCCCTTGGCATCGACGTCACGGTCGACCATCTCGACAACGGCCATGTCAGCGTTGTCGCCGTAGCGGACGCCGGCCTTCAGGACGCGGGTGTAACCACCCGAACGGCCCTGATAGCGCTCCGCAATGGTCGAGAACAGCTTGGTGACGATGGTCTCGTCGCGCAGCTGGGCAAAAGCCTGACGACGAGCGTGCAGCGTGCCACGCTTGCCGAGGGTGATCAGCTTCTCGACGATCGGGCGAATTTCCTTCGCCTTGGGCAGCGTCGTCGTGATCTGCTCGTGCTTGATGATAGCCACGGCCATGTTGCGGAACATGGCTGCGCGGTGGGTCGAGGTTACGTTGAGCTTACGCCCAGCAACACCATGACGCATGATCGGGTTTCCTTACTCTGCTTTCTACCGGATAGGGCTCAGAACGTCTCGTCGAGACGCTTTGCCAGATCCTCAATGTTCTCGGGAGGCCAGGCCGGAACATTCATGCCCAGCGACAGACCCATGGAAGTCAGGACTTCCTTGATTTCATTCAGCGACTTACGACCGAAATTCGGCGTACGCAGCATTTCCTGCTCAGACTTCTGAACCAGATCGCCGATATAGACGATGTTGTCGTTCTTCAGGCAGTTGGCGCTACGCACCGACAGCTCGAGCTCGTCAACCTTGCGAAGCAGGTTGCGGTTGAACGGCAGGTCGTCACGCGGCTCTTCCTGACGCACCGGACGCGGCTCGTCGAAGTTGATGAAGAGCTGGAGCTGGTCCTGCAGGATGCGGGCGGCCAGAGCCAGGCTGTCTTCCGGGGTAACCGCGCCATTCGTCTCGACCGTGAGCAGCAGCTTGTCATAGTCGGTGACCTGACCCACGCGGGTCGGCTCAACCTTGTACGACACCTTGCGCACCGGGGAGTAGATCGCATCGATGGGGATCAGCCCGATCGGCGCGTCTTCCGGACGGTTGGCAGCGGCCGGAACATAGCCCTTGCCCATGTTCACGGTGAATTCCATGCCCAGCTTCACGCCGTCATCGAGCGTGCAGATGACCAGGTCAGGGTTCATGATCTCGATGTCATGACCGGCCTGGATCTGGCCTGCACGCACTTCGCCGGGGCCCGTAGCCGTCAGCACCATGCGCTTGGGGCCTTCGCCGTGCATGCGCAGGGCAAGCTGCTTGATGTTCAGCACGATGTCCGTCACGTCCTCACGGACGCCCGGCACGGACGAGAACTCATGCAGCACGCCGTCGATCTGGATCGCGGTGACGGCAGCGCCCTGCAGCGAGGAGAGCAGCACGCGACGGATCGCGTTGCCGAGCGTCATGCCAAAACCACGCTCCAGCGGCTCGGCAATCACCGTGGCTGTCTGCGTGGGCACGGAGCCGGGCGCGACTTCCAGCTTTTCCGGCTTGATAAGGGACTGCCAGTTCTTCTGGAGGACCAATGTCGTGGCCTTTCAAACAACTTGTCCCGCTGGGGACCAACGGAACATCAACCGCGCCGGAGCGCGGTCAGAACGTGCCGGTGGCCTCCCCCGAAAGAGAAACCACCTACGGACGGGTGGTGACAGACAACCGGCCCCCGAAGGGGCCGGAGCCAATCAGACGCGACGACGCTTGCGCGGGCGGCAGCCGTTATGCGGCACCGGGGTCATGTCGCGGATCGACGTGATGGAGAACCCGACGGCCTGAAGGGCACGCAGGGCGCTCTCACGGCCCGAACCCGGACCCGAAACTTCAATTTCCAGCGTCTCCATGCCGTGGTCGCGTGCCTTGCGGCCTGCGTCTTCGGCGGCAACCTGTGCGGCATACGGCGTGGACTTACGCGAGCCCTTGAAGCCCTGCGCGCCAGCCGAAGACCATGCAATCGAGTTGCCCTGGGCGTCGGAGATGGTGATCATGGTGTTGTTGAACGTCGAAAGAACGTGCGCGACACCGGAGATGATATTCTTGCGCTCCTTCTTACGGATACGCGGAGTTGCGGCCTTGGCCATGATGAGGTCGTCCTGTCAAACTTGGCAATGAGCGAAGGGCAGAGGACAGCCTGAGGGCCGCCACTCGCCACGATCCGCCTAAGATGCGCGAATTAGCGCGTCGCTTTCTTCTTACCGGCAATCGCCACGGCCTTACCCTTGCGGGTACGGGCATTAGTGTGCGTACGCTGGCCGCGCACCGGCAGACCACGACGGTGACGCAGACCACGATAGCAACCAAGGTCCATCAGACGCTTGATGTTCATCGCGGTTTCGCGGCGGAGGTCACCCTCGACGCGGTAATCGCCGTCAATCAGTTCGCGGATCTTCACGATCTCATCGTCGCTCAGCTCGTTGACGCGCTTCGCTTCAGGTACTTCGAGCTTCGAGCAGATTGCCTTCGCCGTCGACGGACCAATGCCGTAGATGTAGCTCAGGGCAATGACTACCCGCTTGTTCGTCGGAATATTTACGCCGGCAATACGCGCCACGCCACTCACTCCCTGCCTGACCGGAAGGCCAGGCTCTCTTTCTGCTTCGACCCATGTCATGGGCCAGTTCAATCGAAACTGTTCAATCCGCCAAAGAATCGAACGCCTCACGGGCGACGATTAACGCGACTGACAGCACCTGTGTCGAGGGCGCGCAATATATCGAGCACCCCCCTTGAGTCAAATAAAACCGTTCACTTTTGCGTGATCGACCCCATCCGACTTATTTTGTAAGCCCAAGAGCCGCGACGATAGCCTGATGCACCGTCTCGACATTCTGCATACCATCGATGCGACGCAGACGCCCCGCATTCTCATAATAGGGCAGAATGGGCGCCGTCTGGTCGCGATAGACCTGTATACGACGACGGACCGTGTCAGGTTCATCATCGGCACGTCGTGAGCCATCCGGCGCACGCCGCTCGGCCAGACGAGCCACAATCTGCTCGGCATCGACCTCGAGCAGCAGCACCGCATCGATTTTCATATCGCGCGAGGCCAGCATCGCGTCCAGCGCCTCCGCCTGGCTTTCAGTGCGCGGGAATCCATCGAGGATGAACCCGTTCGCGCAATCGGCCTGCAGGGTGCGGCTCTTGATCAGGTCGATCATCACCGGATCCGGCACAAACTGCCCGGACTCGACGATCGACTTCACATTGAGACCTAGCGGCGTTCCTGCGGCCATCTCGGCGCGCAGCATATCGCCCGTCGAGATCTGCTTCAGGCCGTATTCCTGCTCAAGACGTTGGGCCTGCGTTCCCTTGCCCGCTCCAGGCGGGCCAAGAAGGATGATGTTCATCGACGGCGCACTCCCCTGCCAGCCTCAGCCTTGCCGTTACCACGACCACGCTGCTTGCGGATCAGGCCCTGATAGCGATGAGCCACGAGATGCGACTGTACCTGAGTCATGGTGTCGATCGTGACCGACACGATAATGATCAGGCTCGTGCCACCGAAGTAGAAAGGCACGTTGTAGCGGCTGATCAGAATCTGAGGCAGCAGACAGACCGCTACGAGGTAAAGCGCACCGATGGTCGTAAGGCGTGAAAGGATACGGTCGAAATAACGCGCCGTGTTCGAGCCGGGTCGGATACCCGGCACAAAGCCACCCTGCTTGCGCAGATTCTCGGCAGTCTCTTCAGGGTTGAAGGTCACCGCAGCGTAGAAATACGAGAAGAACAGGATCATTGCTGCATAGAACAGCATGTAGAGCGGCTGCCCCTGCCCCAGCTCCTGACCTAGCGTGTTGAGCCAGCCCGGAAGCCCCTTGCCGTTCATGAAGCCCGCAATCGTCACAGGGATCAACAGAACGGAGGAAGCGAAGATGGGCGGAATCACGCCAGCCGTATTGACCTTGAGGGGCATATGCGAGGAATCGCCACCGAACATGCGGCTGCCGACCTGACGCTTGGGATACTGGATGACGACCCGGCGCTGCGCCTGCTCCATGAACACGATGAACGCAATGGTCGCCCCGGCGAGCACCAGGAACAGCAACACGAAGAACGGCGAGAGCGCGCCCGTGTAGCCAAGCTGGAACAGGCTGGCGAGCGCGTGAGGCAGGTTGGCGACAATACCAGCAAAGATGATCAGTGAGATGCCGTTACCCACACCACGCGACGTAATCTGCTCACCCAGCCACATCAGGAACATGGTTCCACCAACGAGGGTAACCACGCAGGACAGGATGAAGAACGGACCGGGCGCCACAACAGCCAAGGCACCGGTCTTGCTGGTCATGTGCTCGAGCCCCATGGCGACGCCATAGGCCTGGAACAGGGCGATCAGCACCGTCAGGTAACGCGTGTAGGCGTTGAGCTTCTTACGGCCCTGATCACCCTCTTTCTTGAGCGCCTCAAGCGAAGGCAGCGCCGTAGAGAGCAACTGCACGATGATCGACGCGCTGATGTAAGGCATGATGTTCAGGGCGAACACAGTCATACGCCCAAGCGCACCACCGGTGAACATGTCGAACATGCCGATGATGCCGCCCTGATTCTGGTTCAGGAGCTGACCCATCACGGTCGCATCGACGCCAGGAACCGGGATGTAGGTTCCCAGACGATAGATGATGAGCGCGCCCAGGGTGAACCAGATGCGCTTTTTGAGTTCGGTCGCCTTGGAGAACGAACTCAGATTGAGATTGGCGGCAAGCTGCTCGGCTGCGGAGGCCATCCACCGGTCCTTTCAACAAAAACAGCGTCGCCGCAGGCGCGGGACGCTGTTCAGGATTACCGTCGTTCGTCGCGCACGAAAAGGTGCGCGATGAGCGTTTCGGGCGATCAGGCTTCTGCCGGAGCTTCAGCCTTGGCGGCAACCTTGACAGAGCCACCAGCCTTTTCGACAGCCGCAATCGCGGTTGCCGAAGCGCCGGAAACTTCAACGGTCACGGCGCGGGTCAGCTCGCCCTTTGCCAGCAGGCGGATACCGGCATACTTGCCAGTGCCCACCAGACCAGCGGCGCGCAGAGCCTCTTCCGTAATCGTCGCGTCTGCCTGAAGCTTGCCATCAGCCAGTGCACGGTCGATCGCGCCCAGGTTCACAGGAGCAAATTCCTTGCGGAAGATGTTCTTGAACCCGCGCTTCGGCATACGACGGTACAGCGGAAGCTGACCACCCTCGAAGCCGTTCAGCGAGACGCCTTCACGGGCCTTCTGACCCTTGACGCCACGACCGGAGGTCTTGCCTTTGCCCGAGCCGATACCACGGCCCAGACGCTTCTTGCGGTAACGCGCACCGGCGTTATCGCGCAGTTCATTCAGGTTCATATCAACCCTCCACCTGGATGAGGTGGGCAACCTTGCGGATCATGCCGCGAACCGAAGGCGTATCCTCCAGTTCACGAACACTGCCGATGCCGCGCAGGCCCAGACCCACGAGGGTCTCAGCCTGGCCGGGCTTGCGCCCGATAGCCGAAGCGATCTGCTTGACGCGAACAGTCTTGTTCTCAGCCATTGGTCGCCTCCACTGCCTCGTCAGACGATGCATCACGCTTCGCAAACAGCTCAGAGGCCTTCTTGCCACGGCGGCTTGCGACAGCGCGGGGGCTGCTGCAACGCTCGAGAGCGGCAAAGGTCGCCTTGACCATGTTATGCGGGTTACGGGTCCCGAGGGACTTCGCAACAACGTCATTCACGCCCAGCGATTCGAAAACGGCGCGCATCGGGCCGCCTGCGATGATGCCGGTACCGGCTTCAGCTGCACGAACCACGACCTTGCCAGCACCAAAATGCCCGTAGGAATCGTGATGCAGCGTGCGGCCTTCCTTCATCGGAACGCGGATCATCGTGCGCTTGGCGCGCTCGGTGGCCTTGCGGATTGCTTCCGGCACTTCACGGGCCTTGCCCGCACCGTACCCGACGCGACCCTTCTGGTCACCAACGACAACCAGGGCAGCAAAAGCGAAGCGACGTCCACCCTTGACCACCTTGGCCACGCGGTTGATCGTTACCAGCTTGTCGACCAGATCGTCGCCTTCGCGTTCCCGCTCGCGACCACCACGGCCGCCTTCTCTTGGCTCACGTGCCATGTGTGATCCTTCCTTAGAACGAAAGGCCGCCCTCGCGGGCAGCTTCGGCCAGCGCCTTGACGCGACCATGATAGAGATACGCACCGCGATCGAACACAACCGCTGTCACGCCAGCGGCCAGAGCGCGCTCTGCAACCAGCTTGCCGACAACCGAAGCCGCATCGACATTTGCACCCGTCTTGCCGGACTCGCGAAGAGTCTTCTCGAGGGTGGAAGCGCTGGCGAGGGTAACGCCCTGGGCGTCGTCGATCACCTGTGCGTAGATGTTCTTGCCAGAACGGAAGACCGACAGACGCGGCCGGCCACCGCTCTTGCGGCGAAGCTGGAAGCGAAGCCGCTGACGGCGCCGTTCCTGCAATCCATGCTGCGTAGCCATTATTTCTTCTTGCCTTCCTTACGACGGAGAACTTCGGTCTCGTAACGCACGCCCTTGCCCTTATAGGGTTCCGGCTTGCGGAAGTTACGGATGTCGAGCGCAACCTGACCAACACGCTGCTTGTCGTTTCCTTCGACCGTGATGGCCGTGGGACGAGGCGTGGTGATCTTCACGTCGGCGGGGATCGGATAGACGACGTCGTGGGAATAACCCAGGTTCATCACCAGGTTCGAACCCTGCACGCTGGCGCGGAAACCCGTACCGGTGATTTCGAGCGTCTTGCTGAAACCTTCGGAAACGCCCTTGACCAGGTTGGCGACGATGGCGCGGGTTGTGCCCCACATCGTCCAGGTCTCACGCGAACGGTTACCCACCGGAAGGATCGAAACCTTGCCGTCTTCCACCTTCGCCTGAACGAAGCGGGTCAGAGGCATGCTCAGCGAACCGCGCTTGCCCTTGGCAGTCAGGGACCCATCAGCAATGGACACGTCCACGCCAGCAGGAATGACGACCGGATACTTGCCTACTCGTGACATGTGATCCTCCTCAGAAGACGCGGCAGAGGACTTCGCCACCGACATTCGCGGCGCGAGCCTCGATATCCGAAAGGATACCGCGCGGGGTGGACAGGATCGACACGCCGAGACCGGCATACACGCGCGGCAGTTCCTTGATCTTGGAATACACGCGACGGCCCGGCTTGGACACGCGGTGGATTTCCTTGATCACGGGCTGGCCGTCTGCATATTTCAGCTCGATGCGCAGCTGGGAGACGCCGGCGCGCAGTTCTTCCGTGGTGTAGCCACGGATGTAACCTTCGCGACGCAGCGCTTCCAGAACGTTCGCACGCAGCTTGGAAGCCGGCGCGATGCAAGCCGCGTGACGTGCACGCTGGGCATTGCGAATGCGGGTGAGCATATCACCCAACGGATCGGACAGGGACATTCGCTTCTACCTTACCAGCTCGACTTGACCATACCGGGGATCTGGCCGGTGGAGGCCAGGTCGCGCAGGGCGATACGGCTCAGCTCGAACTTGCGATAGTTCGCGCGGGGACGTCCCGAAACCTTGCAGCGCAGACGGAAACGAACGCGCGACCCGTTGCGCGGCATTTCTGCCAGCTTCAGGGTTGCGTCGAAACGCTCCTCTACCGGAAGGCTCCGGTCCTTGATGATATCTTTCAACGCGGTCCGCTTCGCCTTATCGCGCGTCGCCATGTAGGCGCGCTTGGCGTTGCGGTTCACGGCGGAGATTTTTGCCATGCTAAATCTTCTCCCGGAACCTGTCGGGCCAATCCCAACGGTTTTCCAAACAGCGTGTGTATATAGGGAGCCGGGCTTCCTTTGAAAAGGAAAAAACCCGGCTCAACCCGATAAATCAGGCAGTGAAGGGCAGATCGAACGCCTTGAGCAGCGCTTTTGCCTCTTCATCGCTCTTCGCCGTGGTGACGAAGATGATGTCCATGCCGCGTACGGAGTCGATCTTGTCGTAGTCGATTTCCGGGAACACGATCTGCTCCTTGATGCCCATGGCGAAGTTGCCACGACCGTCAAAGCCCTTGTTGGGGGGCAGACCGCGGAAGTCACGAATGCGCGGCATCGCGATCGTCACGAGACGATCGAGGAATTCGTACATGCGTGCGCGACGCAGGGTCACCTTACAGCCGATCGGCAGGCCTTCACGGATCTTGAAGCCTGCGATTGCCTTGCGGGCAACCGTCTTGACGGGCTTCTGACCGGAGATGGCTGCCATTTCGGCAACGGCGGCATCGAGCTTCTTCTGGTCGCCGGCGGCTTCGCCAACGCCCATGTTCAGCACGATCTTTTCCAGCTTGGGAACCTGCATGGCGTTCTTGTAGCCAAACTGCTCACGCAGCTTGTCACGAAGAACGTCGTTGTAACGCTGCTGCAGGCGCGGCTGGATGCGGGTAATGGTCTCGCTCATTGTCGCCCCCTTAGCCTTCGATCACTTCGCCGGTCACCTTGGCGACACGGACCTTGCGTCCATCCTCAAGCTGACGGAAACCGACGCGGGTCGGCTTGCCGCTCTTCGGATCGACGAGCTTCAGGTTGGACAGATGAACCGGCATTTCCTTGGCGATGATACCGCCTTCCTGGTTCATGCGGGTCGGCTTCTGGTGACGCTTAGCCACGGCAACGCCACGAACGATGGCCTTTTCGACCTTCGGCAGGACGGCCAGGACTTCGCCACGCGTGCCGCGCGATGAGCCGGAGAGGACCAGAACCTGGTCACCCTTCTTGATACGAGCAGCCATTATAGCACCTCCGGAGCCAGGGAGATGATCTTCATGAACTTGCGCGCACGCAGCTCACGAACCACCGGGCCAAAGATACGCGTGCCGATCGGTTCCATCGACTTGTTGATCAACACAGCCGCATTCTTGTCGAAGCGGATGGCGCTGCCGTCAGCACGACGAACGGGGTAGGACGTGCGAACGATGACGGCCTGATGCACGTCACCCTTCTTCACCTTGCCGCGGGGAATCGCTTCCTTGACGGACACGACGATCACGTCGCCGACCGAGGCGGTTTTCCGCTTGGAGCCGCCCAGCACCTTGATGCACTGCACCTGACGTGCGCCGGAATTATCGGCGACGTCCAGATTGGTCTCGGGATGGATCATTTCTCAGTCCCCTTTTACGCTGACGCCTGAGCCGGTGCCGCAGCTGCTGCCTCAAGGGCCGCACCGTTGCGGGTAATCACCGTCCAGGTCTTGCGCTTGGAAATCGGAGCGCATTCTTCGATGCGCACCGTGTCTCCGATCTTGCACTCGTTCAGCTCGTCATGCGCCGCGTACTTCTTGGAACGACGAATGAACTTCTTATAGAGCGGGTGCATGATACGACGATCAACAAGAACGGTAACCGTCTTGTCCATCTTGTCGCTCGTCACTCGCCCTGTCAGGACGCGCCTTGGCATCGTCCGTCTCCTCTCAGGACTCTGCGGCGGACGTTTTTGCGCCCGCCTTGTTCTTCGATTGATGCGCCACCGTCTTGATGCGAGCAATCGCACGACGGAGAACGCGAACGCGTCCGACTCCCTCTGACTGGCCCGTGGCAGCCTGGAACCGGAGGTTCAGCTGCTCACGCTTCAGGTCCAGAAGAAGGGCCTGCAGTTCATCAGGGGACTTGGCGCGAAGATCGGCTACCTTGTAAGCGTCAGCCATTCTTATGCCTCCCCGATACGGGTGATGAACTTGGTCTTGATCGGCAGCTTCGCTGCGCCAAGAGCCAGGGCCTCACGTGCCACTTCAGGCGGCACGCCTTCGATTTCAAACAGCACGCGGCCGGGCTTCACGCGGGCCACCCAGAACTCGGGCGAGCCCTTGCCGGAGCCCATGCGGACTTCGGCAGGCTTCGTGGAAACCGGCAGATCCGGGAAAATCCGGATCCACACGCGACCGGCACGCTTCATCGCACGAGTGATCGCACGACGCGACGCCTCGATCTGGCGTGCGGTGATACGTTCGGGTTCAAGAGCCTTAAGGCCGAACGCGCCGAAATTCAACGTCGTTCCGCCCTTGGCCAACCCATGAATGCGGCCCTTGTGGGCCTTGCGAAACTTAGTCCGCTTCGGGGAAAGCATGGTGTCGTATCCTCATGCGCCTCGCGGCGCTTGTCATAATCTACTGCTCAGCGCTGCGGCGCTTGTTCCGCTGCACGACGGTCCTGAGCCATCGGATCATGGGCAAGGATTTCACCCTTGAAGATCCAGACTTTCACACCGCACGTACCATAGGTCGTCTTGGCAGTGGCGATACCGTAATCGATGTCGGCGCGCAACGTGTGAAGTGGCACGCGACCTTCGCGATACCACTCGATACGAGCGATTTCCGCACCACCGAGACGGCCGGAGCAGTTGATTCGGATACCCTGCGCGCCAAGACGCATGGCAGACTGAACCGCACGCTTCATTGCACGACGGAAGGCCACGCGGCGCTCCAGCTGCTGTGCAATGTTCTCGGCAACCAGGGTTGCGTCGATTTCGGGCTTGCGGATCTCGACGATGTTCAGCGCAACGTCAGTCTTTGCCAGGCGGCTCAGATCCTTGCGCAGAGCGTCGATGTCCTGACCCTTCTTGCCGATGACGACGCCCGGACGCGCTGCATAGATCGTGACGCGCGGCTTCTTGGCCGGGCGCTCGATCACAACGCGGGAAACGCCTGCACCCGAGAGCTTGCGACGCAGGTAAGCGCGCAGCATCAGGTCTTCATGCAGCAGACGGGAATAGTCGTTGCCAGCGTACCAGCGGCTATCCCAGGTGCGGTTTACGCCGAGCCGGAGCCCGATCGGATTGACTTTGTGTCCCATATCAGGCTGCCTTCTGCTCTGCTGCGTCCTTGCCCTTGCCCTTCGGCGCAGGCGCTTCGTCTGCAGCGCGCTCGGCAACGACGATCTTCAGGTGGCTGAAGAACTTCTCGATGCGCGAGGAACGACCACGGCCACGAGCGTGGAAACGCTTCATGACGATCGACTTGCCAACTTCTGCGGTCTT
Organism: Asaia sp. As-1742; assembly: GCF_011753235.1. NCBI lineage: Bacteria > Pseudomonadati > Pseudomonadota > Alphaproteobacteria > Acetobacterales > Acetobacteraceae > Asaia > Asaia sp. As-1742. The sequence continues at coordinate 216,106 of NZ_VWWA01000005.1, read as the reverse complement.
GACCACGAGCTGATCGACATCGAGCTGATGATTGTTCTCTGCATTGGCCACGGCGCTCTCGAGGGTCTTGCGAACCTGCTGAGCGATACGGCGACGCGAGAACGTCAGCGCTGCGATTGCCTTGTCTGCTGGCTGGTTGCGGATCATCGCCGCAACCAGGTTCAGCTTGCGCGGGCTGACGCGGATGTTGCGGGCAACAGCCTGCGCTTCCGTATCAGCGAGTGTGCGAATGTGCTTCGGCTTGCTCATGATCAGCCCCGCTTCGACTTCTTGTCGGAAGCATGACCGGGGAACGTGCGTGTCGGCGAGAACTCACCGAACTTGTGCCCGACCATGTTTTCCGTCACCTGCACCGGCAGGAACTTGTGGCCATTATAAACGCCGAACGTGAGTCCGACGAACTGCGGCAGGATGGTGGAACGACGCGACCAAATCTTGATCACCTCATTACGACCCGAAGCGCGCGACGCTTCAGCCTTGCCGAACAAGTACCCGTCAACGAACGGGCCCTTCCAGACGGAACGTGCCATCTCTGTTTGCCCCCTTCTTACTTGCCGGTCTTGCGGCGACGGATGATCAGGCTGTCCGTCTTCTTGTTAACACGAGTCTTGTAGCCCTTGGTCGGCTTGCCCCACGGCGTAACCGGATGACGGCCACCAGAGGTACGACCTTCACCACCACCATGCGGATGGTCGACCGGGTTCATGACGACGCCGCGGTTATGCGGACGACGGCCGAGCCAACGGTTACGACCGGCCTTGCCGAGATGCTGGTTCATGTTGTCGGGGTTCGACACCGCGCCAACAGTGGCCATGCATTCGCCACGGACGAGACGGAGCTCACCGGACTGCAGCTTGATCTGGGCGTAGCCGGCATCCTTGCCGACCAGCTGGCAATACGTGCCAGCCGAACGGGCGATCTTGCCGCCAGCACCGGGCTTCAGCTCGATGTTGTGCACGATCGTACCGACAGGCATCGAACCCAGCGGCATGGCATTACCCGGCTTCACGTCAGTGCGTTCGCCAGCGATAACCTGATCGCCAACCTTAACGCGCTGCGGTGCCAGGATGTATGCCAGCTCGCCGTCTTCGTACTTGATCAGCGCAATGAAGGCGGTGCGGTTCGGGTCATATTCCAGACGCTCGACCGTACCGGCAACATCAAACTTGCGACGCTTGAAGTCGACATAGCGGTAGGACTGCTTGTGCCCGCCGCCACGGAAACGCGACGTGGTACGGCCGTGGTTGTTACGGCCGCCCGTCTTGTTCTTGCCTTCGGTCAGCTGCTTGACCGGCTTGCCCTTGAAGAGCTCGCTGCGGTCGATCAGTACCGTGCCACGTGTGCTCGGCGTCGTGGGATTAAAGTGCTTGAGTGCCATGGTATCCTATCCCGCGTCAGCCCAGCTTCGCGGTGAGGTCAATGGACTGACCTTCCGCAAGCTGAACATACGCCTTCTTGATGTCCGAACGGCGACCAGGACGGCCCTTGACCATCTTGGTCTTGCCCTTCTGCACCAGCGTGTTCACGGAGACGACCTTGACGCCGAAAAGCGTCTCGACCGCAACCTTGATTTCCGGCTTCGCGGCGGTCATCGCCACGCGGAAAACAACCTGGTTACGCTCGGAGAGGGCCGTCGCCTTCTCGGTGATGAGCGGCGCGCGAACGATGTCAAACATCGCTTCACGCGTCATGCGCTGCGCCTTTGTGCGGCGCGCAAGAACGATGCCCGTGGTCATGCCAGGCGCTCCTTGAGACCCTCGAGCCCTGCGCGCGTCAGCACGAGAACATCGTGGTTCAGAATGTCATAGACGTTGGCGCCGATCGTGGGCAGCACGTCGATCTTGGGCAGGTTGCGCACAGCGCGACCGAAAGCCACATCAACGGCACCGTCGACGATCAGGGCGGAGGACCAGCCGAGAGCGGCCAGCTTTGCAGCGGCTTCACGGGTCTTGGTCACACCAGCAGCCTGGTCGATGACGATCAGCTTGCCAGCGGCAGCCTTCTGCGACAGCGCAGAGATCAGGCCGAGGCGACGCACCTTCTTGGGCAGGTCATAGCCGTGGTCGCGAACGACCGGACCATGAACGACGCCACCAGTGCGGAACTGCGGTGCGCGCAGCGAGCCCTGACGTGCCGAGCCTGTGCCCTTCTGGCGGTACGGCTTCTTGGTCGTGCCAGAAATCTCGCCCATGCCCTTGGTGCGGTGCGTACCGGCGCGGCGCTTGGCCAGCTGCCAGTGGACAACGCGTGCCATGATGTCCGTGCGCGGGGTGGCGCCGAACAGTTCCTCTGGCAGGGTCACCGTTCCGGCGCTGCCATTATCGAGGGTTTTGATATCGTATTCCATCGCCCTCAGTCCTTAACCGGCGGCCGCCGCAGTCGCTGCCGGGTACGGCGCATCTGCATGGCGGGCCTTCTTGATCGCATCGCGGATCATCACCAGGCCATTCTTGGCACCCGGAATCGAACCACGAACCATGATCAGGTTGCGTTCGGCGTCAACGGCTGCCACTTCGAGATTAAGCGTCGTGATGCGCTCGTCACCCATGTGACCGGCCATTTTCTTGCCCTTGAAGACCTTGCCCGGATCCTGGCGCTGACCCGTCGAACCATGCGAACGATGGCTGATGGACACGCCGTGGGAGGCTTCAAGACCAGCGAAGTTCCAGCGCTTCATGACGCCGGCGAAGCCTTTGCCCTTGCTGGTGCCGGTGACGTCGACCTTCTGGCCAACGACGAAATGGGCCGCAGAGAGCTTCGTGCCAGCCTCAAGCACGGCATCTTCTGCCACGCGAAACTCGACAAGAGTCTTCTTCGGCTCCACCTTGGTGCGAGCATAATGGCCACGCATCGGCTTGGTGACGTTCTTCACCTTTGCCTTGCTCATGCCGATCTGCACTGCCGTGTAGCCATCACGCTCCTGCGTGCGGGCGTCCACAACCTCGACCTCGTCGAGATGCAGCACTGTGACCGGCACATGTGTGCCATCTTCCTTGAATAGCCGGGTCATACCCAGCTTTTTTGCGATCAATCCGGTACGCATCGTCTGGACCTTAAAGTTTGATCTCGACATCAACGCCAGCGGCGAGGTCGAGCTTCATGAGGGCGTCCACGGTCTGCGGTGTCGGCTCAACAATGTCGAGCAGGCGGCGATGAGTCCGAATTTCGAACTGCTCGCGGCTTTTCTTGTCCACATGTGGGGAACGGTTCACGGTGAACCGCTCGATATGCGTCGGTAGCGGGATAGGACCCCGAACCCGCGCACCCGTACGCTTCGCCGTGTTTACGATTTCCTTCGTGCTGTTGTCGAGCACGCGGTGATCGTACGCCTTTAGGCGAATGCGGATGTTCTGGTTGTCCATCTTACCAATAATCCAACTCGTTGGGGTTCGGGTCTTACCCTGCTCCCTCCTGGTCCCTTCTAAAGCCGACCCCGGCCGGATTACTCCGACCGGGGCCAGCCAAATCAGGGCCCGTGCTTACAATCAGGCGCTGATCGAGGAGACCACGCCTGCACCGACGGTGCGGCCGCCTTCACGGATAGCGAAGCGGAGACCTTCGTCCATGGCGATCGGAGCAATCAGCTCGACGTCCATGGCAACGTTATCGCCCGGCATGACCATTTCCGTGCCTTCCGGCAGCTGAACGACGCCCGTGACGTCGGTCGTGCGGAAATAGAACTGCGGACGGTAGTTTGTAAAGAACGGAGTGTGACGTCCGCCTTCTTCCTTCGTGAGGATGTAAGCCTCAGCCTTGAACTTCTTGTGCGGGGTGATCGAACCCGGCTTTGCAAGAACCTGACCGCGCTCAACGTCTTCACGCTTCGTGCCACGAACCAGCGCACCGATGTTGTCACCGGCTTCACCGCGATCGAGCAGCTTGCGGAACATCTCGACGCCCGTAACGGTCGTCTTGACGGTGTCCTTGAGGCCGACGATTTCGACTTCGTCACCCACGTTCACAACGCCACGCTCAACGCGACCCGTGACAACCGTACCACGACCCGAGATCGAGAACACGTCTTCGATCGGCATCAGGAACGGACGGTCAACCGGACGCTCCGGCTGCGGGATGTAGGTGTCAACGGCTTCCATCAGCTCGAGCACGCGGTCTTCACCGATTGCTGCGTCGCCGTCTTCAAGCGTCACCAGAGCCGAACCCTTGACGATGGGAATATCGTCGCCGGGGAACTGGTAGGACGACAGAAGCTCACGGACTTCCATCTCGACGAGCTCGAGGAGCTCGGCGTCGTCAACCTGGTCAACCTTGTTCAGGAACACGACCAGCGCCGGAACGCCAACCTGGCGAGCGAGCAGGATGTGCTCACGCGTCTGGGGCATCGGGCCGTCAGCAGCGGACACAACCAGGATCGCGCCGTCCATCTGGGCGGCACCCGTGATCATGTTCTTGACGTAGTCAGCATGGCCCGGGCAGTCGACGTGGGCGTAGTGACGGTTCTTGGTCTCGTACTCAACGTGAGCGGTGGAGATCGTGATGCCGCGAGCGCGCTCTTCAGGAGCAGCGTCGATCTGGTCATACGCACGGAAGGTCGCGCCGCCGGACTTGGCGAGCGTCTTCGTGATTGCAGCCGTCAGTGAGGTCTTGCCATGGTCAACGTGACCGATGGTGCCGATGTTGCAGTGCGGCTTCGTCCGCTCAAATTTAGCCTTAGCCATCATTCTCTCCATAACCCACCGCCGAAGGTGCGGCGGGGAAGATTGCTAATTCGTACCAGGCACCCCCGAAGGAGGCACCCGGGAAAACCGGTTAGCCTTTTAAGCTTACCAACGATAGTGGCTGAATGCTTTATTTGCTTCAGCCATGCGATGCGTGTCTTCGCGCTTCTTGACGGCGGAGCCGCGATTGTTGATCGCGTCCATCAGCTCGTTGGAAAGGCGTTCCTGCATCGTGTTCTCACCGCGCTTGCGCGAGGCGTCGATCAGCCAGCGGATGGCGAGGGCCTGACGGCGCTCGGCACGGACTTCGACGGGGACCTGATAGGTCGCACCGCCGACGCGGCGGGAGCGAACCTCTACGGCCGGCTTCACGTTGTCCAGAGCCGCATGGAACATGGCGACCGGGTCGGCCGTGGCACCGCCACGACGACGCACGGACTCAAGCGCACCGTAAACGATACCCTCGGCTGTGGACTTCTTACCATCGTACATCAGGGCGTTCATAAAACGCGTGATGACGACATCTCCGAATTTCGGATCGGGAAGGATCTCACGCTTTACAGCGCGATGACGGCGACTCATGCCTGAATTTCCTCTTACTTCGGACGCTTCGCGCCATACAGCGAACGGCGCTGACGACGCTTGGCGATGCCCTGCGTGTCAAGCACGCCGCGCAGGATGTGATAACGCACACCCGGCAAATCTTTTACACGGCCGCCGCGGATCAGCACGACGCTGTGTTCCTGCAGGTTATGGCCTTCACCCGGAATGTAGCTAACGACCTCATACCCGTTGGTCAGGCGCACCTTTGCCACCTTACGCAGGGCCGAGTTCGGCTTTTTCGGGGTAACCGTATAGACGCGCGTGCAAACGCCGCGCTTCTGGGGGCAACCCTGGAGGGCCGGCACTTTATTCCGCTTGGCGGCAGGCTCACGGCCCTTGGCGATCAACTGGTTGATGGTCGGCATACGCCCTTCCCGATCCTTGCTCACTGCTAGACCGAGCGACGCCCGATCTGCTTGCTTCCAACAAAATTCAGCGCGCGGCAGAATGCCGCCCGCTTTTGACTCTTTCACTACCGGCCTGAGCCTCACCCAAAGGCGGCGGCACCGTTAGCGTTTGATGCTGTCTATCAACGGCTCAGACGCCTTAGGAGACGGGGGTAGCCGAGGGCGCGGACCCTATGACCGTTCTGAATGAAAGTCAAGCATACTCTAGCGTTCTGCCCGATTCTCGTTCGATTCCCGTCTCGAATCGCCGGATACGAAATCGGGCGGGTATTACCCCGCCCGATCTCAAACGTAAACTAGTTTTTCCAAGGCTGGAGCGGGGTCTTACTCCGCTGCGTCGTCCGTTACCTCGGGAGTTGCCCGGCTGACACGCTGACGATCCTGAGAGGCCGCCATGGCGCGCAGCTTGTTCATCACGCTGCCCGTACCTGCCGGGATCAAACGCCCGACAATCACGTTCTCCTTCAGGCCGTTCAGTGTGTCGACCTTGCCGGCTGTCGCCGCTTCGGTCAGCACACGTGTGGTCTCCTGGAAGGAAGCCGCAGAGATGAACGACTGCGTCTGCAACGAGGCCTTCGTGATGCCCTGCAGGATGGGCATGCCGCGCGCAGGCTCCTCACCCATCTTGACGCGCTTCTCGTTCTCGACCTCGAACTCGATGCGGTCCACGGTCTCGCCGATCAGATACGTCGTATCGCCCGGCTCGAGGATCTCCACCTTCTGCAGCATCTGACGAACAATGACTTCGATGTGCTTGTCATTGATCTTCACGCCCTGCAGTCGATAGACATCCTGGATTTCGTTGACGAGATAATCGGACAGCGCCTCGACACCCATGACCTTGAGAATGTCATGCGGCACGCGAGGACCGTCGACCAGCGGATCGCCCTTCTGCACGAAGTCGCCTTCCTGCACCGACACATGCTTGCCCTTGGGAATGAGGTAGTTGGTCTCTTCCCCGGTCTCGTCGTTCTTCACGATGATGCAGCGCTTGGACTTGTAGTCCTTGCCGATCTCGATCCGGCCTTCGGTTTCCGCAATGATCGCGTGATCCTTCGGACGACGGGCTTCGAACAGTTCGGCCACGCGCGGCAGACCACCCGTAATGTCACGGGTCTTCGAACCTTCACGCGGGATACGGGCCAGCACGTCACCGGCATGGACCGTAGCGCCATTCTCGATCGACAGCAGCGAGTCGGGCGACAGGAAGTAGCGCGCCTCGTTACCGTTCGCGAGTCGGACCACATTGCCCGCCGCATCCTTGAGCTGCAGGCGCGGACGCAGGTCCACACCCTTGCTGCCCTGCTTGTAGTCGACGACCACCTTGGAGGTCAGGCCCGTCACTTCGTCCATACGCTCGACGAGCGTGATGGAGTCGATGAGGTCGAGATACTCGACTGTACCGGCCTGCTCGGTGATGATCGGCAGGGTGTAGGGGTCCCACTCGGCCATTTTCAGACCGCGCGTAACTTCCTGGCCCTCATTGACCATCAGGCGGGCACCGTAAGGCACGCGGTAACGTGCGCGCTCGACACCCTTCTCGTCCGTTAGCAGGATTTCGCAGTTACGCGACATCACGATGGTGACGTTTTGGCTGTTCTGGACCACGTTGCGGTTGCGGATGGTCACCTTGCCGTCACGCGACGCCTCGACCATTGACTGCTCTGCACCACGCGTAGCCGCACCACCGATATGGAAGGTACGCATGGTCAACTGCGTGCCGGGCTCACCGATGGACTGTGCAGCGATAACGCCCACGGCCTCACCGATATTGACCGGCGTACCGCGTGCAAGGTCACGGCCATAGCAGTGACCACACACACCAACGCGACTGTCACAGGTCAGCACCGAGCGGATCAGGACGCTTTCAACGCCTGCCTTCTCGATGATCTCCGCCTCGGCTTCCTCGATCAGCGTGTTGCGCGGGAAGAGAACCGCACCGCTCACCGGATCGGTGACGTCAGCCGTCAGGGTACGACCCAGGATACGCTCGGAAAGCGAGGAGATCACCTCACCGCTATCCATGACCGCACGGATCGTCAGACCACGCTCGGTGCCGCAATCGTTCTCGACGATAATGCAGTCCTGCGCCACGTCGACGAGACGACGCGTGAGGTAACCGGAGTTCGCCGTCTTCAGAGCCGTATCCGCGAGACCCTTACGGGCACCGTGGGTGGAGGTGAAGTAATCGAGAACCGAGAGGCCTTCCTTGAAGTTCGCGATGATCGGCTGCTCGATGATCTCGCCCGAAGGCTTGGCCATCAGACCACGCATACCGGCAAGCTGCTTCATCTGGGCTGGCGACCCACGAGCACCGGAGTGGCTCATCATCCACACCGAGTTCGTCGGCTTGCCGATAACCTGGCGGGAAATTTCCTTCATCATCGCGGCCTGGACTTCGTCCGTGCAACGCGACCAGGCATCAACCACCTTGTTATAGCGCTCGCCAGCCGTGATCAGACCGTCCTGATACTGCTGCTCGAATTCCTTGATCTCGGCCTGTGTGCGCTCGACCAGCTCCTGCTTCTCGACCGGGATGATCATGTCATCCTTGCCGAAGGAGATACCGGCGCGCGCGGCGTGGCGGAAACCGAGGCCCATGAGACGGTCACAGAAAATGACCGCTTCCTTCTGGCCGCAGTGACGGTACACAGCGTCAATCACATCCGACACGTTCTTCTTGGTCAGCTGCTTGTTAACCAGCGAGAACGGGATAGCTGCATTGCGCGGCAGGATCTGCGCGATCAGCGCACGGCCCGGCGTGGTCAGCATGGTCTGACGAACGGGCTTGCCGTCGGCATCCAGCGTATCCATGCGCAGACGGATCTTGTCGTGCAGCTTGAGCGTGCCCTCGTTCATGGCGAGCTCGATCTCGGCCACCGATGCATAGGCAGACGGACCAGCCTTAACGAGACGCCCTTGTGCATCATACTCGGCCTGATCCGGCGTCGTGTGATACTCGGGAACCTCGAGGCTCAGATAGTACAGGCCAAGCACGATGTCCTGCGACGGCACGATGATCGGCTTGCCGTTCGCGGGGCTGAGGATGTTGTTGGTCGACATCATCAGCACGCGGGCTTCAAGCTGGGCTTCGAGCGACAGCGGCACGTGAACAGCCATCTGGTCGCCGTCAAAGTCGGCGTTGAACGCAGTACAGACCAGCGGGTGCAGCTGGATCGCCTTGCCTTCAATCAGCACGGGCTCGAAGGCCTGGATGCCAAGACGGTGAAGGGTCGGGGCGCGGTTCAGCATCACGGGATGCTCGCGGATGACCTCTTCAAGGATGTCCCAGACTTCCGGACGCTCCTTCTCCACCATGCGCTTTGCAGCCTTGATGGTGGTGGCGTGACCGTATTTTTCGAGCTTGCTGTAGATGAAGGGCTTGAACAGCTCGAGCGCCATCTTCTTCGGCAGGCCGCACTGGTGCAGCTTCAGCTCGGGTCCGACCACGATGACCGAACGGCCCGAATAGTCGACGCGCTTGCCGAGAAGGTTCTGACGGAAGCGGCCCTGCTTGCCTTTCAGCATGTCGGAAAGCGACTTCAGCGGGCGCTTGTTGGCACCCGTGATGGCGCGACCACGACGGCCGTTGTCGAACAGCGCGTCAACGGCTTCCTGAAGCATGCGCTTTTCGTTGCGGACGATGATGTCCGGCGCACGCAGCTCGATCAGGCGCTTCAGTCGGTTGTTACGGTTGATCACGCGGCGATAGAGATCGTTCAGATCGGACGTCGCGAAACGACCGCCGTCCAGCGGCACGAGCGGGCGCAGCTCGGGCGGAATGACCGGGACGAGGTCGAGGATCATCCATTCCGGGCGCGAACCACTCTCAGCAAAGGCTTCGAACAGCTTCAGGCGCTTGACGAGCTTCTTGCGCTTGGCTTCCGACGTGGCTTCACGCAGGTCTTCACGCAGCAGATCACCGTCAGACTTGTCCTGATCACGACCGTCACGGTCGATCAGGCCCGGGCGATCGGTTTCAGTGGAAAGCAGACGCGCCTTCCACAGGATCTTCTTGACCGCTTCAGCGCCGATACCGACTTCCAGGCCTTCATCGGCATAGTCGTCCATGGCGTCGAAATACTGGTCTTCCGACAGCAGCGAATAGCGCTTGAACGGGCTCGTGCCGGACTCGAGAACGATGTAGCTCTCGAAATACAGAACCTTCTCGAGGTCCTTCAGCGTGATATCGATCATCGTCGCGATGCGGCTCGGCAGCGACTTCAGGAACCAGATATGCGCAACCGGCGATGCCAGTTCGATATGGCCCATGCGCTCGCGGCGAACCTTGGCGAGCGTGACTTCCACGCCGCACTTTTCGCACACGATGCCGCGGAACTTCATGCGCTTGTACTTGCCGCACAGGCACTCATAGTCCTTGATCGGGCCAAAGATACGCGCGCAGAACAGACCGTCGCGCTCAGGCTTGAACGTACGGTAGTTGATGGTCTCCGGCTTCTTGATCTCGCCGTAAGACCAGGAGCGGATCTGCTCGGATGAAGCGAGCTGGATTTTGATCTGGTCGAAAGACTGGGTCTGGCCCGTCTGACCAAGGATCTTCATGAGTTCGTTCATGCGCCGAAATCCCATTTCACGGAGCGGGCCGGAAGACCGGTCGCGCCCGCGTTAGCAACAAACACAGAGGAGGCAGAGACAAAGCGCATCAGATTGCGCTCTGCTCCAGATCGACATTCAGGCCGAGCGACTTCAGTTCCTTGATCAGAACGTTGAAGCTCTCGGGGATACCGGCTTCGAAATCGTCCTGCTCACGCACAATGGCCTCATAGACCTTCGTACGGCCGGAAACGTCATCGGACTTGACCGTGAGCATTTCCTGCAGGGTGTAGGCGGCACCGTAAGCTTCAAGAGCCCAGACTTCCATCTCACCGAAGCGCTGGCCACCGAACTGCGCCTTACCACCCAGCGGCTGCTGCGTGACGAGCGAGTACGGACCGATCGAGCGGGCATGGATCTTGTCGTCAACAAGGTGATGCAGTTTCAGCATGTAGATGTAGCCGACCGTGGTGCGACGCTCGAAAGCCTCACCCGTACGGCCGTCGATCAGCTGCGACTGGCCCGACTTGTCCACACCGGCCTTCACCAGCATGTCCTCGATATCCGGGATCGACGCACCGTCGAACACCGGCGTTGCGATCGGCACGCCCTTGCGGAGGTTACCGGTCAGCTCGAGAAGCTGCTCGTTCGGCAGGGTCGCGATATCGCTTTCGAACACAGCATCGCCATAGACGTCGCGCAGGCTCTCGAGCAGTTCGAGCTTGCGCTCACCCGTGCGCTGGTAATCATCGGCAATCTTGCCGATGTTCTGGCCAATATTGGCGCAGGCCCAGCCCAGATGGGTCTCGAGAATCTGACCGACATTCATGCGCGACGGCACGCCCAGCGGGTTCAGAACGAGATCGACCGGCGTACCATCTTCAAGGAACGGCATGTCCTCAACCGGCACGACGCGCGAGACGACACCCTTGTTACCGTGACGACCGGCCATCTTGTCACCCGGCTGAAGCTTGCGCTTCACAGCCACGAAGACCTTGACCATCTTCATCACGCCCGGCGGCAGCTCGTCACCGCGCTGCAGCTTTTCGACCTTGCTGTCGAAACGGGCCTGAATCTTGCTAACGGCAGCGTCGTATTCGCGGCGCAGCGTTTCCAGCTCGGACATCACGCTGTCATCGCTGACCGTGATGTTACGCCATGCGCCACGCGGATGCTCGTCCAGAACCTCGTCGGTGATGACGGTGCCTGCACGGATACCCTTGAAGCCGGCAGCCGCTGTCTGGTTGAGCAGACGCTCACGCAGACGGGCTACGAAGCTGCGCTCCTGAATGGCGCGCTCGTCGTCACGATCCTTGGTCAGACGTTCGATCTCGGCGCGTTCGATCGCCATGGCGCGCTCGTCCTTGTCCACGCCACGGCGTGAGAAGACGCGCACGTCAACGATCGTGCCGCTCGTGCCCGGGGGCAGCTTGAGCGAGGTGTCGCGAACGTCGGAAGCCTTTTCACCGAAGATGGCGCGCAGAAGCTTCTCTTCCGGCGTCATCGGGCTCTCGCCCTTCGGTGTGACCTTGCCGATCAGGATGTCGCCAGGGTTCACCTCGGCGCCGACATAGACGATACCGGCTTCGTCGAGGTTGCGCAGTGCTTCCTCACCGACATTCGGAATGTCGCGGGTGATTTCTTCCTGACCCAGCTTGGTATCGCGGGCCATGACTTCGAATTCCTCGATATGGATCGAGGTGAACACGTCATCACGAGCGATACGCTCGGAGATGAGGATCGAGTCTTCGAAGTTGTAGCCATTCCAGGGCATGAACGCGACGAGCACGTTGCGGCCCAGAGCCAGTTCACCCAGCTCGGTGGACGGACCGTCAGCAATGATGTCACCGGCATGAACCGTGTCACCCACGCGCACCAGCGGACGCTGGTTGATGCAGGTGGACTGGTTCGAACGCATGTACTTGCGCAGACGATAGATATCGACGCCCTGGGTCGACCCTGCTTCGTCGGTAGCCCGCACAACGATACGAGCACCGTCGATCTGGTCGATCACACCATTACGCTTGGCAACAATGGTCGCACCCGAGTCATGGGCCACAGCGGCTTCCATGCCCGTACCGACCAGCGGCGCATCGGCGCGCACCAGCGGCACGGCCTGACGCTGCATGTTCGAGCCCATCAGCGCGCGGTTGGCGTCATCGTTCTCAAGGAACGGAATGAGCGCGGCGGCGACCGAAACAAGCTGCTTGGGCGACACGTCGCAGGCCGTGACCTGCTCGGGCGGCACAAGGCGGAAGTCACCCGAACGACGGACAGAAACGAGTTCGTCGGTGAGACGGCCCGTGCTCTTGTCCTGAGCCGCGTCGGCCTGGGCGACGATCAGCTTGTCCTCTTCCATGGCGGAGAGGTACTTCCAGCCAGCCTGCAGCACACCGTCCTGAACGAGGCGGTAAGGCGTCTCGATGAAGCCGTACTTGTTCACCTTCGCATAGGTCGAGAGCGAGTTGATCAGACCGATATTCGGCCCTTCAGGCGTCTCAATCGGGCAGATACGGCCGTAATGCGTCGGATGAACGTCACGGACTTCGAAGCCAGCGCGCTCACGGGTCAGACCGCCCGGGCCAAGCGCCGAGAGACGGCGCTTATGCGTCACTTCGGAGAGCGGGTTGGTCTGGTCCATGAACTGGCTGAGCTGCGACGAGCCAAAGAACTCACGCACGGCAGCAGCAGCAGGCTTGGCGTTGATCAGGTCATGCGGCATGACCGTATCGACATCGACCGAACCCATACGCTCGCGAATGGCGCGCTCCATGCGGAGCAGACCGACGCGGTACTGGTTTTCCATCAGCTCGCCAACGGAGCGGACACGACGGTTACCGAGATTGTCGATATCGTCGATCTGGCCGCGGCCATCCTTGAGCTCGCACATGATCTTGACGGTGCGCAGGATGTCTTCCTTGCGCAGGACACGCATGGTGTCCGGTGCATCGACTTCAAGACGCATGTTCATCTTGACGCGACCCACGGCCGAGAGGTCGTAGCGATCGGCATCGAAGAACAGGCCCTGGAACATGGCTTCTGCCGTTTCCGGGGTTGGCGGCTCACCGGGGCGCATGATGCGATAGATATCGATCAGCGCTTCATCGCGGCGGTTGTTCTTGTCCACGGCCAGCGTGTTGCGAATCCAGGGGCCATGCGAGGAGTCGACGGCAAGCATCGGCAGCTCGGTAACGCCCGATTCCTCGAGCGCTTCGAGGCGTGCTTCGGTCAGCTCTTCGCCGGCCTCGGCATAGATCTCGCCGGTGTTCTCATTAACGAGATCCTGCGCGATGAAGCGGCCCAGCAGATCGGCGCGACCAACGAGCACGTCCTTGGTCGTTTCCGCGATCTTGCGGCACATGCGCGCGGTCAGCTTGGCGTCAGCCTCGGCCACCACTTCACCGGTATCGGCGTCGTACAGCGGCTCAAGCAGCTTCATGCCACGGAAGGCTTCGGGGTCGAACGGACGGGCCCAGCCCTTCGGCATGCGCGTGAACGGCACGGTGCCGTAGAAATAGGCCAGGATTTCGTCCTGATCCATGCCACGGATGCCAAGCGCCTCGACATCACCACCTTCGGCAGCCTTGGCAGCGCGGGCAGCGATGGAGTGCACGCCCTCAAGGGCATAGAGCAGGGTCGTGACCGGCAGCTTGCGCTTGCGGTCGATACGCACATAGATCAGATCCTTGGCGTCGAATTCGAAATCGAGCCACGAACCACGGTACGGAATGACGCGGGCAGCGAAGAGATACTTGCCGGAAGAATGTGTCTTGCCCTTGTCGTGATCGAAGAACACGCCGGGGCTGCGATGCATCTGGCTGACAATGACGCGCTCGGTGCCATTGATGATGAACGTGCCGTTATCGGTCATGAGCGGCATGTCGCCCATGTAAACCGGCTGCTCCTTGATGTCGCGGATCGAGCGTGAGCCCGTATCCTCATCCACATCCCAGACGATCAGACGCAGAATGACCTTCAGCGGCGCGGCAAAGGTCAGCCCGCGCTGGATGCATTCCTCGACATCATATTTCGGCTCTTCGAGTTCATAGGAAACGAACTCGAGACGGCCACGTCCCGCAAAATCGTTGATCGGGAAAACCGACCGGAACACTTCCTGAAGACCCGTCTGCTGACGGCTGTCAGGCGCCACGTTCATCTGAAGGAACGTCTCATAGCTTGCGCGCTGCACGTCAATCAGGTTGGGCATCGGCGCCACTTCGGGGATCCGCCCGAAGCTCTTGCGAATCCGCTTGCGTCCTGTGAACGATTTGGTGATTGCGTTCATCTATCCCTGCCCTCTCGCACCAGACCTTCGGGTCGTCCACATGGCAGGAAGCCTGTCATGGCGGGCGACCGGAACGACCGGTACCGTGAATTCAAATTGTTGTTGCGTGACAACCGGCCCTTATACAGGGTTTGTCCGCAACGGCAAATCGGGCGGAAACCCGAAAGGATTTCCGCCCTGACCTGTCTCAATCCACAACCGGCCCCGCCCAAAAGCGAAGCGCGGTTCGTGGGCTTGATTACTTGACTTCGACCTTGGCGCCGTTGTCTTCGAGCAGCTTCTTGATCTTGGCTGCTTCGTCCTTGGAAACGCCTTCCTTGACGGTCTTCGGAGCGCCTTCGACCAGGTCCTTGGCTTCCTTCAGACCCAGGCCCGTGATGCCACGGATTTCCTTGATCACGTTGATCTTCTTGTCGCCGGCTTCGGCGAGGATCACGGTGAACTCGGTCTGCTCTTCAGCAGGAGCAGCGGCAGCAGCCGGGCCAGCAGCAGCAACGGCAACCGGAGCAGCAGCGGAAACGCCCCACTTCTCTTCGAGCAGCTTCGAGAGTTCAGCAGCTTCGAGAACGGTCAGAGCGGACAGTTCGTCAACGATTTTGTTCAGATCGGCCATGATGATGGTCCTATATGGTAACTGGTTTTCGATTCACAACCCGCGCTCCTGAAGAGGAGCGGTGCTGCGTAAGACAATTCAGGCGGCTTCGCCGGTCTTGGCATAGGCGCCGAAAACGCGAGCAAGCTGGCCGGCCGGAGCCTGGACAACGCCTGCGATACGCGTAGCGGGGGTAGAAATCATACCCACCAGCTGCGCACGCAGTTCGTCCAGCGACGGCAGTGCGGCAAGAGCCTTGACACCATTCGCATCAAGCGTCTGGCTACCAAGGGCGCCACCGAGCACCACAAGCTTCTCATTCGTCTTGGCGAACTCGACGATCGCCTTCGCGACTGCAACCGGATCCTCAGACCACGCAAGCGCGGTCGGGCCCTTCAGCAGCGGAAGAATCCCGTCGAATTGGGTCCCATGCAGAGCGAGGCTGGCCAGCCGGTTTTTCGCAACCTTGTACGTCGCACCCGCCGCACGAACGCGTCGACGCAGCTCCGTCACATCAGCTACCGTGAGACCTTTGTTTTCGGTCACGACAACCATGGACGTGCTGTTGAACACGTTGGCGAGGAATTCGACGAAGGCCCGTTTTTCCTGACGGTCCAAATCCATTCTCCTCGTCAGTCCGGAAACCTTGGCTTCCAGACCGGGTTACCCATGGCACTTCCCCGCAATCGGAAAAGTACCGCTCGCCTGTCCATTCAATCGGAACCCAGCATTCCGGCAGGTTGCCCCACCCTTGTCTGCTGGCGCCCCGTCTCCCGCTCGCGGATCTCTCTCAAGATCCCTTAGACTGCCCCTTGGAACAGTACGCCCGGTCTCGGACAGGTTCGGAAGCAGGGGAATTTCCCCCGCCCCTGCGCCACCGCACGGCCAGGCCGCACGGTGTCATCTCTCAAATCAGGCCGTGAACGACGTCACGTCGACGCGCACGCCCGGACCCATCGTGGAAGACAGGGCTGCCTTCTTAAGATAGGTGCCCTTGGCGCCAGTCGGACGAGCCTTCTGGACGGCATCGACCAGAGCCTTGATGTTCTCGACCAGCTTGTCTTCACCGAAGGAAGCCTTGCCGATACCGGCATGGATGATACCGGCCTTCTCGGCGCGGTACTCGACCTGGCCGGACTTGGCTGCCTGAACGGCACCCTTCACGTCCATGGTCACCGTGCCCAGACGGGGGTTCGGCATCAGGCCACGCGGGCCGAGGATCTTACCCAGACGACCGACCAGCGCCATCATGTCCGGGGTCGCAATGCAGCGATCGAACTCGATTTCACCGTTCTGGATCTTCTCGGCCAGATCTTCTGCGCCGACGACTTCCGCACCGGCTGCCGTGGCTTCTTCAGCCTTCGGGCCGCGGGCGAACACGCCAACGCGCAGGGTCTTGCCCGTGCCGTTCGGCAGCGAGATCAGACCACGAACCATCTGGTCAGCGTGGCGAGGATCGATGCCGAGGTTCAGCGAGATTTCGATGGTCTCGTCGAACTTGGCCTTGGCGTTACCCTTGACCAGGGCAACAGCTGCGGACAGGTCGTACTGCTTGTCGGTGTCAACCGTCGCGCGGGCGGCGTTCAGCCTCTTGTTCTTGGCCATAGGATCAGCCCTCCACCACGTTCAGACCCATCGACTTGGCCGAACCGGCCAGCATGCGCACAGCGCCGTCGATGTCATTCGCGTTCATGTCCTTGAACTTCTCTGCAGCGATCTCGCGCAGCTGCGCGGTCGTGACAGAACCAACAGCGGCAGCCTTGCCGACTGTCTGGCTGCCCTTGGAGACCTTGGCGGCCTTGAGCAGGAAGTAGGTGTTCGGCGGGGTCTTGGTGACGAAGCTGAACGTACGATCCGCATAGGCCGTGATAACGACCGGGATCGGCATGCCAGGCTCGAGGGTCTGCGTCTTGGCGTTGAACTCCTTGCAGAATTGCATGATGTTCAGGCCGCGCTGACCCAGGGCCGGACCGACTGGCGGCGACGGATTCGCCTTGCCTGCCGGGATCTGCAACTTGATGTAGCCAACGACTTTTTTGGCCATATCCGGGACTCCTTGATGGTTTGCCCGAACCGCGGTTCCAGTGAGGCGTTTGCGATCTTGCGATCGCTCATGCCTCTCCCGCGTTCCGAATGGGAGCGGCCCCTTAACGCCCCGCGGTCGGGGCTGTCAAGTCTTTCGTCATCGCGTAGTGCTCGTTGCCGACAGGGGAGTCACCGCCGGCACGGCAGGTGTCGCACCGGTCAGGTTCACATCGCTGGCGCTGTTGCGTGTGTCCACATCGCCTGCGGGCCGCGGGTGATGCAGCCCGTCATATTGCAGCACACCGAACGGGTCGATGGACTTGACCGAAGGCAGGGCCGAACGATCCCAACCACCGCCAAGCGCCTTGATAAGGCGGACACTGGCCTGAAGCTGGATGGTCTGGGCCTGAACCGCATCAATACGCGCTACAAGGGCCGCCTGCTGCGCCACAACCACGTCGAGGTAATTGGTCAGCCCACCCGTGTAGAGCGCCATCGTCATGCGCTGCGTTCGCAACGCGGCGTCCACCGCCGCATATTGCTGCTTCTGCTGGTCAGCAAAGGCACTTGTCTGTGAGAGGCCGTCCTCCACATCCTGGAAAGCGGACAGAACGGTAGAGCGATAATGATCGGCACTTTCGCGATACTGGGCCCAGGCACGCTGCAAGGCCGCACGACGCAAGCCCCCGGTAAACAACGGCTCCACGGCCTGCACGCCGTAACTCCACATCGAGTTACCAAGGCTTGCGAGGTCGAAACCGTTATTCATGAAGCCACCATTCAGGCTGAAGGTGACATCCGGGTAGAACGCGGCCCGCGCGACGCCAATGGCGCGGCTATTCGCCGCCAGATTACGCTCGGCGGAGGCAATGTCGGGGCGTCGCTCCAGAAGCTGGGAGGGCAGACCGCTCGGAATACGCAGGATGGAATAAGGCAGGACCTGCGTCGTGGAGGGGGCGATATGGAAGCTGCCGGGCACGGTGTTCACCATCACCGCTATGGCGTGTTCCAGCACCTGACGCTGGGCGCGGACATTGCTCTGAGAGGCCATCGTGGCGAAGAGCTGGTTTTCGGCTCGTGAAACGTCGAGCCCCGCCGCAATCGCTCCTGCCTGACGAAGCTGGGTGATCTTCACGGCGGTCTGATAATAGCGAATCGAGTCGGCATACACGGCATACTGGGCATCCAGCCCGCGCAACCCGAGATAGTTCGATGCCAGCTCCGCCTCGAGCATCAGGCGCAGATTGGCGTAGTCGGCCGCACTGGCCTGCGCCATGTTCTTTTGCATACGTGTGGAATTACGGATGCGGCTGAAGAAATCAGGCTCCCATGTCGCGGCACCACTGTAGAACACGCTCGACTCGGTTGTCGGCGAATTGGCATTGGCCCCGCGCCACAGACGGGTGAGCGACGTCTTGTTGTTCGACATCCCCGCTGAGCCATTGAGCTGTGGCGCCAGTTGCGCCTCTGTCTCACGTGCGATGTCGCGTGACTGGGTGAACACCTCCGCCTGAGCCTGCAGGTCGGGATTGGAGGCCAGCATCTTCTCCTCAAGAGCGTTCAGCTGGGCGTCATGAAAGACCTCCCACCATTTACCCTTGGGCACATCGTCGGCCGGCTTGGCATCCACCAGAACGCCCTTCCCTTTCCACCCATCGGGATAGATGAATTTCGGGGCCTGATAATGCGGCGCGAGATCGCAGCCCGAAAGCAGGGCAAGGCAGAATACGGCCCCTGCGATACTGCCGCGCAGGGCGCGGCGTCTGGCGCTCGCGCTCATCGGCGCGCTCCATTCTCGTTGCCACCATCATCGTCTTCAGGTGCAGGCTGATGCGGTGCCGGCGCCACGTTCTTGCGTGGGGCAGCAGTCGCATCATTATAGCCGCGGGTTGCAGGCACCACCTTGACCTCATCGCCTTCAAGCATATCCGCCGTGGGGTTGGCTACGATCTGGTCCTTGTCCGAAATTCCACCAAGGATCTGGATCGTCATGCCATAGTTGATGCCGGTCTTTACATCGATCAGGTGGATACGGTTATCGACCACCGTGGCAAGCTGCGTACCCTGGGCCCGGAAGATCAATGCGTTGACCGGCACGATCAGCACACCGGGCTCGCCCGGAGCGGTGAAATGAGCAGTGGCATAGGAATCCGGCCAGAGCGACCCGTCCTTGTTGTCCAGTTCCAGCTCGGTGGTGACCGTTCGCGTCGCGGCGTTGAAAGCCTGCGCTGTCGCCAGAAAGCTCGCATTGTAAACGCGCCCGGGGAATTGCGGCAGGGTAAGCTTGGCCGCGAGCTTGTCCGAAATCACAGCTGCATAATCCTGCGGCACCGAGACGAACACACGCATGCGATGCGTGTCAGCCACGGTGAAGAGCTCTGACGCACTGCCACGGGAGTTCAGATCACCCCCGCCTGCATTCACATAGTCGCCCACGTTCACCAGACGCGAGGTCACGATACCGTCGAACGGTGCCACGATGCGCTTGAAGTTCTCCAGGGCTTCGAAGCGTTCGACCTCATGCTGTGCCTGGTCAACCTGTGCTTTCTGTGCCGCAGCGTTGGCAGCCTGCACGTCGACTTCCTGACGAGACACAGCCTGCGTGTCACGCAGATCAGCCCAGCGCTTGGCGGTGATCACGGCCAGCTTGTAGCGTGCCAGAACCACATTGTAGTTGGCCTTGGCGGCCTCGTACTGGGCGTCAAGGCTTGGCGTACTGATTTCGGCCAGCAGATCGCCCGATTTCACGTGCGCTCCGTAGTCCTTGTACCACATCTTCACGTAGCCAGAGACCTGCGCATAAATCGGCGCCTGATACCATGCGGCCAGATTGGCGGGCAGATCGAGATGACGCTCGGCAGGGCTGGGCTGCGGATTGATCAGGCTCACCCGGGCACGCGCATTGTCATCGGCCTCTTCACGCAGGGCACTGTAATGCATCGAGCGTTCAACGATGCCCCAGACCGCCAGAAGAACGGCAACACCCAGCACGATAAGAATGATAAGGCGGCCCCGCTTGCGGTTCGGCTCGGCACCTTGTTTTGGGTGCTGGGTCATGCGTGGGCTCCCTCATCTCCGCGTTCACGCGGCTTTCTGTAATGGACAATGGCAAAAACACAGGGGACGAACAGGAGTGTCGCCGCCGTCGCCACCAGCAGGCCACCGATCACGGCCTTGCCGATCGGGGCATTGTCGGAATTGCTTATGGACATCGGCACCATGCCGATGATCATGGCCAGTGCTGTCATCAGCACGGGGCGGATACGCTCATAACCCGCTTCGAGCGCCGCCTTGAGCGCATCGCCGTGCACCTCCATACGCTCACGCGCAAAGGAGATGACCAGAATGGCGTTGGCCGTGGCTGTACCCATGCACATGATGGCTCCCGTCAAGGCGGGCACCGACAGCGATGTATGGGTCAGGAACAGGCTCCAGGCGATGCCGCCCAGTGCGCCTGGCAATGCCGTGATGATCACGAACGGATCCAGCCAGGACTGGAAGTTCACGACAATGATCAGATAGACAAGCGTGATCGACATCGCGAGACCGATAATCAGCTGCGAATAGGCATCTGTCATCGTCACAGCCTGACCACGCACCACCAGATGCGAGCCGCGCGGCAATTCGGACCTCATGGAATCTGCGACGCGCTGCACCGACTTTGCGACTGTGCCCAGATCGATATCCTCATTCGATGCATAGATATCGAACACCGGCATGATGTTGTAATGCGCAACCTCCGCCGGGGTCCCCGTCTGCTCGATTTCGGACAGGGCGCCCAGAAGCTGGGGCTGGGCATTGGTCGGGTTGCCGTCACCGCGGTCAATCGGCACGGTCTTGAGATCATTGAGCGTCTGCAGATAATTCGCAGGCGTCTGCACGTCGATCAGCTGGGCGACGCCTGAACTGTTCAGGAAGTACACCTGCCCGACCTGCGCCGAGCCCGAGAGCACGACGAGCGCGTTCTGGGCGATATCCTGCTCGGTAATACCGGTGCCCAGAGCAAAGCTCCGCTTCGCGTTGATGCTGAGCGTAGGCTGCGTCATAGGCTGCTGGATCGAGACATCGGTGATGCCCGGGATCGTGGCCAGCTTGCGGCGGAGCTTTTTGGCAAAGGCGAAATTGCCGTAAAGGTCGCGGCCCACAACCTGCACGTCCAGCGGCGCAGGCAGCCCGAAATTCAGGATCTTGGCCGTGAGGTCGGCAGGCTGGAATGTGATCTGTGTGCCGGGAAAGGCCTCGATCAGACCGGCGCGTATCTTGCGACGGTACTCGGCGGTCGGGCTCTCATCATTCTTGAGCGAGACGGTGATATCACAGTCCTCGGTCCCCACGGTGGGGGTCGGGATGAAGGCCTGGTTCAACTGAGAGAACGGCAAGCCGCAATTGTTCAGTACGGCGTCGATCTGCCCGGGCAGGATCTCGTGCATCTTCTTCTCGATCAGCACGGAAATCTTGCCGGATTCCTCCAGACGCGTCCCAATGGGGGCACGCATATGGAGCTGCAGCGTGCCGGACTTGATTTCAGGGAAGAAATCCTCACCCACGAAGTAGTAGAGCCCCGTGGACAGGATCGATAGTCCCATGAAGAACGGGACGAACTTCACGCGCTCCTCGATCAGGGCAGCAAGCACGATCTTGTAACGCTCGCGAAAGCGAAAGAACCGGCTCTCAAAGCCGCGCTGGAAGCGGCCGAAAAATCCCGGCTCCTTGCCGTCATCACCATGCTCATGCGCGGCGACCTGCGCTGCCAGCATCCAGTTGGCCATGGTCGGCACCAGCGTTCGCGACAGGATGAACGAGGCGATCATGGCGAAGATAATGGCCTCGGCCATCGGCATGAACAGCCACCCTGCCACGCCCGTCAGCTCGAAAAGCGGTAGCCAGACGATACAGATACAGGTTGTCGAGACGAAGGTCGGCACCACGATCTGGTTGGCCGCATCGATGATGGCCATTTCCAGATCCTTGCCCATTTCCAGATGGGCGTCGATATTCTCGATCATGACGGTCGCATCATCAACGAGAATACCGACCGCCAAGGCCAGACCGCCAAGCGTCATCACATTGATCGACTGACCGGCCAGACCCAGTCCGATCACGGAGCACAGAATGGCGAGCGGAATAGAGGTCGCCACGATGAGGGTAGACCGCCACGATCCCAGGAAGAGCAGCACAGCGAGGGACGTCAGCAGCGCGGCGATGATCATCTCGCGCACCACGTCCTCAACCGAATCCTTAACGAAGCCCGAGGCATCGGTCAGGATCTTGATGCTTGTCCCCTTGGGCAGGGTCTCGATCACCTGAGGCAAAAGCTTCTTGACGCCAGCCACCACATCAAGTGTCGAGGCATCGCCGCTTTTCATGATGACCATCATCACGGCCTGGCGGCCTTTCACCAGCACCATATTGGCCTGTGGTGGACCCCCGCGATGCACATAAGCCACATCACGCAGATAGACGACAGAATTGCCAACCTGCTTGAGCGGCAGGTTGTTGAAGGTCTCCACCTCGCGCGGCTGGGCGTTGGTACGCACCATGTAGTCAAACGGACCAATGCGCTGATCGCCCGCAGGCAACACGATATTCTGTTTGTTGAGCGCTGTGCTGACATCAACGGCAGAAAGATTATGGGCCATCAGCTTGGATGGATCGATATCCACCGTAATGTAAGGCGCAAGACCGCCATACGGGTTCGGTATCGAGACACCTGCCACAGAGACAAGCTGCGGTCTGATCAGATTGGACGCCATGTTATACAATTCGGAGCCGTTCAGCTTGTCCGAATTGATCTGGAGCGTGAGCACCGGCACCGATGAGGCATTGTAGGCCAGGATCAGCGGAGGCGTCGCTCCGGTGGGCAACTGCTTGATGACCGTCTGCGATACCGAGGTGATCTGGGTTTGTGCAACCGAGGTATCCGTGCCGGGCTGGAAATACACCTTGACGATACCACGACCATAATAGGAGCCACTTTCGATGTGCTCGATATTATTGACCGTCGTGGTCAGGGTTCGTTCGTAGTAATAGACGACGCGCCCCGACATATCCTCAGGCATCAGGCCCAGATAGGACCAGACGATCGCTACGACAGGGATGTTGATGTTCGGGAAAACGTCTGTCGGCGTCTTGAGGACCGAACGGACACCGAAAATAACGATGAAGATGGACAGGACAACGAAGGTATAGGGTCGCTTGAGCGCGGTGATGACAACCTGATTCATGCAACCGACCCGCAACGCAACATGGAAACTGCCCTTCGCCTGTGCTGATCACTCGGCATGAGGAGCCCCCATCCGTTTCCCGATATCATCAAGGAGATTCCTTTTCCTGTTACAGCCAGAAATACAACTACGCCGGACGCCGACAAGGAAAATTCCTTTTAAGTTCCAAACTGGAACAACCTTTCATACGCTCGTCACACAGCCTAGCCAGTTGTCGCCCCCTCTGTATTGGCGCTTTCAACGTCCCCGGCGCAGAAGGGGCGACGCCGTGCAGGAGAAATCCTGCCATCATGAGAGCGCCTGAGCCACGGGCTTTTCCAGAGTGGCGCCCGACAGGCGGTATTGTCAGCAGGCAGTTTCAGGCGGCTCCGAGACCTGAAACACCATTTCAAAGGCACAACCCGGGCGATCGGTCGTGCCATCACCATCCGCAATCGCCAGATCGATCCCATGCAACCTCAGTATGGCCATGACGAGGCTGAGCCCGAGGCCGCTGCCGGGAACATGACGGCTTTTGTCCGAGCGGTAAAAACGCCCGAGGACGGCCTCTCGTTCCGCTTGCGGAATACCGATGCCGGTATCGGCAACCCGCAGATGGATCACCCCCGGCCCTGGCAAGGCCGAGATCGTGACACGCCCGCCTGAGGGTGTAAACTTCATCGCATTGTCGAGCAGGTTGGCCAACACCTCCACCAACAGGTCTCGATCACCGAATGTGATCATCGGATCAGGAATACGCTCGCCCGGTCGGGTAAGTGCGGACGGCGGCAGCACCGGCGCGACCACATTAGTCAACACAAGACCATTGGTTTCAGCAATCGGCTCGTAGAGATCGACGATGTCCGCCACCAGATCAGCGAGATTGACGTACCCGAACCCGGCACGACGCCGGCCATTCTCGATCTCGCCAATGCGCAGCAGCGCTGTGATGACCGAAAAGCACTGATCGAGGTCCATCGTCGCGCGCTCGATCACCGAATTCAGATAATCGGCATCGTGGGGGCTCGATGTCGCGCGCTCCAGCCGAGCGCGCACGCGTGAGAGAGGCGTGCGCAGATCATGGGCGATGTCATTACCGACATCGCGTATCTCATCCATCAGGTATTCGAGGCGGTCGAGCATCCTGTTGACCGAGCCTGCCAGACGCTCAAGCTCATCTCGCTCGCGCGCTGCGGGCAGACGCTCATGCACATCGCCCTGCATGATACGATCTATAGCCTCGTGCATGGTCTTGACGCGGGCCAGCGCCCGATGGCTGAGCACCACGCCTGTCAGAAGCGCAAACATGACAACCGGGAAGACCGACAGCAGCGCGCCACGCCGTATCATGTAGTGAAGTTCGGACAACAGGTGCAGCGAATGGGCCAGCACCAGTATGCGGCCGCCCGGCACCTTGACCGCCAGAAAACGCATCTCGTAGGGCGCATCATCTGTGGGTGAGAGCGTCAGGCGGTGAACCTTGCCATCAACCTCCAGCCCTTCGGGCCAGGCTTTGAGGTCGCCCGCGATATGGTGATAGTGACCATCGAACAATCCGGCCCAGTTGATCACCACGCGCAGTTCGTTGCTCGCTCGCTCACGTACCTGATATTCCAGACGCTCAGGCGTTTCCTGCACCAGTACATCGGCCTCCCGATGTAGGATACCGCTCGATCGCTCGGCCTCGAAATGCGTCATCTGCACGAAAAGCAGAACGAATTGCAGCACCATGCCGCCAATGATGGCGGCCACGAAAGCCAGCGTCAGGCGGAAGGTCGCGGTACGGAAAACGCCAAAGCGTGGATTGTCAGAGAGCGACACGCAGCATGAACCCCGATCCTCTGATGCTGTGGATCAGCGGCGTTTCACCGGTGGCATCGACCTTGCGACGCAGCTTGCCGATATGCACGTCAACCAGATTGGTCTGGGGGATGAAACGGTAATTCCAGACATCCTCCAGCAGCATGGTTCGGGTGAGCACCTGGTTAGGCCTGCGCATCAGATATTCGAGCAAGCGGAACTCACGCGGCAGCAATTCGATCTCCCGTCCCTCGCGGGTGACGGTACGGTCGATCAGATCCATGTCCAGCGGCCCGACGCGCAGCGTTGTCGCGCGCGTGTCATTGGGTCGCCTCAGCAGGGCCTCAATGCGCGCTACCAACTCATCCATGGCGAATGGCTTGGTGAGATAATCATCGCCACCGGCCTTGAGACCGGTCACACGATCATCCACGGCTGAGAGAGCGGACAAAACCAGCACAGGCGCGTGAATGTTCTGATGGCGAAGCTTCTCGATAACCGAAAGTCCGTCGAGCAGCGGCAACATGCGATCGAGAACCATCAGATCATATGCATCGCTCGTCGCTGCTTCGAGCCCGGCCTGACCAGTGGAGACATGCGAAACGGCGAAGCCGCGAGCCGCCAGTTCCTCAACAACTTCCTTCGCAAGCGTGTCATCATCCTCAACAAACAGGATGCGTGTTTTTGGAGACAACTCTGGCGAAGCAGAAGAGAGACTATGATCCGGTTTCATGGTGTCATTTCTGCCCAATCCTGCCCCGCTTCGATAGTAAAATTCAGCTTAAAGCTCATCCAGTGTTTCGAGGTCGTCACCCGGCCCCTGCCCGTCAAGCCCGCGAAGCTTGCGTCCCAGAACACGTGTGCGCCGCCTCGCTTCATCGATTGTATTGCTCATGGCACCCGCGCCACGTGAGAGTTTTTCAAGAACGCCATCCATGCGCAGCATTTCCTGCCGGGTGAGCCCCAGAAGCCTTGCGATGGCGTCCGTGCGTTCCTCCAGCGCCAATGTCACATATCCGAGATGGACTGTACGCAGCAGGGCAGGAATGAGGGAGGGCCCCATGATAATGACCCGGTGCACGCGCCCGACCTCATCGATCAGCCCCGGTATGCGCGCAACCTCCATGTAGAGCCCATCCGTTGGCAGGTAGAGCACGGCAAACTCAACGGTAAGCGGTGGATGGATATATTTCTCGGCAATCTTGCGGGCTTCAAGACGCACCGCATTGTCGAGGGCGCGCCGCGCGATACGCTCTGCTGCCTGATCGGCGCGATCCACCGCATCGATCAGACGCTCATAAGCTTCGGTGGGGAATTTACTGTCGATGGCAAGGCGCGGTGGCGTGGCGCTGCGCACCGGCATGCGCAGGGCGAACTCTACAACTTCACCACCATCGCCAATCCGGTAGTTACTGTCGTAGGATTCGGCGGGCAGAATATCGTCCAGTATCGCGCGCAGCTGGGCTTCACCCCAACCGCCACGCGTCTTGACGTTGCCGAACAGTCGTTTCAGATCGCCAATCTGGGCTGTCACGGCGGACACTTCGCCGATGGCCTTCTGCATGGCTGAAAACTGCTCGACAACACGCTGGAACGAGGTCTGCATCTGTTTTTCGACGGTGACGTGCAGTTGCTCGCTGACCGAGGCCCGGATCTGGGCAAGCTGCTCTGCATTTTCGCGCATCATGTCGCGCAGCATCTGCCCTTGGGCAAGCCGCGTTTCAGCAAGCTCCTGACCAAGGCGATGACTCAGCCCGGCCAGACGATCACTCATATCGCTGCGCTGCTGTTCGAGACGCGAGGACAAAACCCGTTCGGTTTCGATCAGGGCATTGCGATGAAATTCGCTCTCACTGCCACGTTCGGCCGCATCACGCTCAAGCAGCACGTAGATGCGCGAGAGAAGGTCCCTGTCTGTCCCACGGCGTGAGAGCCGTGACCACAGAAACACCGTTACAGCCAATGCAACAACTGCAACCAGCCAAGGGAAAAAACTGAAAAAATCCTGCGACAAATCCGGCTCCGCTTTACTCCCCTGTATAGGAACAAAATAGGAATAGCGGAAGATGCTTCGTCGCGAAGCCTGTCAGGTTATCCGTCGAGGAAAGAATAAATCACAGCGCAGAAAATGGCCCCCGTTGCGAATGTTCGGCATCGGGAGCCCTTCAGCCATGATCAGTGGATATTGCCGTAGGAAGCAGCACCGATGCCGGGGCAGGAGCATGGGTTGCCCAGCGGCACCTGTGTCGGCATCTTGCAGGTGTAGATTCCAGCCTTGCAGGTGTATCCGTATCCCACGACCTGCGTTCCAGGTGGCGTGGGACCCGGTGCCGCCGTTCCTTCGCAGGCGGCAAGCAAGAGCAGTCCTGCAAGCCCGCCAAGAACACGGGCAGAGCGTCTGAAATTGGTCGGGTTCGTCATGGTTTACACCTTTCTTGTTTGCTCGCGGGCTCCGTAAGTCGCCGGCTTTCTCATCGATCAGAACGACGCAGAAACAAGGCAGTTTTCAGGCGGATTTGTCACGATATTGCGCCACCAGCGCCTCGCAGAATGCCGGGAGATCGTCGGGATTGCGCGATGTGACCAGGTTGGCATCGACCACAACCTCGCGATCAACCCAGTTTGCCCCGGCATTGAGCAGATCCGTCTGAAGTGACGGCCACGACGTCAGGGTGCGGCCTTTGACGCCACCTGCCTCGATCAGGGTCCATGCACCGTGGCAGATGCTTGCAATCGGCTTTTGCTGAGCAACAAACCCGCGCAGGAACGCAATTGCGGCCTCGTTGATACGCAGCGCGTCAGGATTTGTTGTCCCGCCAGGGAGAAGGATGCCAGCAAACTCCATGTCGGCAGCCTCGCCTATGGTCGCACCGACCTCGATGGTCGAAGCCGGGTGCACGTCCCCCTTCATGGACTGGATCGTGCCTTTTTGGGGAGCGACGACCAGCGTCCTGAAGCCATTTGCCTCAAGAGCCTGACGTGGCTGGACGAGTTCACACTCCTCGACGCCATCTGTGGCGAGGATGGCAATGCACGGATTCATGAGATGATCTCCTGATACGACGCGCCCACAGCCCGGCATTGAGCCTTGTCAGCGCATGATGTTCTGCCATGACGCTGAACAGACGTAAGGGTTCGCTATTCAGCGCCTCGCAGCGATCGCCCGGCCCGCGGCCACGCCACTCGACCACGCCCACTGGAAATTGTAGCCGCCAAGCCAGCCGGTCACATCTACCGCCTCGCCAATCGCGAAGAGACCCGGCACATCGCGGGCCTCCATGGTCTTGGACGACAGCGCGCGCGTGTCGATCCCGCCTTTCATGACCTCGGCCTTGGCGTAACCCTCTGTACCCGACAACCGGGGCCGCCAGGACGCAATCCGGGCAGCCAGCTCGGCAATCCGTTTGTCTGGCAGGTTTGCAAGGGTGCAGGTCACATCCGCGAGGCTGATCCCCGCAATATGACGCGCCAGACGTTGCGGCAGGTCCGCCAGCAGCGAGGCAGGCTCGGCGCGAGGTCGTGCCTTCTTGATGGCACCCAACGCCTCGCGGGCATCCTTGCCGGGCATCATGTCGATCAGCGGCGCATCGAGCGGCCCGTCCTGATAGGAAGAAATCTGCAATATCGCCGGGCCGGAAAGGCCTCGATGGGTGAACACCATCCCATCCGTGAATCCGGCTTTGCCAAGGCTGGCGCGAACAGGCAGCGACACGCCAGCGAGATCGGGCAGCGGCGTCTCCAGCGTAAGAGGCACGAGGCCAGGCACCGTCGGCACTACATCCAGCCCGAATTGCCGTGCAAGACGCAGCGAGAGATCGGTCGCACCAAGCTTGGGTATGGAAAGCCCCCCTGTTGCCAGGACAAGGTTGCGGCCTTCGATCTCACCCCGGTCTGTCCTGACGACGAAAGTCTCGCCTTTGGTGACCGACTGGATGCGCGTGTCGAGGTAGAGCGCGCAGCCCTCGGCCTCCCGCAGCAGCAGCGTCACGATGTCACGGGCCGACTCGGCACAGAAAAGCTGGCCTTCCGCTTTCTCCTGCCAGCCAATCCCATGGCGCTCGACCAGGGCCAGAAAATCGCGCGGTGTATAGCCAGCCAGAGCAGAGCGCATGAAGTGACGATTGGCAGAGAGAAAGTTCTCGGCGCGTGCATCCAGGTTGGTGAAATTGCAGCGCCCACCCCCTGAGATCAGGATCTTGCGGCCGGGCTCGGACGCATGGTCGAGAATGGCTACCGACGCTCCACCCTTGCGGGCTGCCGCCGCCGCCATGAGCCCGGCAGCGCCGGCGCCCAGAACGACCGCATCAAACACATTGTTCATCTGTTACCCTGCGTCGCTCAGAAATCGAGATCGGCGTAATGCGCGGGCGGATTGAATCCGTTGACCCGGTCATTGAGCAGGGAGCGGAAACTTGGACGTGATTTCATGCGCGCATACCAGTCCTTGGCCGCAGGTGCCTTCGACCAGTCGATATCTCCAATATAGTCGAGGCAGGACAGATGCGCTGCTGCCGCAAAATCGGCCATCGAGAGCATGTTGCCTGCCAGCCAGGCACGTGTTTCGGCCAGCCACCCGATATAGTCGAGATGAAAGCGCATATTGGCATAGCCTGCACGCAGGGCCGTCCCATCCGGATTGCCGCGCCCGGCCAGACGCTTGTCGACCTTTTCACCCAGAAGATTGCGCGACACTTCATGGCCGAACTTGCCCTCGAACCATGCCATAAGGCGACGGACCTCGACGCGCTCTGCCAGGGTGCGCCCCATGAGAGGCGTGTCGGGATAAGCCTCCTCAAGATATTCGCAGATCACCCACGCATTCGGGATGGATAGGCCGTTTTCCTCGACCAGAAGCGGGACATCGCCCGCCGGGTTCAAGGCGAGATATTCAGGACGGTTTTCCCAGACCTTTTCGGTCTTGGGTTCATAGGGTAACCGTTTCTCGGCAAGAACGAGCCTGACCTGACGGCTTTGCGGCGAGAGCGGCAGATGATACAAAATGCGCATGCTTTATTCTTAAGCGTCTGGCCCGCCGCGAAGCAAGAGAGCTACGTCATTCCACCGCCCCATTTTCGATCCTGTTTCTTCAGGGTCCATCAGAGCGATCCCCGATCATGACAGACCAGATGACCTGCGCTGAAACCGACCCTGTCCGCGAGAGCGCGCCAATGCGCATCCGGGCACGCGGACGTTCCTTCCTCGCCCTCGTCCTGTCTCCTGAAGCCCCCCTGGCAGACTGGCTGCTGGGGCTGGACAACCAGATTGCCCGCTCGGTCGGTTTCTTTGCCGGCCGTCCTGTGATTCTCGATCTTGGCCTGCTGTCTTCCGATGCGGAAGGGTTGAGCGCGCTACAACAGGCGCTGGAAGCGCGCAGCATCCACATCATCGGCATCGAAAATGCTGATCGCAGCTGGGCACAGCTGGAACACTGGGTGTGGCCGGCAACACTTGAGGGCGGTCGCGCGAGTGGTGCGGTCGAATTTCCCACAGCGGGAAGCGATGCGCCCCCTGCCGTAAGCCCTGTGACCCAACGCGCCGAAAGCCTTATCATCGAGCGTGCGATCCGATCCGGGCAAAGCATCACCCATCTGGATGGCGATATCGTCATTCTTGGCTCCGTTGCCTCGGGCGCGGAACTGGTTGCCGGTGGGTCGATCCATGTCTACGGAGCCTTGAGGGGCCGCGCCATCGCCGGTGTCGGTGGCCAGCCGGATGCCCGCATATTCGCCAGCCGGATGCAGGCTGAACTCCTCGCTATCGATGGCTTCTATAAGATTGCTGAGGAGATCGAGGCTGAGCTTTACGACCAGCCCGCACAGGCCCTGCTGAGCGAAGACCACGTGATGGTCATACGGCTGGGCTAAACGAAACTATTTGCAATCTGATGATTGCGGCACACGCCCTTTCCTCAGTAGTATTGCTTTTGGTCGCACAACGAAAAAGCGACGTATTCCCTGGAAGTTTGGTGGAGCGCACATGGCTAAGGTGCTGGTAGTCACATCCGGTAAGGGCGGGGTCGGCAAGACGACCACGACAGCAGCACTTGGTGCCGCACTGGCCCAGTCAGGACAGAACGTCGTCGTGATCGATTTCGACGTTGGCCTGCGCAACCTCGACCTCGTCATGGGGGCCGAGCGCCGCGTTGTTTTTGATTTCATCAACGTGGTCCAGGGGGACGCCAAACTCTCGCAGGCACTGATACGTGACAAGCGCGTCGAGACGCTGTCCATTCTGCCAGCGTCGCAGACCCGCGACAAGGACGCCCTCACTTCCGAAGGGGTGGCCAAGGTTATCGAAGAGCTTCGCGAGAAATTCGACTGGATTATCTGCGACAGCCCTGCAGGGATCGAACGCGGTGCCCAGATGGCGATGTATCATGCCGATATCGCTGTGGTCGTGACAAACCCCGAAGTCAGCTCCGTCCGCGATAGCGATCGCATCATCGGGATGCTCGACAGCACGACAGAAAAAGCGACCAGGGGAGAGAAAGTCGAGAAGCATCTTCTCATGACGCGCTACGATCCATCCCGCGCGGCCAAGGGCGAGATGCTCAATACGGAAGACGTGCTCGAAATTCTTTCCATCCCGCTGCTGGGCATTATCCCCGAGAGCGAGGAAGTGCTGCGTGCTTCCAACGTCGGTGCGCCAGTAACCCTGTCAAATTCTGAGTCCGCCCCGGCTCGCGCCTATTTTGATGCAGCCAGACGCCTGCAGGGCGAGAAGCTTGAAATCCAGATCCCGCTCGAGCGGAAAGGCCTTCTCGAGTGGCTGTTCAAGAAGAGGGTCGCATGAGCCTGTTCGGACTATTTGCAAAGCGCAACACCGGCGCCGTTGCACGTGATCGTCTTCAGATCCTGCTGGCGCATGAACGCTCGGGTAGCGGCAACTCTGAGCTGATCAGTCAGTTACATCGCGAGATCCTTGAGGTGATCAAGCGCCATGTAGCAGTGGATCAGGACAAGGTTCAGGTCAAGCTCGATGGCGGCCATGACGGTTGTTCAGTGCTCGAAATCGATATCGAGATGCCGCAGATCGACAAGGACGTAAGGCGCTCGGCCTGATTTCTGGCGGAGCGTAAAATCTGGAGAGAAGGTTTGAGTGGTTTTTTCGGATCAATGATCAATTCTGCCATCGGGTCCATGGGTGACAAACTCAAGGAAAAGCTGGGTGGCAGTGTCGGTGAGTACCTGACCAGCGAACAAGGGATCCAGACGCTTGTCGAACAGGCACGCCGCGCCGGGCTTGAGGACAAGGTTCGCTCCTGGATCGGCTCCGGCGAAAATCTGCCCATCTCAGCGGATGAATTGAGGGCGCTCCTGACCGACGAGCAGATCCAGATGCTGGTGTCAAAAACCGGACTCCCCGCAGGAGCTCTTCTGCCGGCCCTCGCCCAGTTCATTCCCGGCGTGGTCGATCAGCACACCAGCGAACAGGATCAGCCGCCGGCCGCCGGCTGAATGATCGACCGCCTGTGATTGTTCACAGACATCCCAATCTAGCCTAGCCGGGTCAGGTTCTGACCCGGTTACCGCTTCCTTGCCACAATCATGATTAGGCTAACCCGCCTTCCCCGGCATTGCATCGAGCGGTTTGATCGGATCAACGGGAAAACGGATCAGCAGATAAGGCGGCTCACGCCGGTTATGGCCCTCATTAAATGACGGCAGGCGATTCCACTGCCCAAGCGTACAATAGATCCAGTCCCGCGTGGCACAGATGCCATCAGGTGACAGGATACGCGCATCCCTGACAGCCATGGCAAACGACCCGTCAGGATCACGGCGCAGGATGCAATCATGCTCGTAATTGGTGGTATAGAGCCGGCCATGCTGATCGAAACATAGGCCATCGGCTGTGCCCTTTTCGCCCTCATCCCGTATCTGGGCAGCCAAGGCCTCATCCGACAGGCTTTGATCGGCCAGTGCGCGCGTCGGTATGCTGTAAAGGCGACGGCTTGTCAGCGGTGCGTAATACAGGCGGGATTCGTCAGGCAGCAAGGCAATACCATCCGCCCCACCTGACACCATCTGGGGATGATGCGGCACGTAGCGTCTGGGCTCTCCTTCCACAATTGCCATGAACCCCGGTACGGCCTGGGTCGAAACATGATGCGCCAGAACCCGCTTGGTCTGGCCAGTCGCAATATCCGCAACAATCATGGCAGGCTCATCGCCGAACGAGGAATCCGTCACGAAGACGGTTCCCTTGGCACCGACCGACAGCGCAACGCGCAGATCATTCATATGACTGTTCGGCAGCATGACCGGGGATTTGAGCAGGATCTTGTGCGTGACGCGGTTGCTTACCGGGTCGATGCAAACAATCTTGGCCGCCCCTTCAGGAATGTCGTGGCCCGCGAGCTTGCCATCATCGATCACCCATAGCCGTCCGGCAGAATCATGGGCGATGCCATGGACAGACATCAGGCGATCTGCCGGGGCCATGTCGGATGGGAGGCTGAACTCGGCTGACGGATAGGGCACCACCACGCCCCCCTTGACCTCACCCAGGGTGGCACCGGCATGGTTATCGGCGTGACGCGGAAAGCTGACGAACATGCGGCCATCGGGAAGCACGGCAACGCCAGATGGCCCCGGTCCGACAAATTTGGCGACAATCTCGAATTCACCGCTCGAACTCGTCCCGTCATCGGCATTGCCTGAGGCGAGGGCCGGGCCAGCCACCCCCAGCAGCGGTGCAACGGAAGCAGCAGAAAGAAAGGACCGGCGTTTCATGGCGGGATTCACCTCGATCAGGACGGGACGACCTGCTTGAAACGCTATGCGACGGATGCGGCT
This sequence comes from Asaia sp. As-1742, assembly GCF_011753235.1. Classification (NCBI taxonomy): domain Bacteria; kingdom Pseudomonadati; phylum Pseudomonadota; class Alphaproteobacteria; order Acetobacterales; family Acetobacteraceae; genus Asaia; species Asaia sp. As-1742. The sequence goes on along the minus strand of NZ_VWWA01000005.1, from coordinate 182,163 downwards.
TCGTCCTTAAAATGCTTTTCATAAGGAGGGCTGTATCCCCCTTCGGCTGCCCCCCTCACCTGTCGCCAATTTGTCACAGTTCGCAACAGAGCCAGTGGACGGAGATTAAGAAAGAGTTGTTATGTTATATCATACAGAATAGGAACGAAGGCGATTTGTTCCGCCTTCAACCTGTTGGGTAGTCATGATGTCATCCCGATCCCTGTGGTCGTCCTGCCTGTTTCTGTCATGCTCGGTTCTGGCGCTCACCACGCCCGTTCATGCGCAGACTGCAGTGCCCTCCTCAACCACGACGACCCCGGTTGTGACGCCCGTGACAACCCAGTCTGGCACGCCAACGAGCGACCAGGCGTCCAGAACCTCCTTTGATAACACGGGTGATACAGCCTCGCAGGGCGTGAACGCCCAGAAGGAAGAGCATATCATCGTCAATGCGCGTCTCGATGAAATCCGCTCCTCTCTGCAATCCTCCACGGGTGCGACAACCTATCGCTTCACCCGCCGTGATATCGAAAACAACCCGGGCGGCGATAATGCACCGCTCAACACACTTCTCCTTCAGGCACCTGGCGTCGCGCAGGACAGCTTTGGCCAGATCCATGTGCGCGGCGATCACAACGAGGTCCAGTTCCGCCTCGATGGCGTGCAGCTTCCTGAAGGGCTGAGCGTTTTCGGCCAGGCGTTGATGACTCGCTTTGCCCATTCCGCCTCGCTCACCACCGGCGCGCTGCCCAGCGAATATGGTTTTCTGCAAGCCGGTGTGATCGACATCACCACCAAGAACGGTAGCGCCGATCCGGGTGGCGATGCCTCGATCTATGGTGGTGCGCGCGACTATTTCTTCCCGTCGCTGCAATATGGCGGCCACGCCGGGAAATGGGATTTCTTTGCGACCGGCGACTTCGTTCATAACCGGGTCGGTGTTGAAAACCCGACATCGAGCTTCAACCCGATCCACGACCTGAGCAACCAGTATCATGCGCTCGGTCATCTGCGTTACACGGCCGACGAGAATACCCGTATCAGCCTCACCGGAGGGGTATCGAACGCTCAGTATCAACTGCCCAACAACCCCGGTCAGCAACGCCAGTTTGCCAATCCGAGCTTCCTGGATTCAGCCCTGTCACAACAGGTTTATGGCAGCGTGGACAGCGCCAGCCTGAACGAGCGCCAGAAAGAGATCACCGATTTCGGTATCCTCTCGCTCCAGAAAGACATGGGCAAGGTCAGCCTGCAGAGTTCGGTTATCACGCGCTACTCGTCGCTTGGCTACTCGCCAGACCCGCTGGGCGATCTTGTGTATAACGGAATCAGCCAGCACGCAGCGCGTTCGGTTTTCTCGACGGGCTCGCAAACTGATGTCACATGGCACGCCAATCACCAGCATACGGTGCGCTTCGGTTATCAGGTCTATGTCGAGCGTAACAGCTCCAAGACGGATTCCATCGTCTATCAGCAGACGGGGGCCGAGGATGACGGCACACCCATCTATGATGGCACGACCAAGAATGTGCACGATGGCAGCGGCCGCACCGGCTGGATGTACGGGCTCTACGCTCAGGATGAGTGGCGCCCGTTGCGTGATCTGACAATCAATTACGGTCTGCGCTTCGACGGTGTCGATGAGTACACGCACTCGAAACAGGTCAGCCCGCGCATCAATATCGTGTGGCGTGCATGGCGGGGTGGCGTGGTTCATGCCGGATATTCGCGCTATTTCACCCCCCCGCCCTTCGAACTCGTCGCCAATACCTCGCTCAGCAAATATGTCGGCACATCCAACGAGCCGCAGACCTTGCAGAACAATACGGTCAAGGCGGAGCGCGACCATTACTTCGATGCTGGCGTAACGCAGTCCATTCTGCCCGGCTGGCACGCCTCTTTCGATGCCTATGTGAAGCTCGCCAAGAACATGATCGATGAAGGTCAGTTTGGCGCACCGATCATCCTCTCGGCGTTCAATTATCGCCGCGGGCAGGTGAATGGCTATGAGCTCTCGACGAATTACGAGCATGGCCCGCTCTCGCTCTACGGCAATGCGGCCTGGTCGCGGGCAATCGGCAAGGACATCACCACCGCACAGTGGACGATGGACCCGGATGATCTTGCCTATGTCCAAAACCGCTGGATCCATCTCGATCATGACCAGCGCTGGACGGCGTCCGCAGGGGGGAGCTACTCCTTCTTCTATCACACGGGCCACCCCACCCGTGTTTCGGCCTCGATGGTCTATGGTAGCGGCCTGCGCGCCGATGGTGTGGTGCCCAATGGCCGCTCTGTCCCGATCTATGCCACGTTCAACCTCTCGCTGGTCCAGTCCTTCAAGGATCTGTTCCGCGTGCCATTCCTCAAGCGCACCGAACTGCGTCTCGATGTGCTGAACCTGTTCGACAAGAGCTACCAGATCCGCGACGGATCAGGCATCGGCGTCGGGGCACCCCAATACGGCCTGCGTCGTACCATCCTGACTGGTATTTCGCAGAGGTTCTGAGTTCCAGGCCCTTGCCTGCCATAACGGGCAGGGGTCAGGACAAATGTCTCACCCTGCCAAGGGTAGGCTGCTCCCGGTACGCCGAGCCTATCTGGCAATCAGCTGGCGGCGTTGCCATCATGCAGAAGTGGGAAATGGCACGCCGCCCTGCGCCCTGCGCCGTAATCCGTGAGGATCGGCCGCTCAATTGCACAACGCGCCCGGGCAATCGGGCAGCGCGTGTGGAAGCGACAGCCCGGTGGCGGGGAAAGAGGACTTGGCACATCGCCCTGCAAGGGCGCCGCCAGCGGTTTGCCCGGTTGAGGCACAGCCTCTACCAGCGCCCTTGTATAGGGATGGAGCGGTCGCGAAAGCAGGGCGAGCGTCTCCCCTTCCTCGACAATCGCGCCCAGATACATCACCGCCACGCGGTCCGAAATCTGTCTCACCACCGCCAGATCATGCGAGATGAACAGACAGGCCAGACCCATCTCGGCCTGAAGCTGGCGCAGCAGATTGACAATCTGTGCCTGTACGGAAACGTCCAGCGCCGAGACAGGCTCGTCCGCGACGATGACCTGCGGTGAGAGCGCAATGGCGCGGGCAATGTTCAGCCTCTGCCGCTGCCCGCCAGAGAGCGCACCGGGATAACGGGGCAGATAATCCGCCGACAAACCTACGCGTTCAAGGAGCGCCACCAACGTGGCCCTGGACCACTCACGCCGATGGATACGAAACGGCTCCGCCAATGTATTGCCAATCGTCCAACGCGGATTGAAGGACGATCCAGAGTCCTGAAAGACCATCTGCAGATGGCTGCGCAGATCGCGCAGGGCGCGCCGCCCCATTTGCGCCATATCCTGCCCGTCGAACAGGATCTCTCCCTTGTCGGGGCGATCAAACCCCATCATGAGACGGCCCAGTGTGGATTTGCCGCAACCTGACTCACCGACGAGGGCAAGGCTCTCTCCACGCTTCAGAGCGAGCGAGATGCCATCGACGGCCCGCAGTGTCCTGCCGCGCCCCAGATGATAGGTCCGGGCGACATCTTGCGCTTTAAGCAGTTCCGTCATTCGTAGAGCACGCACGCCACCTCATGGCGCTCCTCTTTCTGCGCCTTGGCTGAGACGGTTGTCGTCGTGCTGTACAAGCCATCGATGACGCGCCGCATCGCTGGACGCACCTCACAGGGCTGCATGACATGGGGGCAGCGCGGCGCGAAAACACACCCGCTGGGTCGTGTCTGTGGCGAGGGAGGAGCACCCTCGATCACGGGCAATCTGGCCGGTCGCGGTCCTTCGAGCGGTGGTATGGCCTGCAACAGGGCCTGCGTATAGGGATGGCGTGGGGCCGAGAGAACAGCCGCCACCGGGCCGGTCTCGATGACGACCCCGGCGTAAAGAACGGCGACATGCGTGCAGCTTTGCGCCACTACCCCCATGTCATGGGTGATCAGCATGACGCTCGCCTCACGCGCACCGATCTCACGCAGCAACGCCAGGATCTGCGCCTGAACCGTGACATCGAGCGCCGTTGTCGGTTCATCAGCAATCAGCAGATCCGGCTCACAGGACACAGCCATCGCAATCATGGCGCGCTGGCGCAGCCCGCCAGACAGTTCATGCGGAAAACGCAAAGCGGTTTGCGCGGGAGACGGCACGCCCATACGCCCGAGCAGTGTCACCACACGCTCATTCGCCTCGCGTTTCGATACAAGCTGGTGCAGCCTGATCTGCTCGGCAATCTGGGCACCGATACGCCGAACCGGCAGAAAAGCCGTCATCGGATCCTGAAAGATCATGGCGGCCCGCCTGCCGCGAAAATGCTGCCACGCCCTCTCGGTCTGGGATTGCAGATCCTGCCCGTCAAAAATCATCTCACCGGACAGGATGCCGGGAGGTTGCAGCCCGAGCACGCTCAACCCGGTCAGGCTTTTCCCTGAGCCTGATTCGCCCACGACCCCAAGGATCTGACCGCGCTGCAGCGAGAGGGTCACGCCATCGAGCAGATAGCCGGCTCTGGGGTGTTTCAGCCGCAGGTTGCGCAGGGACAAAAGCGGCTCAGTGCCCATTCTTCCCTCCCCCGATGCGCGGGTCGAGCAGGCGATACAGCCCGTCGATCAGGGCGTTGGCAACCACCACGAAAAACGCCGCATAGAGCACGGTTGCCATGATGAGCGGCAGATCCAGCGTGCTCAGGCCCTGATAGGTCAGATGCCCGACACCGGGCAGCGCAAACACGACTTCCGTCAACAGGGCACCACCCCCGAGCAGCTGGGCGAAATCGAGACCGAACAATGAGAGCGCGCTCAGACCGGAAAGGCGCAAGGCATGAAAGAACCAGAGGCGCCACGGCCCTGCCCCTTTCGCACGTGCTGTGCGCAGCGCGTCTTCCTGCATGGCCGAAAGCAGGTCCGAGCGCAGAACCCGACTGTAAAGGCCGATGAAAGCGACAGCGAGCGTGAGCGCCGGGAGGATCAGACATTTCGTCCAGCCGAGAACACTCGTGGAGAGTGGCACATAGCCCAGTGGCGGCACCCAACGGAACAGCCAGGTGTCATGCAACCGGCTCTGACTCACCAGATTGACCATTTCGCCCAGCCAGAAAACCGGGATGGACAAACCAATCATAGCCAGCACAGAAAGGAGACGGTCCAGGGCACCGCCCTGAAAAGCCGCCCCCATCATGCCAAGCACCAGCGCGCCGCTCACCCAGAACAGCGCCGCCCATAGCACAAGCGAGAGCGTGACAGGTGCAGCAGCAAACACCTCCGAAACCACATTCTGCCCGTGATTGACGTAGGACGTCAGGTTTCGCGAGATGAACAGATGATCCATCATTGTGAGATAACGGACAGGTAGCGAGCGATCGAAGCCATAGGCATGGCGAACACGTTCGATCACCTCCGGGCTCGCGCCGCGCCCCGCAATACGGGCTGAGGGGTCCGACCCCGGCGTTGCAAAGAACACGGCAAAGACGAGTACCGAAATGCCGAACAGCACGAGCAGCATCTGCCCGAGGCGGGAGAGAAAGCCCCTCATCTGCCGCCCCGCCTGCGCAACGCCGTCTGCGCCGCGTCACCCAGCGTGTTCAGGGCCAGAACAGTCACGATGATGGCCAATCCCGGCGCGATGGCGACGACCGGGCGGCTATAGATCAATCCCTCGCCATCATGGATCAGGCTCCCCCACGAAGCGGCAGGTGCCTGCACACCGAGACTGAGAAAAGACAGTGCGGACTCCGCCAGGAGGCAAAGCGCCATGATGAGCGGTGCCAGCACAAAGACGGTTTCCGCCAGCAGGGGCAGGATCTCGCGCAGGATGATGCGCAGTGACGACGCCCCCAGCCCACGCGCTGCAAGAACGAAGCCAGCATTTTGCAGGCTTTTCGTCCGGGCCCGGATGGGCCGCGCCGCATAGGGCACATAGATGAGCGCGATAATCAGAATGGGCAGAAGCAGTGAGTCCGCCCGCAAGTGGAGCGGGCCAAAAGAGAGGTCATGGCCAATTGTCACCACGCTGAGGCTGATGGCGAACAGATAAACCGGCACTGCCCAGAGAATATCGAGCCCGCGCGACAGGACCAGATCGACCCACCCCCCACAATATCCGGCCGCCAGACCGCAAAACGTCGCGACAATCAGGCACAGGCAGGCGGCTGAAAAAGCGATGACCAGCGAGGATCGCGCCCCGTAAAGCAGTCTCGCGGCAATGTCGCGCCCCTGTGAATCGGCCCCAAGGGCATAAGACCCCCAACGCCATGACGGACCAATGGGAGAGAGGCCCAGATGGAGGGGGTTGTCATTGGCCTGCATGATATCCTGCGCATGGCCGTTGCGCATGACGGTGCCGGCCAGATTGGAAGCCATTGCATCGACCCCAACCGCTCGCGCATAGAGCGGCGCGGCGACAGCGCCAAGTACCAGAAGAAGCAAGGCGCCGATTGCCAGCAACACCGCAATGTTCCCGTACCACAGGGCTGAGCGTCTCGTGTTTCTCATCGGTTGTGCAAGCGCGCATGCGGCGGCGGAATGAGCTGCCCTGCGAGAGACATCAGCGGGCTAGCCGGCAACGCGCCGATTGCCATAATTGCCTCTGGGTCGCAGGTCGAAATCCTCATCGCACCGATCGTGGCAAAACGATGCGATGATTTCAACGCTGGAATGATCTCGGGCCGAGACAAAGCTGTGCAATCAGACGGCGTGACAGCGCCAGATCAGGGCTGCCCGTCTGCTTGCAGGCCAGCTCGAAACCCTGCACGGCATCGCAGGCTCTCCTGAGACCTGTGCGATCCCAGCGCTCAAGGGCTTTCGTGAAGCTCTCGGTTTTCTTGAAAAACACCGGGGGGCGAAGCATTTTCATGGCTTCCTGACGCGACTTGCCCTCATCCATCCAGTCCAGCACCCGCAGCAACCGGTTCATGAGCGACAGACAGGCACGCGCCAGAGCAATGGGAGACAAACCATCGGCAAGCGCACGCTCCAGCGCAATGTCAGCAATGGCTCGATCACCAGCCATCGCAGCACTTGTCGCATCATCCAGGGTAGCGCTAGCAGAATCACCGATACATTCCTGACAGTCATCGAGCGTCAGACGGCCACCTTCCCCGGCAAAAAGAACGAGCTTCTCGACTTCGCTTCGTATGGCTGCCCGGTCGGCTCCCATGACGGAAGAAAGCCAGAACAGGGCGTCACGGTCGATCGTGACTGAGGCCTCACGAAAGAGATCCGCCAGTGAGGCAATGAGGGTCTTGCCCTCCTCGGGGTAGCAACCGATGGCGGCAATCGAGGCATGGGCGTCAAGCGAGGTTCGCAGCTTCGCGCGTGAGGCAAGCCCCGGTGCTTCGATGACCAGAACCGTATCGCTGTCGATCGCAAGCGCCGCCATGACTCTGGGCAACAACGCGTCCTGGGCATCGCGCACCCATATGGCACGACGCCCCCCGATCAGCGAAAGCGCGCCCATCTCCTCTTCGAGGCGGCCATGCTGCTCCTGATCGAGCACTGCGACACGGAACGGGTCATCCAGAGACTCCGCCACCAGCTTGACGCACTGGGTGGCCCGCTCGCGTATCAGGCCGAGATCATCACCATAGAGCAGGACCCCGCGCCACTTGCCAATTTCAGCGAGTGTGCGGGAAGTCGAGCGGGCATCGATCTTCATGCGCGATCAGTTATCCGTGCTATTGAGATCCGTACGCCCCGTTGCCGCAGCCGGGAAGCCATCAGGACCCGCCTTCTCGTAAGGCTGACCATTCTGGGTCGGCATGGCGTTCGGATCAAAATAGGACGGCAGATCCGCTGCATTGTTACGCGATGGCTTGATCTGGGTCTTGAACCAGATGGCAATCTGCTGACGGATCGATCCCGCAAGGGTCTGGGCGATACGGGCCCGCACAGTCTCGTCATTCAGGGTCTGCGCGAGATACTGCTCGAAGGTCGCATTGAAGCCATCGAGTTCATTCACATCGCCCTCAGCCAGAAATCTTGGGGATGGCTCGACAGTATAGAGGCGCCAATGCGCTGTCCCCAGTTCGCGATAACGGCCGGCAGTATTATCGCTATGAATATCAATGACCGATGCATTGACGCCGTAGCTCACATTGAGCGTGTACCCGTCTGGCGCCTTGGTGCTGCCGCTCCCCAGCTGCTCCTGAAGCGCAAGCCGCAATTCCTGCCCCTGGCGCTCGGGGATGTTGGAGACATAGATGCGCTGCATCTCATGCGTCACACGAGCGCCGCCATCTCCATTGCTCCCATAAAGCGGCTGAAACCCGCAACCGCTCAGAGCCAGAGAAGCAAGCAGGATAAGACGGCGCATCGGTTCAGCCTGCCACCACAAAGTTGACGATACGATTGGGCACGTGAATGCGCTTGACGATACGCTTGCCTTCCAGCATCCGCGCCACGTTCGGCTCGGCCTCGGCCAGCGGAAGCACCATGTCAGACGGCGCGTCGGGTGGCACCTCGATTGTGCCACGCAGCTTACCCATGATCTGCACGCCCAGCGTGATGCTGTCACGCGTGAGGAACGCGTCCAGCGCCTCCGGCCAGGCGCGCTCGACGACCATAGCCCCCTCAGGCTCCAGCAGGGCCACCATCTCTTCCGCCAGATGCGGCATCATGGGGGCGACAAGCAAGGCAAGTGAGAGAGCGGCCTCGCGACGCGCTGCGCCAATACCGTCCTCGGTCGATTTCTCGGCCTCCGACAGGGCAGCGCTCAATTCGTGCAGACGCGCCACGGCGACATTGGGTGTGAAGCCCTCAAGCGCCTCGGTCACGGCCTTGATCGTGCGATGCGTGGCCTGACGCAGGCTGCGGCCGCCCTCCGTGAAGGGCGCTCCCTGTGGCACCTGCGCCGCGACATTCTGCACCAGACGATAGAGACGCTGACCGAAACGGGCTGAAGCAGCAACGCCGGACTCGGTCCACTCCATATCACGCTCTGGCGGGCTGTCGGACAGAACGAACCAGCGCGCCGTATCTGCACCAAAGCGCTCGATAATCGCCGTAGGCGAAACCGTGTTCCGCTTGGATTTCGACATCTTCTCCAGGCGACCGAGCTGCACGGGCTGGCCGTTGTCACGACGCACATAGCCTTCGCCCGAACGCACCACGTCCTCAGGCGCGAGCCAGCCGCTCTCATCGCGGTAGCTCTCATGGGTGATCATGCCCTGGGTGAACAGACCATCAAACGGCTCATCGACGCTGAGATGACCCGTCTCGTGCATGGCACGCGTGAAGAAGCGCGCATAAAGCAGATGCAGGATCGCGTGTTCGATACCGCCGATATACTGATCGACCGGCAGCCAGCTATTGGCCGCAATCGGGTCCGTCGGGGTGCTGGCATGGGGCGCCGTAAAGCGCGCGAAATACCATGAGCTATCGACGAACGTATCGAATGTGTCAGTCTCGCGACGTGCCTTGGCGCCGCATTGCGGGCAGTCCACATGCTTCCAGCTCGGGTGGTGATCGAGCGGATTACCGGGACGGTCGAAGGTGACATCCTCGGGGAGCTTCAGCGGCAACTGGTCGTCCGGCACAGGCACTGCACCACAGCTGTCGCAATGGATGACCGGTATCGGACAGCCCCAGTAACGCTGGCGCGAGATTCCCCAGTCGCGCAGGCGCCAGTTCACGACACCACGGCCGATCCCCATACCCTCGAGACGCTCGATGGCCTTGCGCTTGCCTTCGACGATGTCCAGCCCGTCGAGGAAGCCGGAATTAATGAGCGTGCCCTCACCCGTGACGGCGGTCTTGCCCACCGTAAAGCCAGCTTGCTGCTCGCCTGTCGGCAGAATGACCGGACGCACCGGAAGGTCATATTTGCGGGCAAAATCAAGATCGCGCTGATCGCCACAGGGGCAACCGAACACAGCGCCCGTACCATATTCCATCAGAACAAAATTGGCGATCCAGACCGGCACGGTCTCGTCAGGCGCAAACGGGTTGCTGACGCGCAACCCGGTATCGATCCCGCGCTTTTCGGCCGCCTCGATTGCTTCCTCGGACGTACCGAGACGCTGACATTCCTCGATAAAGCTGCGTACGGCTTCGTTATCCTGACCAACCTTTGCAGCCAACGGATGATCGGCAGCAATCGCGACAAAGCTCATACCGAACAGCGTGTCCGGACGGGTGGTAAACACCTCGACCGAGTCCAAGTCGGTGTCGAACCCTTCGGGGGGTGCATGAAGCGCAAAGCGGACACGAGCGCCTTCCGAGCGGCCGATCCAGCGCTCCTGCATGACGCGCACACGCGCTGGCCAGCGATCCAGCTTGTCGAGGCCTTCAAGCAGGGGTGCTGCGAAATCCGTAATCTTGAGGAACCACTGCGACAGGCGCTTTTTCTCGATCAGCGCACCCGAACGCCAGCCACGCCCGTCAACCACCTGCTCATTGGCGAGCACGGTGTTGTCCACGGGGTCCCAGTTGACCGAGGATTCACGACGCTCGACCAGACCCTTGCGCCACATATCCAGAAACAGCTTCTGCTGATGCCCATAATATTCCGGCAGGCAGGTCGCGATCTCACGCTCCCAGTCCAGCGAGAAACCAAGGCGCTGCAACGTGCCGCGCATGGCGGCAATGTTGTCCAGCGTCCACTGTCCCGGATGCACACCGCGCTCACGCGCCGCATTTTCCGCCGGGAGGCCGAACGCATCCCAGCCCATGGGATGCAGGACCGAGAAACCACGAGCGCGCTTGTAACGCGCCACCACATCGCCCAGCGCATAGTTGCGCACATGGCCCATATGGAGCTGACCCGACGGATACGGAAACATCTCGAGCACGTAATATTTCGGCTTGTCGGCAGCGGGATGGTCATCAGCGGCGAAGGCGCGCACACCGTCCCATTTTGCCTGCCATTTGGGCTCAGCCTTGCCGAAATCGTAGCCGAGTGTCTCTTGTTCCGTCATGATCTTCTGTCGTCTGTTCGTGTCACGTAATCTTCAGGGCGGAGGCTTCAGTCCCGATTGCCATTATCGGCACGGAGCTGACGCGCGCGCGCGAGGATACGCGTCGTGATATCCGAGGTCGTGTTCGGTGCAACGGGGGTATCCACCCACTCGCTTCCCTGCTTTTCCTGACGGAACACGGAAACGCGCAGCGCATCCGAACGCAACCGGCGATCGAGGATATAGGCAGCGATCTTGAAGCGCTCGTTGGTGCTGGCAGGGGGCTGATACCAATCCGTCAGGATCACGCCGCCATTCGCGTCCGCTGAGGCAAATGGCATGAACGACAGGGTATCAATGGCACCACGCCAGAGATAGGCATTAACCCCACCCTGAAGCTGGTCATCACCCCCCGTAGCGCCGCGATCAACGCCAAGCAGATGATTGCGCGGCTGGGTCAGACTGTCGGGATCACGCCCACCGCCACAGGCACTGAGTGCCAACAGGGCGCAGAGCGGCAGAACGGAGAGATGCCGCCCCTTGAGTGTCAGCGCCCTTATGGGCGCATTGAGAGGGGCGATCGGCTGCAAACGAGGTGTCATGTTGTCCCTATTAGACTGGCACTGGCCGCGTGTCGAAATCCCCGATCGCGGCACCCGCGTCCGGCTTCAACAATTGTTCATATCGCGCCCGCCCGGTCCCGCCAAGGCTGGCCTGCCACTTATCCTTGCGGCAGGCTTACCCGCTCGAGCATTTCACGCAGCCACATCTGCATTGCCTCTGGCAGAAAGTCATGTCGTGAGAGCACACCGGAAATTGTAATATCCGGCACAAGCCTCAGCAGATGGCGTTTCACGCGCTCAGTCTCTTCTCCCATTCCATGAGACGCGAGCGAAACGAGGTAATAAAGTACCCCGGCAGCGCTACGCGGATAGAGACTGACGAAGGCTGCACCGGCCTGTCTGGCTTCCTCGTTGTTTCCTGACGCTTCGAGAACAAAAATGCTGAACGGCTCCGAGAGCACCGCCAAAGGCTGTGACGCTCTAAGGGCACGGAACTGCTGGATTTCTTCCAGTGCAACGGCCTTGTCTTCGGACAGCAGGGCCTGAGTAGCCTTGAGAGCGTGAATGGAGGGCGAGATGGCGATTGCCGGAAACACGCCACCTGCCCCCGTGTACTCTGCGGTCAACGCCTTGGCTTCATCGAGCTGCCCGGGCGTGAAGGTGCGTGTCATCATCGACAGCCACACGCCAAGCGGGTTGGCACGCAACTGGATCGCCACGTAACCGGCGGCCGATGCGATTTCCTCGATATCTTCCGGAGGCGCAGATGACCAGGTTTCAAGATAGAGAAAGAACCTGATCAGCGAGCGCACATAGAGCACGAACACGGATTCCTGATCGGACTGATAGGCACGTTCGACCAGATCGCGCAATTCGGTGGCGAGTGTGATGTCACAGCGCAACAGGAGTGTCAGGGCACGCACGGCCATCTGAAAGGCCGATAGCTCGGCAATCGGGCGGGACATCATGCGCTGCCCTTCCGAAACGAACAGTGACCACTGAAGCGACTTCATCACATAGAAAAGCAATGCACGCTGAGCACGAGTATCTTTTGGCAGTTCGAAACGGTCTGCCCAGACGACACAGCCTTCCTGTCGCAGACTCAGAAGCCTGATGATCACATAGCCTTCACTGGCGTCCCCGTGCTCGACATTGGCCCGAACCAGTCCTGATATGACGTAATCGGTCCCCGGGTTGTGCGTATTACCCAGAAGAGGCCCGGTTTCGCCCTGAGGCGTCTCCGGGAACGGGACAACCGTGAATGTCTGCAACCCGACGAGCTTGACCTCCAGTCGCTCGGTCAGCTCAGCCGCCAGCGTATCAGCATGAGCCCCGCCCGCAGCCTTGAGCGGTGCCACAGCGATGGAGCCAAGCGTACGCGTGGAGACAGCGGCTGTCAGGAAAGGCGCCTCGGTGCCTCCGCCGACAAAAAGCTTCGCGTTCTCGGCATGGGAATCTCCGTGGACAAGCGCCGGGTCGCTTGCTGAGGAAGCGCCATGATGCGCCTTGGCGTAGGAATCAAAAGCTATCCGCTCTTGCAGGCTGCGCACGAGCCCCATGGTCGCAGGGCCTGGCACTGTGCCGAGCTGATCCTGAAAAAGCTGCACAACCTGATCGCCCAGAGTTGCAGCCTGCGCATATTCTCCTTTTGTCACCCACGCCTGAATACGCGCGCGCCACGCAGCCTCGTTCAGACCGTCACGAACGAGGAGATGATCCGCTGTCTCAAGAATAGCATCCGGATCGACCTGAGTGCGCAACGCGCTCTCGAAAAGCTGATAGATGTGACGATTAAGGCGTGTACGCTGCCCCTCGATCCATTCGTTGAAAGCCGGATCGATACCGTTCAGCTCCCCCAGCAGAACCTCGCTGGGCGGCGGCAACTCACGCAGGATGGACTTGCCGCCGTTGAGAATACGCTCGACATCGACAGATGTGAGGGCAGGCTTGAGCGCCAGCGTGTGACGCTGCACATCGATAACATCGACACCCAACGGGCTGAGGGCATCGAGAAGGCGATGGATTTCCTGACGGAGGGAAGCACGCGCAAGATCATCCGGACGTCGGCTCCAGAGCAGTTCAGCCAAATGGGAGCGTGCAACAGGCTTGCGGTCGGAAAGCGCAAGAATGGCAAGTAATCCCTTCGTCTTTCCACCAACAGGCAGAACGCTTTCGCCCGTAAGCGTTGTCGCTTCCATGCGACCGATCAGTCGCAGACGCAGCAGGGTGGAATCGGTTTTTGCAACACCACGAAGGGCCAGATCGAACATTACTTCACGCTTTCTTTTCTCAGAGCCTTGTATCACATCCCTGTCTCGGTTTTTTTACGAAACGTATTCTCCTTCCTGGCAACGCATGCAATTGAAGGAAGATTAATATGCCGAGAGTGTGTTTTGCCGCCTGACGCCCTTAGGGAAAGGATCAAAGTAAATCTCGGGGCCAGCCAGCATAAATAAGGTCAATCTTCACGTTCCTGGCAGGCATACAGACTTACTAACAAAAGCAATCTTAGAATGACTTGCCAGTATTGCAACCGATCACACGGTACAGAAAAAATTGAAACCGGCCCTCTTGCCTGTGTCACACGCGCCCCCTAGAGTGAAAACGATTGTCCGCGTAGCTCAGCAGGATAGAGCACAGGATTCCTAAAATTGGGCGCCATGCTTGGAAACATCATGGTGGATCTGCTCAAATTCGGGGAACGCTCTGGCGACTAGCCGTGCCAATCCCGAGCCAAACATGCCGCTGAAAGCAGCATGGAGGTGTAGAGACTGTACGGGCAGCGCCTGTCGTCCGGTTTTCCGGGCTATGGTGAAGAGACAGTCCAGACCACAAACGGTGCGCCCTTGCGTACCGGCGGCGAAAGCCGAAGTGGTATGAATCCTGGGGCCGTGGGTTCGAATCCCGCCGCGGACACCATCACAATCAGAAGATACCGGCGATCTCCACCAACGCTCGCGGCCACGCCGTGGCGGATGTGGGATCGTGATTGCCTTCCCTGGCCGATCTGGCACCGCACCTTCGTTCCAGGCGGCTCATAACCTGTGCGGGGTCAGAACCCTGTCTCTTTCCTTTGCCTGCTAGATCGTGACGCCGGTCATCTCCGGCGCACACAGCGCATGCAAAAGCAAAGCCAGCAACGCAATCGCGATCAGCAAACCAAACAGCTTCCCGAATAGCCGGAAAGAGACAACAACCAGCAAAAGCAAAAGCAGAGCCAGAAGAGACGTCTGCACCTGATGAGGCACACCAAGTTCCTGCAACCCTTTGCGGGCAGCTTCCTCAATAACGGCAATGATCGACACGATAAGGGAAAACAGCCCGACAATCAGACCGAGTATCACCGCAATAGCACTCTGAATCACGCTTCTTTTCCCCCCGGGATGCCGCAAGGTCTGGCTTCTCGATCAGACATGGGGAACGAAACGGCCCATATGTGACCCTGCCGTCACTTCTTGCGACGCAAATCATATGACCGAGATCATATCGCGCGACAACGCTGCAAAACGATGCAGGATCACATCGCAATGCAACATCTGCCCCCCATGGCGGTCACGCTGACAGCGTATCGCATGGCGCTCATGACACAAGCTGACTGTTCCAGATTTGATATGACAGGGTGTTATGGCCTAGACCCGGGCTTCCCCCGCCGTTTTGGAGCTGCCTCAATGAAGCGCATGAGCATGACCACACTCATCATCATCGCGATGCTGCTTGGCATTACGGTAGGTGGCATCGCTCATGCCTGGATTGCTGATTCCGTGCAGCAACAGCATTTCGCCCACTATATCTCCATCGGTTCGACCGTTTTTCTGCGCCTGATCAAGATGATCATCGCCCCACTGGTTTTCTCCACCCTCGTGGTGGGCATCGGTCATATGTCGGATGCGGCTTCGGTTGGTCGTGTTGGCGCAAAGGCCATGATCTGGTTCGTGCTGGCCTCGCTGTTTTCGCTGACGCTCGGCATGATTCTGGTTAATCTTTTTGGCCCCGGTGTCGGGATGCATCGCCTGCACGGCATCACAACATCCCCCATCGCCACCGATGGCATGTCGCTCGACAGCTTCGTCAAACACATCGTTCCGGATTCCGTCTTCCGCGCCATGACGGATAACGAGATCCTGCAGATTGTCGTGTTCTCTGTCTTTTTCGGCGTTGCCTGCGCCTCCATGCCTGAAAAGGCCAGGGTGATCATGGAATGGACAGAGAGCCTGTCACAGATCATCCTCAAGGTAACAGGCTATGTGATGCTCCTGGCCCCGCTGGCCGTGTTCTGCGCCATGGCCGCAACCATCACCACCAATGGCCTGAGCGTGCTCATCAATTACGGCAAGTTCATGGGCGAGTTCTATATCGCGCTCTTCCTGCTCTGGTGCTCCCTGATTGCGGCTGCCTTCGCCATTCTTGGTCGTCCGGCGCGCCGTCTGATCCGACTGATGCGCGAGCCGTTCCTTCTGGCCTTTTCGACAGCAAGCTCGGAGGCAGCCTATCCGCTGATGCTGGACCAGCTCTCGCGGTTTCCCATTTCACGCCGCATCTCGTCATTCGTCCTGCCGCTCGGCTACTCGTTCAATCTCGACGGCACGATGATGTATTGCACCTTCGCCAGCATCTTCATTGCACAGGCCTATGATATCAGCCTGCCCTGGAGCACGCAGATCATCATGCTGCTTACCCTGATGCTGACCAGCAAGGGCGTTGCAGGCATTCCCCGCGCGTCACTGGTCGTGATCGCGGCAACGCTCAGCCAGTTCAAACTCCCTGAAGAGGGCGTTCTGCTGATCCTTGGCGTCGATACTTTTCTGGATATGGGCCGTTCGGCCACGAATGTCGTCGGCAACTCCCTGGCGACGGCCGTGGTGGCCAAATGGGAAGGGCAGTTGCCGGCAGAACCTGCCCAGTCCTGACGGGACTGAGCAGGCCATTTTGTTTGATTAGGCTTTCTTGCGGCTTAGGAGAATCAATCCCCAGCCACCGGCGAGAAGCACCGCAATGAACGGAATGGCAAACACCGTATAGGTGCCCTCGGGGTAATCCAGACCCATCATGACAACCACAAAGCCGAGAAAGCCCAGCGTCAGCCAAGAAGTGAACGGCGCACCCGGCATACGGAACCCGGCGCTTTCGACCTCGCCACGATTAACCAGCTGGCGCAGGCGTATCTGGCAGATCAGAATGAAGCTCCAGGTGCTGATGATACCCAGAGCTGCCACGTTGAGCACAATCTCGAACACGCGGGATGGAATGAGATAGTTGAGACCCACCCCGACGAGATAAACCGCAACGGTTGTCAGAATCCCGACATAAGGGACAGACTGCTTGTTCATCCGCGCCAGGGCGCGCGGCGCCGAGCCCCCCATGGCAAGGGCGCGTAGAATACGCCCGGTCGAATACAGGCCCGAATTCAGGCTCGACAGGGCCGCGGTGAGCACCACGATGTTCATGACCGTATCGACATGAGGCACGCCAAGGGCCTGAAAGAAGGTCACGAACGGGCTGACGCCCTTGTGGTAGGCATTCCAGGGCAGCAGACAGACCAGCAGAATGACCGATCCGACATAGAACAGGCCGATACGCCAGATCACGCTGTTGATGGCACGCGGAATGATCTCACGCGGATTGGCACACTCACCTGCCGCCGTACCCACTAGCTCGATGGCCGAATAGGCGAACACGACACCCTGCATCAGGAACAGGGCCGGCATGATGCCGTGGGGGAAGATGCCACTATTCTCGGAGATCAGATGAAAACCAGGCACAGTGCCTGCCACCGGCATCTTGAGGCCAAGAACGACGCAACCGAAAATCAGGAAAAGGGCGAGCGCAATGACCTTGATAAGCGAGAACCAGAACTCCAGCTCGCCAAAATAGCGCACACCAATCATGTTCATGGTGCCGACAATGCCCAGCGCCACGAGCGCGAACACCCATTGTGGGACATGATCGAATGTGCCCCAGAAATGCATGTAAAGCGCAACCGCCGTGATATCGACGATACCGGTCATGGCCCAATTCAGGAAGGAGAGCCACCCGGCCGCATAGGCCGCCTTCTCGCCAAGAAACTCACGGGCATACGAGACGAAGCTGCCAGCGCTGGGGCGATACATCACCAGTTCGCCAAGCGCGCGAAGGATGAGAAAGCAGAACATGCCGCAAACGAGGTAATCGAGCGCGAGAGCCGGGCCCGCCTGCTGTAACCGCGAGCCGGCACCAAGGAAAAGCCCCGTGCCTATAGCCCCGCCGATGGCGATCATCTGGACCTGACGGCGCCCGAGATCCTTGTGATAGCCCTCATCGACTTGCGGCGGGGGATGAAGATGCGACTTGGATGGAATGTCCAAAACTCTGTAATCCTGACCCTGTTGACGAAAATTCTTGTCTGATCGTAACGAATTCCCTGACCGCTGCCAATCGTTTCGATCAGCCTCCGGACCGGGTGCAACAATTCGGAAATGCACGGCAGCGCACCGCTTGTGTCAAGTCATTGCCCATATTCAGGTCACCGAGCGCGGCAGTCGGCACTTCTTCACAACCTGTTGAGCCTAAAAGATAACAGAGGGGTCGTTGGCACTGATCCGACGCGGCCAATGGACCCATACGGCCTGGACGCCAACGCAAAGGCGCGATCCTTGCCACCTGCATGCCGGTAAATCACGCCCGATCTCGCATGAATACGATCAACGTCACATCAATGTGTCTCTTTTCACATAGAAATGTCATGTCCTCCGACCGTTGACGATTCTAGCCTGACCCAACCGAGCGATAACAGGGGCCGCCACAGCCCCGCGATCAAGGCGGAGTTCGTCCATGAAGCGCTTTTTCAATTCCCGTGACACAATCGTAGCCGAAGGCATTGAGGGGCTGCTGCGCTCCTCAGCGGGAAGCCATCTGTGTCGGCTTGAAGGTGCCGACGATATCCATGTCGTCCTGCGCAAAAACTGGGCGAAAGATCGCGTGGCCATCATTTCTGGCGGTGGTTCTGGACATGAGCCCGCCCATGCTGGCTTTGTGGGAAAAGGAATGCTCACGGCAGCGGTCTGCGGTCAGCTTTTCGCCTCGCCGGGTGTCGATGCCATTCTTGCGGCCATACGCGCTGTGACCGGTCCGGCCGGATGCCTTCTTATCGTCAAAAACTATACTGGAGACCGGCTCAATTTCGGCATCGCAGCCGAACAGGCAAAGGCGCTCGGGCTTGATGTCGAACTCGTCATCGTAGGCGACGACATTGCCCTTGGCCACACGGCCAAGGCACGCGGCATTGCTGGCACCGTTCTGGTTCACAAGATCGCTGGCTACGCCGCCGAGACTGGCCGCCCGCTTGCAGAAGTCGCCGCGCAGGCCCGGAATGCTGCGGGTGCGCTTCGTTCCATCGGCCTCGCCCTGAGCGACTGCAATGTCTATACGCCCGATCAGCCGCCCCGCCTTGGCGAAAACGAGGCCGAACTCGGGCTCGGCATTCACGGCGAAGCTGGCGTCGAACGTATTCCGATGGCCCCTCTCGACAAACTGGTTGCGCTCGCAGCGAACCGGCTCCTGTCATCCCTGCCAGAGAGCGATGCCAACGGCACGACCAGGCAGATTGTCCTTCTCAACATGCTGGGCAGTGTGCCGCCCCTTGAGGCTCTTGCACTTCTTGACGGTTTCTCCCGCACGTCACTGGCCGCCCGGACAGCATGGATTGCCGGTCCATCCCCGGTCATGACGGCGCTCGACATGAACGGCTTCTCCCTGACGACGCTCCCTGCAGAACCCGCCTTTATCGAGGCGCTTGCTGCACCAGCCGAGCCTCACGCATGGCCCGGTCTGGCCGCTTTCGGCCCGGTCGCGACCCTGCCCGTGCCCGCGCTGCCCGAAACGTTTACGGATGCCCCCTCTGACAATCCGTTGCTCAGGCACCTTATCACTAGCGGCGCAGACGCGCTGATCGGGCACGAGGCTGCCCTCAATACGCTCGATGCCAAATGCGGTGATGGCGATGCAGGCTCGACATTTGCCGAGGCCGCGCGACAGGTTCTGCGCGCCATCGACCGCCTTCCCCTCGCCTCGCCGCAGGCGCTCATGGCCACAATCGGACGCCTTCTGGCTCGTCACAGCGGTGGGTCGAGCGGCGTTCTGCTGTCCATTCTCATGACCACAGCGGGGCATGATAAAAACTGGCGCGAAGGTTTGCGTAACGGCGCCGCGCGCATGCAGGCCTATGGCGGAGCAAAGCCAGGTGACCGCACCATGCTCGATGCGCTCCTTCCTGCCATTGCTGCGTTGCAATCCGGTCAGTCACTCGCGCAGGCGGCGGTCGCAGCGCGCAAGGGGGCAGACGCGACACGGAGCATGAAAGCGCGTGCCGGCCGCGCTTCCTATATCCCGCCCGAGCAGCTGGCCAATATCCCCGACCCCGGTGCCGAGGCCATCGCCGTGCTCTTCGAAGCCCTGGCGGCATCAGCCTGAAAACTCACCCCCCTATTCCATCCCGGGTCATCCCCGTGAATGGAGCAGGGGGCAAAAGCAAGGAAGCCGGAAAGTGGGTCGCGCTCAGATGGCGCTGACATCCACCTCAAGCGGTATGAGGTCGCTGCGTACCCAGGCCTCATACACATCAAAACGCATGTTATCGCGGCGCCAGGACACCGAGCGCACCCGCAACAGGGGTGAGCCCGTCCGTATGTCCAGATGCGCCGCAATATCGCGCGGCGCGGCCATCGCCACAATTGAACGATGCGCCCCCTGAAGGGCAAAGCCTGCCTCTGTCAGAAGGGCGCTGAGGGACGAACGCCCCTCGAGGACATCCTGCCCCCGCCCAATCACGTCCATCAGGTCCGGCGGGCTGTAATTGATGCTGTAAAGCGCCGGCAGCCCCCGCAGGGAACGGAGACGCACCAGTTCGAAGCCTTCGCTCGCCGCAGGAATCTCGAGCAGCGCACAGATCGTATCAGGCAGGGTCACAGCCCCTGCCCTCAGCACCGCTGTCGTAACATCGAGATGCCCATGACCAAGCGCTGTCTCAAGGAAGCCCTTGCGTCCCTGGATCATCCAGCCCTGCACGGCATCACCTGCACTGACAAAGGCCCCTCGTCCGGCAATGCGCGCGACAAGCCCCCGGCTTTCGAGCGTCTGCAAGGTCTGGCGAACGGTTGCACGCGAAAGATCGTAACGCGTGCACAACTCGTTCTCGCTGGCGAGGCGGGCGCCGGGTTTGCGCACCCCCTTGCGGATTTCAGCCTCCAGATGGTCGGCAAGCTGGGCGTAGTAAGGCGTCGTTGACAGACGATCGATGATGAAACCGGCCTGCCCGTCACCCGCCGAAGCAGGTGCAGGAACAGCTGTACGCGAAGGCATCTCAGGCTTCTTCATACGCGGATCGTCTTCCTTCCCTCAGGGGTAACACGGCTTCCAACCTTACTAGCACGCCACGATCCTGCTGACAGCCGCCGCCTTTCCCGTGTGCCCTCAGATCCCGGCAGCATCGCAACGGATCTGCACTTTCCTTGCCGTTTCGGAACGCGCCATAGCGAAAGCCTCCGGGGCCTCCGCCAGATCATACACATGACTGACGATCTTCTTTGCCAGATCAGGCAGCGCAGCCGTAATCCCGATCGCCCGCTCATAGGCCCCTGACAGGGATTGCGAACCGATGAGTGTCAGTTCCCGATCGAACAGGTCGAACGGATGCAGCGCAATGGTCGCCTCGGGAGAACAGACGCCCATCTGGATCAGCACGCCCCGCGGTGCAAGTTGTTCCAGAGCGTCCGCTACAGCCAGAGGATGGCCACTCGCTTCGATGACGAAACCGATATCACGCGCAATACGCCGCTCGCCCGGCGCAAACACGCCATCCGCCCCCAGATCGAGTGCCGCATCGCGGCGCGTGGCACTCGGCTCAATCACCTCGACATGCGCGGCTCCATGATGCCGGGCAAGGGCGATTGCCATCAATCCAATGCTCCCCGCGCCATAGATCAGGACCGATCCACCTCGCAGGTCGGGCGCACGCTCCAATGCGTGGACAACGCAGGCAAGCGGCTCGATCAGCGCACCCGACGCCATATCGAGATGAGCCGGCAATCTGTGCACGATCTTTTCAGGTACGGCGACACGCTCGGCAAAGGCCCCGTCAATCGTGACGCCCACCGGCACGAGATGGCTGCACAGATTGGGCGCGCCGGCACGGCACATCACGCATTGACCGCAGCTGATATTAGGATCGACGCATACCCGATCCCCCGGCGCAAAGCGCGAGACGGTGGCCCCGACAGCCACAACCCGGCCCGCGAATTCATGGCCGGCTATGCATGGAAAACGGCCGAGAGGATAATCTCCGGTCAGAAGATGCAGATCGGTGCCGCAAATACCGACACGTGACGGCGCTATAAGCACGGAATCATCGCCAAGGGAGGGCTTTGCCCTGCTCTGCAATGACATTCCACCCTGCCCATCGAATACAAGTGCGCGCATGGAGAATCCTCTAGGTAGACGCAATCCCGACGCCGGATCGACGGCAGGGTAAAAGCCCCATAACGCCAAAGCCACATCGAGTCTGTCTGTACGTACAGTCCGCTCGATCATCGTTTTGTGATAGCTGCGCTCAGCCCAGATTTTCCGTTGTTTTCTCCGCCTATACACCGTGACGAGGGTAGCATGACCATAGGATAGGGTTGACGGGTTTTCTGCAAGATAGTCAGTTATTGTACGTACAGACCGTACATTGTTTGACTATCCTATCTCTCCCGGTCCGGAGAGATCCCAACGGAGTCCTTTTTCATGTCCATGACCTATCGCCTGCGCCGCACTTTGCCGAGCCATCGCGCTGCCATCATCATGCCTGTCGATCATGGTCTGATTTTCGACCGCATCGAAGGCCTCGAAACACCCTCATCGCCTTTCGCTCGCTGGGCAGGCAAAGGGGTGACGGGTTTCATGCTCACGCCGGGGCAGGTGCGCCAGACCGAGAGCTTCTTTGCAGCACATCCCGAGCTCACGCGCGTTCTGACCATCGATACCTATTACGATTATCGTCAACTCGATGGCGCCGGCTCGCATGACTTGATCACCACCGTTGAGGACGCCGTCCGGATGGGCGTCGACGCCGTCAAAATGCTCTTCCCGTGGAATATGTCGAACAGGGAACGCGTGGCGCTCTGCCATCGTGTCGGCACGGTGATTTCTGCCTGCGACCGCTGGGATATCCCGCTGGTGCTCGAACCTGTCCTGATCGGTGCCCCCCGCACGGAAGAGGTCATCATCGAAGAAGAGAAGATCGCCCGTATCGCCTATGACCTCGGCGCGCATGTGATCAAGATCGCCTTCCCCGGCGAAGCCCGTACCAGACGACTGGTCGAGGAACTGCGCGTTCCTCTTGTCATTGCCGGTGGCCCCCTTGCTGGCGGCCCGGCTGATACGCTCGACGCCGTCGGTCAGACGATACGTGCGGGCGCACGCGGCGTCATCGTCGGGCGCAATATCTGGCAGCGCGACGAAAAGACTGCCGGCGATCTGCTCGGGCAGCTCGATGCTCTGAGCCGCTCAGTGCACTTTGCCGACTGAGTGTATCGCGGTAGCGTGGATGGCCTTCCAGCGACGGAAAGATCGTCATGGGTTTCGATCAAGTGGCCGCCGGTATCGATATCGGCAGCACCAATCTCAAAGCCATCATCATCACCCCTGAGGGGATGGTCGTGGGCCGCGCCTCGGTTCCCACACCCAGATGCCCCGACGACCAGATGATCGATGCCACATGTCTGTTCAGCGAGGTGAATGGCCTGCTGAACAGGCTGTGTGGCAGCCGTTACCGCATTCGGGCCATCAGCACGGCGGGCATTGGCGAGGATGGCACGCTTGTGGACGCGCAGCTGCAGCCCCTCTCTGCCGCTCTTCCCTGGTTTGCCCCCGAGCGACAGGCGCTATTCGAGATGTTGTCTCCGTCGCTGGCGCCCTCACCCCTGACAGGGATCGACCCTGATCCGTTTCGCACCCTGACGGGCTGGTACTGGGCGGCCAGACAGGAGGGACATGAGCACGCCTATGCCTGGCTGGCTTTGTCGGATTACGCGGCGGCGCAGTGGTGCCAGTCCGCTTTCATGAGCGACTCACTGGCCGCCCGCACAGCGGCCTACATCCCGCAATCCGGCGCATGGGACGATGCCCGCGTGACAGCCACCCTTGGTAAACGCGGTCTCCTGCCCCCTGTCGTCCGGACAGGGCATGTTGTCGGCCCCGTCACCCGCACGGGCCCGGAGAATTCGGTTTTCGCCCCCGACGCCCTCGTGGTGGCCGGGGGGCACGATCACCCGATAGGCGGATGGGGCATCACACAGCTGAGCCCTGCGGCCATTCTTGACTCGATGGGGACAGCGGAAGTCGTCGTCACGCAGAACGCGCCGTATCCTGTGCCCTTCCCGGCAGGCATCGATGTCGCACCAGGCATCCTGTCGCGGGGCGCAACGCTTCTCTGCGTGGAAGAGCTCGCCCGCAACCTCGCCTGGGCCTCTCAGGACAGCGCGACCGGCGCAATGATTGCGGCATTGTTCTCCGGTGCCAGCAAGCCGGATTCATTTCTGGAGAGCGGCTGTTTCATTCCCGGCTCTCATGGGGGACATGCCCCCGCCTTTACAGACGATGCGCCGCTCGCCCCCCTCTCGCGAGCCTCTGCTGTTGTCGGCGCGCTGGCGCGTGCCGGAGAAACCGCAATTGAGAGAATCAACCAGTTCCGTGCCACATCATGGCAGGCAAATCCTGCCCAGCCCGATGTCGGGACCACGCAACCCGACCTCTATCTTTCGGGCGGATGGTCGCGTGCGCCCGGCTGGGTGGCCATCAAGCGCCAGCTTGGATCGCACCCTTTCAGGATCGTCCGCGAGCCAGAGCTGACTGCTGCAAGCGCTGCGCTCCTCGCAGCCCGTGCCTTGGGCTGGACACCATCGGTCATGGATCTGCTCATGCCCGAAGAACCGCACCTGTGAATCGGCGAGGGTCGCAGGCTTTACAGCCTGCGCAGGGTCAGCGGCCTCAAAGCTCCAATGTATCGAGCAGGCTCTGCACAAGACCCAGATAGGTGGCCCCGAACAGACGGTAATGCACGAGTGCAGGCCAGAGACGATAGACATTGATGCTGCGTTCATACTCTTCCGGCAACGGACCGTAACTGCGCCAGAACGCCTCTGGCGGCGTCGCAAAAAGCGTCAGTATGGCGAAATCCGCACTCGCATCGCCGATATAACAAGCGGGATCGATCAACACGGCGCGTATCCCGCCCTCGGGCGCAGGCGAGGTGATGAAATTGCCGGTCCAGAGATCACCATGCAAAAGCGTGGGGCGCGGGGCCGAGGGCAGAAAACGATCGAGAGTTTGCGACAGGTGATTGACCCGTGCCGCCACTTCCCTGGGGAGGCAATCGAGGAAGGGCCTTAACCGGCAATCCCG
Organism: Asaia sp. As-1742; assembly: GCF_011753235.1. Taxonomy (NCBI): domain Bacteria; kingdom Pseudomonadati; phylum Pseudomonadota; class Alphaproteobacteria; order Acetobacterales; family Acetobacteraceae; genus Asaia; species Asaia sp. As-1742. The sequence goes on along the minus strand of NZ_VWWA01000005.1, from coordinate 157,317 downwards.
CCAGAAATCACGCCACTCGAGCGTCCAGTCATTAATGATAGGCACCGTGCCAAAAGCGTAATCCTCGTCCCACCCATAACGCGGAGGCTGCTTCACCTTATGCAGGCAGCGCATGGCCTGCCCAAGCGCCGACCACGCCTCGTCGCCTTTCCCGCCCCGCGGCACATAGCCCAGCGCGAGCAGATCACCCTGCACCGCCAGAACGGGCGGAACAGCCACACCTGTTGTCGCCAGCGCATCGAGCATGGCCGCCTCAGTGGCGACATGAGGGCCATTCTTGACGATGACACGGCGCCCGGACGCGAAATCGAGCTGCCAGATATCAGACAGATCGCCCCCACCAAGGGATCTCACCTCAAAGGCGCCCTCTTCCCCAACCAGGGCCGCGATCTGCGCGAACCGGGAAGCAGCCTGTTGAGGAGGGCGATCTGTCATCAGGGAAGCCCCTTTCAGGAATCCAGCGTGAAACTGGCCAGATGCGCGCAGCCTAGAGCAATTTCCTGCCACGCCGTCTCAAAATCAATGTCCTTGCCATAGAAAGGATCAGAGATTTCCTCACCAGCGCGCTCTGGCACATAATCCATCAGCAGGCGGATACGCTCCTGTTCCGCCTCCGGGGCCAGACGACGCAGGGCACGCAAATGCCCTGAATCGAGCGCGATGATATGATCGAAACGCGTGAAATCGTCTTCCTGGACCTGCCTTGCGACATAGGTATCGATATCGAGCCCGTGTTTCTTGGCAACGCGTCGCGCACGGCTGTCCGGGGCTTCGCCCACATGCCAGACACCGGTCGCCGCCGAGTCGATATCCAGAGTCAGGCCGCGACGGGCCGCCTCGGCACGCATGGCCGCCTCAGCAAGGGGAGAGCGGCAAATATTGCCCGTGCAGACAAAAAGAAAGGAAGGCAAAGGCATAGGATCATTCCCGCAGAATCTCTGGTGCCGTTCCAAAACCGGCTGTTACTCACCGGCCTTGGAAGGATCTGAACCAGAATAGACAGCCCGTGACGCTTGGAAATGCCATGACCTATCAAGACTTTGCTACTGCCTGGCGAGGGAACTTTCAGCCCCCGGCCCTATCAGGCGTCAGAGAGACCCTTTCGCGAAATCTGCGCCAGTCGTGTCGGTTCGTGCAACGTTCCGGCAGCCGGGTTCAGTGCGGCCAGCCAGCCAGAATATCGTCACGCACCGCATCGGGCACAGTGATGTAGTCGAGCTTTCGCGCTTCCTGCTCACCCTCGCGCAAGCCGATCTCGAAGAAACGCCTCGTTTCCGGCTTCACCCCAATCGGCACGATGGCGTAGGTCGCGCTCATGATCGGCCAGGCATTGTCGCCCGCACTATCGAGCAAATCCACCACATGGTGGCTGGCATGGGCCCAGTCGGCCTGCGAAGCGGCGGCCATGAAGCTTTGAGGCGAGGCCGTGACGTAGGCACCGTCATGGCTTTTCATACGCGCCATCGGAATGTGGTTGTGGCTGGCATAGGCATATTCCACATACCCGATCCCCCCCACGGTCTCCTTGACGCTGGCCGCGACACCATCATTGCCCCGTGCGCCTGCGCCATCGCGCCATGCCACGGAGGTTCCCGCGCCAATATGGGCTTTCCATTCAGGCGAGACGTGGGAGAGATAGGAGGTAAAGACGAAGCTCGTTCCCGAGGCATCGGCTCGATGGATCGGTGCCACATCCGCATCTGGCAAATTCAGCCCGGGATTCTGTGACTGGATTTTCGGGTCATTCCATTCGGTGATGCGCCCGTCATAAAGGGCGGCCAGGGTCGGCCCATCGAGTTGCAGCGCCCCAGCCGGGATACCGGGAACATTCACGATGACTACAATGGCCCCAAGCGCCGTGGGGAACTGGTAAAGGTGATGGGCATCGAGCAGGGCAGTCGCTGCGGGCTTGTCCGACGCGCCGAAATCGACCGTACCGGCCACGACCTGATTGAGCCCCGCGCCCGAACCCACGCTCTGATAATTCACCCCGAGCCCCGCCTTTGCCTTGGCGATTTCGCCCCAGCTTTCATAAAGCGGCGCAGCAAAACTCGACCCGGCACCGGTCACGCTCTGGGCGTGGACGGTGGGAGCGGAAATGACGGCTGCCAGACCGAAAAGCAGAAGGGAGCGGGAAAGCGAAATCATGACACCGATCGATTTTCTGTAACCACAATGCCGCTCTTCAGGATAGCCTGAGCGAGCGGGCTGATGATACGATACCATATCCCGCCAACAGGCCTAATACCGCATCGGCCCGACAGGATTTCAGGAGCGACTCCTTCCATGCAACCGAGCTTTACACAAACCTGGCCTGCTTCGCCCCGAAGCGACCGTGCAAGACGCTGGGCCTGGATCGTTCATATCCTTTTCATCGCCTCGTTCTTTTTCGGCATCACCAGCATACCCGGTGTGATTGTTGCCTATCTCAAACGCGGTGACGCGGTGGGGACGATCTATGAGAGCCATTTCATCTACGCCATCCGCACATTCTGGCTCGGGCTCCTGGGGGCCATCGTGGCAGGGCTGCTCTGCCTCGTGATGATCGGTTATGTCCTGCTTGGTCTGCTTTTTGTCTGGTGGCTGGTCCGGGTCATCCGCCCCATCGTCGCACTGGTTGACGAAGCACCGATGCGCAATCCGCGCGGCTGGTTCTGAGATCGTGGCCGCAAGGCCGATCCTGTTGGTGCAGATGCCCCCTGCCTTTCTACCCTAGAGGAAGGCAGGCCCCTCCTCTTTGCTCGCCCGCATCAGTCAATAAGGGACCCGTATCGCGGTACCGCGATACGGTGAGGTTTCGGGATCTCTTCTCCCTCGCCCCTGCCAACGACGCGCTTGCCGGCATCTGAACCGAGCAGCCTCAGCCATTGAGTCGGATTTCCTGCCCTTCGCCAACAGCCTGACCAAATTTCATCCAGCCCGTTGCCGCTCAGCTCGTTCGGGGCAGCCAGATGCGGCAACTCATCCCCTTGCCCGGTGCGCTCTCGATACGCAGGCGACCGCCATGCCGATCCACGATATGCTTGACGATTGCCAGCCCGAGCCCTGTACCCGACTGAGAGGCGGTGGCACGCCCCTCGACACGATAGAAGCGCTCGGTCAGGCGTGGCACATGCTGGCTATCCACACCACGGCCATTATCCGCGACGGTTATCTCGATACCCTTGCCGTTCTCTGCGGTGATCCCGACCCGTATCTCGATGGCGGGGCCACCATATTTGAGGGCGTTTTCGACCAGATTGAGCAACACCTGAACGATCTGGTCCTCATCTGCCGGGAAGAAAAGGTCATCCTCGGTCGGCAGGAGGATCAGTCTGGCATCGGATGACCGTATCAGGATCTGACTGTCTTCCAGCAGACGATCCATAAGGTCCTGTGCGGACACCATGTCATGAGGCCGCATATGTTCGAGGCGCTGCACACGCGACAGATAAAGCAGGCGCTCGATCAGCCGCTCCATACGCGCAGCCTGCGCCGCCATGATGGCCAGAAACTGCTGCTGTGCCGCAGGATCATCGGCCGCAGGACCCTGAAGCGTTTCGATAAACCCGATGAGCGATGCCAGAGGGGTGCGCAGTTCATGGCTCGCATAGGCCACGAAATCGGCGCGCATCCGATCCACGACCTCGAACTCCGAGCAGTCTTCCAGAACGGCGAGCACGCCCTCTTCCCAGCCTATGGCGCTGGCAAAGCGCTCCGGCCATTTCCGGAAGGTCACCTGCACGATCCGACGCACCGGCACATCGAGTTCGACACGCGTGACGACACCCGTCTCAGGGGTCAGCGTTGCAAGGACAGATTGCACCGCAGGGTGACGGATGACTGCCCCGAGCGCATCACCAAAGACGGCGTGCGCCACACGATTGGCATGGAAAATGCGCCCGCCTGCGCCAAGTAACACAGCGGGAATAGGCAGGAGTTCGCAAAAGACCGGGGCCTTGGGAGCCTCCCCCGGCTGGGTGTTCACCAGTGCGACAGGGGTCGGCAGACGGGCGAGGCGCAAACGTGACTGTCGCCATGTAAGCCCCCACCCAACACATGAGCAACCAAGAAGGATTGCAAGCAGAGCCGTCAGGGTCGTGGTCTCTCAGGCCTGATCGTCAAGGGCATAACCGGCAGAACGTACGGTTCTGACGTAATCGAGTTCCGTGTCGAGATTGAGCGCCCTTCGCAATCTGCGGATATGCACATCGATGGTGCGCAGTTCCACATGCACGTTCGAGCCCCATACTTTCTGAAGCAGATCCTCGCGTGAGAACACCCGGCGCGGATGACGCATCAGAAATTCCAGCAGGCGGAATTCGGTCGGGCCGAGGGTCAGGGCACGGCCATTGCGCTCGGCACGATGGGTCTGCAGATCGAGCGTCAGGTCGGCAAAGCTCAGGACGTTCTGCTTGACGGGCTGCGTTCGGCGCAGCAGGGCGCGCAGGCGGGCGTCGAGCGCCTCAATACTGCAGGGCTTGGCAATATAATCATCGGCGCCGCTGTCGAGCCCACGAATACTGTCCTGCTCATCGGCGCGCGCCGTCAGCATGAGCACAGGCAGATCGTGCAGCGAGGCTGTGCCCCTGATGCGGCGGCACAGATCGATGCCCGACATACCCGGCAGCATCCAGTCTAGCACCATCGCATCCGGACGGGAGCGGGAGATGAACTCCCAGGCCTGCTCGGCCTCGGGGAAAGCCGAGACGTCATAACCGAGCTTGTCGAGGTTATAGCGGATCATGAGTTGCAGGGAGGGATCATCCTCAACCACAACGATTTTCACAAGAGAGCCACTCATCGCGAAACCAGATCATCCCCGGCTGCCAGACCACCGCGCGGGCGCACCGAAGGCAGGTTCTCCCCTGTCACGGCGTAATAGACGCGCTCGGCAATATTGGTGGTGTGATCACCGATACGTTCAAAATTCTTGGCAATGAACAGCAGATGGGTGCACGGGCTGATGTTGCGCGGGTCCTCCATCATGTAGGTGACGAGTTCGCGGAACATGGCGGTGTAATACTCGTCCACCTCACGATCGGCCTGCCAGACTTCGGTTGCGCGATCGGCGTCCTGCTGGGTCACGGCATCGATCACGCGACGCAGGTTTTCCTGCACCAGTCGCCCCATGCTGCGCAGACCCGAAAGCGAGATCTGGCGATCGACCAGATCGAAACGCTGGCTGCGACGGGCGATCGAGGCGGCATAATCGCCAATACGCTCGAGATCGCCGGTGATCTTGAGAGCGGCCACGATCTCGCGCAAATCGCCCGCCATCGGGCTGCGCAGCGCCAGAAGGCGGATCGCCAGGGCCTCGACATCGCGCTCGAGCATATCCACCTGCGGGTCCTGCGCAGGGGCCGCCTGAGCGGCGTCCTCATCGTGCTCGGTCACGGCCGCTACGGCCTGCGCCACCTGACTTTCGACAATACCGCCCATACGCGCCATCATGGCGCGCATCCGGTCCAGTTCCTGCTCGTAGCTCTTGACTGTGTGAAGGCTGTCCGCTGGCATAATTGCGTATCCCTACCCGCTTGGGGAAAACTTAACCGAAACGCCCGGTGATATAATCCTGAGTCTGCTTCTGACGCGGATTGGTGAACATCCGGTCAGCGCTGTCCATTTCGATCAGGGAACCCAGATAGAAAAAGGCGACCTGATCCGCGCAGCGTGCTGCCTGCTGCATGTTGTGCGTCACGATGGCAATCGTGAAATCCTGCTTGAGCTCGTCAAGAAGCTCCTCGATACGCGCGGTCGAAATCGGGTCCAGCGCCGAAGTCGGTTCATCGAGCAATAGCACTTCGGGCTTGGTCGCAATGCTGCGGGCAATGCACAGACGTTGCTGCTGGCCACCCGACATGCCCGCTGCGGGCTCCTTCAGACGATCGCGCACTTCCTTCCACAGGGCCACGCGCGTCAGCACGTCCTCAACACGCGCATCCATTTCCGAGCGGGAGAGCTTCTCATGCAGGCGCACACCGAAGGCGATGTTGTCATAGATCGACATCGGAAACGGGGTGGGCTTCTGAAACACCATACCGATACGCGAGCGCAGCATATTCAGGTCGAGCGCCGGATCGAGGATATCGGCCCCATCGAACAGGACCGATCCTGTTGCCTTCTGCCCCGGATACAGATCGTACATCCGGTTGAAGATACGCAGCAGCGTGGACTTGCCGCAGCCGGAAGGGCCGATCATGGCCGTCACGTTCTGCTTACGAAAATCCATCGTGATGGATTTCAGGGCCTGTTTCTCGCCGTAGTAGAAATCGAGTTCGCGCACGGCCAGAGCCGCCTCCGGTGTGGCCGGAGCGGACGATGTATGGGGGAAATCCTGCAGGGCTTCGCTCATGAGCGTGTCGTCCTCTTGCTTATGACTGTTTGCTGCGGAAGCCGAACCGCACGATGATATTGATACCCAGAACGCCAAGCGTCACCAGAAGCGCTCCCGTCCAGGCCAGACGGACCCAGTCATCATAGGACGCGCCAGCATATTGGTAGATGGCGATGGGAAGGCTCGCCATGGGTTTGTTGAGACTGATCGACCAGTTCTGGTTGCCAAGCGAGGTGAATAGAAGGGGCGCGGTCTCACCGCTCACACGGGCAAGCGCAAGCAGGATACCCGTCAGAACGCCCGGCGCTGCAGAACGCAGGCACAGGAACAGCACGACGCGCCAATGAGCCGCCCCAAGGGCCGAGCCAGCCTCACGCATGGCCACGGGCACGAGGCGCAACATATCCTCGGTTGTGCGCACGATGATCGGCACAGCCAGAATGGCCAGCGCCACCGATCCGGCGAGCCCGGAGAAGTGGCCGAAAGGGGCCACAAGCACGAGATAGACGAACAACCCGATCAGAATGGACGGCGCCGAGAGGAGCACGTCGGAGACGAAGCGCACCGACATCGCGAATTTCGAGCCGTTGCCGAACTCTGAAAGATAGATCCCGCAGCCAAGACCGACGGGTGTTGCGATGATGAGCGCCACTGCTGTCTGGATCAGGCTGCCGAGAATGGCGTTGGCCAGACCGCCATTGCTGCCCGGCGGCCCCATGGGGTGAAGCAATGCCGCCAGAGACAGCCCTGCAAGACCGTTCCACAGCAGAGTCCAGAGAATGGAAACCAGCGCCAGCACGAGTATGCCCGTTGCGGCAAGGCTCATGACAGTCGCCAGACGGTCCATCACGAGGCGCTGTGTGGCGCGCGGGTCCTTGCGCCATCCCGCTCCCATAGCCTTGCTCATGCGCGTTTCTCCCGCAGCAGCCACCGTGCAATGGCGAGCGTGGTGAAGGACAGCAGCATCAGGATGAAACCCAGAGCCAGAAGCGAGGAGAGCTTGAGGCTGCCTGCTGCGCTTTCAGGAAATTCGAGCGCCACAAGAGAAGCCACCGTGTTGCGTGGCGCAAACAGCGACCAGCCAATCGTATTGGCATTGCCGATGACGAAGGTGACCGCCATGGTCTCACCGAGGGCTCGCCCCATGCCGAGCACCACACCACCAATCATACCGGCGCGCGACCAGGGCACGATCACCCGGCGCATGACCTCCCAGCGTGTGGCGCCCAGCCCGTAGGCGCTTTCCTTGAGCATGGGCGGCATGACCGCAAACACGTCACGCATCACGGCCGTTACGAAGGGTGTGATCATGACAGCCAGAACGAGACCACCTGTCAGCAGGCCATAACCGAACGGTGCGCCATGCACGAGCCAGCGTATGCCGGGCACATGGCCGAAATGATGCCTGAAGAAAGGCTGCACATGCTGCGCCATGAAGGGCACGACAATGAAGAAGCCCCACATGCCAAAGATGATCGAGGGCACCGCAGCGAGAAGCTGCACGGCAGTCCCGACCACACCGGCCACCATAGGCGGGGCGATATTGGTCAGCCAGAACGCCGCCCCGAAGGCCAGCGGCACACCGATCAGTATGGCGATAAGCGTCGAGCCGATTGTGCCGAATACAGGAGCCAGGGCACCGTATTCATTGGTGACGGGGTTCCATACATCGTGAAAGGCAAAGCCTGCACCAAAGGTGCTGAAGGCCTTGCTGCCTCCCATCGCCATGGTCAGAACAAGCCCGCCCAGCGATACGAGCACCAGCAGGGCGCACGCCCCCACCAGCAGCCGGAATAGACGATCGCCCTTCCAGAACGGGGTTTTCCGGGCTTCCTGGAGCGGTGCAGGCTGGGTCCGCGGCGCGGCAGCACTAGTCATACGGTCGTTGCGTCCTGGCTCAAACAAGGCGGTGACAGAGGTCAGAGGCATCTTCTGCCAGTCTGTCGTGTAGCTTTCCAGCCCCTGTGAGACAACAAGCCTGTTCATGGCAGGCCTGTGAATATTTCATGACAGGGTCAGAAACTGCGCCCCTCGGCCCAGCCGTGAAGCAGATAATGCATCAAGGGGCCAGGAGACCAATCCCGAACATCAGGCTGCGTCGTCTTGTATGTTTCGCCCAGCCAGGGCTTTGTCATGCTGCGATCCTGAAACAGGATCGGTCCATCCTTGACATGAGCAGGCAGCGAGGATGGCGATTTTGCCCAAGGTATATAGGCGTGAAGCAACCCCTCATATCGGGCCAGGAAATGCTGCTCATCCTCGAGTAACACGTTAACGAGGTGACGCCCTGGCAGATTGGGCGTCGCGGCATAGCGCAGCAGGGCCTGGCGGTCGCAGGGATCGACAAGGGAATTGGCAAGTTTTCGCCGTGCGCGACGCTGCATCTCGCCATAGTCATGATTGTGCCAGTGAAGATAGGTAAAGCGGGTCAGGGCATAGCCCGGTGCCAGAGTCGATGACGGATTATGCTGTCCATTATCAACCACCCCGACACTGCGTGCAGGTACGAACCCCTTGTAGAATCCGGAATCGATGGCGAACCAGCCGGGACGCGCGGGTATGTTGAACAGTGACGTTGCAATACGTAATGCACGAAGTTCGCCAATATGAGCTGCGAACTCCCGCCTGATGCAGTCCAGGTCGGTGGAAATACCTTCATCACTTACAACAGCCAGAAATTCATCACAGTCGACAGGGAGAGCAAAGTCGTAATCCCCTCCGCGGTCCCATTCACGAATCTGCTCGGCGAAATGCAGCCCCTTGCCGTGGAAATCAGCGGCATCATCACGATCCCGTCGCACGGTAACCCCACATCTCTGGGCTTGCGCCAGCAAATGCAACGTCAGGGGATCACGTGATCCGTTATCGAAGATCGTCAGGTTTGGAAAACCAAACATCCGTCCATAATAAGACAGCCACGCCATGAGCATGGCACCTTCGTCACGTTGCATCATGACAACGCGTATCTTGGGAGAGAATGTAATGAAATATCTCCTAGATAAATAAAGCGAGGTATTTACCTAGCCATAGCGGTGTAACTGCGGCATTGCTGACATCAACGACCGGGACAAGGTCATCGATGCGACTGGCAAGAGAAACAGACTATGCAAACTGCCCCAGCCAACAGCCCCTTTATTGGTTATTGTGAAGGCCTTCAGAACGACACCCTGACTGGTTGGGCCGTAAACCGCCTTGATCCTGGAACACCCGTCCGGCTTCACATCCTGATTGACGGGCAGGAAATCACGCAGATTCTCGCGGATCAGTCACGCAGCGATGTACAGAACGCGCTCAGAACCCCTCATGACAGGCTGGGTTTCATCTTTTCCATTCCCGTGAAATTCATGGATGGCGAACAGCACGAATTGTCAGTCCGCCTCCAAGATCGTTCTTCTTTACCCATAAAAGACGATTCTTTACCTGATGGCAAAGCTTTAATTCATAAATTTATAATATCTTCACGACCTGAATACACAAGCTGCGTCGATGGCATCAAGCAGGGCTCTCTCAAGGGCTGGATCCTGCAGAAGATGCCGACAGACGCAGACTGGCGCGGTGACTGCATTGTTGCGGTAACAGCCAATAATGTCCTGGTCGCCCAGGTGCGTGCCGATCGCTATCGTGGCGACGTTGCTGCCGCCGTAGGTTGCAATCCGAATTGCGGGTTCGAGATTCCCATCCCGCAGCGCTTTCGCGGCTCCTCCCCCAGAAGCTTTTCGGTCAAGGTCATGCCTGAGGGTGAACACCTCATGGGCAGCCCGTTCACAAGCTCGATTGCCGATGACGCGCTTGAAACGCGCCTTCTCGATATTGCCGAGACAATCGACCGCCTGCACCGCGAATTGACCAAGCTGCGCACCGAGATACGCGCTGCCATCCCCCAGGCAGGATATAATCTTGGCAATTATGACCGCTGGGCCTCGCTTTATTATCCGGCCCTGCGCGAACGCACAGCGCTCATGCGCGTCAAGGCCCCGCTTGCAGATGAACCGCTGATCAGCATCCTTTGCCCTACCTACAAGCCTCTGAAGGCAGACTATGTCACCGCCATCAACTCGGTCCTGAACCAGACCTATCGCAACTGGGAACTTCTCCTGATTGATGACGGCATGGTCTGCCCCCAGACGACAGCGCTGATGGAGGAATATGCCGCCAAGGACAGCCGTATCCGCGTCCTTCCGCTTGCGGAAAACCAGGGGATTTCAGGGGCTACCAATGCTGGCATGAAAGCTGCCAGGGGAGCCTACACGGTATTTTTCGACCATGACGACATGCTGGTCGATGTCGCGCTTGAGGTCATGCTGCGCAAGGCACAGGAATGCAATGCGCTCGTCATCTATTCAGACGAAGACAAGGTTGATCTGGCGAATAACTGGCAATCCCCCAATTTCAAGCCTGATTTCAACTACCGATACCTGCTGGGCTGCAACTATATCTGCCATCTCACGATGGTTGAAACCGCGACCATGCGCGCCATCGGCCCGTTGCGCGCCGAATATGATGGTGCGCAGGATCACGATTTCATGCTGCGTGCCTGTGAAGCCGTTCCTCATGATCGCATCGCCCATGTGTCGGAGCTGCTCTATCACTGGCGCATGACGCCCAATTCCACTGCGGTGACGGTGGGCAACAAGAATTATGCCATTGCCGCCGGGGTGAAGGCCGTCTCGGACCATCTGACGCGTCGGGGCTTCCGGGCCGATGTCTCATCCATCAATGGCCTTACCCTTTATCGGGTAGACTGGCGGCTCGATGCCGCCCCCAGTGTCTCGATCATCATCCCGTTCAAGGACCAGATCGACATCACGCGCCGCTGCCTGGAAACCCTGCTGGAACGCACCGATTATCCGGATTTCGAGATTGTCCTGATCGATAACTGGTCAGTCACGCCCGAGGCACACGCCTTCATGCGTGAGTTTGGCAGCCATCCCAATGTCCGCTTTCTGACAGTGGAAGAGCCTTTCAATTATTCGAGGCTCAACAATCTTGCCGCGGCCCGATGCCGGTCCGATTATCTTGTGTTCATGAACAATGATGTGTTCGTCGAACATCCCAACTGGCTGCGCCTGATGATGAATGAAGCGCTGGCCGATACGGGCGTCGCCGCCGTTGGGGCGCGCCTGCTCTATCCCAACCAGACCATACAACATGCCGGTGTCGTGGTTGGCCCTGCTGGCGTGGGGGCCCATGCCCATCGCGGCTGCGGCCCCGAGGATTACGGCTATATCGGTCGTATCCTGCTCAGCCATGAGGTCACGGCGGTCACCGCCGCCTGCATGCTCGTGAAGCGCTCGGTTTTCGAGGATGTCGGGCAGTTCGACGAGACCCATCTGAAGATCGCCTATAACGATGTCGATCTTTGCCTCAGGATCCGGGCGGCCGGTCATCGCATCATCTATTGTGCCGAGGCTCTGGCCTGGCACCATGAGAGCGTCTCACGCGGCTCGGATGATGTGCCGGAGCAGGAGGCGCGCTTCTTCGAGGAGGGGCAGGTCATGCAGCAGCGCTGGGCCGGACACCCGCTCTATGAGCGCGACCCGGCCTATCCGCGCTTCTTCACCGTCGATCTCCAGCCCTTCTTCGATCTGGTCGATCCCCAGCGCACCTGATCCGAACCACCCACATGAAGGGCTTGCGCCCGAGACAAGGCGCTTGCCCGCGGGAGAGGGTATTTCCCTCTCCCGCCCCGGCTCACACGCGGGGTATGTTGTTCTTCTTGGTCCTGAATTCGTCGGCAATGCTCAGCACGTAGATGCCGAACCCGCCAAGCGAGAGCGCGAGCCCCACCCAGCCAACCGACGTCCAGCCAAGCCCTGCCGAGATGGCAAGCCCACCCAGCCAGGGGCCGACCGCATTGGCGATGTTGAAAGCACTCTGGTTCAGCGCAGCGGCGAGGCCTTCCGCGCCAACCGCCACAGTCAGCAAGCGCGCCTGCACCACAGTGGCAAGACCGCCGCTGGCTCCGATCATGAATACGTTGATGGCCAGAGGCACGAATTTATGCGCAGCCTCGGGAAAGCCCGCCATCGATGCAGCACCCATGAGCAGCACACCCGCGAGGGTTGGCATCATCTTGTGATCAGCAAGCCAGGCGCAGACCAGCGTGCCGATTGTCATGCCCACACCGAAAACCGCCAGCATGATCGGCACATAGGATTCCGGCACCTGCGTGACGTTGATCATGATCGAGGCGAGATAGGTATAGACGCAGAACACGCTGCCGAAGCCCACCGCACCGATGGCGAGCGTCAGCCAGACCTGACGCAGCTTGAGCGCCGTGAACTCGTTGAGGATACTGGCATCCTTGCGCGGCGCATCCTTGGGAGCAAAGATACTCAGCAGAACGGCAGTGCACAGCGCCAGAAAGGCGATAAGGGCGAAAGCCCAGCGCCAGCCGACAATCTGACCGATACCGTTCGCCAGTGGCACACCACCGATGGTGGCAATGGTCAGGCCCAGAATGACACGGCCCACAGCCTGGGAGCGCTTGTTGGGCGGCACGAGTGATGAAGCCAGAATGCCGGCAATGCCGAAATAGGCGCCATGCGGCAGACCACTGATAAACCGGCAGGCCAGAAACAGCAGGTAGTTCGGTGCGATCGCACTGACACCATTACCGATCATGTAAAGCAGCATCATGCTGATCAACATGGTGCGTCGGCTGATCCCCGCGCTGAAAAGGGCAATGGTCGGTGCCCCGACGCACACGCCCGCCGCATAAAGCACAATGGCATGACCCGCCTCGGGATCGGTCACCCCAAAACTGTGGGCAATCATGGGCACAAGGCTCATGGCGGCAAATTCTGCCGTGCCGATTGCAAAGGCCCCGAGCCCAAGACTAAAAAATATGATGCGAATGTCGCGCATCGACCGAGCCAGATCGCCAGATCCCAAGCTGCTCATGCCACCCTCAGCCAGTATGAAGAATGATTCCCGTGAATAAGGGCGCGCCCATGGACCTTACCGCATACCCCGAGACGATTTCTGCCCTTACCCTAGCTTCCGACCAATACGAAGAGGCTCTGGCGCAAAATGATGTCACCACCCTTGATGCGTTGTTCAGTAATCAACCGAACGTGATCCGCCTCGGCGCGACTGAAAACCTTTTCGGACCGGAGGAAATCGCCGCGTTCCGCCGTGAACGCACAGATGGCGCTCCCCCCCGTGAACGCCTGCGCCGCGACATCATTGCTCTCGGTGCCGATGCAGGTTGTGTCACCATCCTGTTTCGCAATCTGCGTAACGGGCGCATCGGACGTCAAAGCCAGACCTGGATCCGGCAGGGCGCGGCGTGGAAGGTCATTGTCGCGCATGTCTCGTTTCTCGCGTGATCGGCTTGCATCACAGCATTGAGTATTCAAGGTATGAGAGACGGGACCTCGTTCGGAAAGCATCAGGGATTACCGTGGCTGACGACCGCGTCCTGCGCGCCATGATGAACTATTCGACATGAATAAGAGCCCCCGTTTGACGAGGCTTAAGCGCAACCGGTCCCACTCAGGCACGTTTGAGGATCATCGCTTTGCGCGAATGTCCGACATCAAACTTGTTAGGGTAGATCAATGACCACGAAACACGCGATGCATACGACCCAGAATGCTCTGAAGTCCAACGCCAAGACCGTGTCGATTGAAACGCTCAATGCCCGCCTTGCCGATCTGATCGATCTGGCGCTGATCACGAAGCAGGCGCACTGGAATCTCAAGGGGCCGCAGTTCATCGGCGTCCATGAAATGCTCGATGGCTTCCGTGACAGTGTTGACGATCTGGTGGACAAGGTTGCTGAACGCGCCGTGCAGCTCGGTGGCACCGCGTACGGTACAGTGCAAGATGTCTCGAAGAATTCAGCCTGCACGCCCTACCCCACCGACGTGTACAAGATTGCCGATCATATCTCGGCTCTGATCGACCGCTACGCAACGGTTGCAAACAATGTGCGCGAGTCTATCGACGTGACGGACGAAGCCGGCGATGCCGATACGGCCGATCTGTTCACCGAAGCCTCGCGTGCGCTCGACAAGCATCTGTGGTTCCTCGAAGCACACACACAGGAGCCAACGGGCGAAATGCGCGACGGTGACCACAAGGGCGCACGCTAACCGTACACCCTTCCCGTTATAAGAAAAAATAATAAGCCCCTGTCACGGTCGCCGTGTCAGGGGCTTATTTTATGACCAGCGGGTCGAATTCGGTCCGAATTTTTATGTTAACTGCTGAAATCAATACATTTTCCCTGAGAAATTTTTCGTCAATTTGGCGTTTTACGAGATTTAACGACTACACCTCAGTCTAAATCACCAAAAATCTAAAAATAACGTAACTGGCTTAGTCATCTACCGATCTTTAACGGCACAATCCTCTTGGCGCCCCCGGGCTATCTGACAGAGGGTTAAGAAATTTGAGCATTGTCACGATCGTTGGCACATCGGGTACGGCTATTCAGGTCACTGTCGGGGGCGGTAAGGCGCAGGCCCTGGCGCAGACTTATGCTCAACAGATGTCTGACGCCTACACGCGTAACAATCTTACGACCGTGATGCTCTCTGACTCCAACGGCAAAGTGACGACCGGAACCAACACCTTGCTGGAGGGCTTCGCCACAACCGGCGGCAGCTTCGCGCCCTTGGGAACCTATGATTTCATAGGCGTTGGCGGTTGGGCAGGCTCTGGAAGCGCCCTTGGCCAGGGGCTTCTTGGTGACCGTGTGACGATTGATGGTTCTGGCCTGACGCCAACCGCCACACTCTCTGTACTGGGGGGAAGTGCCGCCGGCCTGACCTATGAGGCGGGCGACGGAAATGGCAGTTTCCTCGGCTTGTCCGGTGATAATTACTTCAACGGTAATACCCAAAGCGCCAGCTGGACGATCGTTACCGGTGCAGGCAACGACACCATCCTCGCGACCAATGGCACCAATACGATTGATGCCGGAGCGGGCCATAACCTCATTCAGCTTCAGCAGGGATCGAACGACGTGGTGTCGGAGGGGCAGGATACGGTAACAGGACAGGAAGGCGGCAGGACAATGCTAACCCTGACGGGAGGCAATAGCGTTGTCACCCTTGGAAGCAACAGCCTCGTGAGCGACAACGCGACGATTGGCAGCCATATCACAGTTGGCAACGACAGCACCGTGCAAGCCGGACAGGGCTCGACGATCGTTTTCTCGGGTCAGAACGGTACAGTCTCTGGCACGCGCAATGATACCGTTTCGGCACTTGGTGATCTGACTGCCGTGAAGGGGACAGGCCAGACACTGAGCGTCAGCGGCTCGCTTCAGTTTATCGCCGGCACTGGGGCGACCAATATCACTGCAGATCAGGCCACGCTGTGGGGCGCCGATGGCTTGAGCGCCAATATTGATGTGAACAAGACATCGCTCTGGACCGGTAACCAGTCTGGCAGCAGCAGCGTCGAGATGATCAACGCTTCATCATCGAAGGGATCGTTCGAGGCCTGGACCGGCGCAGGGCAACAGACAATCATCGGCAGCGATGCTTCGGATCATTTTGTATTCGGCACGCGCTACAGCGGCAATGAGGGCGAGACCTACGCCACGGTGACAGGCGGCAATGTGGCGGCAAATACTTTCGGCGTGCTGGCTGGTCATACAGCAGGTGACATCACCATCACCGATTTCTCTGCAGTGAATGGCAACAAGTTCTTCATGTACAATTACAAGCCGGCGGATGCGGACGCCGCTGCGAAGGAACTGCTGGCCACAGCCACAGTGTCAGGAGGCAACACAGCCATCATGCTAGATAACAACATGAAGGTAACCTTCATGGGTGTGACCGATCTGAAGGCCAGCAGCTTCGATATCAGCTGATCCACCCCCGGCAGACGGCAGGATAACGGGCACGTCATCGCCCATCAGCAATGACGTAACTGCCACGTGATTTCGGGTCACCTGCCCTCTCCGTCTTGCTGGTCGGGCATGCGCTGGTTCAGCGATTGACCAGAGCCATATTGCTCTCATTGTAGCGCAGGCCCGTAACGGTCCCGGCGGTAAGCGCCTTGTCGAGTGCCACCATATCCTCATCACCAAGACGCACATCCAGCGCACCCAGATTCTCATCCAGGTAGCTCTGCCGCTTCGTGCCTGGAATAGGCACGATGTCCTGTCCCTTTGCCAGCAGCCACGCCAGAGCAATCTGGGCCGGTGTCGCGTCGTGCTGGCTGGCAATCACACCCACAATCTCGGCTGCCTTCTGGTTCGCTGCAAAGGCCTCACCCTGAAAGCGCGGGTCAGTATGCCGGAAATCGGTCGCCGGATAGGATTCCGCGGGCTTCGCCGTTCCGGTAAGGAAGCCACGACCCAGCGGGCTGAACGGTACGAAACCAATCCCCAGTTCGCGCAGGGTAGGCAGGATGTCCGTCTCTACATTACGCTCCCACAGCGAATATTCACTCTGCACGGCTGTGACGGGATGCACGGCGTGAGCCTGCCTGATGGCCGTTGTGCCAGCTTCCGAGAGGCCGAAATGCAAAACCTTCCCCTCCTCGACGAGCCGTGCCACCGCGCCCGCTACATCGGCCATGGGGACGGCTGGGTCCACACGATGCTGATAGAGCAGGTCGATATGGTCGGTCTGCAGGCGTCGCAGTGACGCCTCGACCACTTCCCGGATATGATCGGGGCGACTATCGACGCCGCAGGATTTACCATTGTCGATCTTGAAGCCGAATTTCGTGGCGAGCTTCAAGGCGCTGCGCCGTCCTGCCAGAGCGCGGCCCAGCAGCTCCTCATTCAGAAACGGCCCGTAGACCTCAGCCGTATCGAACAGGGTAATGCCACGCTCTATCGCGCGGTCCAGTGTGGCCAGGCTCTCGCGTTCATCGGCAGCACCGTAGGACTGGCTCATCCCCATGCAGCCCAGCCCCAAAGCCGAAACACGCAGCCCTGATGCCCCGAGAACGCGATATTCCATAGACCGATCCCTTTACCTGCAAAACTTCCAATCCGGCAGACACAAAGCGGGACGCGGGTCAGGGTTTCTTGCGAGACGATGGTCTTTTGGCAGGTTTGTCTAGCAAGCGGCTCAGATACCCCACCATGAGCGCCTCATCGGCGCTCAGGCTCGTGCGTGCACTCTCCTGTTCAAGCAGGGTCTCGGCCTGACGGGCAAAGGCTTCGCGCAGACTTCCGTCGAGATAGCCGGTCAGGATCTGGGGATGGATATAACATTTGCGGCACACGGAAGGGGTGTTCCCCAGTTGGGACGCGACATGCTCGATCGTGCGCAGGATGTTTTTCTTGGCCCGGGCTCGGCTGTCGCTTGCCTCGAGACTGGAGAGCGTCAGCGCCGCAAGATGGGTCGCCGCCCAGGTCCGGAAATCCTTGGCAGTGATATCCTCTCCGCTGATTTCCTGCAGATAGGCGTTCACGTCCTGGGAATGGATCTCGTGCGGTTCGCCCTCATCATCGAGATACTGGAACAGCTTCTGTCCGGGCAGATCCTGCAGCCGGGAAATCACGCGGACGAGTTTGGGGTCATGCACGTCAAGATGTGCCTCGATTCCGTGTTTGCCCCTGAAGTCCAGCGCCAGCTTTCCTCCCTCGATATGCGCATGCCTGTGCCTGAGTGTGGTCAGCCCAAAGCTGCGATTATCCCGGGCATAGGTCTCGTTGCCAATACGCGCCATTGTGCGCTCCATAAGCCGCACCACAGCGGCCAGCACGCGCGCCCGGTTGAGGCTGGGATGTCTGAGGTCGTCATCCACGCGCTGTCGTATCAGAGGCAGCTTGTCGCCAAAGACCAGCATACGGGCAAATTTGTCCTCGTCACGGATCAGGCGCCATCTGGGGTGGTAGCGATATTGCAGCCGGTTCCGGCTATCCTTGCCCACCGCCTGCAGATGCCCCTTCGGGTTGGCGCAAATCCATACGTCCCGATAGGCAGGAGGAATTGCGAGCCCCTTGATGCGTGTGAGTTCTTCCGGGGCGGTGATACGATCTCCCGAAGGGTCACGATAGAAAAAACCCTTACCCGCACGGTGGCGGGTGATACCGGGGCCGGAGCGATCCACATAGGTCAGGCGAGCGGACCGGGCATGTTGGCGCGCCTCCTGCTCGGCACTCGCTGTTGTCTGGCTTTGCATGGCGCCCATTCTCCCGCTTTGCGCGGGTTAGTCCCCGTGCATGGGTGGAGAAAAGCGCAACAGGGGCAGGAGGGTTCCCCCTCCTGCCCCTGCCCTGCAAGGGCACGGCCTGACCCGTGCCCGATTGGCCCCGCAGGCGTTACTCGGCAGGCAAACGGATCAGATAGTCGAAGGCGGAAAGGGCGCTCTTCGCTCCCTCGCCCACGGCAATCACGATCTGCTTGTAGGGCGTCGTCGTCGCATCGCCTGCGGCAAAGACGCCCGGCACAGAAGTTGCGCCGTGATCATCAACCTTGATCTCACCGAAATCGTTCAGTGCCAGCGTATTGCGCAGCCACTCGGTGTTGGGCAGCAGCCCGATCTGGACGAACACGCCTTCCAGATCGATCCTGTGGTCCTTGCCATCGCCACCGCGATAGGTCAGGCCGTTGACCTTGCTGCCATCACCTTCAATGCGGCTCGTCAGCGCCTCGGTCAGAACCGTCACATTGGGCAGGCTGCGCAGCTTGTCTTGCAACACCTTGTCAGCCTTCAGCTTGGAGCTGCGCTGCAACAACGTTACATGACCGACGATACCCGCCAGATCGATGGCCGCCTCGACACCACTATTGCCGCCGCCAGCCACGGCAACACGCTTGCCCTTGTAGAACGGGCCATCACAATGCGGGCAATAGGCCACACCCTTGGTGCGATACTGCTCCTCACCCGGCACACCCAGCTGACGCCAGTGAGCCCCTGTGGTCAGGATAACCGTGCGGCTGTGCAGGATCGCACCGCTCTCAAGCGCGATGCCATGAAGCCCACCCAGTCGTGCGGCGGGAAAAAGTTCCTTGGCACGCTGACCGGAGATGATCTCCACATCATAGCTGCGCACATGGGCTTCGAGCTGGGCGGAGAGCTTGGGTCCCTCGGTTTCCTTGATCGAGATGAAGTTCTCGATTCCGGCCGTGTCCATGACCTGACCACCGAAGCGATCAGCCACGAGCCCCGTCCGCAGTCCCTTGCGTGCTGCGTAAATGGCAGCTGACGCGCCGGCAGGGCCGCTGCCGATGATCAGCACATCGAAGGCAGGCATGTCCTTCAGACGCTCTGCCGCACGACGCGGGGCGTCGTCATCCAGCTTGGCGAGGATCTGGTTCACATCCATGCGGCCAGAGCCAAAGGCCATGCCATTCAGATAGACCTGCGGCACAGTCATGATGTTCTTCGATGCCACTTCCTCCTGGAACAGGGCACCGTCGATGGTCGTGACATTGATAGCCGGGTTGATCACGCTCATGGCGTTCAGGGCCTGCACCACATCAGGGCAGTTCTGGCACGACAGCGAGACGAAGATCTCGAAGCGGAACTCGCCTGCGAGCCCCTTGATCTGCTCGGCAATCGCCGGCTCGATCTTGGGCGGATGGCCACCCGCCTGAAGCAATGCCAGCACGAAGGAAGTGAATTCATGCCCCATCGGGATGGCCGCAAAATTCACGCCATGTCGGCTGTCGCCACGACGGATCAGGAAGGACGGACGACGCTCGCTGACACCGTCTTCCGAATAGGTCACTTTATCGGAAAGGGCAGCAACTTCCTGAAGGAGTTCACCCATCTCCCGCGCTTTCGCGCTCCCGTCGAGGGACGCTTCAAGCACGACCGGGTGGCCCAGATTGGCGAGATAGGTCGAAAGCTGTGACTTGATGGGGTCCTGCAACATCAGGCTGATCCTGCTCTTTCCGAAAAACTGCGCCGGATGATCCCGGCGGGGTTGGCCCGGCGTGGAAGCCGGGCCAGACGACCTCAGATCTTGCCGATCAGGTCGAGCGACGGGGACAGGGTGGCTTCACCCTCTTTCCACTTCGCAGGGCAGACTTCGCCCGGATGCGACGCCACATACTGGGCTGCGCGGATCTTCTCGATCAGCTCGGCAGCCGAGCGACCGACGCCACCGGAAGTGACTTCGATGTACTGGATCTTGCCTTCCGGATCGATCAGGAACGTGCCGCGATCGGCCATTCCGGCTTCCTCGATCATGACATCGAAGTTGCGGCTGATCGTGCCCGTCGGGTCGGCCAGCATCACATACTTGATCTTGCCGATGGCCGGCGACGTGTCGTGCCATGCCTTGTGTGTGAAGTGCTTGTCGGTGGAGACCGAGTAGATCTCGACGCCAAGCTGCTTGAAGGTCTCGTAATTCTCGGCAAGGTCTTCAAGTTCGGTCGGGCAGACGAAGGTGAAGTCAGCGGGGTAGAAGAAGAATACAGACCACTTCCCCTTCACATCGGCTTCAGACACCTTGATGAACTTGCCATCATGATAGGCGTCGGTCTCGAAAGGCTTCACGGTCGAATTGATGCGTGGCATGCGATATGCTCCCTTTTCACATCTCTGTTTGATGACGGGCTCGTTGTCCCACGAACACGAACGCCCCGGAAATCGTTTCTGTCAATGGCAGATATAGGCAAAACCGCTTTCACAAACCGGTCACATTGGTCTTATCTATGGATATGACCTATATTCCTCTTTCCGGGCTTTCCCTGCGTGACATCGAGTATGTGGTGGCTGTCGATGATCTTCGCAATTTCTCGCGTGCCGCCGAACGATGCGGTGTCAGCCAGGCCGGATTGTCGGAACAGGTCCGCAAGCTAGAAATGCTGCTCGACGTCACACTGTTCGAGCGCTCACGCCGCCATGTAGCCCCCACACCCGATGGTATCCGGCTCATCGCCATGGGCCGCGAGGTTCTGGCCTCGGCCCGCGCCATGATCGAGGCAGCCCGTGCCCGCACGGGTCCGCTGGAAGGATTGCTGCGCATCGGCGTTATCGCAACGCTGGGCCCCTATTATGTGCCCAGCCTTCTACCCCTGTTGCGCCGGTCCTATCCGGAACTGAAATTGCAGCTGACCGAAAGTCTGACCAACACGATGCTGGCCCGCCTGCGCCAGAACGAGTTGGATCTCGTCTTTGCAGCCTTACCCGTTTCGGGAGAGAGCTTCGAGACCGCGCCTCTGTTTGAGGAGCCCTTTCTGGCCGTGTTCCCTCGCACGCACCCATTGGCAGAGCGGGAAACACTCGCCATGCAGGATCTCGCGGGTGATCACGGCGAAAACGGCTTGCTGCTGCTCGAGGACGGCCATTGCCTGCGCGACCAGGCGCTGGCTGTCTGCGGTATGATGCCCATGCGCGACCAGCAGCGCCTTGCAACCAGTCTGGAGATGCTCTGGCACATGATCGGTGCCGGTGAGGGCTATTCGCTCATCCCGCAGCTTGCCCTGCGCAATCGCGCCGAATGGGACGAACTCGTTGTCACGCGCGCGCTTCCCTCGGCCAGCCGTCAGATCGGTCTGGTCTGGCGCAGTTCAGACCCGCGTGGCCCGGCCTTTCGCGAATTTGCGTCCTTTCTCAGCCATCATATCCCCGAGGGCTGCCGGCAGGTTGACGCTGCCTAAGACGACCCGTGAAACGGCGAGACGCGCCTCGGCCAATACCGCGTCTGCCGTCGTCCCGGACGAGTGGCATCGAGCATAATAAGGTCGACCATCTCGCCGACCGTGAGAGGGCCTAGAAAAGCCAGCTCCAGAATCCCTTGTCCTTGAGGTCGTTCTCACAGCTGGCATATTGCGCGGCATAGACGTTGGCCCGTGCACCTACCTTGCGCGCGACAGTCGTGAGCCACCCCTTGCTGGCATAGGATCGCTTGCGGTACCCGCCCCAGCCCTCGTGATAGGCCAGATATTGCCGCATCCCGTCCGTCACGGGCACACGGTTCTGCTTGCGGGTATTGGTTACGTACCAGTTGATGAAATCGAGCGAGTCGGCGAAATTCTCACGACTGGCGCTGGTATCGGTCGCCTTCTGATAGTCCTGCCAGATATCCGTCTTGGCCTGCGGATACCCGTAAGCCGTGGTGACGTAGCCCCAGGGAATGAACCACAGAATGTAGGTGCGCTTCGTATGCAGATTACTGTGGTACCCGGATTCCTGATACATGATCGCCATCGGAACAGAGAATGGCACATTCCATTTCTTCTCCTGACGCAACGCCGCATGATACCAGCCCCGCTTTTCGTGAAAGACCGAGCAGATATCATCAGGATGAGCGGGCGGCGCGGGCGTACAGGCAGCGAGGCTCAAGGGCACGAGGCAACCGCCTGCGAGGCCAAGACGCCTCACCGATTTTCTGGACGACAAGATCGACACCACCCCTCGGAACCTGCTGCCACACCACGCCCCGACATGCCGTCCGGGCGCTTCTGTCATAGCACAAATTATGTCGGGCTTATGGTTGATCGGCTAGCACAGCACCAGCGGCGGAATCGTCCGGTGCCGTGCAGTGCCCTTGGAGAGATGCCAACCCGATCGCCCTGACGCTCCCTCATACAACACAGAGGCTTTAGCCCCTTACTATCGTATCGGGTAACGGGTCGAATGGGGTGGCAGCGGGACGATCCCCTCGTAATCTCGTGAACTGGACCGGGCTCAAGAACAGGCGTGCAGCAATGTCTGATCTCCTGGGGCTTATCCCAGCGAGCAGCGAAGCAAAACCACAGCAGCTGGAGGGCGTCATCCAGGGCTGGATAAACCCGGAGAGATTTGATGCCTCCTAAGCAAAGCCCCTGCCCTGACCGACGTCATCAGGAGCTTTGAAGCCCTGTCCATGATCATGAAGCGGCGAAACCATCCGCCTTCTTACGCTGGGGTCTGGGGTCTGGGGTCTGAAGTATGAGGCCCGACCTTCGCACCTGCCTCGACAACGAACCACTGCCTCCCGATCAGTCTGAGGCGACAAGCCGGGAGGCTTACTGAGCGGTTCAGCGTTCCGTCGTGACGCCGCGCCATTCCTTACGGGGGATGAGCGAGAGATCAGCGGCGCAGCTGCCCACCATGTAGCGATCAGCGTCCCAAGACCAGATTTCAGGGGCGTTTCGTGGCTCCTCGCCGCCATAGGTGGGAAGCGAGGATGTCAGACCAACCGCGCCAGTCTTGATTGCCTCGTACAGGCTGTCCAGTGTCGGATACATCATGGGATTTTGCCTCCTTGTCAGGCGTTTTATTCATCCCCGGTATTGTTTTCCGGGTTGGATGCAGAACCGGCGGCGGGCTTCGGGGTTTCGGTCAGACCCAGGGCGGAATCCCTCACTTTTCCGACAGCGTCACACAGGGGGGATCGTCGCACGCCACCCTTGAGCAGTAATGAAAACCATGACCAGAGACCCAGCTTCCACGAACCCGGCCTCCGCCCATGACACCGTTCATCCTGCAGGCCAAAGGAGCAAGGCCGAGCGCGATGAAGCCGAGCGGCAACGTCGGCTCGGGCTGCTGATCGACCGGTTACCCGCACGCCTCGCGGCAACCGTGCGCTGGCTGCTCGCACCGTCGCGGATCTGGCTCCGTATTCCGGCGGGGCTTCTCTTCATGGTCGGAGGTTGCCTGGCTTTCCTGCCCGTCCTTGGCGTCTGGATGCTGCCTCTGGGCTTTTTTCTGCTGGCCGAAGATATCCCCCTTCTGCGTCGATGGAGCGGCAGACTTCTCGCCTGGATCGAGCATCGTCATCCCGGCTGGATGGGGCTCGACTCCTGATTGCCGCCGTGCCCATACCGGCAAGGTTGGGCGTTCATTTCGCGCAGGGACAATGAGACTGTCCGGCCATCGGCAGGCGCGTAGCCCGGTGGCCGGAATAAACTCAGTGCGTCGGGCTGCCCGCTGGCGCCGGTAGGGGATTGGTACGCACGCACGCCGTCTGCGCCTTTGCAGAAGGATCGCAGAGCGGCAGTTTCTCAGCGGCGGGAATGGGCCAGAACAGCCTAATGCCAAGCGAGATCAGCACCAGAACAAGCGCAACGATCGCCCAGGGCATGATCGAGGGGAGTTTGCGCTGCGGTTCGGAGTCCGGCACCCCGTCCTTCATGATGCGATGCAGATCGCTCACTCGCTCAGCCCTTCACCAGAACGGCCTGCATTTCGTCCCATTCGCGCTTGCTCAACCCTGAATCGGCCTGTGTCACAGTCTCACCGGCCAGCTGGCGCTGCAGCACGGCGATCATGCCTGCCGAGAAGGTGAACGCACCCAGTCGGTAGTCCTCGAAGGCCGATGCCGTGATGGGCACCCAGGCACGCAGGATATCAAGCATCGCCTCGGCATAGACCCGGATCTCATACTGCGCATGGCTGTCAGCACGCAGGCTCAGGAAGTGCAGCAGATTGTGGAGGTCGATCTTCCAGTACCACTGCGTGTAGGTGTTGAGCGTCAGGTTCATGCGCGCAAGCTCACGCGCCAGACCATAGCCCTCGGGGTCGAGCATCGTCTCGTAATTGTCGTAGCAGCGCGAGGCGTCCTGACGCAGCAAGTCCAGCACCTCGGCGGCCTTGTCGGGCGAAAGCGCCTCGGCACGACCCTGACGGTTGGAAACGCTCTGGGCCGAAACCTGCTCGGGATCGGGCAGATAAAACTCGCGGTCGAGAATCGAATAACGCGCCGAATACTCGTTCACGTTCGCCATACGATGGCGAATCCACTGGCGCGCCACGAATACCGGCAGCTTTACGTGGAACTTGATCTCGCACATCTCGAACGGCGTCGAATGACGATGGCGCATCAGATACCGGATCAACCCGGTATCCTCGGACACCTTCTTGGTGCCGCGCCCATAGGACACGCGCGCAGCCTGTACCACCGCGCCATCATCGCCCATGTAATCGACCACACGAACGAAACCGTGGTCGAGCAGCTCGATCGGATTGAAAAGAATCGCCTCCAGGGCAGGCACGGTCGGCCGGCTCGTCTGAGAGGGCGTAAGGCGGGAGGCGTCGATCTCGGCGCGTTGTTCTGGTGTCAGCGGCATAGGCCGAGGCTTACCACAGGAATACCGGCTTAGACACCAGCACTTCGCCTCGCGAGACAATTTGTCCGCTTCCGACACCCCCACATATCAAGTGCCGTCAGGAAACCAGCACTCATGGTTCATCACGATTCAACCGGCTTGGTGTGACGCGCGGAATGCGGCAGCAAACCACCCCTTGCCGGGCGCACAGCAACACCCTATATGCATCGGTGCCGGAGGGCTTGCCCTTGGCTATGGCGATAAACGGTAAGTGGAATAATCGTTACGGACCCGGGGGCAGTGCCCGGCGTCTCCACCATTCCTTCCCGAGGGCTCTGCCCGACGGAAAGTCAGGGGACGAAACAGGCTCGACGTGCGTGGTAAAGACTTATCTTTTGCCCGGCATTGTACCGCCGTTATCGGGCTAAATCACAAGTGCCAATGATAACACAAAGGTGCTCGCTGTCGCTGCATAAGCGATAAGCGCGGTTCGGGAGGGCACCGGGCAACAGAAGCCCTCCCACTTTTCAAATCAACATGAATTCCAGACGGCAACCCCGGAGGCCAGTTCTGCCTGAACAGCCATTGCCGGGAGTTTCAGGTGTTGCGCGCTCGCGCAGAAAGCGTCCTATGATGCGACAGGGCCACACCGTGCAGTCAGGGCGGGTTCTGCCTGCGCATGGGTGAAATACCACGCCTCCCCGCAAGGCCTTGCCATCCCGCATGAAACGTCGCATCCCTGCGTGATCAGTTTTCGCAAGATGGATCTTCCAGAATGAATGATGATCAGGGTGACGGCATGGATCACGAACTGCCAGAAAGCCTGCTGCCTTACGATGAGTGGGTTGAAGACGCCTATCGCGAAGTCATGCTGCGTGCTCTCGATTATGCGGGCGCCGAAGGGCTGCCGGGCGAGCATCATTTCTACCTCACCTTTCTGACCGATTATCCGGGCGTCATCATTCCCGATCGTCTGCGCGCGCAATACCCGCATGACATGACAATCGTGCTGCAACACCAGTTCTGGGATCTGAAGGTGGACCGCGACGCCATGACGGTATCCGTCGGCCTCTCCTTCGGGGGGATCGGCAGCGTTCTGGTCATTCCGTTCGCCGCCATCACAGCCTTTGCCGACCCGCATATCCGTATGGCCCTGCGCTTCACGGTTGCACCGGGCGAAATGGCCGCTGAAACCGACGAATCCGAGGCCGAGCCCGAGGAGGCCGAAGCCAATCATCCGGCAGCCAGCGAGGATGGCCAGGTTGTCAGTCTCGACGCCTTCCGCAAGCGCCCTCACTGAACGCGGCTACCGCGCTTTGATGACACCACCCCCAAAAGGGCGCCCTCGCGGCGTCCTTTTGTCTTTCAGTCGTCCTGCCCGGCACGGCGGCAAACCCGGCTTGTCCCTCAAGCCGCGTTGACTAGCCCCAGAACGAGCTTTTCCATTTCCGTCCTGACATCCGTGTCGGCCTCGCTCCTGACCAGTTGAGGGGCAAGTTTGAGGAGGTGCAGCAGCACGACGCCACGTGCAGCGGCACTGGCTTGCGCTCCGGGTTCTGCCTTCTCCAGAATACGCACCACGCGGCCCTGAAACTGGGCGCGCCACTGCGCCGTATGGTGCTCGGCATCGGGTCGGGCTGCCAGAAGCAGCGTCGTGTAATCGCGCTCCTCGCGCTTATCCAGCCAGACATCGAGCAGCGCACGGGCCAGTTCTTCCCCCGCTCCGGGCTGGACGGTCTCGCAAAGCTGATCGAGCACGGCAAGGCGGTCATGGATGAACCGCTCAAGAAGCGTCGCGGCGATGCTCTCCTTGGTGGGAAAGAAGCGGTAGAGCGACCCGATGGCCGTGCCCGAGCGCGCGGCGATCTCGGTCATGGTCGTCCCATCGACCCCTTTTTCGGCAAAAACCGCCCCGGCAGCATCAAGGATACGCGCCACTCTCTCGCGCCCGCGCTGCCTCTTGGGGGCAATTGCGTTTGACTTATGCGAGGATTCCCTCGCATAAGTAGCGGGTGACGTTTCCATCAGAGAAGGGTTCTCCCATGCTTGCTCTCGATCCCAAGACAACGGCGCTCGTGCTGATCGATCTTCAGAAAGGCATATTGAGTATGCCCGTCACCCCCCATACGGGCCAAGAGGTTCTGTCGCGCAACATGAAACTTGCGGAGCAGGCCCGTCAGGCCGGTGCCCCGGTCATTCTGGTGCATGTCGGCTTTGCCCCGGATTTTGCCGATGCGCCGCCCCATAACGTGGACAAGCCTCTCGCCTCCTCCAGCCCCCTGCCTGCCGACTGGAGCGACTTTGCCCCGGACCTCCAGCAGCCCGGTGATCTGGTTGTGCTCAAGAAGCAATGGGGCGCCTTCACAGGAACCGATCTGGATCTGCAACTCCGCCGTCGGGGCATCCGGACGATCATCCTCGCCGGTATCGCCACGAATTTCGGCGTGGAGTCGACCCTGCGCCACGCCTGGGAACTTGGCTATGATGTGGTCGTGCCCGAGGATGCCTGCACCTCGCTCAATGCCGATCTGCACAGCATGGCGGTAACCCATGTCTTTCCGCGCCTGTGCCGTGTCACACGCAGTGACGAGATCGCGTTCAACGCATGAAAGGTCAGGTGTCGCTCTGGCTGGGGCTGATTGCCCTTTCCGCTCTGCTGGGTGGCGGGCTCACCCTGCTGGGCCTGCCTGCTGCCCTGCTGATCGGCGCGATGGTCGCGGCCATTGCTGTGGCTGTTTCGGGCCGTGTCATCCCGTTGCACCGCACGCTGCCTGTTGTGGCTCAGGCGGTCATCGGGCAGCTCATGGCGCATAGCCTGACCCTTGGCGTTCTGCGCGAGATCCTGTCGCAATGGAGTATCTTCCTGGGCGGGGTGTTCTCGGTCATCGTCATGAGCTTTGCCCTCGGCTGGGTGCTGGCGCGCTTGCGCGTCATGCCCGGTAGTACGGCCCTGTGGGGTGCCTCTCCGGGGGCTGCCACGGCCATGCTGCTGCTTTGCGTGGCCTATGGCGCGGATCAGAGGCTTGTGGCCTTCATGGTGTATCTGCGCGTGTTGCTGGTAACGCTCACGACATCGATCATTGCCCATATCACCAGTTCGCACCGCCCTATGCCGCATGATGCCAGCACCTCTCACGCCAGCCTGACCAGTCAGGTCGGGATGCCGGAAACAGTCCTTCACCTGATCGGCCATGAAGCTGCAACGCTGTGGCCCTGCCTTGCCGTCATCGCCTGCGCGGTTCTGCTGGCGCGTTTCGTCCGTCATGGTGCCGCGCCTTTGCTGCTGAGCATGGCGGGCGGGGTTATCCTTCAGGCTGGTTTCGGCGTGCATTACGCCCTGCCCCATTTCCTGCTTGTCCCTAGCTATATGGTGATTGGCTGGATGGTCGGGCGACGCTTCACCCGCGATGTCATGCACCATGTCTGGCGCACCCTGCCCGCCGTCACGCTTTCGACGCTCATCCTGATTGGCGGTTGCGCCCTGCTGTCCTGGCCCCTTGCCCATATTGCCCATGTGGATGTGCTGAGCGCCTATCTGGCGACGAGCCCCGGCGGCGCTGACTCGATTGCCATTATCGCAGCCTCTACACCCATCAACATGCCTTTCGTCATGGCCATGCAGGTGGCGCGCTTTCTGTCGCTGCTGGTGATTGCGCCGCGCATTGCAACAACACTGGCCCGGTTTCTGCCCCCTGACCCCGATGCTGTCTCTAGTCAGACGGCCCGGAACACTGATAGTGCTTGATGTACGCCCCCGCCAGCCGAGGTTCGATCCTTCATGCGCTTCACTGTTGATCGTCTAGACCACATCGTTCTTACGGTTCGTGACCGTGCACTCTCCGCCAACTGGTATCAGCGTGTCCTCGGGATGGAAATCGAGGAATACGGTCGCAACAACCGTGTCTCCCTGAGCTTCGGTGGCCAGAAGATCAACCTGCGCCCTATCGATTCAGAGGGCTGGACGACAGCGGAATCCGCTGCTCCGGGTGTCAGCGATCTGTGCTTCACCACCGCCATCGACTCGGAAAACATCATCCGTCATCTGGATAAATGCGGTGTGGCCGTCATCGAGGGACCTGTTACCCGTATCGGCGCCCTTGGGCCCATTACGTCGGTCTATATTCATGATCCTGACAGGAACCTGATCGAAATCGCTTCCTATCAGGGGTGAGACTTCACCCTTTTAACAGGTCATGACTGCACGCCAGGGCACTGGCCATCATCGGCCAAGCCCTGACGTGTAGATAGTGCCTTACCAGTTCTTGCTGATCAGCCAGAACTCTTCCGAGGTAAGGGTCACGAGCCCACCACCCGGCAAGCTGGTCTCGGCAGCGGCGCTGGCCAGCGCTTCGATACGCTCGACCATGATCGTCTTGCGGACATGGGTTTCGGACTGTTCCTTCACCTGACCCAGCGCAGTGAGGGCGGATTTGGACGCCTTGGCGACACGGGCGGCATCGAGAGCAGCATAGGACATGGTTTACCTCCGTAAGAAACGTTCCGCCAATCTAGCGGAAAACTGCCATCACTCCACCCCCCGATACGGGGGTGGTTTTCCACGCTGACCTAGCGGGAAGGACATCGCCTCTGACGCAGGCAGCAGCAACCCGTTTAGAGGTACCGCGACCTCAGCCCGCGCGATGCGCTGTCAGATCGAAAACCACCGACACCTCAAGCGCCACCCACTGCCCTGTTGACCACGGCCCCTGCCCCACGCCGAAGCGGCTGCGCAGCAGATCGGCATGGCCTTTCGCATGGGCGGTCTCCCCTGTGACATCCAGGGTGAAGTCCAGCGTCACGGGTTGCGTGACACCGCGCAGGGTGAGTGTGCCGCTGGCCTGATACTGATCGCCCTGAACACGACGGATTGCGCTCGATACAAAGTGGGCTTTCGGGAACGTCGCTGTGTCGAACCAGTCCGATCCGGGCAAGGCCGTGTCACGTTGCCTGTCGCCGGTTTGTGCGCTGGCCGGATCGATTGTCATGTCGATCTGCCCTGTCTCAGGGTGGGCAGGGTCGAGCGCGATCTGCGGCTCATACTGCGTGAAACTTCCCTCAAACGGCGTCCCGGTCTGGGTTCCGGTAAAACCGAACCGGCTATGCGCCTTGTCCACCACCCAGCTTGTGGGCAGCCCCTTCGCAGAGGGGTCGGTGACATTCTGCGCACTGGCGAGGGTCGCTCCTGCCATGGGCACAAGAACTGAAGACAGGGCAATCATCTGCCGCACGGGCAAGGCGCGAAACTGGACATTCATCAACGGGATCTCCGCAGAAATTTCGGTAGCATGCGGGCAAGCACCTCGTCATGCAGCACGAAATGGTGGCGCAGGGCCGCAAACCCATGCAGCACAATGAGCGCAATCAGCAGATAGGCCCCATAGGCATGGATCGCCGAGAAAACAGCCTCGACCGGCTTCTTGTCAGGCAGTGATGAGAGCCATGGCAGATCGGGCCAGGGGATGACGCCAAACAATACGGTCGGGATGGCAAACACCGAACTCGACACAACAGCCCAGCCCGTAAGCGGCAACCCGATCATCTCGGCATACAGGGCAAGATGGGCCAGCCCTGCAAGACGCCTCTCGCCCGGCGCCATGTCCGGGGGCAAAGGCGGTGGCGGACGAACGAACCGCCACATCAGGCGCAGACAGGCGGCGATCAGGATCGTGATGCCAATCGATTTATGCAGTTGATACAGGGCAAACAGTCTGGATGGTCCAAGCGTGAGGTGGACCATGACCAGCCCGATGCCGATCAGCGTGAGGATACCAAGAGCCATGACCCAGTGAAGCGTTACGGCAACCGGGTCATAGCGCCGCATGGGCCCCGCCCCGTCTGCGGGGCGGCTTGTGCTCTGCGGTGCGTCGCGACGAGTCATTCTCTTCTTACCCAACTGACCTGACACATCCCGGCGTCATGCCGCCCGACCGGGGAGCGGCACCGATCCACTCCGAAAAGCCCGGATGTCCCGGGCCCTTGTCAGGCGCGTTATCCGGCATGGGTACCGGGCCTGACTGAGGGGCGTTATGCCCCGCTCAGGACTAGCGCTCGAAAGCCGCAGCGATGTGCAGGGTTACGGCATCGCCCACCAGCGAGACGTAGCGCGACACACCGAAGGCGCTACGAGAGATGGTCGCATTGCCTTCAAACCCGACCGTCTCCTTCTTGTCGAGCGGGTTGACGCCGCTGCCGATCAGCTTCGCCTTGAAGGTGACAGGACGCGTGACGCCATGCAGGGTGAGATCACCACTGATGCTCGCCATGCCTGCGCCATTGCGCACGATATGCGTCGAAACGAAATGCGCCGTCGGGAACTTGTCGGCATCGAACCAGTCCGCGCCCTTGAGTTCACCATCCAGCTTGGCCACCGTGGTCTGGACCGAGGCGATCGGCAGGGTCACATCAAGCTTCGCCGCGTCGATATGGGCCGGATCGAGCGTGAGCGACCCCGATGCCTGCGAGAAGAACCCCGAGAAATTGGTGAACCCCATATGCAGGAGCGTAAAGCCGACCTGAGTATGATAGGGCTCGACCGCATAGGTGCCGGCCTGCACGGCCTTGGGGTCGGGGGTCCCGCCCTTCTGGGCATGAGCCTGCGGCAATGCTGCCAGAGAGGTGACGAGCGTGAGACCGGCGAGGAAAGACTTGTTCACAACCGATGATCCTTGCGTGAGGGTTGACTGATCAGAAAGAGAGGGCGGCGATCTCGGCCCGGGCGGCCTTGAAGGCGGCCTCACGGGCTTCCGGCCCGCGGCTCAGACCTTCGGCACGGATCCAGGTGATGTCTTTCAGGCCCAGAAAGCCCAGGACCGCGCTCATATAGGGCTCCTGATGATCCATGACGGCAGCCGGGTTGCCCGGTGTGTAATTGCCGCCGCGCGTCGAGATCAGCACGACCTTCTTGCCCTGCGGCACAAGGCCGGCGGGACCGTTCTCGCCATAGCTGAACGTCTTGCCTGCCACCACGACACGATCGATCCAGTTCTTGAGCTGGGCCGGGACAGTGAAGTTGTACATCGGCACGGCAATGACGATCACATCGGCGGCAAACAGCTCATCCACATGAGCATTGCCACGCGCCAGATCGGCCTGAATCGTCTCGTCGGTCACCTCAGCGCCGAACCGCGCTGCAACATGACCGGCGCTGAGCACCGGGATCGGGTGCGCAGCCAGATCGTGATAGGTGATTTCAGCGCCGGGATGCGACGCCTTCAGATGGGAGATCGTCTCGGCCGTCAGGACCCGGCTGGCCGAATTGTCACCAAGAATGCTGGAATCGATATGAAGAATCTTCATGGGCTACGCTCCTGAATACAGCGTCGAAGAGGCGACGGGCGGCCCGTATCGGGCCTCACCAGCTGCCGTGAGGAGCGCACCGTCCCATATGTTGATCCATCTGGACACTTGATATATTCCGATAGATAGTATCGCCTCAAGTTATGGATAATCAGTCAGGGAAGAGGCGCAATGCTGGACCGTATCTCGCTCGATCAGCTACGCGTTTTTATTGCCGCCGCCGATGATGGCAGCTTTTCCGCCGCAGCCAGACGCTTCCGCCGGTCGCAACCCGCCATAAGCGAGATGGTCGCCACGCTGGAATCCCAGATGGGTGTCGCGCTTTTTGACCGTATGGGGCGCTACCCGCAGCTCACCAAGGCAGGCGAGACCCTTCTGGCGGATGCACGCGGCATCGTACTGGGCGTGGACCACATGAAGGCACGCGCTTACGGCATGTCATCGGGGATCGAGCCGGAATTATCGGTCGTGGTCGATGTGTTCTTTCCCATGGATCGCATGACGCGCGTGGCACGTGGCTTTCGCGAGACCTTTCCCCACACGCCGCTGCGACTGTATGTCGAGGCACTTGGGGGCGTATTCGAGCCGATCCTCGATTCACGGGCCCGTATCGGCATTGCAGGCCCCCTCCCCGATCTGCCCGACGCGCTCTCCTCGGAAGTTCTGGGCGATATCCGGTTCATGATGGTGGCCTCGGCCGAGCACCCCCTGGCCCGTCACGAAGGTCCCATTCCACGTGAAGAACTCGCCCGGCATGTGCAGCTTGTGCTGACGGATCGTACCTCCCTTTCCGCCGGGCGGGAGCGTGGCATTTTCTCACCCTCGACCTGGCGTCTGGCCGATCTCTACGCCAAGCATCACTTCCTGCTTGGCGGGCTTGGCTGGGGCGGCATGCCGGTCCACAGCATCAGGGCCGATCTGGACTCCGGCAGGCTTGTCGAACTCGATATTGACGGCTTCATCCCCGGCGGCTCGGCCATGCCCATGACCGCTGTCTACCCAACCGCCGAGCCGCCCGGCCCGGCGGGGCGCTGGCTGATCGACCATCTCAAGCTCTGTCCGGGCCATCAGGCCGAGGCTGAGAGTGCCGGCTTGCCCCGGAGCGATCACACACACCCCGACGAGCGGCTTCAACCGCAAATCACGAGTGGGGCCTGCCGCTCCACGCAGCCGGTTCTTCCCTGAAGACGCATGCGACGGCGGGGAAAGGAAAGGATTATTTGCACTGGCATTGCAGGCCGGATCTGGCCTAAACGAAGCCGCCCATGCAGATATCCGATTTCGATTTCGATCTTCCGCGCGAGAATATCGCTCTGGAACCCGCCCGCCCGCGTGACAGCGCCCGCCTCTTGCGTGTTGCTGCCGGTCAGCCTTTGGCCGAGACACGTATCAGCGATCTGCCCAGCCTGCTCGAACCCGGCGATCTGCTGATCGCCAATGATACGGCGGTCATCCGTGCCCAGCTCGCGGCACGACGCGGTGAAGCCAAAATCGGGATCACGCTCGATCGTATCCTGAGCGATGGCAGCTGGCATGCGCTGGCGAAAAACGCCCGCAAGCTGAAGCCGGGCGACACACTGCATTTCGGCACAGATTCCGTAACCGCTGAAGTTGTCGAGAATGAAGGCGATGGGGCAATCTCCATGCGCTTCTCCGCCGAGGGCGAGGCCTTTGACGACTTCCTCAAACGCGCTGGCGTTCTTGCCCTGCCGCCTTATATCGACCGCCCCACCGGCCCGACGGCGCAGGATGACAGCGACTACGCCACGATTTTCGAGCGCTACAAGGGCGCCGTTGCGGCGCCCACGGCGGGGCTGCATTTCACGCCCGAGGTTCTGGCCGCGCTCGATGCGCGCGGCGTAAAGCGCCACACCCTCACCCTGCATGTGGGAGCGGGCACCTTCCTGCCCGTGCGTGACGAGATTGCCACCCACAAGATGCACGCCGAATGGGGCCGCATCGACGCCCAGACGGCACAGCTTATCAACGACACCCGCGCCAGCGGCCGGAGAATCGTGGCCGTCGGCACGACCAGCCTGCGTCTGCTTGAGAGCGCCGCCGATGAGCAGGGCATCGTTCACCCCTGGGAGGGGGAGACCTCCATATTCATCAAGCCGGGCTATCGTTTCCGAGCGGTTGATCGGCTGATGACCAATTTCCATTTGCCGCGCTCGACCCTGTTCATGCTCGTCTGTGCCCTGGCCGGAACCGAGACCATGCGCGAGGCCTATCGTCACGCGATTGCCAATGGCTTTCGCTTTTATTCCTACGGAGATGCCTGCTTGCTGGACCGCGCCCCATGACCGAATCCGCCACGAAAATGCAGTGGAAGGCCGAGGCCTGTTGCGGTCAGGCGCGTGCAGGCCATCTGCATACCGCCCATGGCACGATCCCGACGCCTACCTTCATGCCGGTCGGCACGGTGGGTACGGTCAAGGCCATGACCATGGATGCCGTGCGCTCGACGGGTGCGGGTATCATTCTGGGCAATACCTATCACCTCATGCTGCGCCCCGGCGCCGAGCGCGTGCGCAAGATGGGCGGCCTGCATCGCATGATGGACTGGTCCGGTCCGATCCTGACCGACTCAGGCGGGTTTCAGGTCATGTCGCTTGGTGCGCTGCGCAAGCTCGATCAGGACGGGGTGACGTTCAATTCCCATATCGATGGCTCAAAGCATCGCCTGACGCCGGAAAGCAGCACAGACATCCAGCACGCGCTGGATGCCACCATCACCATGTGTTTCGATGAATGCCCCGCCCTGCCCGCCACGCCGGAGCGCCTCGAATCCTCCATGGAATTGTCCATGCGCTGGGCGGCGCGCTCGCGCGAGGCCTTCGTGCAACGCCCCGGCTACGGACAGTTCGGCATCGTGCAGGGCGGCACGGAGCGCGATCTGCGCGCGCGCTCGGTCAAAGCCCTGACTGATATCGGTTTTGAGGGTTATGCCATCGGCGGTCTGGCGGTGGGTGAAGGTCAGGAACTCATGTTCTCGACGCTCGATTTCACCACCCCGCTCCTGCCGCAGGACCATGCACGCTATCTGATGGGCGTGGGCACCCCCGATGATCTGCTGGGCGGTGTGGAACGCGGTGTCGACATGTTCGATTGCGTCATGCCCACACGTGCAGGCCGCACGGCGCGCGCCTATACCGAGCGCGGTACGCTCAATCTGCGCAATGCCCGCCATGCCGAGGATAATCGCCCGATCAGCCCGGACTGCGATTGTCTGGCCTGTTCACGCCATAGCCGCGCCTATCTGCATCACCTGTTCCGCGCCAATGAAATTCTGGGCCCGATGCTGCTGACCTGGCACAATCTCGCCTATTACCAGCGCCTGATGCGTGAGATACGCGCGGCCATCGTGGACGGCACCCTGCCGCAGAAAGCGCTTGCCTTGCGTGCCGGCTGGGCCGCGGGAGACTGGACGCAGGACGAATTCCCCCAGCCGGACTGGCCACCCGTCCCATGACGTCCTCTGCCCCATGAGCAAGAGCATCGAAGACCGCATTGCCGACCATGCGCGGCATCTCGGCTTCGATGCGATCGGGTTCTGTGACGCCACCCTGCCCGAAGAAGCCCGCACGCGCCTGAAGCAGTTCGTGGAAGACGGGCGCCACGGCACCATGAGCTGGATGGAACAGCGCATCGACCAGCGCGGCGACCCCAAGGCGCTTTGGCCCGAGGTTCGCAGCGTGATCTCACTCGGCCTGTCTTATGCACCTGAAGCCGATCCCGCCGAAACACTCGACCAACCCGATACCGGCACGATCTCGGTCTATGCCCGCCATCGCGACTATCATGATGTGCTCAAGGGCATGCTCAAGCATCTGGCGCAATTCGTGGTGCGTCAGGATGTCGGTGGCGATGGCACACAGGTGAAGGTGTTTGTCGACACGGCGCCGGTTATGGAAAAGCCTCTGGCCGAACAGGCCCAGCTTGGCTGGCAGGGCAAGCACACCAATGTCGTCTCCCGCGATCATGGGTCATGGCTGCTTCTGGGTGAAATCTACACCACGCTCGACCTCACCCCGTCACCACCACGCGCCGGGTCGTGCGGCAGCTGCACGCGCTGCCTGACCGCCTGCCCCACCGATGCTTTTCCGCGCCCTTATGCGCTCGATGCGCGACGCTGCATCGCCTATCTCACCATCGAG
The DNA here is from genome assembly GCF_011753235.1 of Asaia sp. As-1742. Classification (NCBI taxonomy): domain Bacteria; kingdom Pseudomonadati; phylum Pseudomonadota; class Alphaproteobacteria; order Acetobacterales; family Acetobacteraceae; genus Asaia; species Asaia sp. As-1742. Next base: position 120,643 of record NZ_VWWA01000005.1, on the reverse strand, counting down.
CATGACGGGCCGATTCCAGTCGAATTCCGCAAGGCGATGGGCAATCGCATCTATGGTTGTGACGACTGCCTGAATGCCTGCCCGTGGAACCGTTTTGCCGCGACCTCGCGCCATATGAAGCTCCAGCCCCGTGCCGATCTGATGGCGCCCCGGCTGGACGATCTGGCCCGTCTGGACGATGCCGGATTTCGCAGCTTTTTCTCCGGCTCGCCCATCAAGCGCATCGGCCGCAACCGCTTTGTGCGCAATGTGCTGATCGCGCTCGGGAATTCGCGCAACACTGACCATCTGGCCCTGATCGAAACCCTGACCGGGGACGAGAACCCGATGGTGGCTGAAGCGGCAGAATGGGCACGAGCCGAGTTGCTGGGTCACGAAGACAATGAGTGATCTCGTCAAACGCAGCTTCACACTGTCACGCCACCGCACCAGCATCGCTCTGGAGCCGGAATTCTGGGCCGTGCTGGAGGAAATGAGTGCCGGCAATTCGCTGGCTTCCCTGATCGCCAGTATCGACGCATCCCGCCCGCCGGAACGCCCGCTCGCCTCGGCATTACGGGTAGCCTGTCTGGCCTTTCTACGCAGTTCCTGAGCGCAATCCGGTAACGCTCAAGGCGTCCCGAATTGTCACGACTGCGAACACTGCCTGCTGTATCCTGCGGAATTCAGGCCTTGCGGCGGCTCATCAACGCACGCAGCCCTGTCACGATGACGTAGGCCAGGATAAGGCTGACAAGCATCATGGTCGTCATGATGATACTGGCCTGACTCAGACCCAGGGCAAGAGCGTCATTGACGTAAAAAACGGGCGACAGGATCTTCCAGCTTCGACCCGACCAGGCAAAATAGTGATGCGTGGCATTACCCAGAGCGAGATAGACCAGAACGGCGACCGGCAGGGTGACAAGCGCTTTCATCTGACGTCCAGCGTCCCGTAAGACCGCATCCCGTTCACATAGGTCGGCGATTGAGCGAGCAGGAATTCACGCAGGCGATAGAAATCATGGGTTTCAGGCAATGTAATGCATCCCTTGCTGATCCCCCAGAACCCAACAGGATGCAGCCGGAAAGCCCCGCGTCTGATGCCGTCTATCGATGTCTGATCGTCTATGATGCCGTCATCACGGTAGAGGGCGAACCAGTCCTGACGTCGGGTACCCGCGAAGAAATCACCGACATGATCCCTGACGACACCCAGTCGACCTCCGCACTGCCGGTCGAGGATATGGTAAAGCCCCGATGGGAGAGGACCGTTATTCCTGTTGCTGGCCGCCGCAGGGCGGTTGGTGAAGTCGCCGGACCCGGAATAGGCAGGAAAAGAGCCGAACCCCACGCAGGTAAGTACCGAAACGTCTTTCTCGTTGAGGTAGAATACGCAATGCGCGGGCAAATGATTTGTCTCCGATATCAGGCACAGAGTAATCTGCTCGAGTACTTCTCTCTTTTGCATTTTTCGGTAGGCAGGACCATCGCTGCAATCCTCTGCATAGGCGGCTGCCAATGAAGATTCAGGCGCCCCCACGATTGGTGCAACGCCTCTCACCTGACCGTGAGCAAACCTCTAGCCAATGACGATCGTTGTCGATATTTAACGACAACATCATAATGCTCACCTTCGTGATGCTGGGGCTTCATCGATCCATGACGTCTTGCCCATCTGGCACTGCCATCTCTCCTGACAGCCTCGAAGCCTTTATCGAAGCCGAGATCACGCGTGGCAGCTTCACGAGTGAGCGCGCCATGATCGAAGCTGGCCTGACCCTGCTGCGTGAGAAAATGGCCACTTCCGCCAAGCGGGAGGGAGTCGCCTTTCCGCCTGCTGGTGGTCAATGCGGTGCGCTGATCCGTGGACTGGACTGGAAACAGCATGCCGTTGGCCCAACATGCCGATGGTCTGATCCGCTACGGGCAACGATTACCAATATCGTCAATTCCCCTGTGGCCAAGATGCTGCTTTGGGGGCCCGAGCAGATCCTGTTCTACAACGACGCCTTCAGTCTCATCGCAGGCGACCGCCACCCCTACGCACTTGGAACGCCGCTCGCAAAAGCCTTCCCCGAACTCGATGCGTGGACAAGACCCGTTATCGAAGCCGGAATGCGCGGGGAAGCCGCAAGTTTTCAGAATCGCAAGATCAGGCTCAACCGGCAGGATCAGGTCGAAACGCTGATTCTCGACTTCTATTTCACCCCCGTTTACGAAATGGGCGAAGCGCCTGGCGGCGTCTTGTGCACCATCGTCAACAATACCGAACGCGTTCACGCCGAGAAGCGTCTGGCCTCAAGCGAAGCGGAATTACGGCGCGTCACCGATGCGACGCCCATGCTCGTTTCCTATGTCGATCAGGCGCATATCTATCGCTTTGCCAATGCCGCTTATGAATCCTGGCTGGGCCTGCCGCTTGAGCGCATCGTCAACTGCCCCGTCATCGAGGTTCTGGGGGCACGTGTCTATGAAGACAGGCGCCCCGATCTGGAAGCTGCGCTCTCGGGCCGGTCTCTCACCGCTGAGACACTCCTGCCTCATCAGGACGGCACAGAGCGTCATACAGAGTTCCGCTACGTGCCGCATATCGACGATGATGGGGTCGTGCATGGCGTGCATATCCTCGGCATCGATATCGAGGATCGGGCACGGCGTATCGCCGAGGTCGCCGCAAGCGACAGGCGTTTCCGCACCGCGATGGAAGCCGTTCATGGTGTGCTGTGGACCAACAGCGCCGATGGCCGCATGACGGGCGAGCAGCCGGGCTGGGCTGCGCTGACAGGCCAGACAAGCGAGGAATATCAGGGTTTCGGCTGGGCCAATGCCGTTCATCCGGACGACGCGGCCGCCTCGGTTGTCGAATGGAACGCCTCCGTGTCGTCACGCAGCATGTTCGTGCATGAGCATCGCGTGCGCAACCGCGACGGGAAGTGGCGCAATTTTGCCATACGCGCCCTGCCCATCCTCGATGACGCAGGCGAAATCACCGAATGGGTGGGGGTTCATACCGACATCACCCATCAACGCGCCGCAGAAGCTGCGTTGCGCGATCATGCCGAAGACCTGTCCCGTCAGGTACACCATCGCCAGAGGGCTGAAGAACAGCTGCGCAAGCTGAACGAGACGCTCGAAAACCGCGTGATCGAGGAGATCACGGAGCGACGTCAGGCCGAGACCCGACTGGCTCAGGCGCAGAAAATGGAATCCATCGGCAAGCTGACTGGCGGCGTGGCGCATGATTTCAACAACCTGCTTCAGGTGATCAGCGGCAATCTGCAACTGCTCGGCAAATATGTGATGGGCAACAGCCGGGCCGAGCGTCACGTCAGCAGCGCAATGGGCGGCGTGCAGCGTGGTTCACGTCTGGCCAGCCAGCTGCTTGCCTTCGGCCGCCGTCAGGCACTCGAACCCAAGATCGTGAATGTGACCCGCTTCGTGCGTGGCATGGATGAAATGCTGCGCCGTGCGATTGGTGAAGGGATCGAGATCGAGACCATCGTCTCGGCTGGCCTGTGGAACACGTTCATCGATCCGGCACAGATCGAAAACGCCCTCCTGAATCTCGCCATCAATGCCCGCGATGCGATGGATGGACAGGGCAAGCTGACGATCGAACTCGGCAACACCCATCTCGATGACGCCTATGTGCGCCAGCATGACGAGGTCAAGGCCGGGCAATATGTGCTTCTGGCCGTCAGCGATACCGGCACGGGTATGACACCCGACATTCTTGCCAAGGTGTTTGAGCCATTCTTCTCGACGAAGGCAGAAGGCAAGGGCTCCGGGCTTGGCCTCTCGATGGTCTATGGTTTTGTCAAGCAGTCCGGCGGTCACATCAACATTTACTCCGAGCCGGGCGAAGGCACGACCATCAAGCTCTATCTGCCCCGTGCGATGGACGCCGAGGATGTCGAAATCGAACATCACATGGCCCCCGTCACCGGCGGCAGCGAGACCGTGCTGGTGGTGGAGGATGACGATGAAGTGCGGGCCACCGTGGTCGAGATGCTTTCCGACCTCGGCTATCAGGTTCTCAAGGCCACCGATGCCGCCAATGCGCTGGTGGTGATCGAAAGCGGTATGCCCATCGATATCCTGTTTACCGATGTTGTCATGCCCGGAACCCTCAAGAGCCCGGAACTGGCCCGTCGCGCCAAGGAGCGCCTGCCGGACATCGCTGTGCTTTTCACTTCCGGCTATACCGAGAACTCAATCGTGCATGGCGGCCGCCTGGATGCCGGGGTGGAACTGCTTTCCAAGCCCTATACGCGCGACGCGCTGGCCCGGAAATTCCGCCATGTTCTGGCCAATCGCCAGCAACGCGTGCAGGCAACAGCGCCGCGCCAGCCGGACCCATCGGAAGCCTTGTCTGCCAGCGCCGGACAGGCGGCCCTCATTTCCGGGGCGGAGTCCGTCGGAATGGGGAACGCTCCGGCCCGCACGCTTTGCGTGACGGTATTGCTGGTTGAGGATGACCGTCTGATCCGTCAGGCCACCTCGGAAATGCTCAAGGAATCGGGCTTCCTGACCGTTGAGGCTGCCGATTACGACGAAGCCCTGATCGTGCTGCAAACGATGCCGGTTGATGTGTTGCTGACAGATGTGAACCTCCCGGGCCTTTCGGGGAAGGATCTGGCTGCGCAGGCGCGCCTCCTCAGGCCTGATATCGGGGTCGTTTTCGCCACAGGTGATGTTCATGCCGTCGAGGGCGATCCGTCTGTCGTCGTGCTGTCCAAACCCTATGACCTCTCAACGCTCACTGCGTCCCTCTCGCGCAGCCTCCCTCGCCTCTCGCCGCAAGCTCAACCAGCTGACGACACGGCTCCGGCCAAGGATCGCCCCACCACTGTTTGAACTCTCCCCTGTGCTCATGCTACCGATAGGGAATGGCATTCTGGGGAAAGATGTTCGGTGGCGTGGCCGGTTTCGCTGTTGGCGGACCGATGGGCGCGCTCATGGGTGCGGCGCTGGGCCATGCGGCCGATCGCGGCTCGCTGCTTGAAACACCAACCGGGGGATGGCACGAGCACTGGCGCACCAAGGGACAGCCTGACCCCAATGGGGCCGCCTTCATGGCAGCCGCCAAGATGTCCACCCTGCTTGGCAAGACCGATCAGCTTTATGCCATCGGTCTGGTCGCCCTCTGCGCCAAGATGGCAAAGATCGATGGTCCGGTGAACAAGGCCGAGATCAGGGCCTTTCGCTCGCTCTTCCAGTTTCCGGCCGATAACATGCGTGAAGTGGGCATGTTGTTCGATCGGGCCCGTGACCGCACGGATGATTTCGAGATGTATGCCCGCGAACTCGGCAAGGGCTTTACCAAGGATCGTGCCCCGCTTGAGCAACTGCTGATGGCGCTCTTCGTCATCGCACGGGCGGATCTTCCCCCCGGCGCCGATCTGCATCCTGCTGAAACGGCTTTCCTGAAAAAGGTCCATGCGGCTTTTGGCCTGCCACCCGGGGCCTGGGACAGGGCCGAGACGGGTCGCTCCGGTTCAGCCAGCAACGAAAACGATGCCTATGTCGAACTGGGTCTCACGCGTAGCGCCACCGATCAGGAAGTCAGGACGCGCTGGCGTGTGCTGATCAGGGAACATCACCCTGATGTTCTCGGTCAGAAAAACCTCAGTCCCGATGCCCTGGCCAAGGCCGGTGATCGCGTCGCCCGCATTAACGCGGCGTGGGACCGGATCAAGCGCGACCGTAAATTGTAGCCCCTGCCTGCGCCATACCCCGCCTCTGGCGCGTCGACCCGCAAGCGGTACGACACAAGCGGACCTCCCCGACATGATTTGATAATTTGTTGAGAGTAATTCTCATATAAAAAATACCCTCATGAGCCCGGCATACACTGCTTGCCGGTGCGCCTTGCGGAAGCGGTTTCCCGGCCATGATGGTTTTTCTGCTCCTTTTCTGCCTCTCCTGTGCTGCCTTCACGATCTCCTCCGTCGCAGGCGGGGGCGCTGGCCTCGTGATCATGCCCGTGCTGGGCCTTGTGCTGGCCACACCCAAAATCCCGGCAGCGCTCTCCATCGGTACCATGTGCAGCACGGTCGGGCGCATCGTCACCTTCTGGCAGGTCATCAACTGGCGGGTTGTTCTGTTTTTTACCCCGGCCGCCCTGCCGGCTGCCGCGCTGGGCGTGTTCTGCCTGCGGCTCATGCCACCGGTTTATCTTGAGCTTGCGCTAGGCCTGTTTCTGAGTGGCAATGTGTTTCTGCTCCTTCGTCGCAGCCCGCCCGTAGAGACCGATCAGCGCCAGTGGCGCTACCTGCCTGCCATAGGGTTCGCAGCAGGGTTCGTTTCCGGATTCACCGGTGCGACGGGCCTCCTTTTCAACCGGCTCTACCAGAAGCTGGGCCTGCAGAAGCAGGCACTGATTGCTACGCGCGCAGCCAATGAGGTGCTGCTTCATGCCATCAAGCTGGTGCTTTACGCGCAGTTCGGCCTGTTTGATCGCGGGGTCTTTCTGGCTGGGGTTTGCGTGGGTGCAGCAGCGCTGGCCGCGATCAAGGTGACACAGTGGGTCCTGCCTCTGCTGACCCACGCCCAGTTCTGCCGGATCGGCCATGCAGCTGCGGCTGTGGCAGGAATTCTCATGCTGAGCGGTGCCGCCCACCAGATTGTTCAGAAGGATGCGATGTCACTCAGCTACGGGCGCGCCCATGGGGAGACGGAACTGGCCATGACATGGCGCAGTCACCGGCTGGCGCTGGAATTCGAGCGGCCTCTGGAACTCGAGGTCAAACATCGGGTGGCCAGCGTGATCGATCCGCAGACAGGCCGTTCAGGCGCGCGGCTGACGGTGCTGCATCTCGCGGCCAATCGTGGCCTGTTCATCACACGGCGCGACCTGCATGGCGACCGTGAGTACGGCGTCCACCAACGCCACCGGCACGACGCATAGCGACGTGCCCACGGCGTGATGGGACCAGATCGGAGTTCCTGGGACCGTGAAAGCTGTGCCCCCCAAGCCCGATGGCCGTAGTACCAGGCGTAAAAAAAACCCCGCACGTCCGGAGACGTACAGGGTTCTTTCGGGTCAGGCCACTGGAAGCTTAGCGGGTACCGAGCTTGAAGATGGTCGTGTAGTCGAACTTCTGCCCCGGACGGAGTTCCGTGGTGGGGAAGGACGGATGGTTCGGGCTGTCGGGATAATGCTCGGCTTCGAGGGCCAGCGCGTCGGTCTGACGATAGGCCCGATGGGAGATCCCGGCATATTTCCCGGTCAGCGAATTGGAGGTGTAAACCTGCAATCCTGGCTGGTTGGTCGAGACCTCAAGCGTGCGCCCGGAAGCCGGATCGAAAATCACCGCAGCAGGCCGCGGGGCTTTGCCGTAGGCACCATCGACGATCCAGTTATGGTCATAGCCACGAGCAATCAGCATCTGCGCAAAGTCGCTGCGCAGATGATCACCGATCCGCATGGGCTTGCGGAAATCAAGCGGCGTTCCCGCCACCGTGGCCAGCTCGCCCGTCGGGATCGAGGTGCCGTCGGTCGGGGTATAACGCTCGGCGTTGATCTGCATGACCTCGTTCTCGATCGAGCCCGAGCCCTCGCCATTCAGGTTCCAGTAGGAATGATTGGTCAGGTTCAGCACGGTCGGCGCATCGGTCGTGGCCTGGTAGTGCAGGCTGAGCGCATTGTTTTCATCCAGCGTATACGTCACGCTGGTCGTGAGCGCGCCGGGAAAACCCTGATCGCCATTGGGGCTGACAAGACGCAGCGTGACCGAAGCACCCTTGGCGTTCTTTTTCGTGTCCACCAGCATCCAGACGTGCTTGTCAAAACCGATTTTTCCACCATGCAGGGCGTTTGGCGGGTCGGTCAGATCCGTATGATAGCTCTTGCCATCGATGGTGAAGGTGCCATGGGCCAGACGATTGGCGTAGCGACCGATCATTGCCCCGAAAAACAGGCCGCCCTCAGCCGAGTCCTTCGTGTAGCCCTCAAGCGTGCCAAACCCCAGAACCAGATCCTGCACATGACCTGCGCGGTCCGGCGCTTCCACAGACTGGATGATGCCGCCATAGGTGATGACACGGACCGTCATCGCATGATCGTTGGTCAGCGTGATGATTTTGACATCCTCACCGGCAGGAGTCTTGCCCCAGGGCTGGACCGTCACAGCTGGCGCAGCCTGCGCCGCACCGTCCATTATCCCCGCAAGCGCCACCAGACATACGGCGCTCTTCACTAATGCTTTCATGGACAAGGTGCTTCCATCTGTTGATTCGCCGCCACACTGGTCGGAGAAATGATCTGTGTCAAAGTATATAAAGTTCATTTTCCTCAACCGCAGCCCACCTCAAACGCTACGCATACGGCATGAGTTGGCATCTACGGTCTGGCGTCTGACAGACATCGTGCTAGAAAACCACGATGCTGCGTCTCGCGCGAGACAGCACGGACATTCTCTTCCCGCCAGAGAGGGTGTTTCCTGCTGAATTGTGGGTGACGCGATGAGGTAACAGGACCGGAGTTGAGTGACGGCTCCGGATAAACGATCGTGAGCAGGTGCGCAGTTTATGGCGCGACCGAGCGCGCTGACACGACTTGGGGATTGCGATGACCGCACCGCTAGGTGATTCCGATAACCGGCCAACCGCCGGAACTGCCGATTCAAGCCGTAAAAGACGGCGCGAGCAGCGCAAGGGCGGCCGTGTTCTCATCGGGCTGAGCGCCCTTCTCTCCCTAAGTGCCTGCGCCAGCTGGCGCAACCCGCCGCCGAAAGATCCCGAGGCGCTGGCGGACTACAAGGAAGCCAACGACCCCTACGAGCCGGTCAACCGCAAGATGTATGGCATCCAGATGTGGGCCTATCATCACGCGCTGCGTCCGGTGGGCAAGGCCTGGGCCTGGGCGGTACCCAAGCCGATCCGCAACTCGATCGATAACCTGAACCAGACATGGTACATGCCAACGGTCTTCTTCAGTGATGTCGGTGCTGGCAAGCCACGCCGCGCTGGCGATGACTTCATGCGTTATGTCATCAACATGACACTTGGCGCTGCCGGGTTCATCGACGTCGCGACATCGCTGGGCTATCCGCATCATGACAGCGATCCGGGTCTGACACTGGCGACATGGGGTGTACCGAGCGGCCCCTATCTCTTCCTGCCGGGCCTCGGCCCCAACACGCTGCGCGATGCTGGCGGCTACGCCATCGCGCAGGGCTTGTCGCCCATCAACTACGTGCCACGCGGCTATGGCCTGCTGACATTCAACTGGGCCTATAACGTCGCTGGCGTGCTGGGTGGATTCTCGTCTCATATTGACGAGATCGATCAGGTCGAGCAGGATTCACTCGATCCGTACGCGTTTATTCGCAGCGCCTGGCAGCAGAACCGCGCCAGCCAGGTTGACTCGCTCCGCAACGACCACCGGGCGACCGTGCCGGACTGGTACAATTAAGGACCTCCCGACATGTTCAAAACCTGCATCTCTTTCTCCCGTCGCGCAGCTCTTGGCGCTCTGACCACAGCGCTCGTTTCCGTCGCAGCCCTGTCCACCCCGGCCCATGCTGAAGATGCACAGGGCTTCGTGACCGCTTTCGGTAGCAAGCTCGTCGGGATCATCAACAGCGACAAGGGCCTGGCTGAAAAGAAGGCCGAGGTTCTGCCCCTGCTGCAGAGCAATGTGGACATCGCCACCATCGGCAAGTTCTGCCTTGGGCGCTACTGGCGCACGGCCACCCCTGATCAGCAGGCCCAGTACCTGAAGCTGTTCCATCAGGTGCTGGTCAATGCCGTTACGGACAAGATCGGTGACTATCGCGGCGTGAGCTTTAAGGTGACCGGCGAGACCAACACCCCCAATGGTGAACTCGTCAGCGCCCAGATCATGCGCCCCGGTCAGCCGGTTGCCGATATGGGCCTGCTGATTGCCCATGATGGCGGCATGAAGATCGTCGACATGATCGGTGAGGGAACGAGCCTGCGCCTGACCCAGCGCCAGGATTACAGCTCCTATCTCGCCCGCAATGGCGGCAATGTCGCCACACTGATCAGCGCGCTCGAGCGTCAGCTCTCGCATCGTCACTGACGACACATCCTTTTCGTCGGGAGTTCTGACGCTCCCGACGAAAAGACCTGCTTCATGAAAATAGCCGTCCTCGCGGACATACACGGCAATCTCACGGCGCTAGATGCCGTCCTGGCAGATTGCGCCCTGCACAGCGTCGACCAGCTGGTCATTCTGGGCGATCATTTCTCTGGTCCGCTCCTGCCCTTCGAAACAGCCGAAAGACTGATCTCCCTCGCCCCGACTGCCATAGCTGGCAATCACGAGCGGCAGCTTCTCACGCAATCATTTCATGAGATGGGGGCGTCCGACCGCTTTACCTGCCGGGCCCTCGCTCCTCATCATTTCGACTGGATGACAAGGCTTCCGGCAACGCTTCGGCTGGAAAGCGATATCCTTCTCGTTCATGGCACCCCCACCAGCGACATCGCCTATTTCCTTGAAACTGTCTCGGCTCGGGGTCTGCGTCCCGCTACGCAGGCAGAAATCGTCGCCCGCGCCGAAGGCACGGACGCCCGCCTCATCCTGTGCGGTCATACCCACATTCAGCGCAAGGTGGCCTTCGGAAAAGGGAGACTGGTACTCAATCCCGGCAGCGTGGGCCTGCCTGCCTATGAGGATGACGAACCCTGCCCCCATCAGATCAGCAATGTCTCTCCGCACGCACGTTACGCGCTGCTCGACGACGCAAACGGCAACTGGGCTGCCAGCCTCCATACGGTCGCCTATGACTGGGAGCAGGCGGCACAAACTGCGGAAAGAAATGGCCGGCCAGACTGGGCCAAGGCACTGCGTACGGGACGCCTTTAGGCCAGAGCAGCTCGCTTGTCCTGCCTGATTTCATAAACGAGCATCAGATAGCCATCGCGCTCGAAGCTTTCCACATGGTGCATACCAATGCTGCCCAGCACGATGCGGGAAGGCATATTGTCCTCGCGGGTGACGCCCACCACGCGTTCGACACCTGCATCCAGCGCAAAACGCAGCGCAGCGCCCGCTGCCTCACGTGCGATACCACGCCCGGCGGCCTCGGGTACCAGTGCGAAGCGCAGGCCCAGGCCGCGCCCGTCCGGACGCTCATGCAACCCCGTGATGCCCACGAATCGGTTGTTTTCGCGAATGGTAAAAATGCCGATGCCGCGCTTTGCCCAGAAAGCGAGGTCATCGGCCATTTCGTCCTCGACCTGCCGGAGCGAGCGGACACCCCCCAGCATACGCCCGAATGAGGCGCCATTGGTCTTGAGGCGAATCATGTCCTGCATATCGTGCCAGCTTACGGGCTGCAGCACGAGCCGCTGGGTCCGTATCTGACGCCCAAGCGTCACGATGCGTACCCGGTCATGACATCGGCAAGAGAGATGTCAGAGATGAACCGCTCCGACATCTTCATCCCTTAACGTGCGATGGGGCGATACTTGATACGGCTCGGTTCGGTCGAATCCGGTCCGAGGCGACGACGCTTGTCTTCTTCATAATCCTGGAAGTTACCCTCGAACCATTCGACATGGCTATCACCCTCGAAGGCGAGGATATGCGTAGCCAGACGGTCGAGGAACCAGCGATCATGCGAGATGACCACGGCGCAACCGGCAAATTCGGCAAGAGCGTCTTCGAGCGCACGCAGCGTGTCGACATCGAGATCGTTGGTCGGTTCGTCGAGCAGAATGACATTGCTGTCCTTCTTGAGCATCTTGGCCAGATGCACGCGGTTACGCTCACCACCCGAGAGCACGCCTACGCGCTTTTGCTGATCGGAGCCCTTGAAGTTGAAGGCACCGACATAGGCACGCGACGGCACCGTGCGCTTGCCCAACTGGATGACATCCGTGCCGCCCGAAATTTCTTCCCACACCGTCTTGCTGTCATCGAGCGAGTCGCGTGACTGATCGACATAGCCGAGCTTGACCGTGTCACCGATCTTGAGCGCACCGCCATCCGGCTGATCCTGACCCGTGATCATCTTGAACAGCGTGGACTTACCCGCACCGTTCGGCCCGATCACACCCACGATACCACCCGGCGGCAGCTTGAAGTTCAGGCCGTCGATCAGCAGACGATCGCCAAAGCCCTTGGAGAGGTTCTCGGCCTCGATGACCGTGCCACCCAGACGGGGGCCGGGGGTGATGACGATATCGGCCGTGCCACCGGCACGCTCCTGACTGGCGGCCAGCATTTCCTCGTATTTGGTGATACGGGCCTTGCTCTTGGCCTGACGGGCCTTGGGCGAGGCGCTGATCCATTCCTGCTCGGCGGCAAGGGCGCGCTGGCGCGAGCTCTCTTCCTTCTCTTCCTGGGCAAGACGCTTGCGCTTCTGGGTCAGCCAGGAGGAGTAATTGCCTTCGAACGGATAACCACGACCGCGCTCGATTTCGAGAATCCAGTTCGTGACATTGTCGAGGAAGTAGCGGTCATGGGTGATGACCATGACGGTGCCCTGATAATCGCGCAGGGTCTTTTCGAGCCAGGCCACGCTCTCGGCATCGAGATGGTTGGTCGGTTCGTCAAGCAGCAGCAGGTCGGGCTTTTCGAGCAGCAGGCGGCACAGCGCCACGCGACGGCGCTCACCACCGGAAAGCATGGTGACAGGGCTGTCGGCAGGCGGGCAACGCAGGGCTTCGAGCGCGATCTCGAGCTTGCGATCGAGCTCCCAGCCGTCGCCAGCGTCGATCTTTTCCTGCAACTCGGCCTGTTCGGCCAGAAGCGCGGTCATTTCATCGTCGGTCATCGGCTCGGCAAAAGCCATCGAGATCTCGTTGAAGCGATCCACCGCGTGCTTCAGGTCACCGAAGCCGAGTGCCACGTTCTCACCGACGGTCAGGGACTCGTCGAGCTTGGGCTCCTGCTCCAGATAGCCGATGCGCGCGCCTTCAGCGCCCCAGGCCTCACCGCCATATTCCTTTTCGATACCGGCCATGATCTTGAGCAGGGTCGATTTACCGGCGCCGTTGACACCGAGCACACCGATCTTGACGCCGGGAAGGAAGGACAGGGTGATACCCTTGAAGACCTCACGGCCCCCGGGATAGGCCTTCGTCAGGTCCTTCATGACATAGACATACTGATAGGCGGCCATGACGGATCTCCTGATGGAATGGTCGGACGGAATAGGACGAGAACGCGGCTCGAGTGCGCTCCTCATAGGAGCGTAAAAACCCCTGCGCCCGGCAGGACTCGAACCCGCAACCAAGCCGTTATGAGCGGCCTGCTCTAACCAATTGAGCTACAGGCGCACAGGTTGTGCAGGAAATCGCGCAATTCGGCCCCATTTGCAAGACGACATGACAAAGAAATCAGTGCATTCATCATTTTGCACATCTCTCCAGGCCCCATGAGCCAGATCAGGACGGGCATGAGCACCAGTGATCATGTAATCGGCTCCCCCCAGACATCCCGCAAATGTGCACGCAGGCAGGATGCGGTTGACGGATACCCTGCCCTCTCCTCCTGTCTCGCGTTTCCACGCAGACCCGATAATCTGACACCCCGATCATAGAAGGGACGACAAGGATGCAAGAGGCTGATCCAGTACAACCCGAACCCAGATTCCCTGCCGACAGGGTTCGCATCACCATACGTTATTGCACCCAGTGCAACTGGATGTTGCGTTCCGCCTGGATTGCACAGGAGTTGCTGCAAAGTTTCGGCACCGATCTGGGGGAGGTCGCGCTCGTCCCGGATACGGGAGGTCACTTCAGCATTATGGCGGGTGAACACCTGATCTGGGAACGCAAGCGCGACGGGGGATTCCCTGGCCCGAAAGACATCAAGCAGCGCGTGCGCGATGTCATCGCCCCGGAGCGCGATCTGGGCCATATCGATCGCTGAGTTACCGATGCAAAGGCAATTCCTGTTGAGTCCGGGCAAACCGTGGCGAATAGAACAATATAGTCAGTACATAACGTTACGGCATCTGTGCAGGCGGACACCAAGACGCTAGGATGTGGGGATCAATTCACTCCCACCAGGACATGTAGTAATGGACGTCAGCAAGATCTCCCCCGGCAAATCCGTTCCCGATGACATCAATGTCGTGATCGAGATCCCGCAGGGCTCTTCGGTCAAATATGAAGTGGACAAGGAGAGCGGCGCCGTTTTCGTCGATCGCTTCCTTTTCACCCCGATGTACTATCCGGCCGCCTACGGTTTCATTCCGAATACGCTGGCTGCAGATGGCGACCCGGCCGATGCGCTGGTTCTGGCGCCGGGGCCGATCGTTCCGGGTGCTGTCATTCGCGCTCGCCCGATTGGCATGCTGAAAATGGAAGACGAGAGCGGACAGGATGAGAAAATTATCTGCGTGCCTCACGACAAGATCCACACACAGTATACCGATGTGAAGACGATCAACGATCTGCCTGAGATCACACTCAAGGCCATTGGGCACTTCTTTGAGCGTTACAAGGATCTTGAGCCGAACAAATGGGTCAAGGTCTCGGGCTGGGAAGGCCCGGAAGAAGCCAAGAAAGCCATTCTCGCCGCTCTCGATGCGGCCAAGTAACAGCCTCTCGCTGTAATAAACCGTGACCGGAAAGACACATCGTCTTTCCGGTTTTTTAATTCAGCGCGCAACAAGCCGAATCTGCTCTTCCATGCCATTGCCAAATCTAAATTAGATGTAATAAAAGAGTCATGTTGGGATAAGGAACGAAATGCCTCATCCCGGAAAGTCACGGAACCTCGCGTTTTTCATCCGACTGGCGGATTGCCCTCATGTCTCTTCCCCGTATCTCCCCCAAGGCGCTGGGTGTCGTCACCACAGCTCTCGCTACCCTCGCTGCCATGCCGTCAGCCCAGGCGCAGTCGCCTCTGGCTGGGGGTGCGCCCAACGGCACAGGCCTTGCACCTTCGGTGCGTGTCTCGAGCCCGATCGGCACAGTCAATTTCCAGAACTCGTCCGTTCCCCCCCTGCCCCATCCGGAAGCCATTTTCGATGATCCATGGGGATGGAACACCTGGCTGCGCCAGCATGGTGTCGCGATCCTTCTGGATACGACCAACGAATTCGCAGGTGCCATCACGAGCCCGACCAAAGGTCTGGGCCTGAGACAGGGCAGCAGCAATGCCGGCCAGTACGGCTTTGAAAACGATATCGACTGGGAAAAGCTCGCCGGTATTCGCGGCTTCTCGACCCATGCCGTGTTCGTCGGCCGTTACGGCATTCCTGCCAGCCGCATGTTTGGTGACAACCTGAACCCCAGCCAGGAAATCTATGGCGGTGGCGGTAACGTGGTCGTTCACCTTGTCTATATCTACGGTGAAGAAACGCTGTTCAATGGTCACCTTGACATTGCCGCCGGTCGTATTCCGCTGCTGACCGACTTCTCGTCGAACCCGCTGTACTGCAACTTCATGAATAATGCCTTCTGCGGTAACCCGAAGGCTTCTTCTGACAATACCAGCCATTCATCCTACCCGGATTCGAACTGGGCGGCGCGTGTCCGTGTTCGTCCGTCGCAGTACACCTACCTGCAGGCCGGCGTTTACTTCAACACGATGGGCATCTACGGCGTGCAGCAGATGCGCACGGGCTTCAAGTGGAACGGCGCGGATATCAACGGCGAGGCCGCACCGGTCGAGTTCGGCTGGGAGCCGATCTTCGGCAAGGACAAGCTGCCGGGTCACTACAAGCTTGGTGGCATTGTCGATACGGCACCCCATCCGGACGTGCTGTATGATATCAACGACAATTACTGGGCTGTGACGGGTCAGGCCCGCAAGGTCCATAACAATTCGTGGTCGGCCTACGCTCTGGCCGATCAGATGATCATGCGCCACAAGGGCAATGGTCCCGACGCCGGTATCACCCTGCTCGGCGTGTTCTACAACAACTCGCCTGTGACCCAGACCCGTGAACGTCAATACTCGGTGGGCGTGCTCGACCGTGGTTTCTGGAAGTCGCGTCCGCTGGACGCCTGGGGTGTGAACTTCAGCTACATCCAGGTCTCCAAGAAGGTGAAAACCGCTCAGGAAATCCAGCAGAGCCTGGGTTATCAGACCCTCCTGAACGGTTCGTTCTTCCCGCAGACCAACGGGATGGTCATCGAAGCGATGTATCAGATCCGCGTCTGGCGCGGCATCACCTTCGCCCCGGATTTCCAGTACTTCATCCGTCCGGGTGCCCAGCAGGGCCTGAAGGATGCAGCAACACTCGGCTTCAAGTCGCACATCGAAATCTTCTGACACGCTACAGCCCCCGCCACGCGGGGGCATATGCTTGCAGGCTTTATGACCGCCCTGATTGCCTCATCAATTCACGATGGAGGAAATCAGGGCGTCGTAGTTTTCAAGATAGCCCTGCAGGGACAGGTTCTGCTCGGCATAGCGGCGTGCCTGCTTACGAAGACGCCCCGCCAGCCTGCGGTCCTCCAGGATCTCCAGAACCGCATCCGCAATACGATCCGGCTCCAGAAAAGGCGCCAGCAATCCGGTCGAACGATCGGTAATGAATTCCTCAACAGGTGCGGTCTGGCTGCCTACAATGGCGCATCCTGTTGCCATGGCCTCACGCAGCGACCAGGAGGCGACAAATGGATAGGTCAGATAGACATGGGCATCTGAACGCCGCAGGGTGAGACGGAACGTGTCATAATCGATCTTTCCAAGAAAATGCACACGCTCGGCATCGATACGTCCGGAGACCTCCCTGAGGAAGATATCACGCCAGCTGCCAGCATCCGCAGGCGGTGGGGCCCCATAGCTCGTTCCGTCCCCTCCAACCAGAATAATGCGGGCATCGGGACGCTCATCGAGAATACGAGGCAACGCCCGCATAAAGCTGTGAATGCCGCGATAGGGCTCGAGGTTACGCGCCACAAAGGTCACGAGCTTGTCTGAAGGACAAATGATATGAGGGCCGATTGTGACGTTACGCCGGAAAACACCTGGGTCCGGAGTGCAAAGGTCGAGATTGACGCCCTCACGCAACAGATTGATACGGCTCTGAGCCCAGTCCGGGTAAGTTTCCCTCTGGAACAGCGTGGGCGTCTGTCCGTGCTGGTTGAGATTCAGGGCAAGAAGATTGATGGCATTCTTCACGCGAACGTTCGGTGACAGTTCAGGACGAGGCGGGAATTCCGGGTCAAAATCCACATCGTTCCGGTCGGTATGATAAAAGAATTCGAAGTAACCAAGTATTGGTACATCCGGATAGACATCGACCAGGTTCAGTAATTCACCCCAGCCATGATGACCAATAATGATGTCGGGCGTATAGCCCAGCCCCTTCAACGTCTGGGCTGCCCGCGCGACGGCCTCAGCGCGGCTGAGTCCCATCTCCAGTTCCCGCAGCGCAGGATGGGTTCCGGGCGAGACAACACGGTCCTGTCGATACAGAACGCGCCGCACTCCGGGCAAATATCCTTCATTGGCCTCAGAGATGAAAACGATCTCATGATCGCCCTGCTCATGAAGATGCCTGACCAGATGGAGGAACTGACCGGGAAAATTCTGATGCACGAACAGGAAACGCACGACGAAATAGCCCTCTGATTGGCTGAAGAAACGGCGGTGCCACTCTGGCGGCGGGCGTGCGGAAACGCCCGCACACCTATGATACGTCAGACCGCACAGGGACAGGAAATCACGGAAAAAAAGAGCTCCGATACCTGCGGGTATCGGAGCTGCCATAATGTCAGGCCTCGGCAACCTTACGCTTGACCGCCGGTTTTTTGGCGGATTTTGAGGATCGCTCCTCACGGGACGATGAATCCTTCCCGGTATCGCGAGGCAGAATTTCAAGATGAAAAGCTTCGAGCGGCGCGAGCGACTCGGCTTCGAGTGTCACACCACCGGCGACGGGGCCAATACGCGTTCCATCAGTAAATGTTGCTTCGATGGATAGGTCGTACTTCTCTTCAGCACCATTCTTCAGGCGTGCGCAGAGCCCCAGAATAGGAAGCGCCATACCCCGCGATCCGCAATATTGACCAGCCTCCGCCCAAGGAGAAAGCCAGCCTTTTCCCAGAACCGCCTGGTATTCGATGTCTACAGGCGCAACGAGCGACTGCGGTGCAATCCCGAAACCCTCGATCCAGTTCTGGCTTCCGGGTTCGCCCATCCATTCACCGATCTGGGCGAGAACATCGCCACGACGCTGGATATGTGCCGCGAGTTCAGGCTTGAAGTCAGGCGCTGAAGCAGGGACCGGCGCTGCGGCCGCCCCTGTAGCAACCTGCGCCGCCGCCGGCGCCGCGGCGGGCGATGCCGCAACGGGATCGCCAGACAAGCGCGCTACCTGAATACCAGGCGCCGGCAACGTACTGTCAGGCGCCTGGTAGGTTGTCACCATGACCTGAGCGGGTCCGCGAGCCACACGCACAAGAGCTGCACCTGCGCCAGCACCGTGGCTGCTGCTGATAATACCGTCATCTTCGAAGGTTTTGATGGTGACGATACCGTTTGGCATGTTCGGCGCCTGGGTGACAGTCACCGCGGGATAGCCATTGACACTCTGGACTGCGTTTTCAGGCGGCAGAAACACACAGAAGAGGCCAGCGTCAAAGGTCATCAGGGAAGCGTGGACCTTAAGCTGCACGACCTGCTCCGTCCCTGAAGAACTCGCGGAATTAGACATTTATATCAACCCATCTTTGATTTGTGTGTGCAACGGAAAGCTTTGCACAATGTGGCTAAAGAATGCTCCAAAGGAATAAATTCATGTATATCATTATAAACTACTCAGTAAAAGCTATATCATTTGATGTGAAAAATGTAGCAAGACATTACTCAGTAGAGAGAGTGGCATTCCGAGCGGCACCACTGTGCCTCTGCGCTCTCTCTGTATTCGCTCTGACTGCGCGCCCAAGTCAAAACTCACTGCAGGCAAGCGCGCATTCCACAAATTCGACAGGGCAAAGCACCATGTTTCCGGCCAGATAGAGGGGATAAGACCGATATCACACTCACACGACTCGATAAGACTGACGGCCTCTTCTTCCCGATACTCTCCCAGCACCTGCACATGGCCTGTCGCTATGAGCCGGTCATCGTCAATGGTATATCCAGCCACGATGTAGTCGATGGGCAGATTACGACGCGCTGCATCTTCAGCAAGCTGAAGAACGATCTCATATCCTTTTTCGCGCCCGATAGCACCGGGTATGCATATACGTCGCCTCGTTCCATCAAGAGGCCTTGGTGATTTCAACGCAGGATAATCACCTGATTCGAGTGGCTGCAGCGTGATTTCAAGGCCGGTGAAATGCCGTTTGAAACGCCTTTGCAGATCGATTGAGCCGGCAATCACCTCGCGGGCACCACGTAGTATCCGGTCTGATTGTGCCACAAGCTCAGCAACCGTCAGGTCGCTCTCAATCAGCGCACCCTGCTGGGCTACGCAGGCTTCGCAGCCAGCAAGCGCAGGTTCACCGCAATAACGGTCATTGGGTCCTACCAGGCAGATACGTGGGCAGAACCAGATATAGTCGTGCAGGAAGATATCCCATTCCAGATCGAGCGCCGCCGCCAGATCACGCATGACCGGTGCATGGCCAATCAGATGGTGCCATTCGATGCGCTCTGCCTTCATCCGTCGAAGGACGGAAATAAAATCAAGCCATTCCCGTGGGAGATCAAACACAAGATTGACGGTATCACCGCCACAATCTTCTATCCGGCACCCTCTCTCGTGAGGGCGCAGAACAAGAACCTGTTTCTTCTCGCGCTCAGCCTGCCGACGCCGCTCATCGATCACACGTTCGACCCCGCCACCGGAATCGTGTGTAACGATGATGAGACATGAAGACGCAGACTTTCGGCGCGCAATCATGCGGACAAGGCCGGCATTCCGGCGCAAAAGACGAAACGGGTCTTTTTCAATGAAAGCCGCGACACGCTCGTCATACCCGGGATGCAGTATGTTGAGCATGCGCAGATTACGTTCAAGCAGGAGACTACGTGTGCGACCGAACGATACCGTGCCGACATGTCTGACAAACAGGTCTGTTGCCGCTACATGGCGCCAGCCCAGCGCAGACGCACGACAACAGAAATCGTTCTCCTCGCCATAACCCTGGGCAAATATTTCTGCATCCAGAAGCCCTGTCTGTGCAAGACAGTCACCCCGTATCGCCATGCAGAAACCATTGCCTGTTGGCAGGTCCACAAGTCCTGATTTCGGCAATGAGCGGAAAATACGATCTGTCGCCAAAGCCAGACGGCGATCGGGAACAGGATTGGGTCGTGAAACCGAGGGATAGGAGAGAATGCTTGCGTCGTTCGAAAAGGGGGTCACTGTCCCGATAGCCCGATCCCGATCGAGCCAGGCTCTCAAGCGATTAATCCCGCCCTCAGGGATGATGGCGTCATTATTGAGCAGAATGACGTCACGCCCCTCCGCACGGAAGAGCCCGGCATTGGCACTGACGGTAAACCCGCGATTATACGCATGGCGAATGAGCGTTATATCGCCTCGTGCGGCAAACTCATCGAGCATATGGCTGAGGGCAGGCTCAGGAGAGCAGTCATCGACGACCAGACATTCCAGATCCTCGCTTTTGTCTGCCAGAACGGCCTCGATGCACTGACGGGTCAGGAGATGATCGCGATAGACAGGGATGATGACGAGACATCCAGGCGTGCGCCGCTCCCCCACCCTTTCATCTGCAAAAGCAGCCTCTCCAGCCCTGGGCAACCCGATATTGCCCCCACTGTCGATACCACCCTCAAGCAGGGTAATAACGGTTGGGCCAAGCGGGCTCCCTGTAAGAGGCTGACCATAACGGTCATAGAGACGGATCTCTCCTTGCGGCAACTCGTCCAGAGCTATTGAAAAATGGCGCGGACGTGCCAGCGGTTTTTCAAGCAGCGTGCCCTGCTCAAGCCGGGTAGCGAGCAGTTCAATCCGCGTTTCACCTGCCTCGACCATGACAGGGGGTGAAAAATCCGGGTCGGCCGGATACCAGATCCAGCCGTCGAGCGCATGGCCTCGCACAGAGACGAAGCCCTGCATCTGGCGTATCGACCGAAGATCGATCGGCGCGCCGTAAAGCAGCTTGCCTTCACAACTGACGCTCAGGGTCGAAGATTTCTCCCAGACTGCCGGCAGGGTGAAAGGTAAACACTGATTTGATGCGACGACCTCGCCGTCGAGCCAGATCGTCACCGGGCCATGAGCTTCGCCGTGCAGCACGCCTTCATTGCTGGTGGCGCACCATCCCGGCGCGCCCGATTGCACAGTGAAAAGCCTGGTCCAGGGGAGCACTTCCTCCGCCGGTGCATAACACGAAAGCATCTTGCCAAAAATGGCGACGGCCTCATCAGTGCGGCCAAGATGCGAGAGCGCTATCGCCTGCCCGACATATGCCTTTCGCATGACAAAACGTCTTGCGATCCATGCAAATCGTCGGGATGCCTCTTCCCATCTTGCGCCTGAGAGAAGCGCCATGCCGTAGGCGAAGATGACATTCGGATCATGATGGGCCATGCGTGCCGCACGTCCCAGCCAGTAAAGCGCTGCCGGGATATCTCCGGCGTTCGAAGCGTCAGTTCCCCTTCGATAGGCATCCTGAGCTTTTGAATCGTGCCATCGCTGCCAATCCGCACGATCTTTCGCGGTGACCGTATGGCCATAGCCCGACTGAACAGGCGGCGGGCGCCGGGATGACGGCTGGCGCCCCTCAGCCACGTCCACCCATGCGTCGCTCGAGTTTGGCGAGTTCGGCTGCGGCATCATCGACACCCTGCGCCTGAGCGCGTTCGAGCCAGATCCGTGCTTCCACCGGGTTTACCTCACCAGCAAGACCACGTTTCAGGTAACGCCCAAGCATCAACTGACCCAGCGCATGCCCGCGCTCGGCAGCACATCTGAACCAGTATTGGGCCTCATGGCGATCGACAGTGACATCATGCCCACCACCCAGCATGGCCCCTGCCGAAAACATGGCATCAACATATCCCTGTCTGGCTGCCTGACGGTAGAGATCCAGCGCGCGCGGATGATCCTTACCCTGAGGCGCACGCCCGGATACAAGAATCTGTGCAAGCAGCGTTATGGCCTCGGACATACCCGCCCGAGCAGCACGATCGAGCCAGTCGAGGGCCATTGCCATGTCGTGGGGGACACCTCTTCCCTCAAGATACATGCGCCCAAGCCAGTACTGCGCATTCACCACGCCATCTGCCGCGCGCTGCATCCACAGGGCGGCCTGGGTATCATCGCGACCGATCCCGACCCCTTCGGCATAACACACGCCCAGATTAAAGGCCCCCACCAGATCGCCGCTCTCTGCTGCCTGAAGGAAACGCTGGCGCATCGCTTCACGATCCTTCTCGGACCCGATACCCGTCAGCGCCAGATTGCCAAGGTCTGCATCGGCCACCCTGTCTCCACATTCGGCTGAGACGCGGAACCATTTTGCCGCCGCATCCGGGTCGCGCTTTACCCCCGTCCCGGTGAGATAGAGCAGCCCGAGACCACGCGCAGCCGCGCCATGTCCAAGCTCTGCGGCAATCTGGTACCAGGTGGCTGCCTCAAGATAATTCGGCGCCATCTCCTCGCCGCGGATATGCAGGTCACCCAGCAGCGCCGCTGCTTCCGAATCCCCTCCCATGGCAGCGCGGCGGAGCCAGGTTTCCGCCCGATCCAGCCGACGGGCCACACCTTTGCCCTGCAGGAGATAAAGAGCAAAACGCGTCTGGGCCTGTACGACACCCCGTTCAGCCGCTTTTTCGAAATAACGGGCCGCAACTGAAAAGTCGGTTGGCTGCCCTATGCCCTGTTCACTGATCCAGGCCAGGAAATAGAAAGCGGTTGCAAGCCCAGCGCGGGCTGCAAGCTCCAGTTCAGCGGTCCCACGTGCAACATCGTCGTCCGATTCCGGATTGGTATGAAGCGCCATACCCAGCCCGAGATGTCCCTGAGCCGAGCCAGCCGCCGCAGCCTTCTCGTACCAGCCACGCGCCTCGAGCGGATTGCGCAGATCGTCAGGCCCATTGGTCAGGACGTAAGCAAGCAGTGCCTGGGCGTCAGGCTGGCCTTCATCGGCTGCAAGGCGGCTCCAATAGGCTGCCTTGCGTAGGTCAGGAATCCGTTTCTGATCCCGCGTATCGACAAGGAGAGAGGGACGGTTTTCGTCGAAACCTTCGGGAAAACCGACAAGGTACAGCGTACCCAGCATAAGCCGGGCCTGAACATGTCCACTCTCGGCGGCCTTGCGCATCCACTTCGTACCATCTTCCAGACTGGGTGGCGTGCCCCAGCCTTCGAGATAGGCCTTGCCTATGCGATATTGCGCCTCAACATTTCCCTGTGTCGCCAGAGGGCCGAGCAGGGCAAATCCCTGCACGGCATTTTCGCCGGACTCGATTTGGGTGATCGCATGCCTGAGTCTCGCATCACGCGAGACGATCGATGCGAGACGTGATTTCAAAGCCACCCTACTCTCCTCCGGGCAAGTCCAACCCGTTCAGTTTGGCTCACGCATACCATTCGACATGGCAGGGATGACCTTGCTGAACAGCCACTGGATCATCGTGCGTTTACCCACCTGGATGTCGGCCGATACAGACATGCCTGGCGTCGGATGGAAGAAGCTCGGCACGCCATGAAGCGTATAACGGTCGATGCGCAGGCGAACACGGTAATAACCATTCTGCGAAGGATCCTCGTCACCAGCCGCCATCTGCCCCATCGCGCCGCTTTTGGCATCAGCTGCCGTGAACGCGTCAGCACTGATGAGACGTACAGTTCCTTCTGCCCCCCCATATTGCGTGAAAGGAAAGGTTGCGAACTTCAGCAGGGCATGGTCCCCAAGCTTGACGAAACCGGCATCGTTTCCTCTGAGAACCGCCTCGACCTCAAGCGCCGCGCCGGTCGGAACGATCGACATCAGAACCTGGGCAGGCGAAATAACCGACCCGATCGACAGCTTGGCAATATTGAGAACCACGCCCTCATCGGGAGATCTGAGAACGATAAGCTTGTTGCGCAAGGCCGCCTTTTCATAATCACCTACAGCTTCATCCAGACGATGCTGAACCTCGGCGATCTGGGAATAGACCTGCGCCTTCCAGTTCTGCACATAGGCATCGCGCTCTGCCTGCGTTGCAGCGAGCTTGGATCTGGTTGCTGCGGCTGTCTGCTGGGCCTCGATCTGCGCTCTTTCAGATTCCATCAACTCGCTTTGCGCTGCCAGGGTAGAAAGCTTGCTTCCAACCTGATCAGCCTGCAGACGGCGGCGCATCTGAAGAACCTCGTTCGCCACGCGCCCGCGGCTCTGATGCATGGCGGCACTGGCGAGGGAACCATTGATCTGGCTCTGAAGCGCCGCAATCTCCTGATCGAACTGACTGATCTTGGCCGTGTATTCAGCCTTGCGCCGGGCATACGATGCCGCCTCTCTGGCCGCGTTGCTGTCGTTCAGATCAGGCGTGTAGTTTGTTCCGTCCGCCTCTGCATGAAGGCGCGCCACAGTTGCCTGATATGAGTCACGCTGAGCTTTCAGATTGACGAGATCCGCCTTCGTGATGGTGGGATCCAGATGCGCCAGCACCTGGCCCTTTTTCACGTATTGACCGAGCTCGACATCGATCGAGCGGATGATGGACAACTCCATCGGCTGGATAACCAGGTTGTTGTTCACCGCAACCAGCCTGCCGGGTGTGCTGACAACCTTGTTCAGCGGAAACACCGCAGCCGCAACCAGCCCTGCGATGAACAGGGCCCCAACCAGCCAGATGATATGGCGTGCAGATGCCGTAGGGGGCATATTGACTAACGCCGCACTCGGCGAATGGAATTCCAGTAGAGCCAGAGGCAGCCCCTGAGGTGAAAACGGATCGTCAGCCTGCCTTGGGACGTGCTGCTGGATTTCCGTGCTTTCCTCTTGCCCGTTTCCGGGAACAATATCCTTGTCGCTCATGGCTTATTCCTCATCCATCAGCATGGGATCGTCATTCTGATCGGTGTTCTTTTTATTATGGGTGCCGTGTTCGTGACGGTTCTGCTGCATCCAGAGCATGCGATAGATTTCGCAGCGTTCGAGCAGCACGTTGTGCGGCGCCACGTCGACAACCTTGCCTTTATCCATGACGCAGATCTGATGACAGTCCACCAGCGAGGAAAGGCGATGGGACACGATGACCATCGTACGCCCCTTGCCGATCCGCTGCAGGTTGGCGTTGACCAGCGCCTCACTTTCGGGATCCAGAGCCGATGTCGCTTCATCAAGGATCATCAGTTTCGGGTCACTGATCACGGCGCGGGCAATGGCCAGCCGCTGCCTCTGACCACCCGAGATGTTGGTTGATCCTTCCTCGATAGGCGTATCGTACCCGGCGGGCATACGGTCGATGAATTCCTCGGCACCGGCAAGACGAGCTGCCCTGATCACGTCATCCATGGTGTAGCCAGCTCGACCGGCAGTGATGTTGTCCCTCACCGTGCCGCGGAACAGGAAGTTGTCCTGGAGCACGACGCCGAAGGAACGGCGCAGATGACTGAGATTGATCTCGCGCAGTTCCACCCCATCGAGACGCAGGTAGCCCGTATAACTGCGACTTACCCCCTGAAGCAGACGAGTAACCGTGGATTTTCCGGAACCGGATCGACCAACCAACCCCAGCATGGTGCCAGCAGGAATTTCGAAATTGACGTTGTTGAGCGCCTTGATCGATGTTCCGGGATAGCTGAAATCGACCTGGGCAAAAGAGAGCGCACCCTTGATCGGCGGCCGAAGACCCGAAGTAAGCGCCTTGGTTTCGGTCGGCTGGTTCAGCACAAGCCCCGCCTCACCAAGCGACGTCATAACCTCGTTTACATCCTCGAGGATTTTCGCGAGCCCCACCAGAGGCGCCGCCACACGGCTACCCAACATCATGAACGCCATGAGTGCGCCGGGCTGGATGCTGCTCGACCCCGTCAGGATCAGATAGGCACCAACAAGAATGATGCCGCGATTGATGAACATGTCGAGCGGCATGACCAGCGTGCTCGGCCAGTTCTGCATACGCCCCGCAGCCAGCTTCCACCGGATGACTTCGGCCGTAGTCTCATCCCATTTCTCGCGACGTGTCGGTTCAAGAGCCAGCGTCTTGACGGTACGAATACCGGCAACCGTTTCATAGAGAATGGAACTGCGGTCCATCTCCGCCTGAACCATCTTGTTGTAAACACGCGTCATCGGGGTGAGGAAGATCACGATGATCAACCCGATGAGGCCTGCGCAGGCAACCGTCATCCAGGCCAGGGTCGAGCTCATCCAGAACAGGATAGGCAGGATGACTATAAGCGTGAACATATCGAGGAAAGTCGACATGAGCTTGCCGGTCAGGAAGTCACGCACCCTGTAGATTGCCATATAGCGGCCAAGGATACGCCCCGTCTGCTCGCGCTCATAAAACTCGAGAGGCAACGCAAGAAGGCGGCTGAATGCGTGAAGCGAGATACGTGTGTCGACGCGCGTCGTCATGACAAGCGTCAGTTCACGGCGCCCATAGGTCAGCAACGTCTCGTAGAAGCTCAGGATCAGCACGATTGCCGTGATTGAGACCAGGGTCGACATCGAGTGGTAATTCACCACGCGGTCGAGCACCTGCATGACAATCATGGCAGGGAATATCTGAAGTACCGACAAAACCATGGATGAGAACAGGATGTCACGCAGCGACTGCTTTTCGCGCAAGACGACACGCACGAACCACATCAGGTCAAAGGGTGCGTCTGCCTCTGAAAGGTCGCGGCGACGCTTGACCAGCAGGATATCGCCGGTCCAGACCTGCGTGAGCCTGAGTTCATCCACCGCAACAGGAACGCTGCCTTCATCTCCCAGCGGGTCGCGAAGCCAGACGATGTTCTTGTCGGGATCTGCCCGCACCATCAGGGCTGCAGAACCATCACGAAACATCAGAACAATCGGCGGCGTATTCTGCATGCGAACAAGATAGCGCCACTTGATGCGCATCCCCTTCGCTACAGCACCATTCTCGTTCAACCATCTTGCCAATGAAGCTGGCGAGGGTGAATCTTCCCCCGGCTCAGCCACAAAGTCACGCATATCAAGGTCAAGCCCGTGATACTTGGCAGCAGCCATAGCGGCGCGCAGTCGGATATAGACGGGATTTTGGGTTTCGCTGTCCGCAGCGACGCCATCACGATGCTTCACGAAGCTTCCTCTTGTGTTTCACTAAGCCGCTCAGACTTCAGGACGCCCGAATAGCGCGAATACCCCTCCCCCTGTCGAGCGAGAATTTCGTGTTTTTATCATAAGTCATAGAAATCGCTGAACTCGACACGAGATCTCTACATATTCTGGAACTGTTACTATGTAAATTCCAAACGAACTCGCGAAAAAATACATAGAATTTAAAATTGGTAACGTGCTCTGACGATTGCATCTTGTTGCAGCAACTCTCGAATGTCAGTCACTCTACACGCTTCGCAGGAGACGACTACGAAAGAAAATGGCGGGCAGGCCCCGCGCACCCGGTCGAGAAACAGCAGGTTCAGAGCCGTGGCCAGGTCACCTCGTCCCGCACAGCATGAACAAAACCCACCATGCTTCCTTTCATCACCTGCAGCGGACGCAACGCGGCGGTAGACTGACCACATTCCCTGCCTTTCCACCCCGAATGAGAGGCAGGCGCTCTCGTTCTGGCGTTGGGCAAGTTCTGGTGCCGGCGTGTCTTCATCACCCAGTATATAAAGAGGTATGCGCCCATCACCCGTCATTCATATCTCCGCATCCCTGCACTTTCATGCCAATCATAAGTCTCTCAGTACTATGTGGAAACCGGCAGGTCGCATGGGATAGGGCGAGCGCTTGGCCCCACCATGGAGCGCCCCTGCATGGCGCATCATACTGGACAGACGCCGTAGCCTCTGAAAAAAGGCAAGCAGCCGTAGCGCCCAGTCGCGGCTCCGCACCTGCGCCCGACCCATACAGCGAGACTGACCGCCATCATGACACGTCCCCATCTTCTCGACGCCCTGCGTGACCATGTCCTGCTTTGCGATGGCGGGATGGGCTCACGCATCCAGATGCTCGATCTCGAAGTGGAGCGCGATTACTGGGGGCAGGAGAACTGCACCGAAATCCTGACGCTGTCCCGACCCGAACTGATCCGCGAGATCCATCGCGGGTATTTCGAGGTCGGCGCGGATATGGTCGAGACCAATACGTTCGGTGGCTCGATCGTTACCCTTGCCGAATTCGGCTTGCAGGACCGTGCCCGCGAGATCAACCGCAAATCGGCCGAGCTGGCGCGCGAGGCCGCCGAGACCTTCAGCGACGGGCGTCACCGTTATGTTGTGGGCTCCATCGGCCCGGGCACCAAGCTGCCCAGCCTCGCCAATATCGACTACGATACCCTCGAGGCCGGGATCATCGAGCAATGCCGCGGCCTGATCGATGGCGGGGTCGATGCGTTTCTGATCGAGACCTGCCAGGACACGCTTCAGATCAAGGCCGCCGTCAATGCCGCCAAGGCCGCCAAGCGAGAACTGGGTTCGGATGCACCGATCTTCGTGCAGGTGACGGTTGAGACCACCGGCACGCTTCTTGTTGGCCCCGATATCGCCGCAGCAGCTACCACCATCCACGCACTGGACGTGCCTCTCATCGGCATGAACTGCGCCACTGGCCCGCAGGAGATGGCGGAGCATGTGAAATGGCTGTCCGAGAACTGGCCCGGCCTGATTTCCATCCAGCCCAATGCAGGCCTTCCCGAACTGGTGAACGGCACCACGCATTACCCCCTTACCCCTGGTGAGATGGCGAGCTGGGTAGAGCGTTTCATCGTCGAGGATGGCCTCAATCTGGTGGGCGGATGCTGCGGCACCTCCACCCCGCATATCCAGGCGCTGGACGGGATGCTTCGAAAGCGTGGCGGGACCAGCCATCGCCCTGCCCCGGTCAAGCGCATCCACCATTGGGTGCCGTCTGTCGCAAGCCTCTATACCCAGACACCGCTCCGTCAGGAGAACTCCTATTTCTCCATTGGCGAGCGCTGCAACGCCAATGGGTCCAAGAAATGGCGCGAGTTGCAGGAAGCTGGCGACTGGGATGGCTGCGTTGCCGTTGGACGCGAACAGGCCGCCGAAGGCTCTAATGCGCTTGATCTCTGCACTGCCTTTGTTGGACGCAACGAAATTGCCGAGATGAATGAGGTCGTCACGCGCTTCACGTCTTCAGTGAATGCGCCCCTGGTGATCGACTCAACCGAGACCCCGGTCATCGAGGCTGCGCTCAAGCTGCATGGCGGCAAGCCCATCATCAACTCGATCAATTTCGAGGATGGTGAAGGCCATGCCCAGGACCGCATGATCCTGGCGCGCAAATTCGGCGCTGCGGTGATTGCGCTCACCATCGATGAAGTGGGCATGGCCAAGACGCCGGAAGACAAGCTGCGTATTGCCGAGCGTCTGGTCGATTTCGCCTGCACGAAGCACGGTCTGCCGCAATCCGATCTGATGATCGACCCGCTGACCTTCACCATTGCCACGGGCGTGGAAGACGATCGCAAGCTGGGTGTCTGGACGCTCGAAGGCATCCGGATGATCCGCGAACGCTTCCCTGACATCCAGATCATTCTGGGCCTGTCGAACATCTCCTTTGGCCTCAACCCGGCGGCGCGCGCTGTGCTGAACTCGGTCTTTCTCGATCATGCGGTCAAGGCCGGCATGACGGGTGCCATCGTGCATGTGAGCAAGATCCGCCCGCTACATCTGATTGCCGCCGAGGAAGTGAAGGTCGCCGAGGATCTGATCTTCGACCGACGCCGCGAGGATTATGACCCGCTCCAGAGACTGCTGGAACTCTTTGCAGGCCGCAAGGCGGCTGATGCCGTTCAGAAGCGTCGCGCCGAGACGCCAGCCGAACGTCTGAAGGATCGTATCGTCGATGGCGATCGCAAGGGCATCGAGGATGATCTTGCTGCGGCAATGGAAGAAATGCCCCCGCTCGACATCATCAACACCGTGCTTCTGGATGGCATGAAGGTGGTGGGCGAGCTGTTCGGCGCAGGAAAGATGCAGCTTCCCTTCGTGCTGCAATCGGCAGAAACCATGAAGACCGCCGTAGCGTGGCTCGAACCCTATATGGAGCGTGTCGAGGGGCAGGCACGCGGTACGATGGTCCTCGCGACCGTCAAGGGCGATGTGCATGATATCGGCAAGAACCTTGTCGATATCATTCTGACCAATAACGGCTATCGGGTCATCAATCTGGGCATCAAGGTGCCCCTGGCTGACATGATCACCGCAGCACGAGAGCACAACGCTCAGGCCATCGGCATGTCGGGCCTGCTCGTGAAATCCACCGTAATCATGCGCGAAAACCTAGAGGAAATGGCGCGTCAGGGTATCGATATTCCTGTCTTTCTCGGTGGCGCAGCATTGACGCGCAACTATGTGGAAGATGAATGTGCCCGCTCCTACGGGATCGAGACCGCAGGGCGCGTCGCCTATGCACGCGATGCCTTTGATGGGCTGTCGCTCATGGACAAGGTGGTGAACAACCAGTTTGACGACTACCTGAGCGCCATCCAGACGCGTCGGGCGGGTAAGCAGCGCAAAGTCGAGCGGGCGCCCGAGCTGGCCGAGACACGTGGCTTTGCGCCCATCGACAAGGAAGCGGCGCGCGCCCGTCGTGCCCGCGTGGCCGGAACGCAGCCTGTACCTGTGCCGCCTTTCTGGGGCGCCCGTGTGGTCGAGGCCGCACCCGCCGCTGTGCTGCCCTTCCTGAATGAGCGCTCGCTCTATCAGTTCCAGTGGGGCTTCCGTAAGCAGGGGCGCTCGCTCGACGAGTTCATGACCTACGCCAAGCAGGAGCTGCGCCCTGTGCTCAAGCGTATGCTTGCACTTTGTGCGGAAGAAGCCATTCTCAAGCCTCAGGCCATCTATGGTTACTGGAAGGCCGCAGGCGAAGGGAATGACCTTGTGCTCTTCCATGAGGATGGCGTGACCGAGGCCGCACGCTTCGCCCTCCCCCGCCAGCCCCGTGAAGATGGCGAATGTATCGCTGACTTCGTGCGGGATATTGACGATGCTGAACGCGACGTGGTGGGCCTTCAGGTCGTGACAGTGGGCCAGAAAGCGTCTGATCTGGCACGGGACTGGTTCGAGGCCAATCGCTATCAGGACTACCTGTATCTGCACGGACTTTCGGTCGAAATGGCCGAAGCCATGGCAGAATACACACACAAGCGCATCCGCGCCGAACTCGGTTTTGCGGGTGAGGATGATCGCGACATGGAAAAGATGCTGGCGCAATCCTATCGCGGCTCGCGCTACTCCTTCGGCTACCCGGCTTGCCCGCGCCTGGAAGATCAGGAGCCCATTCTGAAGCTCCTCGATGCCGAGCGCATCGGGGTTTCGCTATCGGATGGCTATCAGCTTCACCCCGAGCAATCGACTTCTGCGCTCGTCATGCTCAACCCTCGGGCCAAGTATTTCACGGTCTGACCCGAGTGTGATGCCACGTTTTCCCGAGCGCGAAGGCATACTTGCCGGGAATTGAAATTGGCCCCGCATCTCTTCAGGAGCTGCGGCGCCACCCTGGCCGGCCACTCCCTTGACCGGTGAGGGGAGAGAGAAGGCGATGGGACAGAGATGACACATCCGGATTTTTCCGCTTTGGAACAACCCGAGATCAGAGAGGCCGCAGACCGTATCGCTGGCTATCTGGCTCTGACAAGTGTCGATGATGCACCGAACCGGATCGACCTCGTTTGTCTCGCTGGCAATGGCGTACTTGCCTGTGTTGATCATGCCACGAGCTTGGCGCGCCAGCACGACTGTCTCCTGCTCATCACCGGAGGGATCGGCCATTCGACCCCGCCGCTGGTGGCGGCTCTTGCCTCGCGCCTCGACTGCGCACCCTCTGCCCTCGCCGATCTTTCGGAAGCCGAATTGATCTCTCGGCTGATTGCAGCAGATTCCCTCATCGCCCGTGACCAGATCATTCTGGAGACCCGCTCGACAAACACGGGTGAGAACGCAGCTTTTACGCGCGACACACTCGAAGAGCTTGGGCTGAAGCCGCACCACGTTGTTCTGGTTCAGGACCCGCTTTTGCAACGCCGCACCGACGCGACGTTTCACCACGTCTGGCGCGATCACCCGACCCTGTTCTTTTCCTCTCCGCCTTTCACGCCCCGCCTCGGAGAAGCGGTAACATCAGAATCCTGGACAGAGGAGCGCTACCTGTCCCTGCTTCTGGGGGAAATTCCCCGGCTACAGGATACGACCACGGGTTATGGCCCAAGGGGGCGCGGCTTTATCGGGCACGTTGATATACCCCGGATGATCCTCGAGGATCACGCGCGGCTTGCGGCTCGCTTCACGACGCACGCCACGCGCTGACCCGACAACCCGGCATAAGGAGAAATTCCTGCGCCGGGTCACACCCGTGCCTCAATACGCGTAGGCGAGACCTGCACGCAGGGTCAGGCCGTTCTGGATGCCGCTTGAGGTCCAGCGTCCCGAGACCTGCCCCTCGCTCATGCTCTGGTAGGCATAGCGGTATGTGTCATGGCCATAGGATGTGTAGGCGTAGTCCCCGCCGGCCGTCAGATGCCAGTGGCGGGTCATGGCGTAATCTGCCCCGAGACTGCCTTCCCAGCGCGGCCGCGTCGAGGCACCATTCACGCGATAGGTCCCCGTGTCGAGAATCTCGGCCCAGCCGAACCGACCGCGCAGAACCAGACGATCGGTCAGCGCATAATCCGCATTCAGGCCTAGCCCGACGAAGAAGGCATTCTGCCCGCCGAAGCTATCGTAGCCATAGCTGTCATATCCCCCCTGGACGAAGGGGGTGATGAGCGCCTTGTCATGCAGAACCAGGAAACCCTTGCCGATTTCGCCACGGCTATAGGTCGAGTTGGCACTCTCCCCACCGTTGGTCTGCCACGCGTCGCTGCCATAGGACGAGCTGTAGCTGCTCGCATATTTGTTATTGCGTGTTCCCGAGCCGAGCCGGAAAAGTGCGGAGGCATACAGGTTCTCTATCCGCCCCAGAGAGACCATGGTCGAGGCGTCCACCTGAAACCCCGGAACCCAGCCGATACGGCGGGAGCGTGATTGCGACGCAGAGTGATACGGACGGTACCACTGACCACCCGTCGTCTGATACTGGTCGCCATAGCCCCCCACGAGATTATCAAAAATCCCGGCCATTGAGAGACCGATCTCCCGGTTGACAGCGACCACAGGGAGTGGGTCGGCCAGAGCCGTGGATACTGCGAGAGCTGAGAGGGAGGCTGCAGCGAAGAGAGATTTTAGGCGCATCGAGGTTCCAGAAAGAAACGAAATGTATCTTCCTGAAACCCGAACACGTTACGAGGTCAACATACCTAGGCAGGTTTTATAGCAAAGTCACGATTCGTTATAAAAAGGGTAATCGATGTATCCCTCGTCCCCACGGCTGTACCACGTCTTGATATTGTCGGACTGAAGCGGAAGGTTCTCAGACAAACGACGCGGAAGATCAGGGTTGGCAATGAATTTACGGCCAAATGCGATGGCATCGGCCGTCCCGTTGGCGACGGTTTCAAGAGCCTCCTCACGTGTGTAGTCCTGATTCAGAACCAGAGGATTCCGGAATACTTCACGAATCGGGCCATGCAGCTTGGGCTGGTCAGTCTTGCCAAATGTACCGTTCGTGCCGGGTTCACGCAGCTCGAGGAAGCCGATGCCGAGATCGTTGAGCAGCTTTGCCGCCGGAACGAACACGGTCTCGGGCGCGCTATCGATGCAACCCTGCGTATCGCCATTGGGTGAGAGACGCACGGATGTCCGGTCTGCCCCGATGGTGGCGATGACACGTTCCGTCACCTCACGCAGGAAGCGGATGCGGTTTTCAGGCGATCCGCCATACTCATCCTCGCGATGATTGGTGCCGTCACGCAGGAATTCATCAATCAGATAGCCATTGGCGGCGTGAATCTGCACGCCATCGAACCCGGCTGCGATGGCATTGCGGGCAGCAACCTCGTACTCGCCCAGGATACGCGTGATATCGGCCTTGGTGAGTGCGCGTGCCTGCTCCGGCTCCTGTTTGCCGTCATAAGTGTGCAGCGGCGCGGGCGCAGAGGTGGGCGAGCTGGAAACCGGCTGCTGACCCGTTACGCTGGAATGCACCATGCGTCCCATATGCCAGAGCTGGACAACGATCTTGCCACCCTTGTCATGCACCGCCCTGGTGATCGGCTTCCAGGCCTCGACCTGTTCCTGTGACCAGATACCGGGCGCATAGGGCCAGCCCAGTCCCTCGCGGCTGATACCGGTTGCCTCAGAGATGATCAGTCCGGCGCTGGCGCGCTGGGCATAGTATTCTGCCATGACCGGCGTCGGCACATGCTCACGTGTGCCACGGCCACGTGTGAGTGGTGACATCAGGATCCGGTTCTTCGCGTCGATGGCGCCAAGCTGGATCGGATCGAACAGAGTTGTCATAATGCTAAGTCCTCATGAACCCGTGGGGGTTTAATTCGATTTTGATCGAACAATATGAGGAATGGGGATGCGTCTTCGTGACGACAACCCCTCCCCCCCTGTTTTTTGGAACCGGACAGCCCAGATGCCTGACTACGATCACCCCGTTGTGGAGAGCCTCACCCTGCTGGGAGTCCTGCGAGGATTGGCAGATCCGATCCGTCTTGAAATCGTTCAGCACCTCGGTTCGGTTCCCGAAGCGAGTTGCGCCGCACTGCTTGGTGATCGGCCACGCTCAAGTATGTCTCACCATTTTCAGGTACTGCGTGAGAGCGGGCTGCTCCATACGCGCATACAGGGCGTGCAGCATTTCAACTCACTCCGCAGAGACGATCTCGATGCCCGTTTTCCCGGATTGATGCAGGCCGTCCTCGCGGGGTAGATCGCCCCGAACTCTTGAGGGCCTTGATGCCAGACGTGCTGCGCGACAACGCTGCAACACAAAGAACAGAACGAAGCTGCTGCACAACCCGGCGCCAGGAGATCTTTCACCTATGGCCATGATCCTGCTCACCTGGCATAGCGCCGTTGTATGTTCTGAAGGCGGCCGCCTGTTTCCCGCTCCCATCGCGGACGTGCTGTCCGGGAACGCCTTGCCCGTCGATCCCGGATATTGGGCCCGGCCTGAATCCGCTCCCCTTCCGTTCGAGGTCGTGACCATAGCCCCTGCACCGGGCATGACCATGGACAATACGCCCGGTCATGGCACCATTGTTGCCCTGCGGGGAGGGGCGCTCACAATCAGCTGTCGCGAGGGAGAAACATTCCGTGCCGTCGGCCACTGCGCGGAATGGGAGCATTTTCTCGCCCTGGACGCCGGGCATCTGAGCGTCCTGCATGCCGCGCTTTCACGGGACTGGAAACTCGAGAACGGCGAGACGATCCGCCCCGGACGAGACGGCTTCAGCCTGACCCTTGGGCCAACCCGTTTGGGCCTGAGTGACCTCTCCCTGACGGAAGACGGACAAACCCTCTGCGCGGCCGATAAGCGAGTTGCCACGGCCTGGCCCAATGCTGCCTTTCATCGCGCCATAGAGGCTGCGACACAGGCCATGCAGGATTTGCAGGCGAATGCTGTCAGGGGTCGCTCACCCTGGGGCGAGCCTGACGATTTGCCCCGGCAGCTTCTTCTGACCATCACAGACTATAACGAGCCCCGTCACATGATGTTTCTGGCGCGGCTCTGCCTCCTCATCGGGTTGGATGACGTCGCCCTGCTCTGCCTTGATGTGCTCGAAAACAGCGTCCTCCGGACAGACGCCCTGATCCTACGGGCCATCCTCGCACGCCTGCAGCATGACGAGCCCGCCTGCCAGGAAGCCCTGATTGCGGCCATCACGGGTGCACTGCCAGAGGATGCTCAGACCCCTGTCGTGATCGATCGGTTTCGGGCGCGCCTTGCCGAGCCCGAAACCTTTCTCACGCTTTGGCCCACGCTTGAGCGTGCGATAGGGCGGCCGCTGGATCCGTCATACGAGGATCTGCTCGTCCCGGGCTGGCTTCCTGCTGACGGAGACTTTGCCGAACAGACGCCTTATTACCATCGCCTTGAGGAAAAATGGACACAATGTCGGGCGGAACGACGACAGATCTTCCTCAACGAGGAGCGACGCCTCAACGGTCCTTCTCATGCCCTCGCCATACTGGAAGGCCACAAACACTGGCTCGATGGCAAGCAGGAGGAAGCCAATGCCCTGTATGACACGGCACGCAGCCTCTCGCTGCAAAACCAGCGCTATTTCATTCACTTCAACGGCGGGGTCTATACATGGCAAGGCCACGCCACGCGTCCGGCCGACCCACGTCCACTCAGTATCGACGCATGGCGCTGGGCCGGACTACCCGATGAGGAAGAGGGCGCGGGCGGCTCAAGGTCGGAACTCACCCTGATCGCAGGGGGAGACAGGCGCTATTTTGCCTTCATCCCCGGACTGATCGCCTCACTGGTCCAGGCCTGCGATGGCGCTGAGGCGCCAGGACATGTGAGGCTGGTTCTCGGCGTCGCCCATGCCTCGGACGAGCAGGTTGCGTTCCTGGAAGACGTCGCTTCGGCCCTGCGCAGAGTAAAAAGCATGGTCTCGCTGGTCTTTGCCTATGGCAGCCTGTCGCATTCCGATGGCGCAAGCTTTTCCTGCATCCGCTATCTGATGATGCCGCGGATCGCCCGTCTCGCTGATGGACCGATCATGACAATCGACATGGATGCCATGATCCCGGTCGATTTCCTGTCTCTCGCACGCGACATGCTGAGGACTTATGACTACGGCTTCAGACTTTATGCCTATGATCGCGACGGTCGACAGTGCGGTGGTGAGCCGTGGGGGTTCGGCGCTGGCGTATCCTATTTTGGCGAGAAGCCTCTTCTGCCCGTCATCGCGCAGGCGCTGAGCGACTACATCATCAGTGCCTATCATGGCGCCAATCCCACCAACTGGTGCATCGACCAATGTGCGCTCTCGGCCGTCTATCACCGGCATATCGCGCCGCGTTGGGCGACATTACGCATCAAGTTCATGGATGATCCGCCACCACTCGTGGTGATGCCGCACCATCTTGGCATGGACAAGAAAAGCTTCAGCCAGTGGACGGGACTCGTCGAGATGGGGCCTGTCTATGAGCGCCTTGGCCTTGAGGCGGGGCGTGCCGAAGCTTTCGTTGTACTGACCTGACTGGAAAGGACGGGTCGACTGGCTTGCGTCGTATTGCATGCCAGTCCACGCCCCGGAGCGTTCATTCTGGTGTGTTCCCCAGTTTCCCGGCACGAAAGGAAGATCGACTCAGGGACTGAGAGCGAAGCGCGCCATCACACGATTGGACTCAGGGCTCCAGATGACAATCTGCTCGCCTTCAGGGGTTGCGATCAGCAGTGACAGGCTGCCGTCGGGGCGTACGATCTGTGAGAGCACATGCCCGCCACCATGAAGGGTGAACACGGTGGCCCCATCACCCCCTTCCCGACTGGCCCTGTTTGCCACGATGTCGCCTTGCCGCGGCATAGCGGGAGCAGAAACCTGTCTCTCCTGCAGGATCGCCCGATGGGGATGCATGGCACGATGGACGACAATGCCAATCAGCCCGGCCGTGCCGATGACGATCAAAACGCCCATGCCGATAACCGCAGCCATCAGAACACGTGAGACAGGGGGCGGCGGCGTAGTCATGGCGGCAAGTGATCCTAATTGCTAAAGGGGCGCATGACCGATGCCCATGTCCCCGATGAAAACCGATTCGAGTTTGTTGTCACGCCAGAGCAGGCAGGGCAGCGGCTCGACCGCTTTCTGGCCGATTCCATCGGCACGCTCTCCCGTTCACGCGTCAAATCCCTGATCGAGGCCGGGCAGGTTTTCTGCGACGGCTCCATCATACGCGAGCCTTCGGAAACCACCAGAGCCGGGCGACGCCTCGTGCTGATCGTGCCGCCTGCCGCCCCCGCCCGCCCACAGGCCGAGGATCACGCCCTGCCGATCCTGTTCGAGGATCGCGACCTGATCGTGCTCGACAAGCCGGCTGGGCTGGTGGTGCATCCAGCGCCGGGTAATGAGACAGGTACACTGGTCAACGCCCTGCTCGGTCATTGCGGTGAGGATCTGGAAGGAATCGGCGGCGAAAAGCGCCCCGGTATCGTGCATCGTCTCGACAAGGATACGTCGGGACTGATGGTCGTCGCCAAGACGCCGCTCGCGCATAATGCGCTTTCCGATGCCTTCGCCGCGCGTGATATCGATCGAGCCTACAAGGCGCTGGCCTGGGGGCTTCTGCCAGCCACCATCAGTTATGATGGCGCGATCGGGCGGGACAAGCGCGACCGCAAACGCATGACAGTCGTCACCCAGGGGGGCAAGCACGCCCTGACCCATGTACGCTGCCTCGAAGCCTTCGACGCCTCCGTAAGCCTGATCGAGTGCAAGCTCGCGACGGGTCGTACTCACCAGATACGCGTGCATCTCTCTCAGGCTGGCCATCCCCTGCTCGGCGATCCGGTCTATCTGCGCCGCATCCCCGCGGCCGCACGTGGATTGCCCGAGGCAGCAAGAAGGGCAGCGCTCGACTTCCCTCGGCAGGCTCTGCACGCGGCGCGGCTCGGCTTCACCCATCCCCGGACAGGAGAGAGCCTCCTGTTTACCTCGGAGCCGCCAGAGGATTTCCAGTCACTCCTGCGTGCGCTGCGAGGGCGCTGATCGAAGCGCGTTTTCATCCTGCTTCAGGCTGGATAAGGGCCTCTGCACTTCCTGGACTATCGGCCGGGTTAAATAGGAGTAATGTGGTACGTTTTCTTGACTCGGAAAAAGCTGTATGATCCACTCCTAGCCAAT
The DNA here is from genome assembly GCF_011753235.1 of Asaia sp. As-1742. Lineage (NCBI taxonomy): Bacteria > Pseudomonadati > Pseudomonadota > Alphaproteobacteria > Acetobacterales > Acetobacteraceae > Asaia > Asaia sp. As-1742. The sequence goes on along the minus strand of NZ_VWWA01000005.1, from coordinate 81,894 downwards.
CCGACGAGCTGACGCGCCGCCGGAACGGACGTGCCGCCTGATATCGCTCAATGGGAGGGTATCGCGCGGTGACGTAAGTCCTTCCTTATCCATGCGTCACCCGCCAGCGGGAACCAACAGGGTGAATACCCGTATATCTGGTTCCTTCACTGTCCGGGCGAAAGGAGTTGCAGCCCAATGGCCTCTTCCGCCGTCATGTCCATCGGCCCTGAAAACAACCTCACACGGTACCTTCAGGAGATCCGTAAATTCCCCATCCTGTCGCCGCAGGAAGAAGTCGAACTTGCCCGCCGTTGGCGTGACAAGGAAGACGACGCTGCTGCCCACAAGCTCGTTACTTCCCACCTGCGCCTCGTTGCCAAGATTGCCATGGGCTATCGTGGTTATGGCCTGCCGCTGAACGAACTGATCAGCGAGGGCAATATCGGCATGATGCAGGCCGTCAAACGCTTCGATCCCGATCGTGGCTTCCGCTTAGCTACCTATGCCATGTGGTGGATACGCGCAGCGATGCAAGAGTACATTCTGCACTCTTGGTCGCTCGTGAAAATGGGCACCACCGCGTCGCAGAAGAAGCTGTTCTTCAACCTGCGTCGTCTGAAAGGCCAGATGCAGGCCATCGATGATGGTGACCTGAAGCCGGAGCAGGTCGACAAGATCGCCACGACGCTTGGTGTACCCGAGCAGGATGTGGTGTCGATGAACCAGCGCCTCTCGGCACCAGATCACAGCCTCAATGCCCCCCTCCGTAGCGACAGCGAGGGCGAGTGGCAGGATTGGCTGGTTGACGATCAGGAAAGCCAGGAAACGACGCTGGGTGACGCGGAGGAAATGAGCGGACGTCAGGCCCTGCTGACTGAAGCCATGAAATCACTGAACGATCGTGAACGGCACATCCTGACCGAAAGACGCCTCAAGGACGACCCGTCGACACTTGAGGAGCTCTCACACGAATATGGCGTATCGCGTGAGCGTATCCGCCAGATCGAGGCGCGTGCGTTCGAAAAGCTTCAGAAGGCGATGGCCGCCGAAGTTGAACTGCGCCGTAAACAGGACGAAGGAATCTCCCTGCACCATCATGTGCAGGCCTGATCCGATCCCGCCGGGTTTGCAGTCATCCTGCATCCCCGGCGACAGGGCTATTCTTTCCAGTCCAACCTGCTCAGCGTCACGCATCACTTGAGCATCGAGAGCGGTTTCTCAGTGCACCTACGTCGGGAGCACCGCGCTGCTTTGTCGTTACCCTCTCGGCGGTAGCATGTCAGTTGCGAAAAAAGCTGCATAACTGGTGCCGTTCACCGCGCCCGCATTGGTCGCAGCATTTCCGATACCACCTGACGCGGCCTGCTCCCCTCCGACCGGGCGTTATCACCACGACGGTAACAATCTGTCCCGAAGAGGGGTAAAGCCATGACGCCCGTCCACCCTTCCCCCGCAAAGCGTCTCCTGCCTCGGGCGCTGCGTCTGGGTGAATTTCTCGCACTCTACGGCGGTGGCCCGCTTCTGGTGCTGGCCTTGCGTCAGCCGGGAATACTGTTCGCCGGGCTATGGGTTGGCGCGATCATCGCGTGGCTGTCCATACGTGGGCGTCTCCCTGTGCCGCATGACGTGCACCGGGAAATACGGGCCATCTTCGTACGCTTCGGAATTTTGGGGAGCGCGCTGACAGTTCTGGCCTATTTTCTCTGGCCCACCCATTTCCTCGACCTCCCCCGACACCGCCCGGGCTTCTGGCTGGTCATCATGGCCCTCTATCCCCTGCTTTCCGTCTGGCCGCAGGAAATGCTCTACCGGGGCTTCCTGTTTCAACGCTATCAGTCACTGTTCGTGACCCCAACGCGTCGGATACTGGCCAGCGCGATCACCTTTGCTTTTGCTCATGTCATTTTCCTTAACTGGATTGCCATAGCCCTCACTTTCGCTGGCGGCTTTCTGTTTGCCCGCGATTACGAGCGTCACCGCTCGTTGCGCCTCGCCTGTCTGGAACATTCCCTTTATGGCTGTTTGATCTTCACCATCGGTATGGGGCGATTTTTCTACACGGGCGCGGCCTGGCATCACGGCTGAATGACAGGGCTGCGCATGGTGGACCGACAGGGGGGGGAAATCCTGTCGCGGGATCGCCTCCCCCTTCACATACCGGCTCAGCCGTGCTTCAGCCCGGCCTTGACCTGCTCCTGCAGAACCACAAAGTCCCGTTCCCCGTCTCCCGCTTCGATGGAAGCTGCAAGACGGTCATGCACGATATCGGCATAAGGCAGATCCAAGCCGATTTCGTGCCCGGCTTGCAGGAACATCTTCACGTCTTTCAGGCCCAGTGTGACAGGCGCCCCCGGATAATCATAGGCGCGGTCAACCATGAGCTGACCGTAATTTCTGTGCACCGGGGCATTGCAGAAGCTGTTGATCATGATCTCGAACACCAGTGCCGGGTCTGTCCCCATCTGCTCGTTGAGTGCAAAGACTTCCGCCATCTGCTCGATGGTCGAGTAGATTATGAAGTTGAGACTGAGCTTGACCAGATTGGCCTGCACCGGGTCACTCCCCACCCGGAAAATTCGCTGGCTGAACGCTTCCATGACCGGAGCGACGCGATCCAGCACCGCCTGCTCACCGGCAATCATGGCACAGAGTTTTCCAGCCTCGGCGGCGGGCGGCCGACCCAGCACATTGGCGCTGACATAATGCTGACCACGCGCCGCATGACCATCGCGCAACCGACGCGCCTGATCGAGGGAGAGCGTGCTGCAACAGACATGAACGGCGCCTTCACGCATGGCCTGCGCGAGTCCGTCTGGTCCAAAACTGGCTTCCTGAATTGTGGCATCGTCAAACAGCATGGAAAACACGACATCTGTCTGCTTGGCCACCTCGGCAGGTGTGTCAGCCACCACGGCACCGCGCGCGACGAGGGCGTCGGCCTTTGAACGGGTACGGTTATAGACCACCACATCATGCCCGGCCTCGAGCAATCTCGTAGCCATGGCGTGCCCCATGGCACCGAGTCCGATAAAACCTGTCTTCATAGGCGTGCTTCCTGAGTAATCGCTTCATGAGATCCAAAGGCGGATAGGCTGAGCCTAACGGCTTATCTGTTGGCGTTCTCGCGCCTATGCGCCATAAATCAGTGCATGGACGCCAAATGCAGCATGGTCCCGCATGAAGCCGAAGCGCATGACGCCCCCTGGATTCTGGGAGGCCATATGGAACAGGGTGAGCGCCGCGAGGCCCGCCCGCATGCCCATGAACGCGGGCAGATTTTCGGGATTGCGAATGGCGTCATGGCGCTGCGCACGCAGGCAGCCCAATGGTTGATCGGCCCTGGGCAGCTATTATGGCTCCCGCCATCCCTGACTCACGAGGCCCGCTCCCACGGCGCGGTCATGGGCTGGAGCCTCTATGTCCATCCTGAGCGATGTCAGGCCCTGCCAGCCTATCCGTTTCTGTCGCGCGGGAGCGATCTGCTCAACGCACAGGCCGTGCGCCTCGCCCGTCAGGCCCGCGGCCTATTATGGACATCTGTGGTGGCACGACTGGCGGAGAGTTTCTGGGATGAATTCCTCTCCCTGCCGCAAGACACGGGAGCCCTCCCCTTCCCTCAGGACGCTCGGCTCAGGCGTGTGGCGGAGGCATTGACAGACGACCCGTCAGATCGGCGCAGCCAGCCAGAATGGGCCCGACTGGCCAATATGTCGCAACGATCTTTCGTCCGTCATTTTGCAGATGATACTGGCCTGAGTTTCTCCGCCTGGCGGCAACGCCTGCGCATCGCACATGCCTACAAGAAGCTCGCCCAGGGAGAAAGCGTCGCCAGCGCGGCCATGAGTGCGGGTTATGAGAGCTTTGCGGCCTTCTCGAAAGCCTTCACGCGTCTGACCGGCCGTCTGCCTTCCAGCATCGCGGATTAACCTCATCTCCCCAGCCGGGGTACCCGAGAGCCGGTCGCCCCCTCTTTTCAGCCTTTGAAACGCCTAGTGCTCCTGGCGGCCGATGAATGACATTGCGATCTCGGATCCTCCTCCGTGACCCGTTCGACACGATCTTGCCGAACGGGCGCTGCCTCGGCTGAGGCTAGCCACTAGACCACAGGATAGCGGGATACTCGGCTCAACCCGCCCGCCGGATTTCCATGGCGTCGCAAGTTTCAGGCAGATAAGTCCCGGTAGCGAGTACCTCGATACACAATATGACCGGATCCGCGATTTCTCCTTCTCCGAAAGGCAGCCACCCGTATCCGTTGGTCCAGCGAGAGCTGCTCTCGCCCGGGTGCCATCCAGAGAGGGGCTCATCGCGCAAGTGGGTCGTGACAACGAATTGTCCTTCACAGGAGAAGCCGTCAATGGTGCCGATCAGCACGCCAAGTCGCCGACGGTCGTCGACATACGGGCCGATGCTGTCGCAAGATCGCGATGCACGCGATACAATATGAACTCCTGCCGTACCCGGTGAAATCTGGAACATATGTTTCGAGCCCTCCCGACGCAGAGGACGAATTTCGCGACCAGTCCTATCGACGAGACGTAGATCAGGCTCACGTGTCAGGCTGCGGGTTTCAGGCAAGGTCACAGCCTGTGCAAATCGCTCATACAATGCCTGCGCAAAGGCTTGTTCGACACATAGCGGCAGGGCGTAGCATGGGTCAGAAGCAGACCTAAGCGCGATAACATTGTTCGACGCGTCGAAGGTATGTCTGTTCCCCGTATCAATGTAACTCTCGACCGGTGTGTTCTCAGCCAGAATGATCGAATGCTCGGCAAGTTCGATATGATAATATTCATAGCTCTGGATCGACATGTCATAGCGTATTGTCACGCCATTCACGAGCATACGAATTGGCAGCATCCTGCCTTCGAAAGCGAAACAGTGCTCTGGAGTAACCAGCAGATCGCGTGATGGCACGCCAGCCTCAAAAGCATTGGCCTCGATACGTACAGGATACCCTGCAAGATCGGCAGGTTGCCAGGGTTCGAACCTGTTGAACCGTCGGCCCAGCCATATGATCGGGCGATACACGACCTCGCCGTCAACCAGACAGGCCACAGTCTCTCCGATTTCGAGTTCTTCGATACGGACTTCACCGCGGGCGGTCAGGATGTGTGTACCTTCGAGGAAGCAAATCTCGCTTGCGGCCCTGTCGACCACCAGGTAAGCGCCATCCCCTACCGATGGGTCCTGGATGACTGATCCCGACATGGCAGACAAAGTGGCGCCTGAACCAACCTGGCCGCCAATGAGCGTACCTCCGGCCTGCACAATGGCAATATTCCTGTCATAACCATTGTTATAGAAAGTATCGTTTACCGAGCTCGCTCCCGCCATTACCGTGACGGGATCAGAGTTGAACTGATTACCTGTCGTTGTACCACCCGAAGAAATGTACACGGTTCCATTGGCAATATAAGAACTGGCCAGCGTGCCACCATTCTGGACGTAGATGATATTGGCCGAACCTGAAAGACCGGTTGCTGTGGCGCCATTGGTTACCCAGAGTATGGCCCCGGTTCCAAGCGTAGCCGGAGCTCCAACGATCGTGGCACCGCTCTTATAAACCGTGACGCCGCCCGACGCGATCGCGCTCCATGTCCCTTACAGAACAGTCCCAGCGGGGGTCACCGGTGTCCCGGGAATAGTTACCGAACCACCGATCGAGGTATAGGTCGCAAGATAAGTGCCGGAATCCGCGCTATACGAGGAGAGGTTAACGCCAGAGGCAATAACCGCGGATCCACCCGAACCGACATACAAACCATCAATCGTCGCCCCGGTTGCGGCACTGATCGTCGTCTTGTTTGTGACCGTGGCATGAGTAATGACCGCGCCACTGGCGACCTTGACGCTCTGAACAGCGAAACCATACCATGAATACGTATCGTCGGTGGAACGCGCTCCTGTGCTCAGGGTAACGTCACATCCGTCAAACTGGTTATTGTTCAGCGTGGCTCCGCTATCCACACGCACATAGGTGCGCGTGATGTGTGAATCTGTAATACTACCGCCGGCATAGACACTGATTGTCGGGATCGTATTACTAACGCACCCAAGTCCAGTGACGATCGCTCCGCTCTTTACATACAGTGTGGCGGCATTCAGGGTAACAGGCCCAGTCACCGTGCTCGTGGCATTCTGGTACACTGTCTGACCGTTGATATTGACGGCAGACCAGACGCCATTCAGCACGGTTGGCGTGGCAAAAGTGTCTCTGGTGGCAGGACCTACCGCAACGGAGGGGGCATCGGACTGGACTGAAGCACCATCAATGGACCGCAGTCTGGTCGCCATCTCTGGAGCAAGGATCGTTGACCCTCCGTTGATGGTTGTAATGTTCGACTGAATCACTCCCGTCTGCATCTGGAGAATGCCGCCGCTACCAATTGTTGCCCCCGACACCATTGCCCCGTCGAGCGCATAGATGACCGGTCGCACCGCGCCCGCGGCCAGAAAGGTATCGCCCAGGGATTGGGCGCCCGAACTCAGGGTGATGCAAACCCCGTCAAGGGTATTGGCGCTCAGTGTCCCTCCGTCGGCCACCTTGACCGTACCGGACGTAAGTGTAGCGCTTGTGACGACACCACCCGCCTGCACGTTTACGGATAAAGATGCGCCGGACAGCGCTGAGACAGTCGCACCGTTTGTGACATCAATAGTTGCATTGGCGGCAAAGGCCGCTGGCTGCCCGACATACGTCGTGCCGCTCTGATACATGGTTTGGCCACTGACATTTACAGCCGACCACACACCAGACAGACTTGTCGCCATTACTCAATTCTCCAAATATCACCCCGGGATCAGCTCCAGGGGTTGACGCTCTCGAGACGAAACAAGTCTGGAACGATAGGCGTACCCACGCCGTACCATCATGCCAGATTAATCTACGCCCGCCCTCGGCACCCTTAGGTGTTTTCATAATGCAAATGAATAGTATGGGGCGAGACTATCGATAAAATTCTTCTGAAAAATGATTTTTAAGTTTTTATTAACGTATAATACATATAAATTAACGACTTGTTCATTCTTTAGGTAGTTTTGTTTTTTATAATACCAACGTCATTACGATTTATTTCTGTGCGAATCGCTGATAGGCGGAGACACAGCCCAATCTGAACGTTCGGAAATTTCTCTTGGAAGACATCATTGTTCGGTGGGATTGCCTGTTATGTCGCACTTGAAACCGTCAAAAGACGGTAGGCCAGCGTCCCGCCAATGTGTCGGCAGCGTGGCCGAACTTGATCATGTCAGGGAGAACGGATCAGATAACCTGACCTGTAAGGGGTGAAACCCCGTTTTTTACCCAGCTTCTTCCCCCGTCATGCCAGGACGTGACAAGCGTTGAAAGAAGCTCAGGTGGACTTGTCCATCAATGACACGACTTGCCACAGGCCTCCGGATCGTCAACCCTGACGCTCCGGATTTCGCCTTTCGTGCCCAAAATCCAGAAAACTGGCGTTTGTACTACGGATCAATCCTCGAAAGGATCGCGCATCAGAATGGTATCGTCGCGCTCGGGACTGGTGGAAAGCAGCGTGACCGGTGCTTCGATCAGCTCCTCGATACGGCGGATATACTTGATGGCTGCTGCAGGCAGATCAGCCCAGCTACGCGCACCGAAGGTCGTTTCCTGCCAACCCGGCATGGATTCCAGAACGGGCTTCAGCCTTGCCTGAGCGGCAGGGCTGGACGGGAAGGAGGTGATTACCTTGCCATCAAGCTCGTAACCCACACAGATCTTCACTTCCTCGAAGCCGTCCAGAACGTCGAGCTTGGTCAGGGCGATACCGCTGACACCGCCAACGCGGGCAGCGCGACGCACCAGCACGGCATCGAACCAGCCGCAACGACGGGCACGCCCGGTGACTGTGCCGAATTCACGACCGCGTTCGCCAAGATCCTGCCCGACCTGATCGAACAACTCGGACGGGAACGGCCCCTCTCCCACACGGGTGGTGTAAGCCTTGGCAATACCGAGCACGAAACCCACCGTGCCGGGGCCGACACCACTGCCACTGGCCGCGACAGCCGCAACCGTGTTGGAGCTGGTCACAAAAGGATAGGTGCCATGATCGACATCGAGCATGACGGCCTGCGCCCCTTCAAACAGGATACGACGGCCCGCACGACGGGCCTCGTCCAGACGCTCCCAGACCGAACAGGCGAAGGGCAGCACGCGCGGAGCCAGCTTCGCCAGATGATCCAGGATTTCCTGCTTTGTGAAAGTCGGCGCACCGAGACCAGCAAGAAGCGTGTTGTGATGAAGCAGCAGCTCGTCCAGCTTCCAGTCCAGCGTTTCGGGCTCGGAGAGGTCGCACAGGCGGATGGCACGACGGGCCACCTTGTCCTCATAAGCCGGGCCGATGCCACGCCCCGTGGTCCCGATCTTGCGATCGCCGCGTGCGGCTTCACGCGCGCGGTCGGTCGCAACATGCAGCGGCAGGATGAGCGGCACGTTGTCGGCCACCCAGAGGGTCTCGGGATTGACCACCAGCCCCTGCGCAGACACGCGGTCGATCTCCGCAAGCAGCGCCTCGGGGTCGACTACCACGCCATTGCCGATCACACCGGTCTTGCCCCGCACGAGGCCGGAAGGCAGCAGGGAGAGCTTGTAGACCTGATCGCCCACCACCAGCGTATGACCGGCATTGTGACCGCCCTGAAAGCGGACGACGATATCCGCACGGCTGGCCAGCCAGTCCACGATCTTTCCCTTGCCTTCGTCACCCCACTGGGTGCCGATGACGGTGACGTTGGACATGCTCTTTTCCTTTTACAGCGTGATGAGTTCGTCAGCGACGAAAACAAAGGGGCAGTTCAGACGACGCGCTTCAGCAGCCAGATCCTCGACGCTGTCGAGACCGGCAACCGTGGCATAACCCTCCCTGCGCAGTCGGGCCGCTCCCTCGGAATCCTGCGATTCCGGTGCGATATAGACGCGCGGACGGAGCGTGATCGGTCGGGCCGCCCGCAGCAGGACCTCCGGGCGGAATGTCAGACCGCAAGCAGGCTCCTCACCCTGAGCCTGATAACGCCCGCCACGGCCCAGCTCTTCGCGCTGGCTCCGGGCAAAGACGGTCATGCAGACACCGGTGTGATACTGCCAACCCCGGAATTCAGCCGGGTCGACGGTCAGGCGCAGCCCCGGTGCACGGGCATGAATGGCGCGTACCACAGCCATCAGACGCTCGGCATGGACCCTGATCTCGGGCGGCAATTCGAGCTTTTCCAGAATAGCCAGCGCCGCATCGGATGGGCCGCAGGCCTCGACGAGTGCCGTCAGCACGGCAGCGACCGGGCCGCCCAGCTCCGCAACAGCGGCCATATCCTTGCGATCGAGCGCATGAACGAGTGCGGCGCGCCGTGTACCGGTATAGCCCGAGAGCTGGACAAGCGCCTGAACAAGGGCGGGGCAGGAAAGATCGAAAGAGTAATCCGCAATACCCAGTCGTTCGAGCGCCTCGGCGGCAATCAGCACGATCTCGCAATCGGCCTCGACGGAATCGACCCCGATTAGTTCGATCCCGGCCTGGCTGATCTGACGCTCGCCCTCTCGCCCGGGCGTGCCGACCAGAATACAGGCTCCAGCATAGGACAAACGCAACGGGCGCGCCGTTCCGGCAAGGCGCGTGGCCGCAATACGGGCAATCTGGGTCGTCATGTCAGGGCGCAGGGCCATCATGCGACGGGACTCTGGGTCCATCAGGCGAAAGCTCTGCTCCTCAAGCGCCTGACCGGCACCGTGGAGCAGAGACGTCTCGAATTCGAGCAAAGGCGGTCTGACGCGCTCATAGCCATGAGCGGCAAACACATCCATCACGGATTCAATACCCTGCGCCTCGGCCTCGGCCTCGTGCTGAAGAAGGTCGATAAATCCCGAGGGCAAAAGAGCGGTATCAGGCTCGTCAGTCATTTTCATGCGGCGTATTCCATGCTGACCGTCTCATAGGCCCAGTCGAGCCACGGTAGAAGAGCCTCGATATCGGCGGCGTCGATCGTGGCGCCCCCCCAAATGCGCAGCCCCGGCGGTGCATCGCGATAGGAAGCGAGGTCAAAGCCTGCACCGGCTTCAGCCACGAGGCCCGTCAGCGCCTTGACGATCTTATGCTGGGCTTCGACGGGTTTTGCAGCAAACCAGGGCGCAACAATACGCAGGCAGATGGAGGTGCTTGAACGCTGCGCCGGATCAGCTGCCAGGAAGGCCACCCAGTCGGTGCGCTCGACCCATTCCGATACGATATCGAGATTGGCACGCGAGCGGGCCTTCAGCGCCGGCAGCCCGCCGATGGACTGAGCCCATTTGAGGCTGTCGAGCGCATCCTCGACGCAAAGCATGGAGGGCGTATTGATGGTATCGCCCGAGAAAATAGCGTCGATCAGCCCCTTGCTATTGGTCAGGCGAAAGATCTTGGGCAGCGCACGGGGCGTTGCAGCCTCAAGGCGGGCCACTGCACGGGGGCTGAGGGCCACCATGCCATGCGCGGCCTCACCGCCAAGGGCCTTCTGCCACGACCATGTCACGACATCCAGCCGATCCCAGGGCAGGTCCATCGCAAACGCCGCCGAGGTGGCATCGCAGATGACCAGCCCCTCATGCACTGCCGGAACAGCCTCGCCGCCCGGCAGGCAGACGCCTGAGGTCGTCCCGTTCCAGGTCAGCACCACATCATGCGACCAGTCGATGCGCGTCAGGTCAGGCAGTTCCCCATAGGGGGCCTCATGCACGACGAGATCATCAAGCTTAAGCACATCGCGCAGGTCCTGCGCCCAAAGCCCCGAAAAGCTCTCGAAAGACAGCACCTCGATCGGCCGATCGCCCGCCAGCGCCCAGAGGATCATTTCCACGGCACCTGTATCGGAAGCCGGCACGATACCGATCTTCCAGTCTGAAGGTGCACCCAGCACTTCATGCGAGCGGTCAATGACGTCCTTGAGCCGTGCACGCCCTTCCGGCGCACGATGGGACCGGCCGAGCAGAGCGCCATCAAGCGCGTTCAGCGTCCAGCCCGGACGTTTCGCGCAGGGGCCCGATGAGAAGAAAGGGCGGGCGGGTTTTCTGTCAGGGCGTTGGGGCATGATCGGTCCGGTAAACTGGCAGGCAGGCAAACTGAAAGAAAGTTTGCGAGATATGCCGGACCCGGACAGCAAGGCGCAAGTCACGGCCCGGTCAATAGCCTGTTTTCAGCCTGTTTTCGGTGAAAAATCTGGTACGAGAGGGGGGATTCGAACCCCCATGCCTTGCGGCGGTCGATTTTGAGCCGACTACGTCTACCGTTCCGTCACTCTCGCCTGATGGCCGGATTGTTAGCGAGTATCCGGACAAAAGGCAATCTATACCCTTCTTCGTCATGAGGCACCCGGCAGAGCCTCAAGACACGTCGTGGCGAAGGGAGGTCACGGTATCAGCGAGCGCCCCTCAGAGAGCAGTCGCGCAAAGCCGCTCGATGCCACGGGCGGGGAAAACAGATATCCCTGCCCGATGGGGCAGCCGATGCGCTGGAGAATAGCCAGCTGATCAGCAGTCTCGATCCCCTCGGCCACAACCTCGACCGAGACGGCCTCACCGAAGCGGATGATCGCTTCCACGATGACCTCCATCGCGGGCTCTGTGCAGATCTGACGGACAAAGCTGCGGTCGATCTTGATCGACGAGATCGGGAAATCACGCAGGAAACTGAGCGAGGAATAGCCTGTTCCGAAATCATCCAGCGTGATGCGCATCCCTGCGCGGCGCAGTACAGTCAGGGCGCGATGCAGATAATGCTCGCTGTTCTGATAGAGAACATGTTCGGTCAGTTCGAGCTCGATCAACCGGGCCGAGAGACCGAACCTGTCCAGCCGGGCCAGCAGTTTCTCGGCATAGTCATCCTGCATGAACTCGACGGGGGCGACATTGATCGAGATATGGGGTGGCTCAAGGCCTGTCCGACGCCACAGGGCAATGTCCTGGAACACCCGCTCCTGCACCCTGGCCGACACACGCGTTGCGAGATCATAGGAGCGGAAGATTTCCGGAAAGGCTTCCGGCCCGCAATCCACCACACCATCACGATACCAGCGCATCAGGGCCTCGGCCCCAACGATCTTCCCGTCGCTCAGACTGACCTTTGCCTGATAGGCGGGATAGATCAGGTCATCACGCAACATGCCGCGGATGAGGTTGGACTGGGCTGTTACGCCGTCGCCGAGCCTGATCATGGACGGATCGAAAAGCCTGTACCCGCCGCGTCCACGGGCCTTGACGTCATTGACCGCCAGCAGGGCGTGGTGCTGGAGCCGCCCGAGTGTGTCGCCATCGCGAGGGTAGAGCGAGGCGCCGATGCTGAGCCCGAAGGTAATCTGCTGCGTCCCGATACGCACTGGCAGATCAACAAAACTCAGAAGCGCCTGGGCATGAGCTGCCAGGGTGGCTGCATCCACATTGCCTGTCACGAGAACCGAAAATTCGTCATCGCCACTACGGGTAATGAGGCCTTCCCCGGCGGTCAGCAGGATGAGGCGATCAGCAACCAGCCTGAGAACGAGATCACCGATATCACGCCCATACAGGTCATTGAGATCACCCAGATAATCGATATCGACCAGCAGAAAGCCCAGATTGGTGCCTGCACTGGTTGATTTATCGAGGTATTGCCCAGCCTGGATCTCGAACTGGCGCCACGTTGGCAGCCCGGTAAGCTGGTCTTGCGCAGCCCCTTCGTGGGTCCCCGCTTCCGGGCGATCTGACGGGCTGATGGCGTCAGGTTTGTCCGCATGCCCTCTGGCTGACCCTTGTGTTACCCGATGGATCTGGCGGCCGGACGATATACTCTCTGGCAACAAAGGCATTGAGAGCCCTGCCGTTTCAATACCCGACGCCAAGGGTGTCAGTAAGGAACCTGAACCTCCGGTTGCAGAATGATCCGGGATGAGTGCCGTGGTCGCGGGCACCTGTCCGGCGAAGCGGGACGACAGGGTGCCCAGCAGGGGAAAGTCCGCTTCCGGATGACCGAACAGGATCCACCCGCCGCCCTCATTCATCCCCAGCTTCTGCCAGTGAAGGTCTGTTTCCACAGAACCACCATCACGACGTCGAAGATCCACACGCCGCTGTACACAATAGTCCATCGATTCCGGGCAACGACATGGCAGCGGATGTGCCGTCGTATCTATCAGATCGGTCCAGAAAAATGGTGTACCATGCCGGTCGAGGCCGGAAAATTTCGACCAGTTCCTGTTGAGATAAGAGACCCTCCCGTCGGGATCGACGTGGCAAGCCAGCAGTGGCAGCCAGTCAAGAACATGGCCGCCGGACGAGGGCGTGGCATTTGCAGCGATCTCGCTCATGCTTTCATGACCGTCCCGGCCTGAACGTCAAGCAGGCGCTGTCAGGCGGATGGTCCGCATGGACAAGCCCCTGTCGCGCGACCATGTCACGATAGAAGCGCTCGACTCGGTGTGGAATCATTTGGATATCACGCCTTGCAACGATGACGAACGCGTCGCCACGGGTCATGCCCGTCTCACGACATAAGGCTTACACTTCGATAATTCAGCTGTTTAGTCCACACATGATAGCCACATTTTGTAACGCAGCTCCGGCTGCTCCCTTGCCAAGATTATCGAGACGCGCCGTCAGCACGACATGACGCCAGGTTTCGCTGCCGTGGACGCGCAGTTCCATCGTGTCCTGGTCAGCCAGTGCCGCCGCGTCGAGGCGCGCCACATCGGCTGATTCGACACTGATCTGACGCGACCCGGCGTAGTGACTGCGCAGGCAGGCCTCGATATCGGAGATGCGCACGTAACCGGGCAGATCAGCCAGTTGCAGGGGAATCGAGACGATCATCCCCTGTGCGAAATGCCCGATGGACGGCACGAAAAGCGGTCGCCGGGTCAGGCCGGCATAATGCATGATCTCAGGCACATGCTTATGCTCAAGTCCCAGCCCGTAAAGCTCGAATGCGGGCCCGCCATTCTTTTCATGGGCCTCGATCTCGGAGCGCCCTCCACCACTATAACCACTGACGGCGTTGATGGTGATGGGGTGATCGGCCGGCATCAGGCCTGCATCGATCAGGGGGCGCAGCAATCCGATTGCACCGGTCGGATAGCATCCCGGATTTGCAACGTGACGCGCCGTAGCGATGCGCGCCGTCTGCCCGGCATCGAGTTCTGGAAAGCCATATTCCCAATGCGGGGCGATACGATGCGCGGTGCTGGCATCGAGGATGCGCACGGTATCCAGAGTCGCTGCGAGGGACACAGCCTCACGGGCCGCATCATCTGGCAGGCACAAAATCACAAGATCGGCACCCTGCATCATTTCCAGTCGTGCCTGCGGGTCCTTGCGTTTGGCAGGATCGATCGAGAGAACCTCGACAGGCAGGCCGCGCAGGCGATCCCTGATGCCCAGTCCTGTCGTTCCAGCCTCACCGTCGATGAAGACCCGTGTCATCAATTCATTCCTTCTTTAAAATATTCCATCTGGACGAAGTAAGCATTTACATGGCTTTGTCCAACATATGATGGAAAAAGATAATCTTTCACACCATGGATTTCCGCGCGAGGGTGAGCCGCCTCTTTTGCATGGCGGCAAGCTGAAAGACCGCCATATTGCCATGATCGCCCTTGGTGGCGTGATTGGTGCAGGGCTGTTTATCGGCAGTTCAGCCGCCATCGCCGCGGCGGGTCCGGCTATCCTGCTGACCTATATCGGCACCGGCCTCCTCGTCGTCATCGTCATCCGCATGCTGGGCGAGATGCTGCTTGCCAGACCCGGCATCGGTACGTTCATCGACTGCATCCGCACAGCCCACGGGAACTGGGCAGGGTTTCTTTCGGGCTGGCTCTACTGGCTGTTCTGGGTCGTCACGATTGGCGCCGAAGCCATTGGCGGTGCCATTGCCATGCAGGACTGGGTGGCACTCCCCGTCTGGGTACTGGCACCTGCCCTCATCATAGCGGTCAATCTCATCAATCTTGTCTCAGTGCGTGTTTTTGGCGAATGCGAGTTCTGGCTTTCGCTCATCAAGGTCGCGACCATCATTGCCTTCTGTGCCCTCGGGATACTCAGCCTGAGCCATTTCGTCGGCCCGCATCCACGCATCGTGCATAACGTGTTCAGCCATGACGGCTTTTTCCCGCATGGCTGGGGTGCCATTCTGGCAACCGTTCCCACCGTACTTTTCTCCATGATTGGTTCAGAGTCCGCCACTGTGGCAGCAGCGGAATCGGAAAACGCCGAGGAAAACCTCGCCCGTGTGACGCGCACCATCGGTGTGCGGGTCACCCTTTTCTATATCCTGTCGGTCATCCTGATCCTGACGCTCGTACCCTGGACGGCCATCGAGCCCGGTTACTCTCCGTTCGTGACCGTCATGCGTCACATCGGCGTTCCGGGTGCGGCGACCCTGATGCAGATCGTGGTTTTCACAGCCATTCTCTCCTGCCTGAATTCAAGCATTTACATCACGTCGCGCACCCTGCGCGGCCTTGCAGAGCTGAATGACGCACCCGCCTGGTTTGCCGCACTCTCCAGAAGCCACGTTCCCCAGCGTGCCGTCACCTTCTCCAGCATTATCGGTCTGGTCGTGGCCTTCTGTTCGATCCTCTCGCCCAAGCTGATCTTTGCCTTCCTGCTGGGCGCAACGGGCGCCGTCATGCTGCTTATCTACGGGCTGATCGTCTCATCGCATCGCATCCTGCGTCTTGAGGACCCGACCAACAGGGCTTTCACCCTGCCTTTCGGCTCGACGCTCAATCTCGGCACGCTTGGCGCAATCGGGCTGGTTGTGATCGCGATGATGGCCCAGGCCGCGGAACGCCAGACCATTCTTGCGAGCCTCGCCAGCGTTGCAGTGATCCTTGGCCTGTATGGCTTGTGCAGACGGGGCAGATAAGACAAGAATTGACATCCCCGGATTTCATGCCTCTGGCGCAGGGCTGGTCGTTTCTGTTTTCCAACCCTGCGCTGCGACATCACTGACAGGATCATACCCATGAAGGTTTCCTCTCTGCGACGTGGTGCCTTCAGGGCATCGATAGCGACGATCGGCAGCGCCCTCGCGCTGGTTACACACAGTCTGAGCTCAACGGCTTGTGCCGCTGAGCCTGCACGTCAGGGGTCGGCTGTCGTTCCGGCGCCCGACGCAGGGCTGCTCGCCTCACCGGCGCGCCCCGATACCGACCGCGCCCGCGATTCACTACGCAAGCCGCTCGATCTGCTGGCGCTCGTACCTTTGCCCAAAGGGGCGGCCGTTGCCGACCTCATGCCGGGCAGTGGCTATTTCACCCGCCTGCTAAGCCTCGACATCGGCGCGTCGGGCCATGTCTTTGCGGTTATTCCTGCTGAAATGGCCGCGCGTCATCCCCAGCTTTCCCAAACAGCGCAAGCCATCGCTACCAACCCCGCCTTCAGCAATGTCTCGGTAGTGGTCACGCCGATCGTGGATTTCCACGTTTCGCAACCCCTCGATCTGGTCTGGACATCACAGAACTATCACGATGTGTATGGCGGCATGGGCCCTGAAACAGCCTTGCGCATGGATCAGGCCATCTTCCAGGCGCTCAAGCCGGGCGGATATTATGTCGTGATCGACCATGTTGCCTTGACAGGCACCGGCATCGTTGCGCCGACGACACTGCATCGCATTGATCCTGCCCTGATCACGAAGCAGGTCGAGACAGCCGGTTTCCGTCTTGTCTCCAGCAGCCCTGTCCTGCGCAACCCGGCCGATAATCACACTCTCCCCGTGTTCGACAAGGCCATCCGTGGCCATACAGATCAGGTCACGCTGATCTTCCAGAAACCTTCGCCCAAGGGGTGATGGAAACCGGGTCAGCTGGGCCCTATGATCCGGTGAGCCATTTCACCGGACTGGAGCCTCCCCTTTGAGCACCCCTAATCCCCCCCCCCAGGTCGCCAGCCAGTCAGCCGCAGCAGAACTCGATCGGTTGATCGCCATCATGGAGCGGCTGCGCGATCCACATACCGGCTGCGCCTGGGACAGGGTCCAGACCCATGAGACGATTGCCCCCTTCGCCATCGAAGAAGCCTATGAAGTGATGGACTCGATTGCCCGCGAGGACTGGGAAGCACTGCCAGACGAGCTGGGCGATCTTCTGCTTCAGGTGGTTTATCAGGCGCGCATCGCCCAGGAGGCCGGACGTTTCGATTTTGCCGATGTCGCACGGCTGATCAGTGACAAGATGGTGCGTCGCCATCCCCATGTCTTTGCTGACCAGACGCTCGACCCCGATCTGTGGGAGCGCAACAAACAGGCCGAGCGTGCCGCCAAGGCCGAATACGGGTTGCTGGCGGGCATCGCTCCATCCCTGCCTGCTTTGATACGTGCTGAAAAACTGGGCAAACGCGCGGCGCGGGTCGGCTTTGACTGGGACAGGCCGGAACAGGTTCTCGAGAAGATCGAAGAAGAACTCGACGAGGTCAGGGCCGAACTCGCCGGAGGTGACAAGGCCCGCCTTGAGGACGAGATTGGCGACGTGCTGTTCACTGTCGCCAGCCTGGCACGCAAGCTCGGGCTCGACCCGGAAGCCTGCCTCCGGCACGGCAATGCCAAATTCACACGTCGTATCGAGACAATGGAGTCCGTTCTGGCTGAAACGGGCAGCACACTGGCCGATCTCGATTTACCTGCGCAGGAAGCGCTCTGGGGTGAGGTCAAGATCCGCCTGCTTACACCGCCGGCTCACAGCTAAACAGATCACCCCCGTTTTCTCGAATGATGAGGCGGGAGGGAGCGCCCCTCCAAACCATCCGCCTGCAGGAACACCGGGAGGCAAAAACTCCCGGGAGCTTCAATAGACGACGGTCCCATCGGTGCAGGCAGAGGGAAGACAAGAGTTGGCGCTCACCCGAAAGGGTCAACCGCTCTCGCAGCCTTCCTACCCCCAGCCTGCGGCCCAGCAATGCGACGCTGTCGATGCGATGGAGCGGATCAGCCTGCACCGCCGTCAACAGACTACTGGGCGTCTAGAGCCAGGGCGATATTCTTGTTCACCACATCGGTCGAGATCAGCTTGGAACACTCAAACTGCCGTTCTGTGTTGGCGTGACGCGGGCACCATAGAAAGTCGTTGTGGTTGAACTGGTGCCTGGGGTCGTTCCAGCACGAATTGCAGGCATGCCATGAGATGATACGCCACGGCGTATGAAACTCGTTGTTGGGATGGGTGAAGCCCGAGATCAGCACCGTTTTCGTCCCCGTTGCCCAGGCAAGCCAGGACAGGCCCGAACTGAGACCTACGAAAAGATCAGCATGCTTCAACCATCGGGCACGTTCGGCAAGCGGCCGGTCGCCTGTCTGGTCCTCAGCGCCGTTCGGAATCTGGTTCCAGACAATACCCGTGCCGTTGAACGCTTTCTGATCGATACAGATGACACGGTAGCCACGCTGCTTGAGGAAGGCGACCACACCAAGCCAACCGCCCGGGTTGTTCCAGTACTTGCACTGCGCAGAAGCCTGAGTGGCGATGCACACATACGGCTCCTCGATCGGGCGTGTATCGTCCTCGATCAGAATCCGTGGCGGCGCTTCGGCGGGATCAACACCAAGGATGTAGCCGGCCGTACGATGGAGACCGACATAGCGGAAGTCACAGGGCTGGTGGATGTTATCTGCATCGTCGAAAAACAGGCCGATATTATAGGTAGCATAAATCTGAGAGCGAAGCGGGCTTTCCTCGAAATCGGCTTTTGTCACCAGCTTGATGTCTGGATATGCCGCTTCAAATAACGGTATGAATACCTTGGACAGGCAGCATATGACCTTTGCGCCGCTCTCCTCCGCAAAACGCGCCACGTAAGGAAACCACCCCAGGGTATCACCCAGCGTGCCGACAGGAAGCTGAACCAGAACATATTGATCGCGGGCATCAAATTCATGCCGCAACGCCTTGGTTGTCGTGCCATCAGAAGCGATACGCTCCACATCGATGGCAAACCGGATAAAAAATTTCTTCGTCGAGGAAAGATGCCCTTCTTCGAGTTCCCCCTGGAAGATGATGGTTGAGTTATCCAGATCCGTGAGCGTTGCGCGCCAGCGCCCCTCGGGCATCTTGGGGAGCAGAACGCGGGCACCCCAGTTGAAGTCAAAACGTATTCCCTGCCCGGCATCCCGGGTGGGGACATCTGGCGGCAGGATATAGGGATTAGGGACGGAAACCTGCTGTTGTTGAACAACAGGTGCTGTTTCATTTTGGGATGCAGGGGGTTGATTGTCTTTGGACATGGGCCGGGTCGTCGCCTTTTGGAAAGTTGCTGGACCACACTCGCGGCAGAATGAGCCCCTGCTTTGGACTTGTGACAATCTGTTAAGATTATCATGTTGGCTATAAGCCGACATTTACAGATCGTTCACCTATTTTTCAACGTTCGATTATGGACGCTTCCTGTCAAATAGTATCGGACACTTAACAAATTCCGATCTTGACTGACCCTTGATAAGAATTTGTCTCAAATCCCGCCATGCGGCAGCATGTTCAGAGCCATTCTCCCCACCGCACGCAGCTTCTCGCGCGAGGCCCCGTCGCGGGCCTGAATCCCCATGCCACCCAGAACCGCTCCGAAACACGCCGCCATCGCACCGGCATCGATGGAATGAGGCAAATCGCCCTCCTCCACCCCCTGCTCCAGCCGGGCATGAATGGCCTGTTCGGCCAGATGACGCTGATTGATCATCAGGTCACGCAGCCGAAGCTGGGCCGGTGAACATTGAGTTGCGGCCACGGCAATCATGCAGCCAGCCGGTGCATCTTCACGGGTGAACGCTGTCGCTGCCGCATCGAACATGGCGGCAAAGGCCTGGCGGCTGGTCCCCCTTGTCGACAGGGCCTCGACAAACCAGCCCCCCTGCTCTTCCACATAGGCTTCGATCGCCTCGACATAGAGCGCCTCTTTGCTGGCAAAGCTGTTGTAAAAGCTCGACGCGCTGATCCCCATCGCTGTGATCAGATCATCAAAGCTCGTCCCCTCATAACCCCGGTCCCAGAACAGTTTCACCGCCTTGGAAAGGGCCGTGGCACGGTCAAAGGCCGGGGGGCGGCCTCGGGGTCGACAAGGGCCTTCGCTTTTTTTTGGTGTCATCGCTCCATAAATCCTTGAAACCGGGCTGCGCCTTATCATATGCATGATGTTGGAGCGATTGCTCCACAATTAAAGTTTCAACGCCTCCACTCTCTCCTATTTTATCCGTCACCTGTGCTGCCTGTATCGCTCCCCCCAACGGGGCGTTGGCAGCCGTGACCGAACCGGACAGGTCAGAAGATCATGAGCAAACTTGCAGGAAAAGTCGCTGTTGTGACCGGCGCCTCGAAGGGTATTGGTGCTGGCATTGCCCAGGCACTGGCCGAGGCCGGCGCGTCGGTCGTCGTCAATTATGCTTCAAGCCGCGAAGGCGCCGACAAGGTCGTTTCTGCCATCACCGCATCGGGCGGCAAGGCGGTGGCCGTGCAGGGCGATGTGTCACACAAGGAAGAGGCCGCGGCCATTATCGCGAAGGCCATCGAGAGCTACGGGCGTCTCGATATCGTGGTCAACAATTCCGGCGTGTATGAATTTGCCGGGATCGAGGAGATCACAGACACGCATTTCCACCGCCTGTTCAATATCAATGTGCTCGGCCCGCTCTTCGTCACCCAGGCAGCCAGCCCGCATCTGGAGGCAGGGGCCAGCATCATCAATATCAGCTCGATCGTGACACGCGTCACCCCGGCTCACGCTTCTGTCTATAGCGGCACCAAGGGTGCGCTGGATGCCATTACCGGCTCGCTCGCCAAGGAACTCGGCCCGCGTCAGATCCGGGTGAACGCCATCAATCCGGGTCTGGTCAAGACCGAGGGGACGAATACGGCCAGCGTCATCGGGTCGGAAATGGAACAGGCCATCATTGCCCAGACACCGCTCGGGCGCACGGGCGAGGTGCAGGATATCGCACCCCTCGCCGTTTTCCTGGCCTCGGATGATTCACGCTGGCTGACTGGCGAGATCCTGCTCGCCTCGGGAGGCCTGCACTGAGGGATCTTCTGGCGCAGCACGCCTTTGTGCTGCGCCAGAGAACTGACGGCCTTATCGCAGCCGGGTCAGGCCGGTTGCGATAAGGCGATGTGACGCGCTCAGGGCTTTGCGTGGCGGTTTTCTGCAATCCAGTCCTGCACGCGCTGGCGCAGCAGATCGAGCGGCATCGCGCCCTCATCCAGCACCAGATCATGAAAGCGGCGTTCATCGAAGCCGGTACCCAGTGCCTTCTCTGCCTGATGACGCAAATCGAGAATGGTCATCTCGCCAATCTTGTAGCCCAGAGCCTGACCCGGCCATGAAATATAGCGATTGGTCTCGTTCTGGATGTTCTTCTCGGCAAGGGCCGTGTTGTCACGCAGGCAGGAAAGCGCCTCCTCTCGCGTCCAGTTCTTCCAGTGTATGCCAACATCCATGACCAGACGGCAGGCGCGCCACATCTCCATGGAAAGCTGCCCAAAACGCTCATAGGGCGTCGGGTAGAGCCCGATCTCGCTTACCATCTGTTCGGAATACAAAGCCCAGCCCTCGACGAAGGCGGTCGTGGCATAATCACGACGAAAACCCGGCAGATCGGTCATTTCCTGCGCCAGCGCGATCTGGATATGATGGCCGGGCACCCCCTCATGCGCCACCAGCGAGGGCAATTCGTAAAGAGGCCGCTGGTCCAGATGGGAGGTGTTGATCATCAGCCCGCCCGAAATGCCAAGCACCGGACTGCCCGGATCGTAGCGCCCTGTCGTATAGCCCTCTTCAATGGCGCGGGGCACTTCACGCACGCCATACGTCAGCCGAGGTAGCTTGCCGATCAGACGGGGCAGTTCGTTGTCGATCTTCTTGGCCAGAAAACTCGCCTTTTCCAGCAGGGCAAGCCGTGTCGTGACATAGAACTGCGGGTCTGCCTTGATGTGAGCCACAAAGGCCTTGAAATCCCCCTTGAACCCCACGGCATCCATCTGGCGCTGCATCTCGCGATGGATACGGGCAATTTCGGATTGCCCAAGCGCAAAGATCTGGTCCGGGCTCAGGGTGGTGGTGGTCTCCTGTCGCACCAGATAGGCGTAATAGGCGCGTCCGTCAGGCAAGGACGATGCCCCCAGGGTCGACCGGCTGGCAGGCAGATATTCCTTTGCGAAGAACGCCGCCAGAGCCTTTTCCGAAGGCTTGATACGCTCATGGACGATGCGCTCTCCCTGCGCACGCAGTTCGCGACGCGTGGCTTCCGGCATCGTGGAGGGGAGTGAGTCGAAAGGCCGCAGGGCCGGGTTTTCACGCTCGGGCAGATCGGCCTGGGCCTGCACGGTATGGGCGGCGATATCCGCAATCAGCCTTGGCTGGACGAAGCCGGTGCGGATGCCGCGACGCATATTGGCAATCTGCTGCGCATTGAAATCAGGAATACGGTCCATGCGCACCAGCCAGTGGCGCGCATCTGCCTCGCTGCGCAGGGGCGTGTTATCAGCGGCGTAGCCGACTTCCTGATAAAAACCTTCATCACTGGTGAACGGCATGCGCGAAGGGTCGAATTTCTGGCTCTCGATCGCCAGATCATTCTCCCAGATCATCAGGCGGGCATTGAGCAGATCCTCACCATGCAGCGCCTTCTGATCGAGCGCCGCCAGTCGGGTTCTGAACGCCAGACGTTGCGCAAGCCGCGTCTGCTCGGCCTTCGGGCTGTCATCAGGCCAGAGTTCGGCGGCAGCCTGATCACCACGCGAGGCAGCAGAAACAGGGTCGAGTGTCGTGGTAAAGGCATCGTAATCACGGACAATATGACCAATATCATCGGCCAATGCCGCGCCGGGAACGCCCAGAAGGGCCATGCTTCCAAGGGCCACGCCCCCAAGAGCCACACTCTTGAGCCGGGCCAGCCTGCCCCTTGCCGAGATCCCGTTCTGATTGCGCATGATGCCTCCTGAAAAACCGGTTCGCCCGCATAACGAACCGATCATCCGCATCCGTCAACGCCTCCCGGACGCATGAGACGACGGAGGACCGGACGATACCGTGCCGTCCGCCCTCTGGCGCGGCGGCCCCGATAAGAGTTGGAGGGTGCGCGGCGTACAGGCGCACGAATTGTCAAAAAGCCGCCCGCGTCACCTCTGGGCCGATGACGGCGTACCGAACCAGCGTGACAAGGCGCGGGTCAGAGCGGGGGTGGCCTCGCCACCCCGCCAGACGAGGCAGCCATCCGGGCGGTACAACGCGCTGTATTCCTCAGGCGTATCTGCAAGGACCAGATTGGGGGGCAGAATGGCTAGACCACACTCCTGCCGCATGGTGGGAGAGAGCACGAATACCCCAGCCCCATGCTGCATCAGACCATAGAGCGTCTCGCCGTCGGCCAGAGTCCTGTCCTCCGCGAGGCCCCCAAGGGAATCATCGTCACACGCCATACCCTTCTCCGATGCGTCTTCATCCAGCGCATAGCGAATGGAAAACCCTTTCATCTCCGCGCTCAATTCAGCGGCGAGATCCGCATTGGCCAGCATAGTCGCCATGACATCACGCAAGGCGCGTGACCGTGGATCGGGCCTCATGAGGGCGGCCTGCGCCAGCGTGTTGGCCAGCACGGATTCAGCCACCGGGCGCCGTTCTGTCTCATAGCTTTCAAGCAGGGCTTCGGCCTCGGCACCCGTTACCGTTCCCCGCATCACTGCGGCGAGTTTCCAGCCCAGATTGGCCGCGTCGACCAGCCCAAGCCCAAGCCCCTGCCCACCGAAAGGGGCGTGGATATGCGCCGCATCACCGGCCAGAAACAATCGACCCTTGCGGTAGCGATCTGCCAGACGGGTATGGTCGGCCCAGCAGCGCCCACCGTGATAAGCGGCCAGAGGCACAGCCCGACCACAGATGCGCGCAAGGGCCGCCTCGACATCGGCACGGTCGGGAATTTCCTGTCCCGCCTCCGGAGGGCCGGAAAAATCGATCATGAAGAGCCTGCCGGGAACGGGACCATAGGCCGTGACGCCACCCGGCTGCATCTGCCAGCCAGAGGGAAACGCGCTTTCAGACGCGGCAAACGTGACCGAAACCTGATAGAATTTCAGACTGGGAGGCGTGCCATCGAAGGTGAAACCACCCTTCTTGCGCAGCGTACTGCGGCCACCGTCGCACCCAACGGCATAGCGTGCCGCGATCTGTGCAGGTCGTTCCCCGCCGCGCCCGTGGACTGCGAGAGTGACGCGCTCACCGTCATTCTGCACATCACACGCTGTACAACCACGGCGAATGACAATGCCGCGGGAAGACGCCTCGGCTTCGAGCGCCTGTTGCAGATAGCATTGGTCAATCAGCCGTGTCGGGCGACGTGCATCGACAGGCTGGGCAGGCAGCGGGATGCTGCCGAAATGCCCGGCAAACCGCTTCTTGTGAGGCCGCATGTCCGCAGGCGCATCTCTATCCTCGCGGGAGAAAGCGCCCTGCGCCCAGCCACCGCGGTTTTCGGCAAGGAAAGGGGTAACCAAGGCCTTCGTCTGCGCCTCCGCCGCATCGAGCGCCTGACTCATCCCTCGTCGCATCAGGGCTTCGGCGCCTAGCGGACCGATGGACAAGGCCTTCTGCACGTCCTCGGCAGTGTCACGGGCCTCGAGCACCACGCAACCGACCCCTGCTACCGAAAGCTCGATGGCCAGGAGCAACCCCACAGGCCCAGCGCCCACAATGACAACATCGACATGTTCCATAGACCGAATCCATAATTGTACCGGGTATAGTTTTCTGGTATGAGAGCGGCATGTCAACAACCATCACTCGGCAAGGCCGAAAACGTCAGGCCACGCGTCAGCGCATCTCCGATATCGCCACGGCGCTCTTCGCCACTCATGGCTTCGATCACGTGACGATCGATGCCATTGCCGAGGCTGCGGATGTGGGCCGGATGACGGTTTTCAATCATTTCGCCCGCAAGGAAGATCTGTTTTTCGATCGTGAAGACGAAATCAGGCAGATCATACGCAATGCGCTCACGGGGCCGCTTTCAGGCCACCCCCTCGATGTGCTGCGCCAGCTGGCTCATGAGATGGTCTCGAAAAACGCGCCTTTTCTGCGCTTTGCCCCCCAGACCCAGGGCTTCATCGACACGCTGACAGCCAGCGAAACCCTGAAATCACGCGCACGCGCCCTGCGCGATATCATGACGGATGACCTGCGCGAGGCATTATCTGCTGCCCTGCCCTGCCCTCCCGATGACCCTTCATTGCATCTGGCTGCGGCGCTCCTTGTCACAGGCTGGACGACAGCCTTCATCGAGGCGCAGCGTCTCTATCGGCGCGAAAACGACAGCCGATCAGCCCAGAACCTGTTCCTGTCACTCGCCGATACCAGCACCGTCTCGGCGCTCTATGCCCTGCGCCAGATCGACACCTCGCCCCAGACGAACCAGGTTTCGCCACGCGCCGGAAAGACGGGGGCACCTGACTGAAACCGTGCCCGTTCAACACGCAAGGATCGGCCACACTGTCACCAAAACTTAACCCTGCCCCCTTGCATGGCGGGCTATGGCTGCCGGTCTGTTATCCCGTGCGCG
This sequence comes from Asaia sp. As-1742, assembly GCF_011753235.1. Lineage (NCBI taxonomy): Bacteria > Pseudomonadati > Pseudomonadota > Alphaproteobacteria > Acetobacterales > Acetobacteraceae > Asaia > Asaia sp. As-1742. Next base: position 56,365 of record NZ_VWWA01000005.1, on the reverse strand, counting down.
TCAGATTTCGCTTCGCTGCATCCTGTCACGCGCCTCATCCTGATTGTGCAAGGGGCTTTCAATGCTGCTACCCAGACGCCGGTTTCTCCGTTCCGCCGCCCTGACCGGCCTTGCAGCGGGAACTATCGGCCTGACGGATCGCGCACTGGCGCTCGCACCGCAGCGCCCGACCATGCTCGGGCATGATGATTTCTCGTTCGTGTTCCTGACCGACACGCATATCCAGCCTGAGCTCGATGCCTCGAAGGGTTGTCTCGACTGTTTTCGTCAGGTGCGCAGCGCCAATGCCGATTTTACCCTGCAAGGCGGCGACCACGTTTTCGATGCCCTTGGGGTACCCAAGTCACGCGCCCTGAGCCTGATGGATCTGTACAAGCAGACGGCCGACACACTGGGCCATCAAGTTTATAATACGATGGGCAATCACGACGTGATGGGCATCTATACCAAGAGCGGCATCGAGCCGAGCGACCCGCTCTATGGCAAGAAATACTACACCGATAATTTTGGCGCGCCCTACTACGCCTTCAACCACAAGGGTGTGCATTTTGTAGTGCTGGACTCGATCGGCATCACGGCTGACCGTTCCTATGAGGGGTTTATCGATCAGGCGCAGATCGACTGGCTCAGCCGCGATCTCGCGGCCATGCCAGCGGGTATGCCGGTTATCGTGTCCACCCATATTCCGCTCGTCACCGCCGTCGAGGATTACGCCCCGCCACCGGGCAAGGCCCCGGCCCATCAGGGCACACGCGTCAGGAATGCGTGGCAGGTGCTGGAGCTTTTTGACCATTACAACGTGATCGGCGTGTTTCAGGGTCACACCCATGTGCTCGAAACCGTCACATGGCATGGCGTCCCCTATATCACGGGCGGCGCCGTCTCGGGTAACTGGTGGCACGGGACACGCCTTGGCACGCCAGAAGGCTATCTGGTGGTGCGTGTCGAGAAGGGCCGCGTCATCCCCGATTATGTCACTTATGGTTTCAGGACCATCGACCCGAAAAACACCTGATCAATCTGCTGCATCGGCCAGCCTCGGTTTTGAGGAACCAGCCGCACCAGCATGGTTCTGCCCAATTTCTGGACGGGACCATTCAGGCGCGGTAAGGCCGATTGATGCGGCATTTCACCCACCCGTCCTGTGTCCCTGGTGCTTCTCCCTTTGCGAGACGGCATCCGCAGGGATTCATGTGATGCTGGAGCAGGAACTCCCCTGGCGCTCGCCCGACTCATTCATCGCCCGTTATGGCGATGAGGCCTGGGCGGTCATGCTCGATAGCGGCGGTCCCGCAGGCGCACGCAGCCGCTGGAGCTTTTTCTGCTGCCGGCCTGTCACGACGCTCACCACAGATGACAGTGCAGCTTGGGCGAAGCTCGATGCGCTGCTTCCCTCTGTCCCGCCGCTGGGCACCCTGCCTTTTTCAGGCGGTATTATTGGTCTGGCGAGCTATGAGGCCGGGCTCGCGCTCGAAAATATTGTCTCGCGTCATAAACCCTTCATCCCCGGTGTCAGCGCAGCGCTCTATGAGGGCGCATTCGTCTTTGATCGTCAGGAAAAACGACTCTGGTGGAGCAGCTATTGCGATGCGGCCATGCCAGTCCCCCTGCCCCAGTGTTCGACACCGCCCGTGCCCCTGCCGAAACTCGACTTCGTGGCCGATGCCGACCGCGAAACCTATTGCGAAGGCGTGCGCCGGATCATCGCGCGCATCAATCGCGGAGAGCTTTTTCAGGCCAACCTCACCACACAGTTTCGCGCACGATGCGCTTCCCCGCTTGCCGCAGGGGCTGTCTATCGCAAGCTGAGGCGGGCCTCTCCCGCGCCATTCGGAGCGCTGTTCACCCTGCCCGGCTTCTCGCTGCTCAGCGCCTCGGTCGAGCGCTTTCTGAGCATGGACCGTGAGGGCCGTATCGAAACCCGTCCGATCAAGGGTACCGCAGCCCCCGGTCGCGATGCGGCGGAAGATGCCGCCATTGCCGACGCTCTGGCCCATGACGAAAAGGAATATGCCGAGAACCTGATGATCACCGATCTGATGCGTAATGATATCGGGCGTGTGTCACAGATCGGTTCCGTGGATGTGCCCGTGCTGTGCGAGGTCGAGCGCTTTGCCCATGTGCATCATCTCGTCTCCTCGGTCACGGCACGTCTGGCACCGGATATGACGGCACTCGATCTGCTGCGTGCCACGCTTCCCCCCGGTTCGGTCACGGGAGCCCCCAAGCACCATGCGCTCAAGGTGATTGACCAGACGGAACACGCTGCCCGTGGCGCCTATTGTGGAACGCTGTTTCGCATCGGGGCCGATGGTGCGCTCGACAGCAACGTGATCATTCGCAGCCTCGTGCTCAAACCCGATACCATAAGCCTCGGTGCCGGATGCGGCATCACCACCCTGTCGGATCCGGAACGGGAATATGACGAGCTCTGCCTTAAGGCAGCTCCCCTGCTCGGGCTTTTCGGCGCATGAAACAGGCCTGGCTGAACGGGCGTCTGTGCCCCGTGGCACAGCTTTGCATCGACCCTGCCGACCGGGGCTTCACGCTGGGTGACGGGCTGTTCGAAACCATGAACCTGCATCAGGGCCGGGTGCTTCGCCTGCACGCGCATCTGTCGCGTCTGGCAGAAGGGGCTGCGTTACTTCATCTGCCAATGCCAGGTGAACCCGAAATTCGCCATGCACTGTCCAGCCTGATCGCGGCCAATGGTGAAACAGAGGGAGCCCTACGTCTTACCCTGACACGGGGTGCCGGACCACGCGGCATCATACCGCCTGCCAACCCGCAACCGACCCTGTTGATCACCCAGGCGCCGCGTGCGGCGGCGCTGCCGCCCTGCGCCCTTCATATCAGCCGCTATCGGCGCGACGGGGCCTCGCCGCTCTCGCGTGTCAAACATCTCAACTACCTGCCGCAGATCCTCTCTCGCATCGAAGCGCAGGAGGCCGGCGCTGACGATGCCCTCCTCCTGTCATCGGATGATCTGCACATTGCCGAAGCGAGCGCGGCCAGCCTGATCGTCCTGCAAGACGAGCGCCTGCTCACGCCGCCCCTGATGGATGGCGCCCTGCCCGGCACGGTACGCGCGGCTCTGATAGCAGCTGGCTTGTGCCACGAATTCCGCCTGACAACCGCATCCCTCATGGGCGCCGAAGCGGCATGGCTGGTCAGCAGCCTGTCCATCCGAGAGGTGAAATCCATCAAAGGCCACGCACTGCCGCTGCGCCCGGACTGGACAGCGCGACTTAACGCGGCGCTCTTTACAGATTGACCGGTAAACGCCTCGGAGCGAGGCGTTTGCCCGAGTAACGCAGTCTCTTAAAGAACCGGGCCAATCATCGCGAGGGTGTTGTGCCAGAGCTGCCGGTACCACGGCCAGGCACATACATCGTCCAGCGTGATTTCGACCGCAGCATCCAGATAGCTTTGCTGACGCTCGCGTATCTGGCGGGTGAAATCAGGGTCGGCCAGCAGGATGTTATTCTCGAAATTGAGGTCGAAACTGCGTCGGTCGAGATTGGCCGAGCCAATGAGCGCCATGGCGCCATCGAGCGTCAGGGCCTTGGTATGAAGCAGACCGAGCGGATATTCGAAGATACGCACCCCAGCCTCAAGCAGCTCCTTGTAATAGCTGCGGCTTGCACCGGCGACGATCCATGAATCGTTTCGCGTCGGTACTGTCATGGTCACCTTCACACCCCGTCGGGCCGAAGCGCAGAGCGCGGCCTGAATGGGTTCGTCGGGCACGTAATAGGGCGTCGTGATGGTCAGCTCATCTGCCGCAGCGTTCATGAGCGAGACAAATATCTCGGGCATGGCCGCATAGCGCAGGGCGGCACTCGTGCCGATCACCTGCGCCACAAACCCCTCACCCTCGATCAGGGGGGCAGAGGCCAGAAGCGAACCGAGATCCTCATCCGTATGCGCCATCCAGTCCGTCGCAAAGAGATGCTGGTTCTGCAGCACGACCGGACCTTCGAACCGCGTCATCAGATCGACCCAGGGCGCAAATTTCGCCTTCACACGAAATTCCGGATCGGCGCAGTTCTGGCTGCCGCAATAGGTGACCCGGTTATCGATCACCACGATCTTGCGGTGATTGCGCATGTCCATGCGGCCATGGAGGGGCCAGGTCACGATGTTGCCAAGGGGCATGGCACGCACCAGATGCGCACCGGCCTGCTTCATGCGTACCCATGCCTCGTTATGGATCAGACGGCGCGAGCCAAGATCATCAGCCATCACACGGCAGGTCACACCGCGCGAGGCGGCACGACAGATCGCATCGATGATCTTGGTACCGTTATGATCGGTCAGCCAGATATAGAAGCAGATATGAACATGATCACGGGCCGCATCGATGTCATGCACCATCGCGTCTATGGCACTGTTGGAGTCTGGCAGCAGGCGCGCCTTGTTTCCCCCCTCGGGCGGGTAACCGCTCGCTGACTGGCCGACCCTGAAGAGCGGCGCAAGGCGCGGCGGCAGATGATATTTCTCTTCAGCATCGATCAGGGCTTCGCTGGTCTTGCCGGGAATACGGAGCGTCTTGCGGGCTTCGGTGATGCGGCTCACCAGCCTACTGCCCATATTGGTCTCGCCCAGCATCAGATAGGCGAGCGTACCCAGAATGGGCAGCGCCGCAATGATCGCGACCCAGGCAACTCGTGAGGCAGGCTGACGATGCGGGCGCATCAGGGCGCGCCCGATAAAGATCATCTGAACGATGAAGCTCAACGCTGCGCCAGTCAGGCGCCAGCCGGTCATTTCCATCCGCAAAAATCTCGATTGCTGAGGGGGTCAAGAGATGGGAACAAGGCAACGGTTCAGGTCCTGCGAACCGGGAAGCCCGCCCTCTACCCCGGTTCGGCGCCTGGCGCGGTTCTTACTGGGCCGCCAGCTTTTCGGTCTTGTCCGGCAGGATCCTGAAGCGCAGACGCATCACAGAGGCCCCAACATGGGCACCCTTGATGCTCATGGTCAGGTTGAGTTTGACGCCATACTGGTTCTCGAGCACCGCAGCCCCGACACCGGAGCCGATGGCGGCATCTGCCTTGACCGTCCAGTACGTGCCATCGAACTGATCAAGGCGAGCCAGATCGTTGACCGTGCCGGTGCCTTTGACGGTGATATAGCCTAGCGACGCGATCCCGCCCCCGCCGATCTCGAAGGCATAATCCCTGCCATTGTGGTGGAGGGTTCCCTTGCCCCATTCGTACCCCAGACCACCCCCGATTTCTTTCAGACTGAAGGAGATGGTGGAGTCAGTCGTGGCGGCGTCGGCTGGCTTTTCCTGCGGCAGGGCGGATGTCGCCATACCGGGCAATGCATGAGCGGTTGTGGCGAGGAAACACAGAGGGAGTGACGCGGCAAAAGCCGCAAAAGAACGTGGGGTCATGACCTTCGCCTCCTTTTTTTGTTCGCTCAGGCTTGCTGTTCAGACGCCTCAGCCACCGCGCAGTTGCCTGAGGCCCAGTGTAGCGCCGAAAGAACAGCCTGCCTATCGCCCAACCGGCAGGCGTTCCAACGCCTCAGGGGGCGAAAACATCAGACATGAAAAGACATTTTAAGGAGAAAAGAGGGAAACACTGATCACGATTCAGAGTTATCAGCCTGAACCCTTGCCATGGAACACGCCCCACGTGCCACGCCTCGCCCCGAACAGGTCGGCCCTGCGCCCTGGCCGACGTGTCCTTGCCCTGACAGCCATGGCACTGCCGCTCCTCCTGCTCGGCGGATGTCAGACAGACCATATCTCATTCCTCGCCCCCGCAGGCCCTATTGCAGCATTGCAGCGACACTGGTTCGAGCTTCTGGTTGCAGGCCTGATTCTGGTCATTCTGCCCGTGCTGATCGGCGTGCCGTTTTGCCTGTGGCACTACCGGGCTGAGAACAGACGAGCGACCTTCCGACCGGACTGGGATTTCGCCCTGCCCCTCGAATTTCTCGTCTGGGGCTTTCCTGCTGTTGTTGTGATTGCTTTCTCCCTGCTCGTATGGGGGCCAGAGCGTCGTTACAGCCCGGAGCAGCCAATCACCGACGGTGCTCCGCTCAGCGTGGATGTGGTGGCCCTGAACTGGAAATGGCTCTTTATTTATCCCGATGCGCATGTCGCGAGCCTTGACCATCTGGTGCTGCCCAAAGGGCGGGAAATCGTCTTTCACCTCACCTCCGATGCCACCATGCAGTCGTTCCTCATCCCGTCTCTGGGTAGCCAGATCTATGCCATGGCGGGCATGGTCACCCGGCTTCATCTGCTGGCCGACCGACAGGGCCGGTATCTGGGGGAAAACACCCAGTTCAACGGCATGGGCTTTCAGGATCAGAAATTCGCCGTCGATGTGGTGCCGCCCGACCAGTTCGAGCAGTTTCTGACGCAGGCCGGCCAGAGCACCCTGCATCTCGATACCCAGACCTATGACGCCGTGCGCAAGCAGGAAAACGGCCGCAAGACAGCGCAGACGCTGCTGCATGATTCCAATGCCACCATGGCCAGCTTTTCGGCCGTACCCGACACCTTCTTTCATGACATCGTCAGCCGCTACGACGACTCCATGCCCCATGATCACGGCTGAACTGCCGTGATCCCGCCGTTGTCCGTGCAACGCCCCCATGACCGGAGACCCGCTTTTGCGCCATTTTCTTTTTGGTGAGCTCGGCTATGACGCCCTGCCGTTTTATAGCGCAATCGCAACGGTTGCCGCGTCGGTGGTGGTGCTGGGGGCTTTGGCCGTGCTGGTCTTTGTCACCTGGCTGAAAGGCTGGAAGGCGCTCTGGACCGAATGGCTGACAAGCGTGGACCACAAGCGCATCGGCATCATGTATGTGGTGGTCTCATTCGTCATGCTGGCCCGCGCAGTGGTCGAGGCCGCTGTCATGCGTTCACAGCAGGCCGTAGCCTACAACAACCCCGGCTTCATTCCGCCGGAACATTTCGCCCAACTTTTCACCACGCATGGCACGATCATGATTTTCTTCATGGCCATGCCGTTCCTGATTGGCGTGTACAACTTCGCCATGCCACTCCAGATCGGCGCGCGGGATGTCTCCTTCCCCGCCATGAACTCCATCAGTCTGGGCCTGACCAGCGCAGGTGCGGTGCTGATGATGGTTTCGCTCTGCGTGGGCAAGTTCTCGACAGGAGGCTGGACCGGTTATCCCCCTTATACGGAGCTGTCATTCAGCCCCGGCGTGGGGGTTGATTACTGGATATGGGCGCTCACGCTCAGCTCCATTGGCAATACGATGACCGGCATCAATTTCGCCGTCACGATCTACAAAAAGCGTGCGCCGGGCATGACCCTGTTCCGTATGCCGCTTTTTGCCTGGACGGCGCTGTGCATCTCGATCCTGATGATCTTTGCCATGCCGCCGCTTACGGTCGCGACACTCATGCTGGCGATGGATCGCTATCTGGGCATGCATTTTTTCACGAACGAGCTTGGCGGCAACATGATGAACTACATCAACATGTTCTGGCTGTTCGGTCACCCCGAGGTCTATATCCTCATTCTGCCCGCCTTTGGTGTCTATTCCGAAACCATCGCGACGTTCTCCAACAAGCGCCTGTACGGTTACACCTCGCTGGTCTGGGCCACGATCTCCATTGCCGTTCTGTCCTTCACGGTATGGCTGCACCATTTCTTCACCATGGGGCAGGATGGGAACGTCAATGCGGTATTCGGCATTGCCACCATGCTGATTGCCATCCCCACCGGGGTGAAGGTGTATGACTGGCTGCTGACCATGATGCGCGGGCGCATAAGGACCAGCGTCCCCATGCTCTATGCCTGCGCCTTCATGGTACTGTTTGTGGTCGGTGGTGCAACCGGTGTCATGCTTGCCAATCCGGGCTTCGATTATCAGGTGCACAACACCCTGTTTCTCGTAGCGCATTTTCACAACATGCTCATTCCCGGCCTGCTTTTTGGCATGTTGAGCGCCTATCACTACTGGTTCCCCAAGGCATTCGGGTTCCGGTTGCATGAAGGTTGGGGCCGGGTAATTTTTGGTTGCTGGGTTGGCGGCTTCATTCTGGCTTTCATGCCGCTCTATATTGTAGGCGCGCTTGGCATGCCGCGACGGAGCCAGGAGTTTTTTGAGGCAGTTTACCGCCCTTATCTCTGGGTCGCGCTTTGCGGCGCATTGCTTGTCCTGTGTGCGCTGGCCAGCATGGTCATTCAGCTCTGGACCAGCATCCGTGATCGCCAGCGCCTCGCCGTGCCGGCCGGCGATCCATGGAATGGTCGCACCCTGGAATGGTCGGTGGCGGCACCGCCACCCGAATACAACTTTGCGCTTATTCCCCAGATCGACAGTGTCGATGCCTTTCATCAGGCGAAGAAGCAGCATACGGCGTGGCGCGCACCGGAGCATTATTACGATATCGAACTGCCTTCGAGCACGCCGGTCGGGTTTGTCTGCTGCGTGGCCAGCGGCGTGTTCGGCTTTGCGCTTGTCTGGCACATCTGGTGGGCGGTCCTCCTAGGCGCAGCGGTGTTTTTCGGGGCGATTATCGTACGCAGTTTCAACCGCAATACGTCCTATGTGATCCCGGCTGCGGAAATACGGGCGACCGAGGAACGCTGGCTGCTGACCCTGCGCGAAAGCCCGGCCATTTCCAATGATGCCATGTTTACGACCGCCAATCGCGGTCTGGTCAGGGAGCCTGTCTGATGGCGGCGGATGTTCACGGCAAAGGGCCGAGCCATATCGGTATCCGTCTGAGCCATTCAGCACCGGAATCACACCAGGAAGCTGTGCGCTCCCAGGCCGAGGAAGCTCTGTTCGGGTTCTGGGTCTTTCTGATGAGCGACCTCATCATCTTTTCGATGCTCTTCGCCACCTATGCGACGATGGGGCATTCTCTCGCCGGAGGGCCCGGCCCGCATGAGCTGTTCGATCTCTCCTCCGCAGCGTGGGAGACCGTGGCACTCCTTCTGAGCAGCTTCACTTGCGGTCTTGCAACGCTGGCCATGCGTTATGACCGCTCGACGGGCAAGACACTATTCTGGTTTGCAATCACCCTGGCGCTGGGCATCGTGTTCCTGTCGCTTGAGCTGCATGACTTTCTGAGCATGGCGCAAAAAGGCGGTGTTCCGTCGCGATCCGGCTGGCTCTCGGCAAGCTGGGCGCTGATCGGCACGCATGGCCTGCATGTCACGAGTGGCTGCATCTGGATGCTGATCATGTTTGCGCAGGTCGCGAAATTCGGCCTCGATCCGCTGGTGCAGACACGCTTCATGCGCCTGGCCCTGTTCTGGCATTTTCTCGATATTGTCTGGATCGGGATTTTCTCGATCGTCTATCTGCTGGGAGCCCTGTCATGAGCGATCGTCATGCGCAGGAGCGCCGTCAGGAACTGCACGGCTACATCATCGGCCTGGTGCTTGCACTACTCCTCTCCGCCATACCTTTTGTAGGTGTCATGCTGGGGCTGTTACCGCGCCCGAGCCTGATCTGGATCATCGCCCTGCTGGGGCTTGCTCAGGTCGTGGTGCATTTCCGGTTCTTCCTGCACATCGACCTGTCACGCTCCCATCGTGACGACCTGCAGCTGGTCCTGTTTTCGCTGCTGATCGTCATCCTGATGGTGGGTGGAACGCTATGGGTGCTCGGCAACCAGCGCCATATGATGGGTTAGGGCGTCCAGTCAGGCAGCCCGTGAGTTACGGACGGTATGCCTTTCGCAATACGGTCCGGCGGCGACGATGCGTACGCTGAGCAGCGCAGGATCGTCCTGTGCGGGCAAGTCGAGTGGCAAGGTGGCGTGACCCAGGGTCCAGCGACAATCTCCTCCTTTTTCCCCGTCCCATCCCGGCAAAGTTTCCCGTTCCAGATGGGTCCGTATGGCATGCGTGCCATCCGGGCGATAAAGCGTGATGTCACCGACCAGTACGCCGAGCTCGCGACGATCATCGACAAAGGGGCCCAGCGTATCGAATGGTCTTGCGCTGTGTGAAACAAGGCGAACGCGCTCAACGCCAGGGGGGAGTGTAAACACGACCCGGTCACCCGAGCGACGTCTTTGATCGATACGCCAGCCGCTATCTGTCACCAGATACAGACCATGATCAAACTCCATTTCTTCGGGCGTTTTATGCTCTGCGTGGCATCGCCCAAGAATGGCGTTGAAGATCGGCTCGACGAAATCGCGATCAACCCGCAATGGGGCGGCACCATGAGACGCCCAGCTCCGATAGCGAGGCTGCCCATGGCCGGCTCCCTCGTTCAGCGGTGTAACCGTGTCAAGAAAGCTTTCGGTAAGCACATTGTTCGCGCGTATTATACCATGATTCTCTAATTCAATATGGTAATATTCATAAGTCTCCATCTCGTATTCATAATGGATTGACTTTCCATTAACGAGCATTCGTACAGGAACGAAGCCCCCGTCGAAATAAAAACAATGCTCACTCGTTACAAGAAGATCCTGATCAGGCAGACGCAAACCCAGGCTCCCGGCACAGACACGGACCGGATAACCAGCCCGATCGTCATCGCGCAGGGGCTGAACCACCGCTCGAGCCTTGAAGAGACGGGAGATCCTCTCAGCGCAGGCCACATTGTCTCGATACACTGTGATTTCCTGACCGACCGCGAGGGTTTCGATTGCATGCCGCCCCTCGGGCGTTTCAATCAAGGCGCCCGCAAGGAAGCACGTGGTTGCTGAACCGCCGTAGATCGACAGCCCGCCCCCAGATGTGATGACCGGATCGATGACTGTTGCGCCGCTACTGATCACCATAGGTCCACCGTCAGAGAGCTGAGGACTAATGATGGTTGCCCCGCTCAGCGCATAAGCGCTGTCGACACCGTATCCACTGTTGAGAAAAGTGTCCCGGACCGAACTTGCACCCGAACTGAAGTAAACCGGGTTCGAGTTCAGCAGGTTGCCACTCGTGACACCTCCCCCGTTAACATAAACGTAGCCATTCCTGATTTCGGAATTGAGCAGGAGACCACCGCTCAGCACAGAAACTGTTGGCAGCCCGCTGTCTGCCAGAAGGCCTGAGACCGTTGCGCTCGCCGTAACGTAAAGTGTGCCCCCATTCATCCGGATGGGACCATCAACTGTTCTTGTACCAGCCGCGTTGGTATAAACCGTTTTGGTTCCATTCCAGACTGCGGACCATACCCCCGTGACCAAAGTCGCACCGCTTGTCGGTATGACGGGTGCTGAATTGACGGGCTTGCCAACGACCGTACTGATGAAAGCCGAGCCACCTGGCTGAATATTAAGATCAGTCACAACCGCCCCGGAACTGAAGGTAGCGGTCCCCCCGGATGAAACGATCACGCCATTGACGGTCGCCCCTGAATAAAAAACCATCGGGCCACCAGCCGACGTCGTGGCATTGCTCACGACAGAGCCTGCGCTGAAGAAAGCCGTGTCGGCTCCATAGCCGGGTCCTGCATAGAATGTATCGTCAATCGACTTGGCCCCGCTGAAATAATAAGCGGGATCGGAATTGAATACGCTTGCGCTCGTCGTAGCGCCTTGCAGAGCCGAAACGTAGCCGTTCGTAATGGTCGAGCTGAGAAGAACGCCGCCAGAAGACACAATAACCGTGGGTATGTTTCCGGAATTGGTGACACCCGAGGCCGTCGCGCCACTCAGCACATAAAGGGTTGCCCCACCGACAAGCTGGACGGGGCCATTGTAAGTCGTAGCACCACTCTGGAAGATAGTCTGACCTTTTGCATCAAGGACTGCTGACCAAGTGCCTGTGATGTTCGTGGCCATTCTGAAGCTCCTTCAAGCGCTCTAGGCATTAACGCTCATTGTGCCTGGGTTCCCGATCACAAGATCAAGTTCCCGCGGCAAGAGCTGGGTCTTTCTATTCACACTTTGATAGATTTGCTAATTAGAAACAGGAAATGATGATCACATTTTCCTGTTGTAACGATGAAGTTAACTAAAGTTCCATTATGTGGATTTGGGAATAACTCATAAATCCACGTCTATCAACGATATTACTAATTCTAATAGTGTTCGATATGTGATATTTCATTTCCATTTCCGGAAATCATCAATATAACATTACACAAAATATCACGATAATAATATAGTTGTATATGAAAGTATTGGTATATACGAAAAACAAGAACGTTCATTTCCGAAATGCAGAAAATATGAGTCCATGTATTAGGTTATGCATCCGTCTGAACTCGAAAGAAAATGCCCGAAACGAATCCTGTTTCGTTTCGGGCATCGCTTGAAACCAAAAAAACCAGCAAGCTTCAGAGTTGCGGCATGCCGCCATGCACTGGCAGCAAGGCCCCTGTCGTGTAGCTGTTGTTCGGGTCTGCCAGATAGACATAGGCTCCCGCCAGTTCAGCTGGCTGGCCAGGACGCCCCATGGGGGCCTGCGAGCCGAAATCCTTATGCTGTTCGGGCGGCATCCCGGTTGCCATGAACGGTGTCCAGATCGGGCCGGGGAGTACTGCGTTTACGCGGATACCCTTCTCGACCAGGCTTCCGGCAAGCCCAACGGTGAAATTGGCAATCGCCGCCTTGGTCATGGAATAGGGAATAAGAATGGGCATCGGCGTGCGTGTGTTCACCGATGAGGTATTGATGATCGAGGCCCCCGGCTTCAGATGCGGCAGGGCTGCCTTCGTGATGTAGAACATCGCATGGATATTGGTGTCGAAATGGCGGCGCCATTCCTCATCCTCGATATCCAGAAAATTTTCTCTTGGATGCTGGAAAGCGGCGTTATTGACCAGAATATCGAGCCCACCGAAGGCCTCGACCGTCTGGCTCACCAGATGCTCGCAATGGGATTTCTCGCGGATATCGCCGGGCAGGAGGAGGCAACGACGACCGGCCTTCTCCACCGATCGCGCAATATCCTGAGCGTCCTGCTGTTCGGCCTCGAGATAAGACAGGGCGATGTCTGCCCCTTCTTTTGCGTAGGCGACAGCCACAGCGCGCCCGATGCCGGAATCACCCCCTGTGATCAGGGCGACAAGACCGCTCAGGCGATTACTGCCCTGATAGCTCTCATCACCATAATCGGGCTCGGGCGTCATTCGGGCGGAGACACCCGGAAACTCCTGCGGTTGCACCTCGAAAGGAGGGCGGGGATAACGCGTGCGGGGATCGATAAGGGTCATGATGGCTCAACTTCTCGAAAGATGATGAGCCTGCAACGGCGGCCAAACGACGCGGTTCTGCCTATTTATTATCGCGCTGCCATGCAACTCGTGGGCCGGACCGCGGGCACAGTGAAATTACCCCGCCCCATGCAGAACAGATGCTACCCCTTCATATGAGCGAATATGCCGCCGCCGAGACTCAGCCCTCGGCACTGGCCTGAGCGCCCCAATGATCCCCGATCACCCATTCGGCGGCGCGTATGCCATCGATACCCGCCGAAAGAATACCCCCGGCATAGCCTGCGCCCTCACCCGCCGGGAAAAGACCGACCAACCCAAGGCTCTGCCCCGTTTCGTCACGCGGCATCCGGATGGGCGACGAGGTACGTGTTTCCACCCCGGTCAGCACGGCATCGCCCATCGAGAACCCCTTGAGCTTGCGCTCGAAAGCCGGCAGCGCCTCGCGAATGGCCTCGACCGCGAAATCTGGCAGGCAAAGCGATAGATCCGTTGGTGTTACACCCGGCTTGTAGGAGGGCACGACCTCACCCAGATGGGTCGAGGGGCGATTGGCCAGAAAATCCTCAACGCGCTGGGCGGGTGCGCGATAATCCCCGCCACCCGCGACAAAGGCAGCCCGCTCCCAGTGACGCTGGAACGCAACGCCGCCCAGCACATCCCCCGGATAGTCACGCTCGGGCGAGACATCCACCACAATACCGGCATTGGCGTTGCGCTCGGCGCGCGAATACTGGCTCATGCCATTTGTCACGACCTGTCCCGGTTCGGAGGTAGCGGCGACAACCGTGCCACCAGGGCACATGCAGAAGGAATAAACCGCCCGACCGTTTTTTGCATGATGCACAAGCTTGTAGTCGGCCGCACCCAAAAGCGGGTGGCCACCCTGATCGCCAAAGCGTGCGCAATCGATCAGCGATTGCGGATGCTCGATACGCACCCCGATGGAGAACGGCTTGGGCACCATGGGCACGCCCGCATCCCGCAGCATCTCGAACGTATCGCGCGCGCTGTGACCAACCGCCAGAATGGCGCGGTCGGTATCGAGCGTGCTGCCATCGGAAAGAACGAGCCCCGTCAGGCGTCGTGGTTCGCCCTCGGTACGCAGACCATCGACACGCACACCAAAACGATACTCGCCCCCCAGACGCTCGATCTCGGCACGGATATGCTCCACCATCGAGACCAGCCGGAATGTTCCGATATGAGGTTTGGAAACGTAAAGGATTTCCTCCGGTGCGCCTGCCTTGACGAACTCTTCCATCACCTTGCGGCCCAGATGGCGAGGATCACTCACGCCGCTGTACAGCTTGCCATCCGAGAAAGTCCCTGCCCCACCTTCGCCGAACTGCACATTGCTTTCAGGAGTCAGTTCAGAGCGACGCCAAAGGGCAAACGTATCCACCGTGCGCTCACGCACGATCTTCCCGCGCTCGATAACGATGGGCTTGAGACCGGCCTGCGCCAGAACCAGCGCTGCCATCACACCGCATGGCCCGGCGCCGATTACCACGGGACGAAGAGGACCTGGTTCAGCCGAAAGCGCCTTGTAGCTTATCTCTGGCGTCGGCATGACCGAGACCGTGTCTTCATGGGCTGCAAGAACGACGTCTTCATCCCTGACCGCGCAATCGACGCTGTAGATCAGCATGATGCGCCCACGCTTGCGGGCGTCATAGCCACGCCGCGCAATAGTGAACGCGGTCAATGCCTCGGATGGCACGCCGAGACGCTGAAGAATGGCCTCGCGCAGGGCATCGTCTGAATGGTCGAGAGGGAGCCTGAGTTCTGTTAGCCGGATCATGTGGGCTGCAAGTCACGAACTGGGCGTATCTTGTCAAGAAGAATAGCGCGATCTGCCTCGATCTGACAGGTTACACCGGCAGGACGAGGCCTCCTCTGCACAATGCAGCCTTATGTTGTCGCCATCGGGATACGTGCCCACTGCATTGCTGATAGCCCTGAGGCAGGCAGGGCTGAGGCCATTCCCGGCCTCCACCCCATACCCGTCAGAGTGCGGGGCGCTGCGACTCCGTGTGTTCACGGATCGCCTTGAATTCCGAACCCTGCTTCCAGCTTGGCCACATGCGCGAAAAGGCCAGACTTCTGCCCACTTCGTAAAGCGCCGCGGCGTCCTCAGCCGCCCCGCGCAGATCCCAGCTGGCGCTCCAGGCATCGCAGGGCTGATGATAGCAGGCCATATAGCCCTCGAGCCATTTGCGGCCCGCTGGGACACCACCGTTTACGAGATCCGGATATCCAGCCAGATCCATGATCGGCAGCACTGGCACACCGGCACGGGCAAAAGGCAGATGATCGGCGCGATAGAAGGCCCCGCGTTCAGGCAGGG
Source organism: Asaia sp. As-1742 (assembly GCF_011753235.1). Taxonomy (NCBI): domain Bacteria; kingdom Pseudomonadati; phylum Pseudomonadota; class Alphaproteobacteria; order Acetobacterales; family Acetobacteraceae; genus Asaia; species Asaia sp. As-1742. The sequence goes on along the minus strand of NZ_VWWA01000005.1, from coordinate 40,890 downwards.
CTTCGTTGACGGTCACACGCCCCTGTGCGGAAGCGATCGTCGCGAAGTCATCCTGCAGACTGTCCTGCCCGGCCCCTACGAGGAAGGCATTGCGCGAGAGACCTCCCATCTGCAGCACGTCGATTGTGAAATTCGCAACCGTCTTGGGCAGAGAGATCAGGGGATGCTCTACATACCAGGTCGACCCCAGAAGCCCACGCTCCTCAGCCGTCCAGGCGCTGAAGAGAATCGTCCGCTCCGGCTGAGGGCCGGATTTGAAGGCACGGGCAATTTCCATGACCGCCGCAATGCCCGAAGCGTCGTCAATGGCACCGCGCCGTATCAAGGCCTCGCCATTGGGGCCGCGGCTTTTGCCGAACGCATCCCAATGCGCCCCATAAACAATCGTCTCGTCAGGATGAGTGCTGCCCGGGAGCTTGGCCAGAACATTCCGGCTTTGCAGATGCGACGTGGTGACATCCAGCGTCGTGGTCATGGTGACACCCGGCAGGGTGACAGGCGTGAAATCGGCGCGACGTGCCTGCACGCTCAGCTTGTCCAGATCGAGACCCGCACGAGCAAACAGGTCATGGGCGGCCTGCCCCTCCAGCCAGCCTTTGACGATAAGCGATTCTGGCTTGCCCTTGCGTTCGAGATCAAAGGCCTCCCCTCCTGCCGCAATGACCGTGCTCCATGGATAGGAAGCTGCCTCTGTATCATGAACGATCAGCGCGCCAACGGCGCCCCTGCGGGCCGCCTCTTCATATTTATAGGTCCAGCGGCCATAATAGGTCATGGTCCGACCACCGAAGCGACCCTTCACGGGCTCATCGGCAGCAGCCTTGAAGTCAGGATCATTGATCAGGATGACCGCAATCTTGCCCTTGAGATCCACATTCTTGAAATCGTCCCAGTCTCGGGCAGGTGCCGTAACACCATAGCCGACAAAAACGAGCGGCGCTTCCGTAATGCGTATCTGTGAAGCGGGCGTCCCTGTAGTGAGATAGATCTGTTCCGATTGATGGAAATCGATCCCTCCCGCCCCACCGGTCTGAAAATGAACCACGGAATCGGGCGCGATCCGCGTATGGATCATCGGAACTTCCTGGGTCCAGCTTCCATTATCACCCGCAGGTTCCAGACCGATCGCCTGAAACTGGGAGACGATATAATTGACCGTCCGTATCGCCCCCATCGTGCCGGGCGCTCGTCCTTCATAGGGATCGGAAGCCAGCGTACGGATCACGTCCGACATACGACCCGGCTCCATCGGGGCATAGACCAGCGGTTCAGCCGCAAGAGCTGGCATTGCGGCCAGAACGGTTCCGGCAACGAGAGCTGCAGCGGACTGACGTAGCGATCGCATCATGTTTTCCTTGCTTTTGCGGGACGCGACAACGTCTCGATCACCTGATTGCGCCCAACGCGACAGGGCGACGCCATCGTAGCGAGCCTCTGGTCCGCTGCCGTGCCTGCGCTGCGCACCTCCTGCCTTGGGTAAATCGCACCTTTGCGGGCAGAGACGTTCAACCAGAGGCAAATCTGAAAATCCGGATATCACAGTGCGTTCGCGCATCCTTACGACGAACGACCTTTTCGAATCACGTAGGGTGCAGGCGCCCCTTGCGGCAAAATGAAAGCCTGAGGCGCAAGCTTGAAAAAGCCAAGGAACCTTCACCAGAATACCCAATAACGTTAAAAAATCATTAACGGGCAGTAGCCCAACTCCATGCTGCGTATACCACTCCACCGAGGCCGATAATTCAATAACGAAATTGAATGATTTGATGACAAACCCTTTCCAGGGGGAATAACGGCAGAAATCAACCCCATCCCATTCTGTTCCTTTATCAGAAATAAATTGGATATATATCGCCGTGCGATTGATTCATTACAGTTTGACTAAGTGTTTCTCAGTAACCAATTTATAATTACGTTAACTTTTTGACCAAAATCATTCAGCCCGACCACCCTCCGTCATTCTGCATGTGTGACGCCGGTTCATCTTGGCGGCTGTCGTGTCGATGCCCTATATGATCCCTGTCCCGCACAATCTCTCTGGCAATATTTACCGAAGGCAATTTCATGGCCGAACACGCCTGCGACCATGCCCACCACCATGATCATCATTCCCACGGGCATGACATAGATGGGCATGAACACGGTCATGACGATCACGAAGCACATGGGCATGGGCATGGGCATGGGCATGGGCATGGGCATGGGCATGGGCATGGGGGGCATCACCATGTTCATGAGCCCGCAAGTTATGGCGGCGCGTTCCTTCTGGGGATGGCGCTGAATATTGCCTATATCGTTGCCGAGACTATATGGGGATTACTGGCTCATTCCCTCTCGCTCCTTTCGGATGCCGGGCACAATCTATCCGATGTGCTTGGGCTCGGGGCGGCATGGCTTGCCCACAGTCTGGCCCGGCGTGCGCCGACCACGCGCTTTACCTATGGGCTCAAGCGCTCCACCATCCTCTCGGCCCTAGGCAATGCGGTACTGCTGCTGCTGGTAACCGGCGGCATTATCTGGGAAGCCATCACGCGGCTTGTCGCACCGGGGGAGGTTGCCGGACGCGTTGTCATGCTGGTGGCGTTCGGGGGGATTCTGGTCAATGGCGCGACAGCCCTGCTTTTCATGCGGGGCGGCAAGGATGACCTCAATCTGCGCGGGGCCTTCCTGCATATGGCCGCCGACGCGCTCATGTCCTTTGCTGTGGTCGTCACAGGTTTCATCATCATGATGACCGGATGGGCCATTCTCGACCCCATCGTGAGCCTGCTGGTCTGTGTGTCCATCATCATCGGTACGTGGTCCCTCCTGCGCGCCTCACTCGATATGGCACTCGATGGCGTGCCCGAGCAGATCCGTCTGGATGAGGTCGAAGCCGGCCTGCTGGCGCTGCCTGATGTTGAGGGCCTCCATCACCTGCATGTCTGGTCGCTCAGCACGACTGAAACCGCATTGACCGTTCATCTTGTCAGCAATGCCGACGCCACGAGGCAGGCCGGTATCCTGCGGGAGGCGACCACCATGCTCGCCAGGCGCTTCAGGATCGGCCATGCAACCTTCCAGATTGAGGCAGCCGGGTCACCTTTTCCCTGTAGCCCTCATGATCACGGGACGACATGCGGCGATAATCCTGCCTGTCAGGGTGCCGTTTCATGCTGAAGCAGCCCGAAAAAATCGTTTTTGGCTGGTTCTCGCTGCTCGTAAGCCTCGTTGCCCTGGGGCTGAAATACATGGCCTGGCGGGTCAGTGGCAGTTCTGCCCTGCTATCGGACGCGCTTGAAACGATCATCAATGTCGCTGCCGCTCTGGGGGCTCTGTGGGCACTGAAAGTGGCGCAGCGTCCAGCCGATGAGAACCATACCTACGGGCATGACAAGGCCGAATATCTCTCTGCCGTCAGCGAGGCTGTTCTGGTGGTGCTCACCGCCATAGGGATCGCCTGGGTCGCATGGCAGAGCTGGTGGGCGCCCAATCATGATCTCGCCCCGTGGCGTGGCATCGTGTTCAACGCGCTTGGCGGTGTGGTCAATCTGGTCTGGGGGCTCGTTCTGGTGCGTCAGGGCCGCATGCGCCGCTCGCCTGCCCTTACCGCCAATGGCCGCCATGTCATTTCCGATGTCTGGACTACAGTGGTCCTGGTGATCGGCATCGCGCTCATTCCGCTTACCGGCTACACGCGTCTCGATGCTATTCTCTCAGCTCTTGTGGCCGTGAACGTACTGCGCGTCGGATTCGACATGATGAAACAATCCATCGCCGGGCTGATGGACGAAGCGCCAGACACGGACACGCTCCAGATGATCCGCGCAGTCATCTCTGAACATGCCAGCGGTGCGATCGAGGCCCATGACATCCGGGTGCGTACCGCAGGCAGTGTCAGCTTCATCGAATTTCATCTGGTGGTGCCTGGCACCATGACCGTATCGGACTCGCATGACATCTGCGACCGGGTCGAACACGCCTTGCGCCGTCATATCGGACGCGCCCTTATCCATATCCATGTCGAGCCTGAAGAAAAGGCCAAGCAGACCGGTATCCCGGTGCTGGCCTGAAACGAAAGACGGGCGAACCGGAAAAGGCGACGCCCGTTACGTTTTTTCGTGACAAGAGTTTCTTGACCAGTTGCCCGGGGTGCTGGCAGGAGCGTTCCTCATCGGTCGGGGCCTCCCGACTTTCAGTCAGGCGAGAACCTATGCGCCCCAGCACCGCTTTGCGGCAAAAGAACCGGATTCTGCATCTGCGCCGCTCTGCGCGCCGAACCACCACGCAGTGGCGACGCACCCTTACCTACTGGCTTGGCGCCATTCTGGTTGGTGTTGTGGCTGTCGCTTTCGCGGGTACGGCGGACTGGGCCGCCCGCGCCCGAGGCCGTCTGCTGCACTGGGATCCCTATGTCATGCTGGTGGTCGTGCCCGCAGGTCTGGCTCTCTCAACCTGGCTCACCCGTCGCTTTTTCGCAGGCGCGCAAGGCAGCGGCATCCCTCAGACCATCGCCACACTGCATATCGAGAATTTCTCGATCGTTAATCGTGTTCTCTCGCTGCGCATCGCCTTCGCCAAGATCATCCTCACCTGTTTTGGCCTGCTCGTTGGCGCATCCATCGGCCGCGAGGGCCCTACGGTGCAGGTTGGTGCCGCGATCATGCACGGCTTTTCGCGGTTGCTTGGCATCTCGAACGTGGCCGCCCGTCGCGGTGCCATTCTTGCTGGCGGTGCCGCAGGCGTCTCGGCTGCCTTCAATACGCCTCTGGCCGGAATCGTTTTTGCCATTGAGGAACTCTCGCACTCCTTCGAGCAGAAAACATCGGGCACCATGCTGACCGGTGTCGTGCTCTCCGGTGTGACGGCCATCGCTCTCGTGGGCAATTACTCGTACTTCGGGCATACGGATGTCGATGTCCCTATTGGCACAGCCTGGATTGCGGTGCTGACCTGCGGCATCGTAGGGGGGATTGCGGGCGGAACATTCTCGGCGCTGCTCATCCGCTTCTCCAAAGGACTGCCCGGGCGCATCGGGGCGCTGATCAAGGCACGACCAGTTGCCTTCGCGGCGTTGTGCGGTCTGGTTCTGGCACTGCTTGGGCTGGTATCGCACGGCGCGACCTACGGCACAGGCTATACCCAGGCCCGCGCCATCATTGACGGCTCGGAGCATTATCCGGCGTCGTTCTTCGTGCTGAAATTCATCGCGACCGTCGTCTCCTATTGCTCGGGTATTCCGGGCGGCCTCTTTGCCCCTTCCCTGTCCGTCGGTGCCGGAATCGGCGGCTGGATCGCGCAATATCTGCCCCATACAACAGCCGGCGCCGTGGTGCTGCTGGGTACGGTGGCCTATTTCTCTGCCGTGGTGCAGGCCCCGCTGACAGCGACGGTCATTGTCATGGAAATGTGCGACAACCAGCAGGTGACGCTTGCCCTGATGGCCACGTCCTTTCTCGCTTTCGGTGTCTCGCGCATGATCTGCAAGCACGCGCTTTATGGCGCGCTGGCCGACCGCTTCATGGAGGCAGCGCATAGCGCCGCCCCTGCCCCGATCTATACGCGTAGCAGCCCCAACCCCAGCCCTGCCATCGAGACTCTGGTCGAGGAAAGCGACCGGAAACCGGGCGACAAGCCCCACGAGGCCTGATCCGAGGCCAGAGCCCGACGGTTACGCGCCCCGCGATTGATCTGATACGCCGCGAGGCTGCACCCCCGGATCGCTCCGGGGGCTTTCAGAGCGCCAGGCAGCATCCCATATCGGGATCATGGCACCGCTCTCAGTACTCGATCTCTCCTTCATTCGCGAAGACGGCACGGTTCAGGATGCTCTTCTGGAGTCCCGCAATCAGGCAGTTCATGCGGAGGCCCTTGGCTTTCATCGCTACTGGGTGGCCGAGCATCACGCCATGCCCGGCATTGCCTCAGCGGCCACAAGCGTTGTGATCGGCCATCTGGCCGCAGCCACGCAGACAATGCGTATCGGGGCGGGAGGCATCATGCTGCCCAACCACGCGCCGCTCGTCATTGCCGAGCAGTTCGGCACGCTTGAAGCGCTTTTTCCCGGACGCATCGATCTGGGGCTTGGCCGGGCACCGGGTTCCGATCAGCGCACCATGCGTGCGCTGAGGCGTCACATCGACCACGCCGAACGCTTCCCTGATGATGTGCTCGAGCTCATGGCCTATCTCTCGCCAGCAGGCAGCGCCAATGGTGTGGTGGCCACGCCGGGCGCCGGAGCAAATGTGCCGGTCTGGCTGCTGGGGTCATCTCTGTTCTCGGCGCAGCTTGCGGCGGCGCTGGGGCTGCCCTTCGCCTTTGCATCGCATTTTGCACCGCAGATGATGGAGCAGGCGATCGCGCTTTATCGTCGCGACTTCCAGCCTTCGGCCCATCTGGCCGCACCCTATGTAATGCTTGCGGTCAACGTGATTGCGGCCGATACGGCAAAAGAAGCCGATTACCTTGCCACGTCACGGCGCCTGTTCGTCGCAGCCCTGCGTCAGGGAAAACCCGGACGCATCCTGCCCCCTGTCCTGCCAGAAGATCTCCCTTGGCCTCGAGAGGTCAGTGCACAGCTCGATACGATGCAGGGCACCAGCCTGATTGGCACAGGCGAGCAGGTGGCTGAGGGTATGGAGCAATTCATGTCCCGCCATGCGCCCGATGAACTGATGATCAGCGCGCCAATCTATGCCCCCACAGCCCGTCTGCACGCACTGACACTCGCCCGCGAGGCGTGGAGACTTACGGGGCGCGGCTGATTCTCCCCTGCACGCGGGCAGTCCTATCTCTCTCCCGCACCAAGGCCCGGTAACGGACCAACAGGATGCAAGGCCGTGAGAGTGAGCCGTGCAACCTCAATCGGAGCGTGAACGGCCCATCCAATCTTTGAAGTGCCCGCCTCAGGACAAATCAAAAGCCTTCATCCTGTTGCCTGCAAGCGCACAGGCTGCGTGGATGACGCCGAGATGGCTCAGCCCCTGCGGCGTGTTGCCCAGATACATTCCCGTCTCGGGATTGATCATCTCGGCCATGATGCCGGTATTGCTTGGCAGGCGTTCGAGGAAGCTGGCGTAAAGCGTTTCGGCCTCATCTTTCTCCCCCAGAAGATACAGCGCCTCGACCATCCAGCAGCTACAGGCCAGAAAAGCGCCCTCCTCCTCACGCATGCCGGTATAGCGGAACAGGAATGGCCCGTGGCCAAGCTCCTCTCGTATCGCACGCAAGGTCGAGAGCATACGATCACGCCTGTCCAGACCAAAGGGCACGGCAAGCGCGATCGATGCGTCCAGACCGTCCGATCCAGGGTAGAACAGATAAGCCTTGCGCCTGTCGCACCAGCACTCACGGTCGATCCATTCCAGAATACGGTCTTTCTCACGCGCCCAGCGCGGCGCGCGGTCCTTGGAAAGATGCCCACGCTCGGCCATCTGGCATGCGCGATCCAGTGCCTGCCAGCAGCTGATCTTGGACATGGTATAGTGCTGGTCCTCGGTCAGCTCCCAAATCCCGGCGTCTTTCTGGCGCCAGTGATCGGCGCAGCGATCGGCAAGATCGGCCAGAAGCACGGCGGTCTTCTGGTCGAGTAGGTTGCCACGTGAGACAAACAGCGCTGCCGTCTCGAAAATATCGCCGTAGATCCCATGCTGATGCTGACCCGCCGCGCGGTTGCCGCTCACGACAGGCTTGATGCCGCGATAGCCCTCAACCTCATCATAGACAATCTCGTCATCGACACTCTGCCCAGAGAGGCCATACATCACCATCGGGCCTGACTCGCCGAGGTGATGCACAAGCCAGGCCAGTGCGGCCTTGACCTCGGCTACTGCGCCAAGCCGCAGGAACGCATTCGCCACATAGGCGGCATCGCGTATCCAGGCGTAACGGTAATCCCAGTTCTTGCCGTCCTTCAGCCGTTCGGGCAGCGAGGTGGTGGCTGCCGCCGCAATAGCCCCGCTCGATGAATAAAGCAGCAGTTTGAGTGCCAGCGCACTGCGCCGAACCTGCTCACGATAGGGGCCGTCATAATGGAGCGTGTTGGCCCAGCTACGCCACGCCTCATCACTGGTCTCGATACGCCCGTCGATCTCCTCGACGCTCGGTACGGCAAGAGGCTCGTTTTCGGTTGCGACCAGCGCCACGAGGGCATGGGTTTTCTCATCCACCACGATCTCGGCCTCGATGGCCTCGTCCTCTTCGCGGAGGATGCGCATGTTGGGCGTGTGCACCATATGGGCGAGCACGGACCCCACATGGAAGATATTGCCGTTCTGTGTGGTCTGGATCCAGGGCGCGACAGTGCCACAGCGCGTGCCGAGCCTGAAACGCACGATGAACGTCATGCGCCCCGTCAAACCCTCGATACGCCGTGCAAATTCGGTCCAGGGCAGACGCCCGGCGAAGGTACTGTTGAGCGATTCTGTAAGCCTGGCCGAGCCCGTCTCGGTTTCGATCAGGGTTTCGAGAACATTGCTGTCCTCACGATAGCGCCGCGTGGCCTTGTAGGCGCCGACAGGGCGTATCTGGAAGAAGCCGCCCGCACGATGAAGGAGACGATCGAACATCGGCGGTGAGTCGATATTGGGAACGCAGAGCCAGTCCACACTGCCATCCGGCGCCAGCAGCGCCACACAACGGCCGTCGCCAAGGGCTGCATAATCCTCGATTGGCCAGAACCCGTCGAGGGGCCCTGCGGGAGAGAGCTCCCTGGCCAGTGCGGGAAGGTCGTGCGTCATGGGCGCTTCTCTCTCGATCATGCTGAGCTGACAGGCCGTGGCGATGGCCAGGCAGTCTCGTCGGGCCATTGCAACAATCGAGAGAGGGGCAAGGTTGCCCCCCGGTATTTTTCAGAAGATTTCTATGTGGCTCTTGAAGCCCAACATGGCCTGATCGCGCAGCTGTTTTTGGGCACCCGGATTGAAATAATACTGGAAGTCAGGCGCGAAGGTGACACCGCGCAGCACATGGATCTGATACATCGCTTCCACCACATACGCGCTGGTCTGCGGGAACAGCGAACCATTGGGCAAAGGCAGGCCCTGCGCTGCGTACAGACGCTGGGAGCGCGTCAGATCGTCCGACACATGTGTCCATGAAAAATTCACACCGACCGCATCGAGCGGGCGCGACTTCCAGAAACCGCGATCCAGCACACCGAACGAAAGCTGATCGGCACGCGTCTGTGTCTGGGCCTTGTTGAAATAGGCGGCCCCGATCAGGGTCACACCGGCATCAGGGGCCTGACCGGGATGATGATAGACCATCTGGTCAACCAGCCCCCAGGCGGCCCAGGCACCATGCACATCGCGTGGCTTGAGCCCGCTCAGGGCGAAGGGATTGCCGTTGCCGTCGTAGTAATTGTCCTTGTGGTCTGCCGTGTCATAAGCGAAGCCCGCCTTGTAATGGCCCGGCAGGGAATGGTCATGGCCGAAACGCGGCTCCCAGATGAACTCGACCGGCATGGCCTCACCATCGATCGTGGCCCCGTTGAACTTGAAGCCCGTGCGCATCTGGGCATTGCCATAGATGGCCTGTGTCTGGGTGAAATAGACACCGAACTGGAAGATCGTGTTGTCGGTCGGTCTCAGGCGGAAGCGGGCTGCCCAGTTGGCGTCGGGATAAGAGGCATGGGCCGTGTTATCGCTCGACGCTTTCGGATTGCCGCAGAACGCGTTGTTCATGAAGTTGCAGTAGAGCGGGTTTGCCGAGAAATCTGACAGGAAGGACATGCGCCCCGCTGCGACATCGAAGCGGTCGTTGAACATGGTCTCTTCGCCATAGGCGTAAACAAGGTGGACGAATACGTTACCACCGCCGCCATAGATTTCCTGACTGGGGTTCAGATTGTCTCCGAACATGCGGCTGGCCGGAATACCGTAACGCCCGACAATCACGTCATGGGTGGAGAAGCCGGTCCAGCCTGCCAGACGCTCCCAGTCGATATCGTTTTCCATCGAATACTGACCGGCATTGCTGGCGCCTTGGCGCAGACCGAGGCCTTTTGTCGGGGCATTGAGCATGCCTGACATTTCATTCGTATTGTCGAGCAGGATCGCAATGCCGCGTTCACGCAGCCAGGCATTGATGCCCAGAGGATTGACGAAAATTGCCTCCGGCTTGGGCAGGGGGGCGACCGTCGTGTCCTTGTGCAACTCCGACAGCGATGTCTGGGTCAGGGCAGAGGGCTGCTGCCCCGCATTGACCGCACCGAGCCCGGCGGGTGCAGGAACGGCGTTCGCTGCCACGGCGGGGCCGGTCTGTGCGGATGCTATGGCCGTTGTTGACTGCTGCGCGTGAGCCACGGAGGTCAGGCAGGAAACGGCAAGGCAGGCGGAAAAGAAGCGCAGGACGGTAGAAGACAATGTCTGGCTCAAGCTCCCTGTGAACAGATGACCGTCTTTTAAGAAAACTGACAGGTTTTTTGGACCCTGAGAGTCGTCATTTTATGCCGGTTTCGTGAGCAGACCACCACTGACGGGGAAAAAACACCGTTAAATCTGATGCAAAGCCCTCATGACAAATCATTGCTGGACCGGGATTGCCGGTCGCAGCAGAGGGGCCGTCGCGTTAATCGCCGATTCAGAGATCGTAATTCACGCGGAAATAGTAGTAGCCGCCGTTAATGCCGAGCTGCGACGTGCTCATGTAATATTGCGGGGCACCGAGATAGCGGTTTCCGTCAGGTACGCGCGTCGGATAGGCCGAGAAAATGTTGTTGCCGCCGATCGTGGCCGTCCAGCGCGGGGTAATGCGGTAGGACACATCCAGATTGGTCGTCCATTTCGGCTTGTTCTGGTACTCCAGAAAATGCGTCGTGCTGAACTGATAAGGTCCCGGCGCATAATAGGTCAGCTGGTTGGTTGTCTGGCCCCAGCGGATCTCGTGCAGGCCGACGATCCACTTGGCGTGTGTCCAGTTGCCACCAAAGATGATCTTGCTGCGCGGATAGGCCGTCGTCAGATAGGCAATCGACGCTGCATTGAGCAGCGGCGCGCCCGTGACGGGGTTGCTCGCCTGATGCGACAGACGCGTGCGGTTGAGGTTGATGGCGGCATCCCAGTCGATACGACCATAGGCGCCGAGCTTCGTCAGATAGGTGACCGTGATATCAAGACCCTGCGTGCGGGTGCTGGCCACATTGGCAAACCAGTTGGCCGTGATCGCACTCTGGTTCCATGTGCTGATATCTGCGGGCAGCGCAAAGCCGTTCATCTGCATGGCGCTGATGGCCGTTGCACCAGAGATATTGCCCCCCGGCATGATCCGGTCGCGCATGTTGATCTGGTAGATATCGGTCGTGACATGCAGATTGCGGATCGGCTCGACGATAAACCCACCCTCGGCATTGGTCGAACGCTCCGGCTTCAGGCCAGACGAGCCATTGGCCAGCGCACCGGGTGAGCCCGCACCGATCAGGCCACGCGCTGCAGTCGGCGAGATATTGAGGGCCGAGTAGTATTTCTGGGCCAGTGTCGGCGCATGAAAGCCATTGCTGATCGTGCCGCGCAGCGCGATACGGCGCGTGATGTCATAACGCAGCGAGACCTTGCCGTTCTGGGTGTTGCCCACATCGGTATAGTGCTCGTAACGCCCGGCCAGGTCGAGTTGCAGTCCCTTGGCGAGATAGGTCGAGATATCGAGATAGCCCGCCGCGACATCGCGGCTGTAATTGCCCGCATTGCCCGGATTGGTACCTGCCAGAGCGTCGGAGCCGTTACCATAGAGCGACCCCGGCGATCCCGTTCCCACGGAATAGCCTTCATAGCGATAGGACGCGCCACCGGCGAAGTTCACGCTGTGCGGCCAGCCACTGAACGTGAATTTGCGGCTGAAATCGAAATCATTCGTCCATTGCTGGTTGTTGAAACCCTGGACATTGAATGAGGTCGGCGTGGCGCCAGTCGCCTTGTTGGTCGAGAGATTGACCGAGTTGATCAGCCCAATATCGTCGTAATCGCGGCCATAGACGCTCGACACGTCCCAGTGCCAGCCACGGAAATCACCCTTGATGCCAGCCTTGAGTTCATAGTCGTTTTCGTTGAGCGTCTCGACCGGCGAATAGCCCCAGGGGTAGATCGCCTTGTAGGCGGGATAGGCATTGAGCGATGAGGCCAGACGGTAGTTCTGGTAGGATTGCGCATAGCGATGGGCATAGGTGCCGAGCGCGTAAAGCTGGATGTTGTCCGTCAGATCATAGCCTGCATTGACGGAAACGCTCTCGCGCGTCTGCTCCGGCTGGCTCAGGATATTGTTCTGATAGGTACCGGTGCGGTTATCGGCAGCGCTGCGATAGGTGTGATCCTGATGGACGAAATCCCCGCTGACATGCACGAAGCCGCGCGAGCCCAGACCGGCCCCACCATCGAGATAGACACCCTGCTGGAAGCCATCGCCCTCTGACGTGATGCCGGTAATGTTCTGGGCATGAAAGCCACGCGCCTGCTTCTTCAGGATGATGTTCACCACCCCTGCCACGGCATCCGAGCCGTACTGGGCGGAGGCACCATCACGCAGCACTTCCACATGGTCGATCGCCGACATCGGGATCATGTCGATGTCAGATGCCGTCGAGCCCTGCTGCGGGCCAGGGTTGGAATAGATATTGGCCGTGTTGTGACGGCGCTTGCCATCAACAAGTACGAGCGTCTCGTTGGGGTTCAGGCCACGAAGGCTGATCGTGTCCGTCATCGCACCCGCATCGAAACCGGCGGTCGGGGTGGTGAGCGACGGCAGAAGAAGCGAAAGCGCATCGCGCAGCGTGCCCTGCCCGGTGGCGGCAATCTGTTTGTGCGACACGATATCGAGCGGCGCGATGGAATCACGCGCCTTCTTGCCGATTTCGCGCGTGCCCGTCACCACGATGGCCTCACTGCCACCATCGGCATCGCCAGCGTGAACCGGCGCAGACTGGCGCGTGCGCAGCGCGTTTTTCTTGCCGGCATGGCTGGCCGCCGGTTTGGCGGGGGCCGCAATGCTGCTTGCGGGATCTGCAGAGGCTGTTTGCGCCAGCGCCTCACCCCCGCAGGACATCAGACACGTCGAGGCAATGAGGAAAAACACCCCCTTGCGCGCAACTGATGGCAGGAGGGTATGGGAGCGTAACAGCATGACAAACCTTACCGTTGATTCAGGATTGCCCCACTCCTCATTCGTCCGTTGCAGTTTGTCAACGGATCGGCGACTTTTGCGCAACAAACCCACCGGGATTGTTGAAAAAATGCAACAGAATCGCCGCACCCTGTGCAGGGGCCGGGTCTGACACCTCGAAAGGGCGGCGCTCCGCCAGCGCCAGCATCACGCGCAACGGGCCACCATGTGTGACGATGCAACAATCCTGCGCCGCCGCCATGCGCTCCTGCCAGAAACCCGTCACACGGTGCGACAGGGCCTGCACGGTTTCGCCCCCACCCGGCGCATACCCCATCGGGTTGGCCGCCCATTCATCCAGCGCATCGCGGGGCACGTCTGACCACAGACGGTTTTCCCAGGTGCCAAAATCCAGCTCGGCCAGACGGGAATCGCTCTCACACGCCATCGGCCTTTGTCCTGCATGAGCACCCTGTCCGGATACCTCGACCAGCAACTGAGCAGAGAGCGCGCAACGTGATGCGGGCGCATGAAACACCCGGATTTCGGAGGGCAAAGGAGCCCCCATCGTGCCGGAGGATCGCACGACCGTTCCGTCGCACCAGATACGTCTCCAGCCAGCGACACAGTCCTGCCAACCCGTGGCCAGATCAACATCCAGCCGCCCGTAACACAGCCCCGCCGCCACCTGCACCGCAGGGTGGCGCGCCAGCAGCATGGAAAAAGCCGGTGTCACGTGTCTGAAGGCGGTCTGGGACCAGACAGCATGTGAAAGAACGTACCCGAAACCAGACCACGTCGGCTTCCCGCCTCGCCCAGATCCTGCCCCTCACCATCACGCAGCGTCACAAAAGCCTCGTCCGAGCCGCGATCCGTGACGCTCGCATAATGGAATTCATGCCCACGCAGCACCTGTCCGGCCGCGCCGAGCACGCCATCATGGCACAGCCGCGCTTCACGATAGCCGAGCACCATCCTGCGGCGTGCGAAGGAGGTCCGGTGCGATAACAGCCCCAGCATAGGATGGGTCGTACCCGATGCATCCTCGAGACCCGCGCCCAGCACCATATACCCGCCGCACTCGCCATGGACCGGTCGTGTCTCCACAAAACGCGTCATGCCTGCCCTGAAGCGGCTGGCTGCTGCCAGTGCAGCGGCATGCAATTCCGGATAACCACCGGGCAGCCAGCAGCAATCCGCATGCTCTGGTGGCGCTTCATCGGCTAAGGGCGAAAAGGGCAGGATTTCCGCCCCGGCCTCACGCCATGTCCGGGCATGATGGGCGTAAAGGAAGGAAAAGGCGGCATCATCAGCCAGAGCGATCACCTGCCCCGGGGGCCTGAGCGTAGCCCTGTCCTGCGGCGCAGCCGGGCGATACGCCTCTGCCATGGCCAATATGGCGTCAAGATCCAGCTCGGCCTCGGCCTTGTCTGCCAGAGCCGCAAAAAAACCAGCCAGATCGCCGCGCTCGCGCGCCTGCACCAGACCCAGATGGCGCTCCGGAAGCACGATACCCCTGTCGCGCCGGAACACGCCCATAGGAGGATGCCGCAAGGCGGCGCGACAGAGCCTTTCATGACGGTCCGAAGCAATATTGTTCAGAACGGTGCCGGCAATGCGCACATCAGGCATCCACCCCGTCATACCCTGTGCAATGGCACCCACGGTCTGTCCCTGCCCGCTCGCATCGAGCACCAGCAGGACCGGCATGGCGAAAAGTGAGGCGATATCGGAGGCGGCCCCACGTGCGCCGTCCTGAAGGGGGAGACCATCAAACAGCCCCATGGACGATTCCACGATGACCAGATCCGCCTCTTCCGCCGCCTGGGCCAATCCCGCTGCCATCTGGCTTCGTGTCATCGCCCAGCTATCGAGATTGGCGCAGGGTGCCCCTGATGCCTCCTGATGAAACGCGGGATCGATATAGTCGGGGCCTGTCTTGAGCGCCCGTACCGTCAGCCCCCTACGCCGGAAGGCGGCGATGAGCGACAAGGTGAGCGTGGTCTTGCCCGAACCGGAGCGCGGGGCTGCCACCATCAGCATACGGGTCATAGGCGCTCCCTCATGATGGATGCATTCAAGAGCATAGCCTTCCTCGTCAGAACCGCACATGTGCTGGATCTGGATTGCCCTCTTCGCAGATCAGACCGGCTCATCGTTGCTCACCAGCACTCTCGCCACCGCGTTGCTGCGCGGCCGCCACAGATCGCGATCGAGCAGATCGGCAAAACGGTGCTTCATGTCTGACAGCGCCTCCGGATTATGGGCCTCCAGAAACGCGGCGCATTCCTCGTTTTCCAGCAAAGCCGAGAAGGCAAGATCGATCTGTCGGTCCAGCCGTGTGGGCAGTGTTGCCGCCCAGCCCTGAAGCGCTGCGACACCACGCGCCATTTCCGAAGCACCCCGATAGCCATGGCGCATCATGCCCGCAATCCAGCGCGGATTGGCCAGTCTGCCCCGCGTCACACGCGCCACTTCCTGCGCCACATCGCGCAGCCGGGGCGTATCGGGCTGGCTGGTATCGCCATGAAGCAGGATCGGTGAATTCCCAAGGCTGGACGCTGCGGCACCAAGCCCGCCTTCATGCGCTGCCATATCGACACTTTCGAGCAGATCCGTCTCGGCATGGTCCTGCATGTGCAGCACGACCTCTGCCCGACCGAGACGACTGGCAAGCTCCGCCCCGGCCCTGACGCCTTCCCGACCGCCGCCATAGCTCCATTGTGACCCTTCAAGATAGCGACGGCCAAGCTCGTCCCTGTCCTTCCAGCCCCCCTGGCTCAGTGACGCCTCGAGTCCTGTGCCATAGGCCCCCGGTGCCGCACCGAATATGCGCGAGCTGTCAGGGTCCAGAGTGAGCGGGTTCCACTCCGCGTCTTCTGCACGCGCGGCTACGGCGCGTGAGGCCTGATCGAACAGATCGATCAGCCCCGGAAACGCATCGCGAAACAGCCCCGATATACGCAAAGTGACATCCACACGGGGCCGGTCAAGCACGGTGAGCGGCACGATCTCAAAGCCGCAAAGCCTGCCACTTGTGGCATCCCACCGGGGCTGCACGCCCATGAGCAGGAAAGCCAGCGCCATATCCTCTCCCCCCGTGCGCAGCGTGGCGCTGCCCCACAGATCGAGCACGAGATGACGCAGGTTTTCGCCTTCCTCCTGGATATGCCGTGCCAGCAGAAGCTCGACCGTGCGATGGGCCAGAAGCAGGGCGGCCCGAGTGGGCACCATACGCGGGTCGGTCGTTGTCAGGTTGCGGCCCGTCGGCAGCACATCCAGACGCCCGCGTGTCGGCGCGCCCGAGGGGCCGGGAGGGATGAAACGACCGTCGAGCGCCGCCAGAAGAGCCAGACGCTCGGCCTCAGGACAGGCATCAAGACGCGCCCGTACTGCCTCGGGGGGGACATGGGCTGTTTCGGACAGCATCGCGACCAGCGCATCATGGCGGGGCGGCGTACAGCCGAAAACATGCAGGCCATCACGTATCTGGAGGTCCTTGACGTCGCAGAGATAGGCGTCGAGCCGCGCCAGCGCCTCAGCCTCATCCGCCGGATCATCCCTGGGCGTCCCTACGCGTGCATTGCGCCCATCGCCCCCTTCCCGGCCGGTAGCGCCTGAATGGCTCTCGGCCAGCACGCCCAGATCGGCAGCCCGATCGAGAATCTGACGGCGCAGCATGGTGCCGCGTCGCTTGTCCAGCCCGTCTGCCTCGGCATATTCGTCGATCAGGCGTTCGAGGGACTCCATGGCGCTGTCGAGCCCTGCACGCTGCACGGGCGGGGTCATGTGACCGATCATCACCGCACCGAGACGCCTTTTGGCCGCAGCGGCTTCACCGGGGTTGTTGACAATGAAAGGGTAGATGACCGGCACCCCGTCCAGCAGCACAGCGGGGGCACATTCAGGTGAGAGCGCCACAGCCTTGCCGGGCAACCATTCCAGCGTGCCGTGTGTGCCCAGATGTATCATTGCACTGATATCGCCTATCCGGCGCAGCCAGAGATAGAAGCCGATATAGGCATGGCAGGGCGCAATATCGGGGTCGTGATACTGCGCCTTGCGGTCAGACTCCTGACCCCGACCGGGCTGAAGGGCGAGAATAAGAGCGCCGACGCGCAAAAAGCGCACACTGACCGGCTGAGAGGGCATCCCCCATGTTGCAATGACTTTTTGCCGGAACGACTCAGGCAGGGTGTCGAAAGCCGCTCGATAGGCGTCGGCACTCATGATGAGAGTGGGTGCGGCGCGGCACAATCTGTCCGGCAGCTCTGATGCGACGAGAGATGGCACGTCGTATCCCGCACTGGCCAGCATGGTGGCGATGGCCTCGACACTGGCAAAACTGTCCAGCCCAACAGCGTGGGCAGCCTGCCCTTCGGCACCGGGATAATCGGAGAGAACCAGCGCCAGACGCCGCTCGCCCGGCGTTTCGGCTGCCAGACGCAACCAGCCCTGCATCTGGCGCACAATTTGCGCGATACCGGGGGCATAAGCTACGCGCCGGGCTGGCAGGCCGGGCGGTGCCTCATCGCGAAACGATATGGGTGCCCCTGAAAGACGACCGTCAAATTCGGGCAGGACGATCTGCATGGCAAGATCGGACGGTGACAGCCCCCGGGCGGCCTTGCGCCACCCTTCAAGCGTCGTGCCCGGCTGGAGCAGCTGGACGATGGGCACACCCGCTGCTTCTAGAACCGATGCCTCGCCATCATCCCCACGAGAGGCGAAGAACGTGGCATTCAGAATGATGTCGGGAGGCTCGTCCACTAGCCACCGGTCGAGAAAAGGCACGACTTTGGCCGCGCGGAGGGACGAGACATACACCAGATCGACCCCGCATCCGGCAGCTGCGATCGCCTCTGCCAGCGCATCGATCCCATCGAGATCGGCAGAAAGGAGGTGGGCGCGGTAGAACACGACCAGAGCCCGACTGGAGACGTCCGTGTTCAGGCGACGGTAAATTCCGGCCTCAGGCAGCTTTTCGGCCTCGGCCCCGTCATCTGCATGTAATCCGGCAATAGCCCCCATAAGGGTGAGCGCACAGCGCAGATTGCGTGTTCCGCCCTCGCGAAACAGGCTGTCGAGCCGGGCCCATTGGGCGGGCGCGATGCTTGAGAGGCTTTCGAGTGCGGTATTCGGCGTGGCCTCGCCGGTGATGAAGGCCAGTGGAATGGCCTTTTCCCGACAGACGAGCCTGAGTTCATCCACGCCGTAACGCCAGTATTCGGTGCCCCCGAGCAAGCGCACCACCACACAACGTGCATGGGCAATCGTCTGCTCCAGATAAAGATCCACCGACAGGGGATGACGCAGGCGCGACAGGGTGGCGACCTGCAAACTGGGGTCTGATGCCCTGTGCACATCGCGCAGGCCCAACAGGTCACTCTCGGAAAACGACAGCAGGACAAGATCGGCTGGCGCGTGGGCGAGGTCCTCGGCCACGGCCTGCCCATCCAGATCATGCGTTTCCCGAAAGAGAATATGCATGGCTCAGCCTGCGTCGAAGCTGCGCTGCACAGCCGCGGGGTCAAGCCCCTGCAAACCGATCACAACCAGCCTGCCCTCTGGCGCCTCGCCCTGCTCATAGGCATGTCGGATGCGCGCGCCCACCGCCTGCACGCCCAGACGAAGGCTCTTGCCTGCCACGCGGGCAAAGCCTTTCATACGCAGCACATCATGCTCACGCGCCACCTTCTCAAGTCTGGCGATAAAGGCTTCGGCACTGGCCTGTTCGGGCATGCTCAGCACGAAACTCGTGAAATCGTCATGCTCATGCTCATCCGCCCCGTCATGATGCGAGGGGCGTGCTGCCAGATCGTCCTCTGCCGCAGCGGCAAGGCCGAGCAGCACAGCCGGATCGACGCGCCCTTCACGGGCACGAATCACGCGCACCCGACGCTTGCGTGCAGCAAGACCGGCCTCGACCGCAGTGAGGGCGGCGTCATCCAGCAGATCCGTCTTGTTGAGAATGACCAGATCGGCTGAATCCAGCTGATCCTCGTAAACTTCTTCCAGCGGGTTGTCGTGGTCGAGCGATTCATCTTCCTCACGCTGCTTCGCCACGGCCGCCGGGTCATCGGCAAAGCGGCCATCGGCCACTGCCGGCGCATCTACCACGGTAATCACGCCATCCACCGTCATGCGCGTGCGCACGCTCGGCCAGCCGAACGCCTTGAGCAGCGGCTTGGGCAAGGCAAGACCCGAGGTCTCGATGACAATGTGATCGGGCGAGGTCGGGCGATCAAGAAGGGCTTCCATGGTGGGGATGAAATCATCCGCCACGGTGCAGCACAGGCAGCCATTGGTCAGCTCGACGATGTCTTCCTCAGGGCAGTTCGGAATACTGCACCCGCGCAGGGTCTCGCCATCAATGCCCAGAGACCCGAATTCATTGACCACGATCGCGATGCGGCGGCCATCCGATTTCTCGATCAGGTGACGCAGCAGGGTGGTTTTGCCCGCGCCGAGAAAGCCGGTGATGATGGTAACAGGAATCTTGCTCATGACAGTCTTTCAGATGCGGCAGGTTGGGCAGGTGCAGCAGGTTGAAGAGATTCGCCTGACGGCGACAACTGGCCAGGGAAACGCCCCAGAATAATATCGCGCAGGCTTTCAGGACGCTTTGAGGGCATGACCGTTCCTGAGCGCGAGTGTTCATAGGCCTTGGCATAGACCATCAGATCCTCCGCCAGTTCGGGCCTCAACCCTCCCAGAAGCCAGGACCATTTGCCGGGCATGGACAGGGTGGCGGTGCAGCCCCGCTGGCACGCCGCAAGGCATTCGACCCCCTCGACACGCACACCGGCGGTGGTCGCCTGCTGCAAGAGGGCCTCGTGCAGTGCCTCACCCCCGTCCCTGCAGGTGAGGCAGACATGAATGACGGGAGGCGTATCGCAAGATGTTATCGGTTCGGCCATGAACAATCCCGGACCAGACCCGCAAAACGGGCGCAACAGGGCACAAGGATGATTGCCGGGATATCCCGGCCTGCCATGAGCCGCCCCTCGATGACGGGGGCGGGTTCATGGTCTGTCGCGCTCCGGGCACCCCGCCGGATCGTGAAATCGGTGACGCGACGGCAGGTCTCCTGGCTCATGGTCCCGGTTGCCCGGCATTGCCGCCCCCTTCCCGGCATGGTCACCAGTGGGCTGCGACGGCAATGACATACCACCTACAGTTGCGGGGGCAGCGCAGGACTGATGCACATGGCACGAACCTGCTTCCCTTTTCACCCCTTGCGAGGCACCGTCGCTCATTTCCTAGCAGCTTTGCCGAAGGAGATGCAAAGTTCCGAGAGGACAGGGTGCGCTCGCCTTTCACCTGTGACCCGGAGCATCGCTCCATCCGATTGTTTGCAACTTGAAACATCATGTCCGTTGCTGACATCATACGGGCGAGCCTACGTGATACGACCGAGGGATGACCCCAATGCCTCATCTTCTTGTTGTCGATGATGACCAGGATATCCTGACCCTTCTCGGCAGCTTTCTGCAAAAGCATCACTATCAGGTCTCCACGGCCGAAACGGGCGAGACCATGTTTGCCATTCTGGACAGGCAACCGGTCGATCTGGTGATTCTCGATATCATGCTCCGCAATGAGGACGGGTTCAGCCTGTGCCAGCGCCTGCGTGCCCGATCCCGCATCCCGGTCATCATGCTTTCTGCCATGGCCGATCTGACTGACCGTATTGTGGGGCTCGAGATTGGGGCCGATGATTACCTGACAAAGCCATTTGACCAGCGCGAGCTTCTGGCCCGGGTCAAGGCGGTCCTGCGTCGTGCTGCCACGCCGGGCGAGACAACCCCGTCGCTGCGCCCTGTCCTTCGTTTCGGTCGCTGGGTTCTGGATGTTGCCCGTCGCGAACTACGCGCGCAGGACCAGTCGCTCGTCCCGCTCTCGAGGGGTGAATTCGATCTGCTGCTGACTTTTGTCGAACATCCGCAACGCGTTCTCACGCGGGACCAGCTGATGGATATGGCTCGCGGCCCCGACCATGCTGCCTTCGATCGCAGTATCGACGTGCAGGTCAGCCGCCTGCGCGCCAAGCTGGAGGACGATCCCAGAAATCCGACCCTGATACGCACCGTGCGCAATGGCGGCTATATGTTCACCGCTGCGGTGAAACGATGAGATGGGCGAGGCTCCCTCCCGATCGCGCTTTCACACAGGACACCATCTCCCGCCGCCTGATTGTCACAGTGGCCCTTGCCGCCGGGATAACGCTGCTGTTGCTCGCGATCTTTGTCGAATTTGGCGGCCAGTGGAGCAAGCCTGATATCGAGGCCACCGGTATGGTGAGAGAGGTTGGGGCTGTGCTTCGCATGGTGCGGGTCGCCCCCGCCACGGACAGGGAAACACTGCTGGCGGCGGCACAGACCAGACAGATCCATTTCGGGTGGTACCCGGAAGCCTCGCCGCTCGCGAAGGCTCTGGCCGCAGGGCATTACCGTCGCAGCGAGATTGAGGAGAGCTGGCATTTCCTGAGCCCGTTTCTGGGGCAAAGGCCTCCTGCCATCGCAGTGTTCCAGGAAGATAACCCTGTCTCTACCCTACCCGGCCTGCCCTATGACCGTTCGCTGTATCACGACGCATATTTCGTCGGGATCCAGCTCGATGACGGCAGTTGGGTGCTTTGTGTTGCCCTTCAGCGTTTCTGGGGGCTTTACGCCTTTCAGCGCCTCATGCTGGAAGGCATAATGCTGTTTGTCTGGATCATCGCGGTGTCACTCATCGCCTCACGCCAGCTTTCACGCCCGATCGAATATCTGGCCCACGAAGTCCGCCGGCTCGATGCGCAGCCAAACTATGCACGTGTCAGCGAAGCGGGGCCCAGAGAGATCCGTCAGGTAGCGGTGACGATCAACGCCATGCAGGCGCGTATCGCGAAATTCATCCTCGATCGCACCACGATGCTTGCTGCCATTTCGCATGATCTGCGCACGCCGCTCACGCGTATCAGGCTACGCGGAGAGTTCATTGATTGCCCGACGCAACAGAAACTGCTGTTTCGCGATGTTGACGAGATGCAGGCCATGATCGATGGCGCCTTGTCGTTCTTCCGCGACGATGCCTCCCATGAAACACAGACGGCTTTCGATCTTTCCGGGCTGCTTGAAACCGTCGCCTATGATTTCTGCGATCAGGGGCATGATGTGCGTTACGACAATCCGGGCCGGGTGGGATATCGCGGTCCGGTCAATGCCATGAAGCGCGTTTTCACCAATCTGGTCGAGAACGCGATCAAATATGCAACGCCGCCGCAGATTATCCTCGCGCCAGCCGATATGACAGGCGCTTCATCCGCAGGGATCCGGGCGACGGGCTGGGTCGTCACCATTCTCGATCATGGTCCAGGGATTCCACCCGATGCGCTCGATGCCGTGTTCGAGCCGTATTTCCGGCTGGACAAATCGCGCAACCGGCAGACTGGCGGGGTTGGACTTGGCCTCACATCGGCCCGTACCGTCATGCGCGGTCTGGGCGGCGATATCATCATCGAGAACCGGGCGGAAGGCGGATTGCGTGTGCGTGTCCTGTTGCCCGCTTCCGACTGAAAGACGCCAATATTTCCACATGGCCACAGACGGGACATAACGCAGAAAGACGCGACCGGCAGAAAAAGGGAAATCACCCGGCCCGTCCCCTGTCTGTCAGGAGATTGCGCCGCCTTTCCTGCCCGGGAGACGCACCTGACCATGTTTCGCCTGCCTTACGCCATTCGTTCCCTCACCCGTTCTCTGGCCTGCAAACCCGCCTCACCACGGCGGATGAACCCCGGATTTCTGTATCCCGTCCTGATAACCAGCATGATGGCGCTGAGCGCCTGCGCCGGACAGGGAACGACGAAGACCGGCTTCATTGCGCCCGAGACCTATGGGCTCATGGCCCATCCTGACAATCACGGTGATGATCTGGTTTTTGCTCCCAAGGCACCGGCCGGAATCATCTACCGTTATGCAGTGATCGAGCCAGTGCAATGGCGCCCGACGAGCAAGGCAGCCCATCTCTCCCCGCAAGCCCAGCAACGCGTGATACGGGCGTTCGAGGATGAATTGCACAAGACACTGGGCAAGGATCTGGTGATCCTGAACGAGACCGGCCTTGCCACCCTGCCCCCCGGAACAATCCGCATCAGAGCGGCCATCACAAATCTGCGTCGCAGCCAATGGTACTACAATGCCTTGCCCATCATCGCCGGATTTGCGGCTGGCGCGGCAGGAGGCGGCTTGCCGCCCATTCCCCCACCAGCACCGGGGGGCGCCAGCGAGGAACTTCTGGCCATCGATGCAAGCAACGGAAGCACGCTTATGGCCATCGCGACCTATAATAACGGCATGCCGTGGAACATGATGGGGCAATGGCTGCCCTACGCCCATGCCCGGCGCGCCTTCCATCTCGCAGCGAATCTGATGGATGAGGAGATGCACAGATCGGGCCTCATCACCCGACCGCTCTCCGGCTGATTGCCGATGCCTCCCACAAGCCCATTATCCAGAGCGCAGGGGGGGCGGTTCGGCATTGAGACCCGCGCACCCTCATCCCCCCCATCATATGTCTCGATGAGACGAGGAGTGTTTTCTCATGCACCCGTTACGCCTTGCCGTCAGACGACATTGGCCCCTGCTCGGCCTTATCATCAACCGGGACGTGCTCACCCTGACCGAGCATATCCTGTCGACGATTTTTCATGGTGTCCCGCGGGGTCCAGTCTGGCCATCCCGCCTGTCTCGATCGCCCTGTCGGCTTTCTGCCCCATGGCGAAACAGGGAACGATCAGCCTCACTGAAGCAACAGGTGGACTGCCTTTTGCACCGAGATCATGCGGCACGAAAACATGATACCTGATGCCGCCCATGTCGTGCAGGACAGGCAGGCAAAAGGCAGAAGATTCTGCCTTCTGCCCCATCCGGATCCACGTCAGGCTGCGACCTGTTCGCTGGCGACCGTCCCTGTCGAATAATCCTGGAAATACAGCGCCGTCTCCAGCACTTCGATCGTCATAAGAGCCTGTGTTCCCAGCGCCTCACCGAGGGGAAGCAAAGCCCGGCCATTCGTCCAGCGCGACTGCGCGCCTGCACCCTCATCATGCCAGCCTGCAACAGCATGACCGTCGAGATGGGCTGTGACAGAGCGCGTTATGTCAGACCCGAACAGGGTGACCTCGCCCACGCGCACCCCAAGGTCACGCCTGTCATCCAGATAGGGGCCATGGGTGTCACAAGGGCGCGCATGACGTGAAACGATCTGCACGGCATTCTGCCCCGCGGGCAGGGAGAACACCGCCCAGCGCTGATTGAGGCGGATCGGGTCCAGGCGACGTCCATCCGCCAGAACCAGATGAAGGCCGGCATCATGCTCAAGCACTCTCATATGGGTCTGCGCCTGCAAACCCATAGCCGTAGCCTGCTCATTCAGGCGGGTATGAATGGTATGGGCCAACCCGTGATCCGTACATAGAGGTGCCGCAAACGCCGCCTCGGCCGAAGCGTTCAGCCCTGCCCCCTCGGCATTCCCCCCGGCACTGCGACGCACAAACTGGCGCACGTCATCACGCAAGGTTTCGGTCAGGATACCATTCGCCCTGACAATGGCATGACCTTCGGTCTTGAAATGAAAATAGGGATAGCGCGTCAGATCGGTCAGATAGAAAACAGACCGGTGATTGACCAGCATTCTGGCCGGAAGCAGCACGCCATCGATCAGGAAACAATGTTCAGGTGTCACAGACAGGGTCGTATGGGGCATGCCCCAGCCAAACGCATTTTCGAGAATGCAGATTGGTCTGTGATCAACATCATCATGCCCGGTATGCCCGACCTGGCCCGTATTATGCCCTGTCCATGTTATGGTACGCCAACCCAGTCGCGCGCCCTGCGCGTCATAGGTCATGACGTTCTGACCGGGGGTGAGTTCTTCAACACGCACTTCACCGCAATCGGTTTCGATCAGCGCACCTTCAAGGAAGCAATAGGCCGGACCCACACTGTACATTTCCGTTCCGGGGGGCAGAAAACCGTTGGGGCCGTAGGAATTGCTGAAGGGCCGTCCGGGGAGTACCAATTCAATATAGGACGGCTCACCCGACATGTTCTTGGTACTGAAATACATACTTGTTGTATTATCCTGACGATCGTAACTTGTTGATACCCATATTGAATCATTCGCATTGTTGACGACACGGAAGTAGAAATCCACTCCGGTACTACCTGGTGGCAAATTGACGTAGATTACCCAGTATTGGCCCGGCGCTGTCAGGGCGTTGACGTTGACATCAACCGTTCCACCCTTGGCGCCAATATCCAGTTCATATTGATAAAATGATTGGCTGCGTGGGAGATCAGAGGTGTTGATCGAAAAAACACCCCCATCGATAGCGTAGGTCTGGCTACCATCAAACTGGCTGTCACTGGATGTCTGCATGAATCGGATATCTTTCGATCTTCGCGTCGATTGGATAAATAGGATCGGATTTTATTCATATAAAATCACAATGCTTATTTCAACAATTCATATTTATTCATTGAAGTGTTTATAAAGATTTAATTTATTAGATGACTATATTTATGATGATTTGCATTTAAATAACTAATTGTCGATCAGAATTCCCTGGATGGGGCTATCCATTACTTTATCAGTTCGTATTTGTCATATTTTTTATTAACCAACAAAACATTTCGTCAGACAATTATTTTGGTGCGCTACATGAGCAGAGACACCTAACCTTATCTGGCGCTCCTTCCCTGCGCATGCGAAAGACCCGGCTTCTGCATGTCCATTGGCACTTCCGGGATCAGACATCTGGCACGCTGGGCGCACCGAGAGCCATAAGTGTCCATCATTGTCACGTTACCGTGAAACGTTAAAAATGTTATTTATAACGTCAAAATGATATGGTTAACTCGTTTCATGTTACGATCTTTCGTTTTGTGAGGCGTAACATAGTTACTTCTGCAGAAAGCTTTTTGCATACAGGGATCGCCCTCCCTGCCGGATTTTCTCTCAAGCGTCGGTTTGCTTCTCAATCTGCCCTAGGGGAGCGCGAGAGCTTTCCGACGCATCCTTTCATAAAATCTCGACCTCTCTCTCCCGCCGTTATCTCTGTCGCAGCCCGCATCATGCCCAGCGCGGCTTGTGACCGGAATTTTGGACGTCACGTCATGAGCAGAATCAGTACCGGTCTTGCCTCTCTTGCCCTCGTCACCACCGCGCTTTTTGGCCCGGCCGGTCTGGGGAGCGCCAATGCCGACGACAAGCCCACTGTCGGCATTGCCATGCCTACCAAGTCGTCCGCGCGCTGGATTGCGGATGGCAACAACATCGTCAAAACCCTGCAATCGCGCGGCTATCATACCGATTTGCAATATGCCGATGATGACGTGCCCAACCAGGTCTCGCAGATCGAGAACATGGTCGCCAAGGGTGACAAGGTTCTGGTGATCGCTGCCATCGACGGCACCACGTTATCCGACACGCTCCACAAGGCCGCACAGCGCGGTGTGAAGGTCATTGCCTATGACCGCCTGATCCGCAATTCACCCGATGTGAGCAACTACGCCACCTTCGATAATTTTCAGGTGGGCGTGCTCCAGGCAGGTTCTCTGGTAAAGGCACTCGGGCTACCCGACGCGAAGGGGCCTTTCAATATCGAGCTTTTCGGTGGCTCACCGGACGACAACAATGCCTATTTCTTCTTCAATGGCGCCATGTCGGTGCTCAAGCCCTATCTGGATAGTGGCAAGTTGGTCATTCCGTCCGGCCAGAAGACGATGGACAAGGTTTCCACCCTGCGCTGGGATGGCGCTACAGCGCAGTCGCGCATGGATAACCTGCTGAGCGCCTATTACACCGACCGTCATCTCGACGCCGTGCTGTCGCCCTATGACGGCATCTCCATTGGCATCATCTCCTCGCTCAAGGGCGTAGGCTATGGCAGTGGCGACACGCGGATGGCCTATGTCAGCGGGCAGGACTGCGAAATTCCTTCCGTCAAATCCATCCTCGCGGGTGACCAGTATTCCTCCATCTTCAAGGATACGCGCAAGCTCGCCGGCGTGACGGCCGATATGGTCGATGCCATGCTGGCCGGCAAGACTGTGCCTGTGAACGACACCAAGAGCTACAACAACGGTGTCAAGATCGTGCCCGCCTATCTGCTGACGCCCGTCGTGGTCACCAAAGCCAACATCCGTCCGACCCTGATTGACAGCGGCTATTACACCGCAAGCCAGATCGAGTAGCGCCATGAGCCCCATTCTTGAAATGCGGAACATCGCCAAGCGTTTCGGTCCCGTAAAGGCCCTGAGCGATGTCAGTTTTTCGGTCGAGCCTGGCGAAATTCATGCGCTCTGCGGCGAAAATGGCGCAGGCAAATCGACCCTGATGAAAATCCTGAGCGGGGTATACCCCGCCGGGAGCTATGACGGGCAGATCGTGTTCGATGGTGAAGAGCGCCGCTTTGCCGATATCAACGGCTCCGAGGCGCTTGGCATTATCATCATCCATCAGGAACTGGCGCTTATTCCGCTGCTTTCGGTGCAGGAAAACATCTTCATTACCCACCCGCCGGGGCGCTTCGGCGTGATCGACCGCGACGTGGCGCGTGTGCGGGCGCGTGATCTGATGCGTCAGGTCGGGCTGACGGATGCACCCGAAACACTCGTCACGCATCTGGGCGTGGCCAAGCAGCAACTCGTCGAGATTGCCAAGGCGCTCTCGAAAAAGGTGCGCCTGCTCATTCTGGATGAGCCAACAGCCAGCCTGAACGAACGCGACAGTGCTGCCCTGCTCGATCTGCTCCTTGCTTTCAAGGCAGAGGGGCTGTCGTCCATTCTTATTTCGCACAAGCTGAATGAGATCTCACGTGTGGCTGATCGTATCACCGTGCTGCGCGACGGGCGCAGTGTCGGCACAATCGACTGCCGCAACGGCCCCGCAGATGAAGACGAGATCATCCGTCTCATGGTCAATCGCGATCTGGAGCATCGCTACCCACCGCATACGCCGCATATTGGCGAAATGCTGATGGAGGTTCACGACTGGTCGGCCTGGCACCCCCTCCACCCCGACCGTCAGGTGATACGCCATGTCGATTTCCACGTTCGCGCAGGCGAGATTGTGGGCATTGCAGGCCTCATGGGTGCGGGGCGCACGGAATTTGCCATGAGCCTGTTCGGACGCTCCTTCGGCACGCGCATATCGGGTGATGTCACCATGCGCGGCAAGGCGGTCGATGTCTCTACTGTAAGCCGCGCCATTGCGGCCGGGCTCGCCTATGTCACCGAGGATCGCAAGGAACTCGGGCTGCATCTGAGCAACGAGATACGCCACAACATCTCCCTGGCCGAACTGCGCGGCATCGCTCATCATGGCGTCATTGATGACATTGCCGAGCTGCGTATCGCGCAGGATTATCGCAACAAGATGCGCATACGCTCGCCCGATGTGCAGCAGATGGCGGGCAAGCTCTCGGGCGGCAACCAGCAGAAAGTGGTGCTGTCCAAATGGCTGTTTACCAACCCTGATGTGCTCATTCTGGATGAGCCCACGCGTGGCATCGATGTCGGGGCCAAATACGAAATTTATGCCCTGATCCAGCAGATGGCTGATAGCGGCCGGGGCTGCGTGGTCATTTCATCCGAGATGCCCGAACTGCTCGGCATATGCGACCGTATCTGCGTGATGAATGAAGGGCGTTTCGTAGGTGAGTTCACCCGCGAGGAAGCCAGTCAGGAAAAAATCATGCGCGCCATCGTGCGCAGCACATCTGAATCCATGCCGATTGCCACCATTCCAGGCGAAACAGTCAATCTCGCTGTTTCCTCTCTCGCTGCGGGAACGTAACAACCATGAGCGAACATATTCTTCTTCCCGGCAATCCGCTCTCCCCTGCTGGCGACACCAGCCCCACCGGTGGTGCACCGGGCGGCCACAAGCTGGGCAATAGCGCGATGGGGCGGTTTATTCGCAACAATCTGCGCGAATACGGCATGTTCATCTCGCTGGTCGCGATCGGACTGTTTTTCGAGATCGTGACCAACGGGACCCTGCTTCGTCCGCTCAACCTGACCAATCTGGTGCTTCAGAACAGTTACATCGTCATCATGGCGCTGGGCATGTTGCTGGTGATCATTTCGGGCCATATCGATCTGTCGGTCGGCTCGGTGGCCGGTTTTACGGGGGCCGTGGCAGCGGTGTTGATGGTGCAATGGCACTGCAACGTCGTCGTGACGACACTGACCTGTCTCGCCACTGGCGCGCTGATCGGTGCGGCACAGGGCTACTGGATTGCCTATTTCAAGATCCCGTCCTTCATCGTGACCCTGGCAGGGATGCTGGTGTTCAAGGGGTTGGCTCTGGCCCTGCTGGGCGGCCAGTCCCTCGGGCCTTTCTCGACCGTTTTCCAGAAGCTTTCTTCCGGCTTCATTCCCGAGTTTCTGCCTAAAATCGGGCATTACAATCCGACCTCGCTCATTCTGGGCGTCATCGTGGCGGCGGCCATGGTGTTTGGCTCGGTCCGGGCGCGGGCGCGCTATCAGCGCAACGACATTGATGTCGAGCCCATGCCGCTCTTCATCGGCAAGAACATCGCCGTTTTCGGGATCATCGTTTATCTCGCAACCCTGATTTCCAGCTATCGTGGCCTGCCCAATGTTCTGATCATCATGGCCATGCTGATTGCGCTCTACAGCTTCATGACCAGCCGTACCACGCTGGGACGGCAGATCTATGCGGTGGGTGGCAATGTACGCGCTGCAGCGCTTTCGGGCATACGCACCGAGCGCCTCACCTTCCTCACCTTCGTGAATATGGGCGTACTGGCTGCCCTTGGCGGCCTGATTTTTGCTGCAAGGCTCAACACCGCCACACCCAAGGCTGGACTTGGCTTCGAGCTTGACGTGATTGCCGCCTGCTTCATCGGCGGGGCCTCGGCTTATGGTGGTGTCGGGCGCGTTGGAGGCGCCGTGATCGGTGCCATGATCATGGGTCTCATGAATAATGGCATGTCGATCCTGGGTATCGGGATCGACTACCAGCAGGTGCTCAAGGGACTGGTGCTACTCGGTGCCGTTTGTGTTGATGTCTACAACCAGCGCAGGGCATAGAAACTGACCGGGCCATCGGAGCCATTCCACCGGCCCTAGTCACGTAACCGCCACAAACCATGCCTTGACGGTCAGTCGCTCATAAGACTGGCAAGGCCGGGTTTGGGGCTCTTCCTGAACTCTAGAAACGATAGCCCAGGCCCAGCTCCAGAACCGGATAGACCGGAATATTGACATCGTGCTGGATACGGCGTCGCTCCCGTTCAACACTGTCTGTGAATGAAGGCAGGGAAGCAGCCGGCCCTTCGGTTGTCATGGAAACCTTGGGGTTACCTTCGGCCAGAATACCGGCATCAACCGAAAAGACGATATTGCTCACAATACGACCAGCGTAACCGAACCCTATATAAGGTGCGACCTGATTGGGAATTGCCTTGAGCGAAACGCTACCGGCATCCTGCACGTCATAAATACGACGCCCTATGCGGGCGTCGCCCGTCGGTGTTGCGCGCGCCGTGACGCGGTTACCCACACCATAAACACCAAGCGAAACGCGCAGACCGGAACCGAGAGGATAGAAATCGGTGGTCAGCCCGCCATTGAAAAACCTGAACGACCCGCCGAACTGCGCATCAAGATCATAGCCGGTTGCAGGATTATTGTTTGTGAAGCGATGATGATAAATAGAAGAATCGTTATAGGTGAAGAAATTCATGTTTCCACGAAATCCCCAATGTGAATTGGGAATACGGATACTGACCTCGGGACCGATACCAAGCGTACCGACGCGTGCCGAAACAGTCGGTTGATACCCATCGGGCAATGGGGAAGCCAAAGCCTGCCCTGCCGCCAAACCTGAAAGGGCCATGAAGAACAAGGATGCTGCTTGAAATCTGAATGACACGTTAATGCGCCTCTGCCGTTCCCTCCGCCAACAATAACGGAAGAGAGAGAAACATTAACGAGACGCATCGATACGAAAAAGGAATTAATGGCGCTATAACGGAAATGGGGCTGCATCAAGACATTTTAGACACAGCCTGATCGACGGCTTCGGGTCGCTGTTGCACCCGGATCGACCGTTCAGGGCTTCGCCCTCTTCTCCGCTTGGTAGAGCACCCGGCAAGATACTACGGGAAGATACTACTTCGGCGACGCTCCAGTGTTGGAGCGTCGGCTATAATGATAATTTGGCGCCTCGCCATCTGCATGGCATGGCTCCATGAAAATGACCCGCGCAGCCTGGTATGAGCGAGTGACCAGGCCTTGATCGATTGTCAGCCTGCGATCAGGTGCCAGGTCACAAATGATTTGCGGTTTTTTCCCGAGCAGGGATCGGCACGTTGCATAAGGCTACTCCATGCGCAGGCCGCACAAAGAAAGGATCCTGACGGGCAGCGCGTGCGGCAAGATAGCGTGAAAAGCTTCTGCTTTCGATACGCATTACCTGAAAGACCGGGCGCTCCCCAGAGGGAAGGTCCGCAGCCAGCGTCATGCTTGCGATCGGCACATTCTGGTGCGGATCGGTATAAAAACCAAGTTTCCCCGTACCTCTTGGCAAGGCGCTCAGATGCTCCATGCCTTGCAGGACGCGCCCGACGACAGCCAGATTGCGATCGAGCTGACGCGGCGCCTCGGCATTGACTACATAGAGTTCACGCCCGTCCCCCGTATCTGGCGGCATGTCCCGCCCGACACCGACCACACCATAGCATTGCGCTGGCCAGATCTGCGCGCCCTCGCGACCGACGAGCCAGCCCGATGCTATGCCGGACTCTGCTGCATAGGGGTCAGGGTAAGGAAGTGGTGTGTAGTCCAGCCCTTTAAGAGGCCGCTCATATTCAGCAGGCGGATGAGCCACGAACCCCTCGGGTAGAGGGGACGCCTCGTCATGCACACGCCATTGCACGACATAATTATCCTGCACTCGGGTAATCGCACCGCCATCCCACTGATGGGACCGGGCAAGCCGCACGACATTGGCCACATGGACCGGTGCGAAATCCGATGCCAGCTCGATAACCACGCGGTCCCCATCGGCCAGCTTCATGATGAGCAACTGCTCTGGTGCCACGGTGCGCCATGCTGTGGCCGGCGCGGCATCGACAATCTCGGCAGGACTTGGCATCGCAGCAGCCGCCACTGCCAGAGAGGGAAAGAGCAGAGCAGTCAGAGGGATGAAACAGCGCATCAACCCAGAGTGCCCTTCCGTTACGATTTTGCACAGTCTTTTCTGAGACGGTGACACAGGCTCTGCAACAACCAGACGCGAGGCTGCGTCAGAGAGTTCATAATCATGGCGAGCATAGGTAAGCCCTACAACCTCCCAGCACGACCGATCAGCGGCCAGGATGCTCACCCCTCCTGCGGGAAGGCGGCAATTTTTATCCTGAGCCAGACAAGTCACCACCCGCTTCTACGGCGGGAATACGATTGCCCTGTCCTTTTTTCTAACGACGTGGCTTTGCCGCGGGAAGCGCCGCAACAGAGCGCGCTACCCAGATTTTCAGCTCATCAGGGCGCGTGTGCAACGCCTCTGGCACAACCACATAGGTCTTGCTGGGGGCGCTTTCCGGTTCATAGCGCAGCGCACAGGCACCGGGGAGAGCGAGAAGGGCCTCGCGGTCCTTACCGCTCATCTTGAGGGCCAGGCCGACATTGGAGAGGGAAGCAAAGACCTTCCCTCCGGCATATCCCATGATCCCGCCGAACATGGGCTTGAAGGTCAGATCGAATTCCGCCAATTCCGGTATTGTCAGGATTTGCCGCAAAACAGCAGGATCATAATTCATTATCTTACCCAGACCCTAAATCTATGTTTGAATATAAAAACAATACCAGAATATTGCTTGTCTCTTTCCAAAAGAAAGAAACAAGTCTCTATCTCAGTGAAAATCCCGCGCCTTCAATCTAGGTGCTACCGCCCCCTCCTCTGCCTCGGACACGGCAATAGAACGCATCATATTCGTAATATCCTCCAGACGCTGCATCACCACGTGAATGACCTCTCCTTCACGCTGGAGCGTTCCATGGCAGGCCACAGCGTTGACACCAATCACAATGCGACGCTGGGCTTCGGCGCGGTCTTTCCAGATGATGATATTGGCTGTGCCGGTTTCATCCTCCAGCGTCATGAACATCACGCCATGGGCCGTGCCCGGGCGCTGACGCATCAGAACCAGCCCCGGTACCACCACGCGGCTGCCATCGCGCAACCGGCGCAGATCGGCACAGGTCACCATGCCTCGCTCAGCCAGTTGCGGACGCAGAAACGACAGCGGGTGCTGGCGCAAGGTCAGGCCGAGCGTGTTGTAATCTTCCACGACCTCGCGGCCCTCACTCATGGGGCGGGGGGCGTAATCAGGCTCGATCACTTCGGGGCCAGGGCGATTGAGCTTGCGATCGGCCGCGGCAAAAAGCGGCAGAACCGTATCCGCCAGCCCCTTGATGGCCCAGAGTGCGGCACGCCGATCAAGATCGAGGCTGCGAAAGACATCTGCTGCCGCCAGCGCCTCAAGCGCCGAGACAGGAATGGTAGCACGACGCCAAACATCATCGAGCGACTCATAGGCCGGAAAGCGATGGGCGATCAGTTTGGCCGCGTGATCGTTCGACAGGCCCTTCACAAAGCGGAAACCAAGACGCACGGCCAGTGTCCGCTTGCCCCGGTCAGGCTCAAGCACGCAATCCCAACTCGAGGCATTGATATCGATAGCGTGCACGGTCACGCCATGTTCGCGCGCGTCACGCACCACCTGAGCCGGGGCATAAAATCCCATAGGCTGTGAATTGAGCAGGGCCGCACAAAACACATCGGGATGGTGGCATTTCAGATAATTCGAGACATAAGCCACAAGAGCAAAACTCGCCGCATGGCTTTCAGGAAAGCCATAGGACCCGAAGCCTTCAAGCTGGCGGAAGGTGCGTTCGGCAAATGCGCGATCATAATGATTGGCAACCATGCCCTCGATCAGCTTCGTTCTGAAATGCGAGACCCCGCCAGTGAACTTGAACGTCGCCATGGAGCGGCGCAGCTGATCGGCCTCACCGGGCGTAAAGCCAGCGCATTTGATGGCCACCTGCATGGCCTGCTCCTGAAACAGGGGGACACCCAGGGTCTTGCCAAGAATCTGTCTGAGTTCCGGCTGCGGGTAATCCGGCAGTTCGATCCCTTCGCGCCGTCGCAGATAGGGATGGACCATATCACCCTGGATGGGACCCGGGCGCACAATGGCCACCTGAATGACGAGATCATAGAACGTTCTGGGTTTGAGGCGCGGCAGCATGGACATCTGGGCGCGGCTCTCAATCTGGAATGTGCCCAGTGTGTCGGCACGGCGGATCATGGCGTAGGTCGCGTCATCTTCAGGCGGTACCGAGCCCATATCGAGCTGGCGGATGCGATGCTCAGCCAGAAGCTCGAACCCCCGGCGCAGACATCCCAGCATGCCCAGGCCCAATACATCGACCTTCATGAACTTGAGAATGTCGATATCGTCCTTGTCCCAGACGATGATCTGCCGATCCTCCATTGCAGCAGGCTGAATGGGCACGAGTTCATCCAGCCGGTCACGGGTCAGCACAAAGCCACCCGGATGGGTGCCAAGCTGGCGTGGTATGCCCACCAGCTCAGCAGCCACACGCAGGGTCAGCGCCAGGCGTCGATCTGACAGATTGAGGTTCAGCTCCGCCGCACGCACCTTGAGCTGTTCCGGATCCCCCAGTGACGAGGCAAGATATTTCGAGAGCAGGCCCAGCAGATCCTCGCTCAACCCCAGCACCTTGCCCGTCTCGCGCAAGGCCCCCTTGGGGCGATAGCGCATGAGCGTGGCACACAACGCTGCATGGCTGCGACCGTAGCGGCGATAGATCCACTGAATGATTTCCTCGCGCCGGTCGCTTTCGAAATCAACATCGATATCGGGGGGCTCGCGACGCTCTGCGGAAATGAACCGCTCGAACAGAAGACCGGAACGCACGGGGTCTATCGCCGTGATACCCAGCACATAGCAGATGGCGGAATTGGCGGCAGAGCCGCGCCCCTGACAGACAATATCGAGCGCACGCGCCTGATGCACGATGCTGTGCACGGTCAGAAAATAGGGCGCGTAATCAAGCGAGCCGATCAAGGCGAGTTCATGGGCGATCTGTTGCCTGACCGCATCCGTCACACCGGCCGGATAACGCCTTGGCAGGGCCTCCTGCACCAGACGGGCAAGGGTCTGCTGCGGCGTTTCATCCGGCCGGTCAGTCTCCTGCGGATACTGGTAGCAAAGATCATCCATCGAAAAGCGGCAATGCGCTTCGATCTCGGCCACGCGGGCCAGTGCCTCGGGAAAAGCCTCATAAAGCTGCGCCACAGCACCGGGCGTCTTGAGGGCCCTGTCACCATGATTTTCACGCCGCTCCCCCAGCGTATCGAGTGTGCAGTTCTCACGAATGGCAGTTACGACATCCTGCAACACATGGCAGCGCGCCTCGTGATAAAGCACATCGCCCGTCACCACGGTGGCTACGCCACAGGAGGCGGCCAGTGTCTCCAGCGTCCGCAGGCGCAGCAGATCACCCGGGGCATTGCGATGCGAAAGCCCGCAATAGACTGGCTGGCTATTGGCTGCACCGATCCGGGCCAGATGCTGGAACTGCTGCTGTGCCTGGGCATCGGGCTGATCGGGCAGAAGAACCAGAACAAGCCCCCGTGCCCCCTGGAGCAGATCTCCCCAGTCGAGCGAAAAGACGTCCCGCGCACCCCGGCGGTGCCCAAGCGTCAACAGGCGGCAAAGCGCCCCCCACCCCGCACGATCAACCGGATAGGCCAGAAGAGTTGACCCATCGAGCAGATCGAGCCGACAGCCGGGCAACAGCCTTACACCGCTCTGACGCGCGGCATCATGGGCGCGCACCATGCCGGCCACCGAATGGCGGTCGGTCAAAGCGAGCGCCCTGTGCCCCTGGGCCTGGGCGACAGAAAACAGGTCATGCGGCGCACTTACGCCACGCAGAAAGGAATAATAGGACGTGACATGAAGCGGCGTGGTCATGCCCCCTCGCCTCTTGCCCTGTCATTGGGATGATGATGCCCACTCGTATCATGCGCCACGGCATCGGCACGTTTCATGAGCACAAAACCGCAGCGCGCCAGATGCGCCACCAGCCGCTCGGCCACGAGGGTCGCCATCAGTTCATCTGCATCATGAACACGCCGACGCCCGTCAAAACGCAGGGCATGGGTCAAAGCTTCCGCAATCTCGCGGGGCTCGGCAGGGCGCATGACCGGAGGAGAGGCAAAATCCTGTGTCATCAGAACAGCCCGTGGACGAACCACGCCCCGTCACCCGACCAGGGATGCTGACCATCACCCCGACGAAACAGCCAGAAGCGATCGCCTTGCTCGGTTTCCACAATCCAGTAATCGCGTATGGCCCCTGCCTGCGCGGGATGCTGCCACCAGGCACCGTGTAGCCGCTCCGGCCCATCAGCCCCGCAAACACGCAGTTTTTGCCCTTGCCAGACAAAGCCCTGAGGCGCGTCGTGGTCCGTCAATTCTGGCGCGGCGATAGCGCGTGGCGGTGCAAAAAGCCGGGTTGGTCGCGGCCAATGTGAGCGCCGCGAAACGCCTTCCAATGATGGAACAGGCGCAAGGCTCTGTGTCTGGGCCATCTCGGGGAAGGGTGAGTCGGTTTCCGCCAGATGATAGATCGCCCGCAAACCCGGCTTGTTGCGCAGTCGTTCTGCCAGAACCACCAGCGACTCTCCCGCGGAGGGATGACCTGCCTGAAGAAGCCCGCCCGCTCCTGTGGAGGACTCCGGTAACATGGCTTCCTCTGTCACCGGCGAACGGGGTTGGGCGTGACCGACATGCAGGCTCATGACTTCGATGCCAAACCCTGGATCGATTGTCTCGATACGCTCCTGAAGCAGGCGGGACAGGCGCATGGCCTCGTTAACAGGCTCAGCCGTTCCCACCCGCACTGCCTGAACCACGTCATCCACGCGATGGCAAAGCAGATCGACCCGGCGCGCGCCAAGGCCCCCCTTCTGCAAAAGGGTCGCGATATCCTGACACAGGACGTCCATGACCTGCGCGATGCTTTCGGCCGTGCCGATTGGTTCCATCAGATGGCGCTTCACGCTCAGGGCTGTTGCAGGCTGATCGAAATCCAGAGCTTCTTTCTGGTGGCCAAGCGCCTGATCAAGACGACACAGCACCGCCTTGCCGAAGCGGCGCGTCAGCGCAGCACGTGGCACGGCACGCAGATCCGCCACGCGACCAATTCCCAGAAGACCAAGCCGCGACTGTTCCTCGTCATCAAGCCGCAAGGCAGCGACGGGCAAGGTATCGAGTGCTGCAGCCACGCTGCCAGAGGGGATACAAAGCAGATCCTTTGCGCCGAAACGTGCCAGAGCATGGGCCGCTCCAGCCGTATCCGCCAAAGCCGCACGAATGGCATGCCCCTGCGCCATCAGCCTGTCCCTTACGGTTTCCAGCATGGCGACCTCACCCCCGAAAAGATGGGCGCATCCCGTGCTGTCGATCCACAGGCCATCTGGCGGATCGACAGCGACAAGAGGGGAGAAGCATCGGCACCATGATGCCAGCCTGTGCAAGGCGCGCGCATCGGCTGCGGGCGTAACGGGATGCGCGGCCAGATCCGGCACAAGACTGCGTGCCATGGCCAGAAACTGACCTTTCTCCACCCCGCAATCCCGGGCCGGTTGATTGACCGCCATGATTTTCCGGCTCTGGCCCTCACGACCATAAAGGGCCAGAGGTCTGGCGGGGTCGGCTTCGGGATGCCTCTTGTGCCAGAGTGTCGTGTGCCAGTGGGGCAGCCACAGGGAAAGAAGCCGACGCATCATGGTCTGTACCGACCCTCCAGAACAGGGCATCACCCCCACGACGTCGCAAAAGGGAAAGGGACAGCCCCCCCGAAGCAGAGGGAAAAGAGCGCAGCCCCACCCTGACCGCATCGGCACGCGCAGGGCCGATGCGCCAGCGCGTCCAGCAGGAATTGGGCGAAAGAGGCTGTGCATGACGATGCACGACAAACCCGGTGACCATCGTCTTTTCTGCCGCCAGATGCAGGCGACGCGAGGCTGTAAGGGATAACGGTTCAGGCAGGTCAGCCACAACGGCTGTCACCCCTCTGGTGCGCAGCACATCTTCCATCGTACCAACCAGGCGCGCAGCTTCGACCTCAACACAGAGCAGCCGCGCGCCATCCAGCCCGGCATCACGCAGCCCCGCCAGGACCGGCACGGAGGCACAACCGGAGCCATCAGCCCTTCCCTGCGCTGCTCCGCGATGCTCGATGGGGTTTTTCTCGGAGAAGGCAGGCACAAGCCAGATGACTGGCCCCGTACTCCGCGCCAGAGTCTGCGCTATGAAACGCGTCGGGCGGGCGCAAAGCACCTGATCAGGCCCCTCCCCCAGAAACTCATGCACAGCCCCTCGACGCAGCCCACCCTTGAGCGCCTCGTCAACGGCAGCCATGCCCGTCTGTAGGTAAAGCGCTGCAAACCCGCTCTGATAACGCTGCTCAATCTGCACGATACTGTCGCGCAACATAGCCAACCCTGCGTTCTCTCTCATGACAGCCCTCCTTCATTGCGCCCCTAACATGAGAACAAATGAAGAACAACGGGATTGGTTGCTAAACTGGCAGCTGGTGACGGGCTGAACCGGCCGATCAAGAAACAGGTTATTTTTTTAAATCAGGGATTTGACTACCGCAGGCAAAAACGGTCGCGCTTTGAGCGCAATTTTTTTTAATGTAACAATATTGGAGCAACTCGCTCCGGCCAAAATTCTTGAAGATCTCAAGCAGCTAACAAAGGACCGGAGTCGCGTGATCACTGTCTATCTTTGGGTTATCCTCAAGCTCGTGATCGGGTTTTCCCTTATCATCACCTATCTGAATGTCACCGGGCGCAATCAGATTGCCATGATGTCGGCGGTCGATCTGGTTGGTAACTTCATACTGGGTGGCGTTGTTGGAGGTATTCTCTACAACGACAAACTACCTATCCTGCATTATATCGCCCTGCTCATCCTGTGCATCCTGCTCATGGCGCTTTTCAACTATCTTTCACGCAAAATCCCTGATCTGAGAAAGCGTACGATAGGCGAACCGATCACCCTGATCCGTAATGGCGTCTTTCTCATCGAGAACTTCAATGAGAACGCGAGCCGTATCGACCTCAAGGATGTAGCAACGGCTCTGCGGATGCAGAACATCTTCAGCTTCGATGATATCGATTTTGCCCAGATCGAGACAACCGGCCATGTCAGCGTCATCATGAAGGAGGAAACCAAGAAGCCCGCGCAGTTCCTGGTTCATCGCGGTGAAATTCTGGAGAAGGAACTGGAAGCGCTTAAGCACTCGAAAGAATGGCTTATGGCAATACTTTCCCGCCGCGGACTGGCTGATCTCGAAAAGATCTTCCTGGCAGAGTGGGTTGGTGATCACCTGCTGGTGGTGACAACGGATGGCATCGTTCACACGGATCTTCAAACCACCGACAGTCTGAACAGCACTACCTGATTGGCCTCGTACAAGACCACACCATGCAAGCCAACCGAACAAGACGCGAAAAAGAGATTTGAATTTGGCCTTATATGCACGCAGAACGATGAAAGTAATCGGGCGTCCATAACCCCGATCGTGGTTATGAGGGGCAAGGCAGCATTGGATGACATGCCTTGCACAGGGGGCTGATGACATTTCAGGACATGAAACTGGGCGACGTAACATCACTGCCTCCTGCCTTGCATCGTGTTACCAAAGGGGATCGCATGGCCTGTTTCGACCTTCTGGCAGAGGGGGTCGACAGTCACTGGCTCAAGGTCGTTCCACCAGGGCAGGATAACGGGTTACCTTCATCCATCCCGTACCGGATTATCCAGTATTGGCATGCTGCAAATCCACCCGAGGATGTACGGCGCAGCATCGCAACAACCATAGCCATGAACCCTGAGTGCCAGCACGAACTGGTTTGCGATGCCTCAGCACGCGCCTTCATGTATCAGGAACATGGCAATGAGGGCCTCAGACTTTTTGATTGCTGCTTTCATCCAGCCATGCGTGCCGATTTCTGGCGTATTGCTGCTCTGTACAAACATGGGGGCATCTACATGGATGTCGACACATGTTCGCATGCACCGGTTACACGCATTGCGGCAGGGGCGGATTTTTCCTGCCTGCTGACCTATTCGTTTGGGTCACCCTGGTGTGTCGATAACGACTTCATCATGACACAACCGAACCACCCCGTAATTGGCGCCATTCTGGAAGGGATCTTCGCAAACCTGACACGATACTGTCAGGTCGGCGATTTCGAAAATATTTGGGTTGAGACAGGGCCTGGTGTCACGACGATCGCTTCCATGCGTTGGCTATCGCGGATTGTGAATGATCAGCCCGTTGCTGGCGGCCATGGTGGTCTTGCGTTCAGGCATCACAACGCAATTGCAGAAGCTTTTGATGTGATTGATATGGACTACAAGAAGACACGCCTTGGCAACTGGCGCAGGGCTGTCCCGAGCTGAGTGATAGGCTTTGTGCCCTGCCTGACATTCAGACGCGCGTATAAACGCGTATTCTCTGTGAGAGAGCTACGCTGTGTCTGGATTGTGTATTGGGGGGGTATTTTGGTTGCGGGGGCAGGATTTGAACCTGCGGCCTTCAGGTTATGAGCCTGACGAGCTACCGGGCTGCTCCACCCCGCGAGGGTGGGGTGTTTTTGTGGGGTGGATCAGGGGACCTGGCGGCGA
>NZ_VWWA01000059.1:0-348 GCF_011753235.1 Asaia sp. As-1742 | reverse complement strand
CCGCATGGTCGCCGGCCGGGTCGTCATCGCGCAGCACATAAAGGCGGCGCAGGGCAGGCGGAAACGCCATGGCGGCGAGATGCGCCGAGGACAGGCACGCGGCCAGTGGCAGATCGGGCATGATTTCGTGGAGGGACAGCACCGTCTCGATCCCCTCGCCTGCCGCCAGAACGTCAGACACCGTGCCAAAGCGCACGGCATGGCCGAGCAGGTCGCCCATCGCCCGACGGGGCATGGCGACAGGTGCCTTGCCCTTTCCGTCCCGCGCCAGCCAAGTGCGATGCACCCCGGTCACAATGCCGTCGAGGTCGGTCACAGCAGCGATCAAGGCGGGCCAGGTCTCAGTCG
>NZ_VWWA01000058.1:0-519 GCF_011753235.1 Asaia sp. As-1742 | reverse complement strand
CCCGCTGGCGACGTCTCGTGCGTGACTATGAGCGTCGTATCGACATCTCACAGGCCATGATCCTCGTCGCCATGGGCGCCAATCTCACCCGTAGAAATGCCCATCCGTGAGTTTCCAAACAGGCTCTAAGAGCTAACTGAATGCGGTCGATTTCGCATTGGACAAAGCTCATTTTATGTTCCCCCAATCAATGTTGACGGTGATTACCCCGCATCACGAACCAGACGGCGAGTGATAGCGGGAGGACAATCACGCTGATGCCGGTGAGGGCGTCAGTCATGAAGCCTGAATAGCCGCATCCGTGTCCTGCGCCTGCTTCAGCGCGGCGGCGATCTGCTCAGCCGTCGGTCCGGTGCCCGATTTGCTGGCAGCGATAGTGTCCTCGATCACC
Organism: Asaia sp. As-1742; assembly: GCF_011753235.1. Taxonomy (NCBI): domain Bacteria; kingdom Pseudomonadati; phylum Pseudomonadota; class Alphaproteobacteria; order Acetobacterales; family Acetobacteraceae; genus Asaia; species Asaia sp. As-1742. The sequence continues at coordinate 128 of NZ_VWWA01000058.1, read as the reverse complement.
TGAAAGGGTGCTGTCACGTTAACTTTGGCGTGTTAGGCGCGGGTGATGAGAGCGTTATGCGTGAGCTACAAACGACACCGTTTTCCGAGTGAGCTGATCGCTCATGCGGTGTGGCTGTATTTCCGCTT
>NZ_VWWA01000057.1:0-551 GCF_011753235.1 Asaia sp. As-1742 | reverse complement strand
AACTCACGGATGGGCATTTCTACGGGTGAGATTGGCGCCCATGGCGACGAGGATCATGGCCTGTGAGATGTCGATACGACGCTCATAGTCACGCACGAGACGTCGCCAGCGGGTCATCCAGCCAAAGCTCCGTTCCACGACCCATCGACGGGGCAGAATCTCGAAGCCCTTCGCTCCGTCCCGGCGTCGGATGACTTCGACGACGAAGTCCAGATAAGCCGCCTTGCCCATCAACTGGAGCCGGTCCTAAGCCCCGTCGGCGAACAGGTGCTTTACCCAGGGCCAGCGCTTGCGGATCGCATCCAGGATCATCTGCGCGCACGCGCTGTCAGAGATGTCGGCCGGGGTCAGATTGACCATCAGCAGACGTCCGTCTGTATCCACAGCAATATGCCGCTTGCGCCCGACGACCTTCTTGCCGGCGTCATAACCTCTTGTTTGCGCATGCGGTGCCTTGATGCTCTGGCTGTCGATCACCCCGGCGGTCGGGCTCGTCTCGCGACCTGACCGCTCCCGATCGAGCATTAGTTCGACGTCGTGGATGGTCTGAA
>NZ_VWWA01000056.1:0-597 GCF_011753235.1 Asaia sp. As-1742 | reverse complement strand
GCTAATGCGACATCTCGACCCGATTGTTCAGGTATCGGCTTTGCCGGTGTTCGACGCTTCTCAGCAGTTCTTTCCTTGCGGCGCCATAGCTGGGGCATTTATCGGTAACCATAACGCGTGGAACGTACTGGAGCCCCTTGAGCAGCTTACGAAAGAAACGCAGGGCCGCCTTTTTATTGCGGCGCGCCTGGAGGAGAACGTCCAGCGTGTTGCCCTCCTGATCCACGGTACGCCAGAAATAATGGATCACTCCCTTGCTCCGCACTAAGACCTCGTCGAGATGCCATTTATCGCCGGGCTTCGCGCGCCTGCGCTTCAGTCTTTTCGCATAGACCGGCCCGAAGCGGTCGTTCCAGGCGCGGATGCTCTCATAGGTGACCTCGATCCCCCGTGCCGCAAGGATCGCCTCGACATCGCGCAGTGAGAGCGAAAACACGTGATACAGCCACACCGCATGGGCGATCACCTCGCTAGGTGTTTGGTCCCGGGTTTTGATGGTGCGGGTTTTGCGTGAATCTTGATGGCTCGTGCTGCCATTGCTGGCAAACGAATTCGTATGGCGTGAGGCCCCGGAGCGTCTTCAGTCGACGTGCGAAA
>NZ_VWWA01000055.1:0-599 GCF_011753235.1 Asaia sp. As-1742 | reverse complement strand
GATATCTAGGCCATCAATGAGAACGCGACCACGTTCGGGACAATAGAGCCGCTGAAGCAGTTTGGTCAGCGTGCTCTTGCCAGAGCCCGATGATCCTACGATGCCGATGATCTCCCCGGGCTGTATGTTCAAGGAGATATCCTCGAGAACCAGGGGGCTATCTACCCGATGCCGGAAGTTCACATGCTCAAACGTCACGGCGCCCGTGAGGGAGGGGAGCGCCATGCCGTTGCGGCCGCTTCGCTCGGTCGGTGTATTGAGGATATCTCCCAGACGCTCGGCCGAGAGGCGGGTCTGATGAAAATCCTGATACATCTGAGCGACGCGAAGGACCGGCTGGCTGACACGACCTGCGAGCATGTTGAAGGCGACCAGGCCTCCAACGGTCAGGGACCCCGACATCACCTGATGGGCACCCAGCCAGAGCGTCCCGGCCGTCACGAGCTTGCCGGTTGCCTGGATGATCTGGGTTGCTACCGTGCCGATCGAGGTCACGGACTGGCTGGCCCCGACATACCCCGCCAGCTGCTCTTCCCAGCGTTGCTGTAGCCTGGTCTCGACCGCCATGGCCTTGACCGTCTCGATCCCGCTGACCGTCT
>NZ_VWWA01000054.1:0-241 GCF_011753235.1 Asaia sp. As-1742 | reverse complement strand
AAAAAAAAAAAGAAAATAATATACGGCAGTAGATATAATAAAATAGAGAGAGTTGAAAATGTATAGTATGCGAACTGGAGAACAGTCGATGACCCGTGTACGAATAGACTCATAGGAATGTAATACATATTATTGAAACTACTGTAGTACACGTAAGCGTAGATCATAAGCATATGTTGTATTTATTTTTCTTCTTATTTAACATACAGATTTGTTGATTCATTTTTTTGTTTTTTTTTTC
>NZ_VWWA01000053.1:0-657 GCF_011753235.1 Asaia sp. As-1742 | reverse complement strand
CCCGAACGTCTTGTGTTCATCGACGAAACCTGGGCATCGACCAATATGGAGCGCCGCTACGGACGCTGCCGCAGGGGGCAGCGCCTGCGCTCCCCCGTGCCGCACGGTCACTGGAAGACCACGACCTTCATCGCAGGCTTGCGGCTGAACGGGATCGTAGCTCCCATGGTGCAGGATGGCCCGATCAACGGACGCAGCTTCCAGACCTATGTCGAGCGCGTGCTGGTGGCGGATCTGCTTCCCGGCGACATAGTCATCATGGACAATCTCGGCTCGCACAAGGGACCGGGCGTGCAAAAGGCGATCGAAGCCGCTGGAGCCAGTCTGCAGTTTCTCCCTCTCTACAGCCCGGACTTCAACCCGATTGAAATGACATTCTCCAAGCTCAAGGCCCATATCCGCCGCGCTGCCGAACGAACGCGCGACGCCCTGTGGGACAGGATCGGCAGCCTCATCGATCAGGTCTCACCAGCAGAATGTCCAAACTTCTTCACTGCCGCAGGGTATGAGCCAGATTGATCGGATTATGCTCTAGATGTTTGGTCCCGGGTTTTGATGGTGCGGGTTTTGCGTGAATCTTGATGGCTCGTGCTGCCATTGCTGGCAAACGAATTCGTATGGCGTGAGGCCCCGGAGCGTCTTCAGTCGACGTGCGAA
>NZ_VWWA01000052.1:0-780 GCF_011753235.1 Asaia sp. As-1742 | reverse complement strand
GAAAGGGTGCTGTCACGTTAACTTTGGCGTGTTAGGCGCGGGTGATGAGAGCGTTATGCGTGAGCTACAAACGACACCGTTTTCCGAGTGAGCTGATCGCTCATGCGGTGTGGCTGTATTTCCGCTTCCCGCTGAGCTTTCGCCTTGTGGAAGAGATGCTTCTCGAGCGGGGCATTGTCGTCTCGTATGAGACGATCCGTCGGTGGAGCCTGAAGTTCGGTGCGGCCTATGCCCGCTCCCTGCGACGCAAGAAGGCTCAGTCTGGTGATCTCTGGCACCTGGACGAGGTACGGATCGTGATCCGTGGCAAGCCTCACTGGCTCTGGCGGGCGGTCAATCAGGACGGCTATGTTCTCGACGAAATCCTGCAGACCCGTCGAAACACCAAAGCAGCCAAGCGTCTCCTGACCCGGCTTTTGAAGCGGCAGGTTTTGCGCCCCAGTCGTATGATCACCGACAAGCTGAAATCCTACGGGGCAGCGAGGCGCAAACTTGGTCTCGCGATCCGGCATTTCTCGCATAAGGGTCTGAACAACCGAGCGGAGAACAGTCATCTTCCCCTGCGAAAACGCGAGCGCATCATGCAGAAGTTCCGTTCACCGGGCGGGTGTCAGCGCTTTGTCTCCGTCTTCTCAGCCATCCGCAATCTCTTCGTCCCGTCCGCCTCCATCACCACCGCTCTTTCCCGGCACATCCATCGTGTCCGGGCTCTCGCCCAATGGAATAACGCGACCGCTCTCAGCGCCTGAATACCCATCCCCCGGGCGTTTCCTACCTTGC
>NZ_VWWA01000051.1:0-905 GCF_011753235.1 Asaia sp. As-1742 | reverse complement strand
CTGAGAGCCCGTTTAAGAATGTGCTTGGCGGCCTGATTGGGGCGTGCTTCAGGCTCTGGATGTGGACGCCAGAGCAGAGAACCCGGATGGGTAGGATCGTCCGAAAGACAACACGCTATCCGACAGACCTGACCGATGCCGAGTGGGAGCGGGTGCGGCCATTCCTCCCGCCGGTGGTGAAGCGCGGCTGCAAGCCCACGGCGGACATTCGCGAAATGTTGAACGCGATCCGCTACACGGCCCGCAGTGGCGGCGGGTGGCGAATGCTTCCGACGAACTTCGGTCCCTGGCAGACGGTCTATTGGTGGTTTCGACGCTTTGTGCGTCGGCTGATGTTTCGCACCATCCATGACATCGCGCTGATGATCGACCGCGAACTGGTGGTTCGGGACGCAAGCCCGACGGCGGGCGTGGTCGACCGCCAGACGGTGAAAGCGCCGCATACGCCCTATGGGGGCGGCTATGACGCTGCCAAACGCACCAAGGGACGCAAAAGGCACATCGCGGTGGATACAGACGGGCGGCTGTTGATGGTCAACCTGACTACGGCAGACGTCCAGGATGCGGCCGGGGCGGAGCAGATCGTGGCGGCCGTGCGCAAGCCCTGGCCCTGGCATCTCTTCGCGGATGGAGCCTATGATCGGGGCCGGCTGGCGAGCCTCGTCGCCTACCGGGACTTCACCCTAGAGGTCGTGCGCAAGCTTCCTAACCAGAAAGGCTTTCAGGCGCTGCCACGGCGATGGGTGGTGGAGCGCACGTTCGGCTCGATGACCCGCTGGCGGCGCCTGGTCCGCGACTACGAAAAGCGCCTCGACGTCTCCGGCGCCATGATCGACATTGCCATGGGCAGCCTCCTGCTCCGCCGCATCAGCCATCCATAGACATTCTCAAACGGGCTCTAAGAC
>NZ_VWWA01000050.1:0-1058 GCF_011753235.1 Asaia sp. As-1742 | reverse complement strand
TAGAGCATAATCTGACCTGACGGAGTCGTTTTGGGATTCCCATTGTTCTGGAAATCTGATTCATGCTTCCTGCCGGGCGGGAGGCCGGCGTGCATGACCCGAGCCCTGTCGACCGACCTTCGCCAACGTACGCTTGCCGCCGTGACCTCCGGGATGACCCGTCGTGCGGCGGCGGCTCGTTTTGGTGTTTCCCCGTCGAGCGTCATCCGGTGGGTGGCGGAATGGCGCGCCAGCGGCCGCGACCATGCGCTGGCGCAGGGCGGCGATCGTCGCTCGCATCGGATCGAGGCCTGGTCGGACTTCCTGCTGGCCAAGGTCGAGGCTCAGGGCGATATCTCGCTCGTAGAACTGGCCGACAGGCTGGCGACAGAGCATGGTGTGCGTTTCGCGCCGAGTACGATCTGGCGTTGCCTCGACCGCCACGCCATGACCGTCAAAAAAAACAGCGCACGCCAGCGAGCAGACACGGCCCGACGTCGCGGCACGGCGTGAGGCGTGGTTCGAAAACCAGCCTGATCTCGATCCGGCGCGTCTGGTCTTCATCGACGAGACCGCCGTCTCCACGAAAATGGCCCGTCTGCGTGGACGCTCAAAGCGCGGCACGCGCTGCCGGATGCCGGTGCCGCACGGGCATTGGAACACCACGACGTTTATCGGTGGCCTGCGTCTGTCAGGCATGACGGCACCGATGATGCTGACCGGGCCGATGACCGGGGAATGGTTCGCGGCTTACGTCAGCAAAGTGCTGGCCCCGAGCCTGTCGGCAGGCGACATCGTGATCCTCGACAACCTCCCCGCCCACAAGGGCGCCGCGGCCCGTGACGCGGTCGAGGCAGTTGGCGCTCGCCTGCTGTTCCTGCCGCCCTACAGCCCTGACTTCAATCCGATCGAGAACATCTTCTCGAAGATGAAAGCCTGGATCAGGCGGGCTGCACCGCGCACCGTCGCGGCTCTGCAGGATGCCGTATGCGCCGCGATCGACAACGTCTGCCCAAGGCAGGCCACCGCGTGTTTCACCGCCGCAGGGTATGAACCAGAATGATCGGATTATGCTCTAG
>NZ_VWWA01000004.1:0-455179 GCF_011753235.1 Asaia sp. As-1742 | reverse complement strand
TACTGATCTTACTCAGTCTTTCAGGCAGTCACCGCGGCGTGTTCCGCTGCGGTGAACGGGCTTTTAGACCCCACACCCACACCCGTCAACACATAATTTCAGAAAAATGACAGCAGGCGAGAAAAAAGTGGCCACGTTTCTCGCCCCTTACGCAAAACAGGAGGCCGAAGCCCCCCGTCTGTCCTGTCTTATGGTAACGCCAAAAGAACGTTCGATCAGAAATGACTGGTCGTTTCATAAGACGTGAACCACGCCACGAAGCGCTTCACGCCCTCCTCCAATGTGACCACTGGCCGCCAGCCTGTCAGCCTTGTCATCTCTTCATGAGAGGACCACGTTGCCTCGACATCTGAACGTGGGCGACGTTTGGCCTCGATAACCGCCTTTTGCCCCAGTTCCTGCTCAAGCAGCGCAACGAGGCGACTTACAGCCGTCGGTGAGTCACTCCCGAGATTGAAAAGGCGCGAGACCCCTTTTTCTGGCTCATTATCCAGCGCAGCAAGCACGCCGGAGACAATATCATCGATATAGGTGAAATCACGTGCCAGTCCCTCGCCCTCATAAAGGGTGAGTGCTTCACCTGCCGTGATGGCACGGGCAAATTTGTAGTAGGCCATGTCCGGACGGCCCCACGGACCGTATGCGGTGAAGAAACGCAGCCCGGTCTGTTTCAGGCCATAAAGATGAGCGTAGGCATGGGCCGTCAACTCACCGGCACGCTTGGTCACCGCGTAGAATGACCCGGGACGATCGACGGCATCGCTCTCGCGAAAAGGCATCGTCTCGTTGAGACCGTAGACGGACGATGAGGATGCATACACGATGTGGCGCAGATCCGGCAGGTGACGCGCCGCCTCAAGCAGCACGACATGTCCCATCATATTGGAGGTCACGTAGGCGCATGGGTCGGCCAGTGAATAGCGGACCCCTGCCTGAGCGGCCAGATGCACAATATGAGTGATGCCCGGATGCGCTGCGAGGGCAGCCTCCACATCCTCACGGCGGCTGAGATCACCCTTATGAAAAACAAAACCATCCTGGCTTACGAGCTGCGCCAGACGATCCTGTTTGAGCTGCACACTATAATAAGCGTTCAGTGAGTCGAACCCGATCACCTCGTGTCCCTGGCTCAAGAGCTGCGCGGCCACGTGATAGCCGACAAAGCCTGCAGCCCCGGTCAGGAAAACCTTCATGGCGTTCAGTGCGCCACTGGGAGTGCCTTGGACGATACGAGATCGCCCACGACAATATTGTTCTTTTCCATCGTACCCGCAGCGACTTCCAGAACGGCGGCTGAATCACCCTGCCCGACCAGACGACGTTCGCTAAACGGTACAGTCTTTTCAGCTATGGCCTGTATGCGGCCATCCGTCCCGATAAAGACGATATCGAGCGACGGTGCCGTATCACGCATCCACATGGCAGCCGCCTCGGGGGGGCTGAACAGGAAGAGCATCCCCGTATTTTCCGCGATGCTCTGGCGCGATGACTCCCCGGCTTCCTTCTGCTTTTCTGTCCGGGCGACCTCAACAGTGAAATCATGGCGACCGTTATGACGGTCGGTGATTGTCAGGGGAGCTTTATCGAGAGGCTTTTCAGCACCAGCCTGAGCTTCGCGCTGACTGTCCGCCGCGACTGCGCTGGACAGAACCGGTGCGCCATCCAGTGCAGTGACAGCAAGGACCAGACCGGTCAGAAGCGCACGGCTCCGCAAATTCCTATTCATGTCTGCGCTCCCGGTTATTCAGGCGAGGAAAGGATTATTCTGCCGCTCTTCGCCAATCATGGTTGGCAAACCGTGCCCCGGCAGAACAACGAAATCGTCAGGCAGGGAAAGCAATGTGCGCTTGATCCCTGCAATCAGGCTCTCATGGTCGCCATAAGCGAAATCCGACCGTCCAACAACACCACGGAACAACGTATCGCCCACAATGGCCAGTTTATCGGCCCGACTTATATAGATGACATGACCAGGCGTATGGCCTGGACAGTGCGCGACCTCAAACCTGCCAGCCGGGAGGTCAATCACCTCGCCCTCCACCACAAACCGGTCGGGATGAGCGTTTCGCAGGTCATACAGCCCAAAAGCCTGAGCCTGATCCTCCACCGTTTCGAGCAGAAAGGCATCGCGCCGGTCAGGACCGATCATCGCAACCGGGGCCGATTGACGTTTCTCGAGACCTGCACGCAGGGCATCCGCCCCACCAACATGATCAAAATGCCCGTGAGTCAGCAGAATGGCATCCACGGTCATGCCCTCAAGCAGCTGCAGGAGTTCAGGCGCGTCCCCTCCCGGATCAACGACAACCGCCCGGCCCGTATCGGGATCTTCGAGCACGGTACAATTCTGACGCAGTGGCGTTACCTTGACGGTGCGGGCACGCAAATCCGGCTCATCCTCTTCTTGATCGTGACGCACCCCGGAAGAATGAGGCAGCCTGAAAGGCGGCAATTCCGGAAGCGTTGCTGTGCAGACCATGATGCGCAAAGGCTTCATGGCCGCGATACCGCGCAGGGGCCGTTCATTCAAGCAATCATATGACGGGCAGGATTGACCGGACCTTCTGGCCGCATCAGAGTCTGGCCCATCCGGCGCGGCGTAATCTGCCCGGAATTACGACGTTATCAGGAGACGATCATGAGCCGAATCATTCGCACAGAGCCTAATCCCGTCATGTCCAAAGCCGTCGAATATCACGGCTTCGTTTTCACGCAGGGCGTCGTGGCCCGTAATCTCGATGCTGATTTCGATGCCCAGACCGCCGATGTGCTCGAGCAGCTGGATGTTTTGCTTGAGCAGCATGGTACGGACAACACCCGTATTTTGCAGGCACAGATCTGGCTGAAGGACATCAGCGACCGCGATGCACTTAACAAGCAGTGGACAGCCTGGCTGCCCAAGGACGCAGCCCCGGCACGAGCCTGTGTTCAGGCGATTCTGGCTGATCCGCGTATGCTTGTGGAAATTATGCTGATCACAACGAAGTAGAGGTGATTGAATTTTCCCTGAGCCAACACATTTTATCTCGGGGAAAATTCATAAAATCGCCACGACTCTCCCTTACATGGGTTGCCAATCCAAGGTGAACACAGTTACCTAGATGCAACACACAACGGGCGGATATTGAATCAATGAACGTGGGACAGAAAAGTTGCCTCAGATTTCTCCGCAGGCCGTTTTTTTCGTCCCTGACCGCTTTATCCCTTCTGGTAGGGTCGGCGGTTCTGGCCCCAAAAGCTGAAGCGCGCCAGAAGGCTGGTCACAAGGCTGTTATGCACTCAGCGCATAACGTCCGTCATGCTTCTACCCGTCATGCGGCCCTTCATCAGACGCGCTTTACAGTACGTCGCCACCGTTCTGGCGGCCATGTTATCCAGTGTGTTGCGTACGCCAAGGCCGCCTCTGATGTTGTGTTGAGCGGTAATGCCCGTGACTGGTGGGATAACTCCCGCGGTGTTTATGCCCGTGGTTCTGCTCCCGAGCCCGGCTCGGTGCTGAATTTCCGCGCCATTCGCCGCATGCCCTATGGCCACGTTGCGGTCGTCCGTGCCGTTGAAGACAATCGTACCATCGTGATCGATCAGTCCCACTGGGCGCAGAATGGCGTTGCCAAGAACGTGCGCGTGATTGACGTTTCTCCCAACAATGACTGGTCTGCTGTACGCGTGGCGCTCAACAGCAGGTCTGGTACCTACGGCAGCATCTATCCGACATATGGGTTCATCTATGGTCGCCCTGATGACGGGGTGATGATGGCTAACAATACGCCTGCGCCCGCCCATCGTTCCACGCGTTCGCATAATGTGACAACGGCAAGCTTCGCGGCCCTGCAACATCCTATGAACTCGACCGAAGTGGCAGAGGCCCCGGAAGACGCATTCAGCGTAGAAGGCCCCAGCCGCAATCTGCGCTGATCAGACCTGCTCAGCTGACTTCCGCCAAGGCGGCCCGGAAACGGGTCGCCTTTTTTGTGACCTGTACCCCGCCTCATAATCCTCAGTCGGGCCAAAGCGCCCGAGCCTGTTGGCATACGGGATTCAGGGGCGTGCTGAACGATGGTAGGGATGGCCCGCGCTGATCGCGCGCGCGCGGTAGATCTGCTCTGCCAGAAGCAATCGCACAATCATGTGGGGCCAGGTCATACGCCCGAAGGAGATACGGGCATCGGCCCGCTCAATGACGCTGGCCTCAAGTCCTTCAGCCCCGCCAATGACGAAAGAAACCTGCTTGCCGGTTGCAAGCCACGAATCGAGCATGGTGGAGAATTGCTGGGAATCGGGTGAATTCCCCCCCTCATCCAGCGCAATCACGATCGTACCCTCGGGACAGGCAGCCAGAATCGCCGCCGCGTCCTTGCGACGGATCTCCAGGGCACTGCCCCGCGATTCGCCAATCTCGATCAGATCGACTCTGGGGCGGGTACGCTCGACGTAACGGTCGAACAGCTCCCGCTCCGGCCCTCTCTTGAGGCGACCGACCGCCACAATCCTGATCATGCGTAATCAGAGATCCGTCGTGTCGGCTTCATCGCTGGCAGTATCGTCCAGATCCTTGCCCCACATCCGCTCAAGCGCATAGAGGGCGCGGCTCTCGGGCTTGAACAGATGCACAACGATGTCACCGGTATCGAGCAGAACCCAATCGGTTCCATTCGCACCTTCGATGGTGATGCGCTTGATGCCGATTTCGTTCAGCTTGTCTTCAATATGCGTGGCCATGGCGGCAATCTGCCTGTCGGCAATACCTGTGGCGACCACCATATGGTCAGCAAAGCTGGCACGCCCCCGCAGGTCGAGCGTCACGATATCCTCGGCCTTGTCTTCGTCAAGGCTTGCCGTGATGAGTGCCAGCGCCTTTTCAACCAGTTCCGGCTCAGCACCGGTGCGCGGTGCGGCACCGCGGGTCTTGCGCGGGCCTGCAGCGGCGGCCTTTTTGCGCGGCGTGCCGGCGGTCTTCATGGTGGCAGTGGCCTCGCCCGTGGCGGGCTGGGTCTTGGTCTCACCAGCGGACGCGCGGGTGCGACGGGCTGGGGTGGGCGTCTCGTCGGACGGTTTTCTGGCGATGGCTCGACACTCCGGTCAATACATTAGAGAGAGAGCGAGGCGGGATAATTGCCGGAATCCCTCAACGCTGTCGCTGATATACCGTTTTGCGGCGCCGGAAGAAAAGCCCAGACACCACCTTTAGAGCGCGACATGATCGGCCCGCGCCGCGGAGGCACGCGCATATGGCTTAACGCATGGGTGGCCTGGCCTGACAGCGCTGTGCGATTGCTGCCCGGTCTTGGCACAACTGCCATGGGAACATGCAGGGCAAGATCGCGCCAGCGACGCCATCGTGTGAGCGTCGCCAGACTGTCCGCCCCCATCAGCCAGACGAAGCGCGCCCTTGGAAAACGCAGCCGCAGCAGCGCGATCGTCTCGACGGTATAACGCTTGTTCAGACGCGCCTCGATATCGGTGGCGATGATATGCCGCCCGTCAGCCAGGGCACGGGCCGAATCGAGGCGATTTTCGAACGGCGCCATGCCCCGCCTTGGCTTGAGCGGATTGCCCGGCGAAACCATGAGCCAGACCTGATCGAGCCGCAGATGCGTCAGGGCATAGCGTGCGAGTTGCAGATGACCCGCATGGGCTGGATTGAACGACCCACCCAGCAGCCCGATCGACACCGCACGATTATCGCCATATTTTGGAATTTCCACCACGTCAGGGGCGGGTCTGCCCGGTGCCTCGGACCTCATAACGGAAGGTCGTAAGCTGTTCGAGGCCGACGGGGCCACGGGCATGGATCTTGCCTGTGGCAATACCGATCTCGGCCCCGAATCCGAATTCTCCGCCATCGCAGAACTGGGTCGAGGCGTTCCACATCACCACGGCGCTATCCGTCCCATTCAGGAAGCGTTCGGCGACCTCTGCATTTTCAGTGATGATCGCTTCCGTATGACCGCTGCCATAACGCGCGATATGGGCAAGTGCCGAATCGATATCCTCGACAACAGCCACGGAGAGACGCGCATCGAGCCATTCTGTCGCAAAGTCATCCGACGTGGCAGGTTCAAGATCATGCACGATATGACGCGCTGTCTCGTCACCCAGAATGGCGCAGCCCAGCGCATGCAGATCCTGCACCAGCGCAGGCAACAGGGCCTCGGCAATCGCGTGGTCGATCAGCAGGGTTTCGGTCGCGCCGCAAATACCGGTACGCCGCATCTTGGCATTGGCGAGAATCTCACGCGCCATCGCGAAGTCGGCATCCTTGTGGATATAGGTATGACATAGCCCATCGGCATGAGCGAGAACCGGTACGCGGGCCTCGCGCTGCACCCGCTCGACAAGCGATTTGCCACCGCGTGGGATGATCATGTCGATTTCACCGGCAGCTGTCAGCATGGCGGCGACATGTGCCCGATCAGCATCGGGGACGATCTGCACGCAGTCACGCGGCAGACACGCCTTCTCCAGTCCTTCCTGGATGCAGGACTGGATGCACCGTGCTGATTGAAGGCTCTCGGAGCCGCCACGCAAGATGACGGCATTGCCGGATTTGATGCACAGGCCCGCAGCGTCTGCCCCCACATTGGGGCGGCTTTCATAGATCATGCCAATGACACCAAGCGGAGTCGCCACACGGCGGATGTTCAGGCCATTGGGACGTATCCAGTCACACAGCACCCTGCCCACCGGATCCGGCAAAAGCGCAATCGATTCGAGGCCCTTTGCCATGGACTCGATCCGTGCAGGCGTCAGCGTCAGCCGGTCGATGAAGGCAGCACTCGCCTTGGAGGAGGCGACATCGCGTGCATTGGCCACAAGAATATCAGGTGCATGTTCACGCAGTGACGCTGCGGCGGCACGCAAGGCCTCGTTGCGCTGGCTTTCCGGGGCTATGGCGAGAAGACGGGCCGCTGCGCGCGCTGGTCCGGTCAGGGCCTTGAAATCGGACACGGTCGTAGCAGCTTCCATCATTCATTCTCCTGTCTGCCATGCGGCATCTGGCCCGGCCGAACCCGAAAACGGCCCAAAGGGCGATCAGCTATGTATCATGCCTGCGCAGCTTGAAAAGATCGGCCCAGGGCAAGGGTTGCGGCAACGTTGCGTGCGCAGCGCCTCAGGGCTTGCTCCGCCTCGCCGAATGCCTCTTCCAGCGTGCAGGGGCGCTCAAGACAGCTGAAAACGGCGTCGAAGCCTGTTGCAAGCAGATCTTCATGCCCGGCACCCAGTGTACCCGCAAAGGCTATCACCGGTCTGCCTGCCTTTTTCGCCAGCGTGGCGATTGCCTGCGGTGCCTTGCCCTGCGCGGTCTGGCGATCCAGCCGCCCCTCACCGGTGATGACCAGATCCATCTGGCTCACGAGCGCCTCCAGACCCAGAAGCCCCGCCACCGACTCAGCACCCGGAACGAGGGTCGCCCCGCACAGCCCGACCAGCCCCAGAGCCGCACCACCCGCGGCGCCCATACCTTCCACCGCCGTCAGATCACGCCCGCAGCGCAGTTCCACCAGACTCGCAAGGCGCGCCAGCGAGGCCTCCAGAAGCGGAATCATGGCAGGTGTTGCCCCCTTCTGAGGCCCGAATACGGCAACCGCGCCGGTCTCTCCCAACAAAGGAGCCGTCACATCGCACAAAATCTCGATACGACACTCTGCCAGCCGGGGATCGAGCCGGTCGTCATCAAGAGAGAACACCGCCCCAAGCGGCCCTCCTCCGTGAGGAATTTCCTGGCCGTGCAGATCGTGCAGCGAAACACCAAGCGCCTGCAAAAGACCCGCCCCACCGTCGCAGGTTGCACTGCCGCCAAGCGCGAGAACCAGATGCCTGCACCCCATATCAAGGGCTGCGCTCATGAGTTCCCCCACGCCATAGGTGGTGGTGAAAAGGGGTGAGCGCGATTCGAGTGGGGTTTGGGCCAGGCCGGCGGCCTCGGCCAGTTCGATCAGTGCTGTCCGGCCATGATCAAGAACAGCGAAATGCGCCGATACAGGCACACCGAGCGGGCCGCATACATCGCGGGTTTCAAGTCGGCCGCCCAGTGTGCGGGCCATGATGGCGGCAGTTCCCTCGCCGCCATCCGCCATAGGAAAGGCGTGATAGCGGGCATCCGGGTAGATTTCCCTGAAACCGCCGATAATCGCCTGAACCACGGCCTCTGCCGTCAGGCTCTCCTTGAAGGAGTCACAGGCAACGAGAATGTCCATCAGCGCCTCCGGTAAGACGCCCTATCATTGCCTCAGGATCAGGCCGGTCAAGTCCTGATCCTGTCAAACCCGGATAGTGTCAGACGTTGAAGCGGAACAGCAGGACGTCACCATCCTGCACGACATATTCCTTGCCTTCGATACGCAGCTTGCCCGCTTCCTTGGCACCGGACTCGCCGCCACAGGCAATGTAATCGTCATAAGCCACTGTCTCGCAGGCAATGAAGCCGCGCTTGAAGTCGTTATGAATGACCGCAGCCGCCTGAGGGGCCTTTGTGCCCTTGGTGATGGTCCAGGCGCGCGTCTCTTTCGGGCCGACCGTAAAATAGGTGCTCAGACCCAGCAGGCCGTAGCCGGCAGCAATCACACGATCCAGACCGGAATTGCTCAGCCCCAGCCCTTCGAGGAACTCGGCGCGCTCTTCCTGCGGCAGCTGGCTGACTTCCGCTTCGATCGCCGCAGACACCACCACCACGGCAGCGCCTTCGGCCTCTGCGCGCTTGCGCACGGCTTCGGAGTGGCTGTTGCCGGTCGAAGCAGAGCCTTCCTCCACGTTGCAGACATAGAGCACCGGCTTGGTGGTCATGAGCTGCAGGCGGCGGGCGGTTTCTTCCTCACCCTTGGGTACGGCAGTACGGGCGGGCTTGCCCTCGCGCAGAGCGGCCATGATGGGATCCATGATGGCGAGCTGCTGCTGCGCCTCACGGTCATTGCCGCGGGCGCGCTTCTGCAAGGCCGTCTGACGCTTTTCGAGCGAGTCCAGATCGGCCAGCATCAGCTCGGTCTCGATGATCTCGGCATCGCGCACCGGGTCAACGCCACCTTCGACATGGGTGATGTCGTCATCCTCGAAGCAGCGCAGCACGTGGATGATGGCATCCACCTCACGGATATTGGCAAGGAACTGGTTGCCCAGGCCCTCACCACGAGACGCGCCGCGCACGAGACCGGCGATATCGACGAATTCGAGGCTGGTCGGCAGGATCTTCTGCGACTTGCCGATACGCGCAAGGTTGTCGAGGCGCGAATCAGGCACGGCGACGCGGCCCACATTCGGCTCAATGGTGCAGAAGGGATAATTTGCTGCCTGAGCTGCCGCCGTTTCGGTCAGCGCGTTGAACAGGGTGGATTTGCCCACATTGGGAAGCCCCACGATGCCACAATTGAAGCCCATCAGCGTTTCTCCCCGCACAGCATGGCGATTTTTGTCATTGTCGCTTCCGGTTCCCCCTTGGCCAGCAGGGGCGACGCCGCAGCCACGGCATCGAGAAGCGTTTCGAGTTCTGTCTGTTCGGCCTTGGCGAAATCGCCCAGCACATGGCCTGTCACACGGTCCTTGTGACCGGGATGCCCGATGCCGAGACGTACGCGCTGATAATTCTGGTCACCCAGCATACGGTCCATGGAACGCAGGCCATTATGGCCTGCCGCACCGCCACCGCGCTTGACCCTCACCTTGCAGAACGCAAGATCGAGCTCGTCATGAAACGCCGTGATATCGGAAACCGGAATCTTGAAGAACCGCGCAGCCTGCTGCACGCTCTCGCCGGACAGATTCATATAGGTCATGGGCTTGAGCAGAAGAACCTTCTGTCCCTCGATGCTGCCCTCGGCCGTCTCTCCCTTGAAGCGCGAGCGCCAGGGAGAGAACCGGTAATATTCGGCAATACGCTCGACAGCCATGAAGCCAATATTATGGCGCTGTCTGCGCATGCCGGGCTCGGGGTTACCGAGCCCGGTCCAGAGTAGCATTGCGGCCACCCTGAGCGGTCTTACTTCTTCTTCGCAGGAGCGGCGGCTTCAGCAGCGGCCTTCGCAGCGGCTTCAGCTTCCATCTCGGCATCGACCGTCGGCGGCGCGATGGTGGCGATGACGAAGTTCGGCAGCTGCAGAACCGGCGTCACGTTCTCGGTACCGGTCAGGTCGTCCCAACGCACGTTGTCGTGGATGTCGAGCGCGCTCAGATCAACCGTGAAGCTGGACGGGATGTTGTCCACATCAGCCATGACGTCCACCGTGTGACGGACCAGGTTCAGCACGCCACCGCGCTTGATGCCAGGAGCCTTGTCTTCACCGGTCACGTGGATGGCGACGGTCACGTGGACCTTCTCGCCAGCAGCCAGACGCTGGAAATCGACATGGATCGGCGCATCGGTCACGGGGTGCAGCTGCACTTCACGCAGAAGGGCGCGCACGGTGCCACCTTCGAGCGGCAGTTCATACAGGCGCGAGCGCCAGCCACCACGGACCATTTCCTTGTGGATGATGCGCGGATCGATCTGGATCAGCGAGGCTTCCTGCTTGCCACCATACACAACACCCGGCACCAGACCGGCACGTCTCGTTGCGCGCGCTGCCCCCTTACCAGCCTTCGCGCGCGTAGAGACTTCGAGGGACGTCATATTTGTCACGGTATTCTCCCAAATTCATTGCACTCATGGCCTCCAGGGGTGCCTGAGTGATGGGGCGCCTTACCGGAATTGGGGGGGTAAAGCAATGTTCTTCGGGATTCGGCGGGCGATTTACCCGGATGATGGGGGCTTCTCAGGGCTCTGCCCTGAAACCCGCAAAGGAGCGCAGCCCCTTTGATCCCGATGCAAAAAGGCGGGGATGAAAGGGTCTTGTCCCTTGCCGGGGCACGGAGCAGCGCCCCGCTTCCCATACTGGTTGCGCCGCCTCAGGCCTCCGCTCTGAAACCCGCGAAGGAGCACAGCCCCTGCGATCCCAAGCATTCAAAGCCGGGATGAAAGGGACTTGCCCCTTTCCGGGCTGCGGGGCAGCGCCCCGCATCGCTCACTCGTAGGCGGTGAGCACCCAGCCATTATCTGTAGGGTCGCAGTAAAGCGGCACGGCATTGGCGAGGCGGACATTGATGGGCAGGCTCATGGCGGCGCGCAGGGCGCGGAACAGGGCCCCATGCGCGACAATCAGGGGGATGCCGCCCTGTTCGAGCGCATGATTGACTGCCCCCGCAGCACGGGTCTTGAGACCCTCGAACGTCTCGCAGCCATCGGGCGTAAACTCGCCGGCGATCCATGGATCGTACCAGTCGCCCATAGGCTCACCTTCCATCACACCGAAGCAGACCTCTTCAAGGTCGCGATCCGTGCTGAGCGGCAGGGTGACGCCACTTGATGCTGCAATGGCCTGCTGGGCAGCCATCGCCGTGTCATGGGCGCGCGTGAGCGGAGAAGACACGATCTGGCTGATAGGTGCTGCGCCATCGCGCCAATGCTGCGAGAGAGACGCGCCAGCCTTGACGGCCTGTTCGCGACCCGTGGCATTCAGTGGAATGTCCGTGCGGCCCTGGGAGAGGTTTTGGGCGTTCCAGTCGGTCTGACCGTGGCGCAGATACCAGAAGGGGCGACGAAGCAGCATGAAAACCAGTCCTTAATCGAAGAGCGAGGAGACAGAGCTTTCATCTGCCACAGCACTCATGGCACGCGCCAGCAGATTGGCGGTGCTGATCTGCCTGATATTGGGTGAGGCTTCCATCGCCTCGGTCGCGGGAATGCTGTCGGTCAGGGTGAGCATCCGGATGGGTGATGCCGTGATGCGCTCAACAGCCTGACCGGTCAGGACGCCGTGGGTGACATAGGCCTCTACCCCGGCGGCACCATGATTGATGAGGGCCTGGGCCGCATTGCACAGCGAACCGCCGCTATCGACGATGTCATCAACCAGAATACAGTAACGCCCGCTGACATCACCGATCACGTTCATGACTTCCGAAACGCCAGCGCGCTCACGCCGCTTGTCGATAATGGCTAGATCGGTGTTCAGACGCTGCGCCAGCTGACGCGCACGCACCACACCGCCCACATCGGGGGAGACAATCATCAGGTCTTCATTGGGATGGCGCGCATTGATGTCGCGCTTGAAGAGCGGGGCCGCATAGAGGTTGTCGACCGGGATATCGAAGAAGCCCTGTATCTGCATGGCGTGCAGATCCATGGTCAGGATACGGTTGGCACCGGCTTCGACCAGCAGATTGGCGACCAGTTTGGCGCTGATAGGGGTGCGCGGACCCGATTTGCGATCCTGCCTTGCATAGCCGAAATAGGGCATGACAGCCGTGACACGACGGGCCGACCCGCGACGCAGGGCGTCGAGCATGATCAGCAATTCCATCAGATTGTCGTTGGTGGGTGAGCAGGTGCTCTGGATCACGAACACGTCTTCGCCGCGCACGTTTTCCTGGATTTCAACAAAGACCTCGGCATCGGCGAAGCGTCGTACAGACACCTTGCACAGCGGGAGACGCAATTCCTGAGCAACGGCACGCGCCAGTGGCAGGTTACTGTTACAGGCGACGATCTTCATCGGGAAACGACTCCGGTCCGGGGCGGCAGCAAACGCGGCCTTCTAACAACGCCGGGCCATGCTGTCATTAACTCATGGCCGCCCGCCCCGGTCGATAGAGCGTTTTTTACAGAGCTGTGACCGACGCCACTCATGTTCTGGGTATTGGCCCGCTATACGGGTTTTTACCGTGGTTCAGGACTTACCCGTGGCAGCATTGGCACCCTTCGCCTTGTCAGCCCCGCTCTGGTCAGGCGAGAGCGGCTGGTGATTGCGGCCTGAATAATTGGTGATGATCTGATGCACGGCACCTGACGCCTCTGCGGCTACGACCATCGCCACATCACCCCATGCGCCATCAAGGGAATGGGCGTCGATATCGTGAAGCTGCGTGGCTGCGCCGGCTTCCTTGCCATCTGCCGCCACGGTGCGCCAGACGATCTCGATATGCTGGAGCGGGTGGCCTGTATTACCGGCAGGGCCGTCGCTCAGGGTCACGATGCACTCCACGCTGTAATCAGCAGCCTTGGCATCGCGCTCCAGCTTGTCATGCTGGTCGGGAAAGATGGAGACGAAAGCGCGGGCGAGTGCCACATTGCCATCGCCCGGAGCACCATGCACACCCTTGAAGAATACCTTCGCCGGGCGGCGCTTGAGGCTATGCGGATCGGCCTGCATCATCGAGGCCTGAATGCCTGTCAACACATTGGCAATCTGCGGCGCAGAACCGGCGGCAAGGGCTGAAAGCTGGTCAGCCTGACCCTGGGCCCAGACCGAGGCTGCGACCGGAGCCGCGTCCCAATGCCCCCGGGCTTCGCCATTGGGCGTCATGACCTCATAGTGCGGCGTAACCTGATCACCCTGCATGGTTGCCGACAGCCTGAGCCACCAGTCACCCGGCTTGGCAGGCTGCGCCACAGCTGGAAGCGATTGGTCAACCAGCTGCGCCGCGACGTCCTTCGCCCAGAGGGTCGAGGCATTATTGTCCAGCAGTGACGCGGCAGGGGTGGGTACAGCCAGTCTCGGCGGTGGCGTCGTCAGGGCCAGACGGCGCCCTTCCGGTCCCGGATCACCGAAAGGATGCGGCATATCGACGCACCCGGCAAGCAGGGCCAGTGCTCCACACAGCCCGGAGAAACGTATAATCCGGCCCGTCATGCGACTGCCCCTGCCCTGATGGCCGAAATCTGATGTCCGATTGCACCGCCCCCCGCCAGCGTGCGCCGACGATGGCTGAAAAAGCGTAGCGCATCATACCGGGTGTCGAGCCCGATCATGGAAACATGGCGCAGCCCCGCTCGCCTGAGGCGATACAGACAGTATCCCGGCAGGTCGAACAGGTAGTGCCCTGCACGGGGTGCCTCGATGAAAAAGCGCTCTGCACAGGGCGCGACAAGCGCAGAGCCATCCAGCACCTCCGCACGCATGTCGGCCCCAACCTCGTATCCCGCCTGACGGATACAGGGCCCGACACAGGCGGTGACATCCCCTGCGCCAAGAGCTTGCATTGCGCCCAACGTGGCCTCCAGCACGCCACCCACGGCACCGCGCCAGCCTGCATGGGCGGCCCCCACAACGCTGCCATCGGCACTGGCAAACAGTACCGGTCCGCAATCGGCCGTAATGACACCCAATGCGAGATCGTCACGATTGCTCACCAGGGCATCGGCCCTGGGGCCCTTTCCTGTGGGCCAGACCGGCGTATCGTGCGTGAGAACCACGACATCGGGGGAATGGGTCTGGGTCAGACCCAGCAGGGACGACGCCTCAACCCCCAGATATCCTGCCACACGCCCGCGATTGAGTGCGACATTGGCCGCAAGATCGGCGGAGGCGAGCGAACAGTTGAGTGTGTCATAGGGCGCCGGTGACACACCCCCACGGCGCGTGAAAAAGCCGTGGCGGACATGCGACAGCGATGGCGCTGGCAAGACCCAGCCGCGCGGTGCCTGATCAGCCATAAGCCTTCTCTCCCTCAAGGGTATGGGGATGGCGAATGCCAAATGCCATGAGCCAGAGCCCGGCGAGCGCCATGGGAATGCAGAGCACCTGCCCCATGGTCACGCCAAAAGGCAGAAACCCGATGAAGGAATCGGGTTCGCGAAACAGTTCGCAGAAGCTGCGGGCCAGCGCATAGCCAAACAGGAACAGACCCGACAGGAAACCATAGCGCACACGCGTCCAGGAACGGCTTACCGCTACAAGCATGACGCAAAGCAGGACAAGACCTTCCATAAGGGCTTCGTAAAGCTGCGAAGGATGCCGTGCGATGGGGCCACCTGTCGGGAATACCATCGCCCAGGGCAGCCAGTCCGGCGCCGCACGGCCCCAGAGTTCACCATTGACGAAATTGGCGCAGCGCCCCAGCCCGAGCCCGAGCGGTACGATGACCGTAATACGGTCGGAAAAGGACAGGAAACTCAGCCCGTTGCGCCACGTGAACCACGCCAGTGCCAGAATGACTCCCAGCGCACCCCCATGAAACGACATGCCGCCCTGCCAGACCTGAAGGATCGACAGGGGATGCGTCAGATAGAAGCCGGGTTTGTAGAACAGGATGTAACCCAGACGCCCGCCCAGCACGACGCCAAGCATGGCCCAGAAGGCAAAATCATCTACCTGCTCACGGGTGGCAGCGCGTGGCGCCAGCCCGCAGAGCCGGATAGCGATCTTCCAGCCAATCAGGATCGACAGGATATAGGCCAGCGCATACCAGTGCACGGCCAGCGGCCCAAGACGGAAGGCGATCGGGTCGAATTGCGGCAGGATGATCGGATGGGCGGACATGGGGTTCTTTACAGATAGGGGTCGGGCGTCGCGAGATAGTCGCGCACATAACGGGTAATTCCCGCCTCAAGCGTGGTGAACGGGCGGTCATACCCGGCAGCACGCAGGCGCGACATGTCGGCACAGGTATAGGATTGATACTGCCCCTGCAGGGCCTCGGGCATATCAATGAACTCGATGCGCCGCGGCACACCAGCCGCATCGCACACGGCATTGGCAAGGTCGACATAGCTGCGCGCCGTGCCGGTGCCACAGTTGAACAGGCCGCTGACATCGGGGTGATCATACAGCCACAGCATCACATCGATCAGATCGCCCACCCAGATGAAGTCGCGCGATTGCGCGCCGTCAGCCAGATCGGGACGGTCGGAGCGGAACAGCCGGGCCGGCGCACCGCGCATCACCTCGTCATACTTCACCTTCACCACCGAGATCATGGATCCCTTGTGATATTCATTGGGTCCATAGACGTTGAAGAATTTCAGACCGGCCCACTGGCGCGGCATCACGCCACCCGAGGCCTGCCGGGCCAGAAGATGCTGGTCAAACACATGCTTGGACCAGCCATATAGATTCATGGGCCGCAGCGTCCCGAGCGATTCGGGCGCATCGGAAAAGAGTTCCGGCCGGTCGGCTGCGCCATAGGTGGCAGCAGAGGACGCATAGAAGAACGGCACATCGCGCGAGGCGCACCAGTCGAGCAGCGTTTCGGACAGGGTGATGTTGGTCTGCCAGACCAGATCGCCATCGCGTGCCGTGGTGCTGCTGATGGCGCCCATGTGAAACACAGCCTTGATGCCGGTTGTGTTGATCAGGAAGGCATCGAGCTCCTCCGGGCTGATCAGCAGGTCCGGGGCATGTTTGGCAAGATTGCGCCACTTCCCCTGATCGCGAAGGCGGTCCACGACCGCGACAGCCTCACCCCGCGCCTTGAGCGCTGCGACCAGGCACGAGCCAATAAATCCGGCGCCGCCGGTGACGATCATCATGGAACCTGTATAAGACGCCGCAACGCAACCTCCAAGCCACACCAGCCGGAGAAAAGCGCGGCCCTGGCATCCTGATCCTCCATGCCGCGTTGCAGCCGAACGATGTGGGGGTCAGTCTGGGCGGCATGACGCCCTGTTGGCTACACGGGGGCATTTTCACCGCCCGGTGACAAAGCCGGGCGACACGACAGCAAGGATACCGCCATGGCAGACCGGCCCCGTTTTTTCGATGATCTCGCAGGTGTTGCCGGAGGCGCCTTTTCGGCCCTGACCGGGCTGAGGGAAGAAATTCACGCCATGGCGCGCGCACGGATTGACGAGGTTCTGTCCTCGCTCGATCTCGTGCGACGCGACGAGCTGGATGTGGCCCGCGAACTGGCCACACGGGCGCGCATGGCGCAGGAAGATGCCGATACCCGCATCGCCAAGCTGGAAGAGCGGCTGTCTGATCTGGAAAAGGCCGTAACCGCCCCACCGTCACACGACTGAAGGCCCTGCGTACCTGCGATCTTGCAACAGGACGCAGGCATACGTAACGTGGCCTGGTATGACGATTCGCAGCTTGCACAGCCCCGGATCTTCATATCGTTGCAGACATCCTGATGCGCATCGCCATGCCATGCGCATCACCGGCCCAGGGAGTCCCGAATGCCTGCTCTTTCCTTCTCCTCCTCCTCGCATCAGGATACGAATCCCCTCGACGTCATGGAACAGATCGTCTGTGGCCATGACTGGGCGTTCGACCGCCGCACAGATTGCGAGATGGCCGCCGAAGCACCGGGAAAATGGTGCGATTACGGGCTGTATTTCTCATGGTCACGCGAGATCGCAGCCATGAACTTTACCTGCACGTTCGACCTGCGGGCTCCCGCCAACCGCCGCAAGGCGCTTTACGAACTGATTGCACTGGCCAATGAGCGCCTCTGGATCGGGCATTTCAGCCTCGACCTTGAAACCGGCACGCCGGTTTTCCGCCATTCGGTTCTGCTGCGCGGTGCCACGAGCCTTGCCGCAGAAAGCATGGAAGACATGATCGATATCGCCATCACGGAATGCGAGCGCTTTTACCCCGCCTTCCAGTTCACACTCTGGAGCGGGAAATCTCCTGCCGAAGCCCTCGAGGCAGCCATGCTCGATTGCGCAGGTGAAGCGTGAGCCTGCCGTCACTGCTTCTGGTCGGTTGCGGCAAGATGGGTGGGGCGCTCTGGCAGGGCTGGCTTGAGGAGGGTCTGGCACCCTCCGTCATTCTGGACCGGCGCTGTGAGGCGCCTCCTGCTCCCCATCATGTCGTGCGCAGCCCATCGGAAATTCCTGAGAACTTCAAACCCGACATCATCATTCTGGCCGTCAAACCGGCTGGCATGGAAGAAACCATGGCATCGCTCATGCCTGTTCTGGACGATACCATCGTCATCTCGATGCTGGCCGCCCGAACCATCGAGAGCCTGCGCGCGGCCTCCGATGGCGCCCGCACTAAAATCGTGCGCGCCATGCCCAATACACCCGCCTCGATCGGCAAGGGCGTAACGGGCGTTTGCAGCACTGATCTGAACGAGGAAGAGCGCAAGCTCTGCACGACCCTCCTCTCTGCCGTGGGTGACGTCGCCTGGGTAGAGAGCGAAGCCCTGTTGGAGGCACTCACCCCCATATCGGGTTGCGGTCCGGCCTATGTATTCCTGCTGGCGGAACTGCTGGAAAAGGAGGCTCTGCGCGTGGGCCTGCCACCTGACACGGCACGGTTGATTGCACGAGGGACGGTTTCAGGCGCTGGGGCGCTGCTCGAAGCCTCTCCGGAGGAAAGCGAGACATTGCGCAAGAATGTCACCAGCCCCAACGGTGTAACAGCCAAGGCGCTCGAAGCGATGATGGCACCGGAAGCCTGGCCGGCCACCATGACCAGGGCAATTGATGCGGCCATGGCTCGAGCGCGCGAAATGGCCTCGTGAGCGAACCGTCGCAGAACGCCTCCTGATTTCGTCTCAGGAAGGCGCACGAGCAAAACCGCGCATTTCCCTGTCATTCGATTGTCACAGCCTGACCATCTTGTATTATTGGTGCTGAATGACAGGGACGGGTTCATGACGGAAATCGATCGCGAAGAATTTGATCTGGCGCTTCTGGAGGCGGGCTTCACCATTGCTGCCGAAAAAGGCTGGCCACGCTTCACGCTGGTCGAGGCTGCGCAGCGTGCCGGATTGCCGATCGATGAAGTACGCGCCCGCTTTCCTTTCCGGCACAGCCTGCTGTTCCGTCTGGGCCGTCTGGCTGACGAGTCGGCCTTTCGCGATGACGGTCTGAGCGGATCCGTCCGTGAGCGCGTCTTTGATCTCTTCATGCGACGCTTCGACGTCTTCCAGCAATATCGCGAAGGTATCCGGGCTGTTCTGCAGGCCCTGCCGACGGAACCCGGTCTGACACTCCTGCTTGGTGCTGCCACCCTCGACACGATGCGCTGGATGGCTGAGGTCGCTGGTGTCGAGTGCAGCGGACTGGGCGGGCTCATGCGTCTCAACGGGCTTGCTGGTGTCTGGGGCTTTGCCCTGCGTGCCTGGGAGAAAGATGAGACCGCTGACCTCTCGCAGACCATGGCGGCGCTCGATCAGGGGCTCGACAAGGCAGAACGTTTTGGGGTGCTCAAGCCTTCACCGGACCGCCTGATGGATCAGGCCAGTCAGCGCACAGGCATTGCCGATCATCCGCTCGAACTCGAAACATAATGGCTTTACGTCTGCCATGAGGCAGATTAAAAGCCCTTCAACGCGATGGGATGTAGCCAAGCGGTAAGGCAGCGGATTTTGATTCCGCCATTCGGAGGTTCGATCCCTCCCATCCCAGCCAGCGTCACTCACCTATAACGGTGATTTCTGCCCCCGCTCCCGTCAGCTGTAACTTATCTCCAAGCTCTGGCGCAGACTACCAATGGGGACTGAATACGCTTCGTGAGAGCGCTCAACCGTCATACGCCTTATTGCCTGTGCAAAATGCCAGGAGAATTTTATCTGGCGTAGGCCACATAGATCCCAAAAGAAGAAATCATAGATGCCGGGGTCGATCATGAAGAGACTGGATCCCTCCCCACAAAAGGCAACATTGGTCAGCCCCGCCCCGAGCGGACCAGCAACATGGGTCGCCCCTGAGAAAACCGCGCATTGCTGCACGATCGTCATATCTTCAGGGAAGATCGTCTCAAAACCGTAACCCTCGAATGCCTGCCTCACATCGCTTTCATTGAGGGTGACGCGTGTGGACGAGCGCTCACGGGAGACATAGAGGCGTCGTTGCCTGCCCTGCTCCACCGCAGCGCGGAGGCGGTTGCAAAACCGTGAGAGAGTGCGGGACTTTCGCGTCGAATGCTGTGCGATTGGCCCAGCGTACAAAAGCTGCCTTACACGATACATTGGCGCTGTCATCGGACAGATTATGAATTTTCCCGGATAGACCAGCGTCAGAAGCTCCGCCAGTTCGCGTTCGAAGCGCTCACCGAGCGGCGGCAATAACAGTCGTGCCTGACCGTCGAGCACGCAGACGATATTCTCAAGTTTCGCCAGCATCTCCACGAGCCTGTGCCCGTGATTGTCTTTTCCACCATGGAAGATGAATACTGCGACATCATCGATAAAAGGAACATTATCGCTGTTGGGGCACAGGCTGCCGAACTCTGGCATGATCGAGATATTGATCATGGAGGGATCAAAAAGAGTCCTGTCCCCCATGAAGACCGCTGGGAAATCCGACACATAAGCATCTCGCAGGATATACACATCCTCAGGCGGGGTCTGCATATGCTCGTATGATAACTCGCGAAGAATGTAATTCTTGAGCTCAGTATCGTCAGAGACGAAGTTGAACATGTCGGGCGCCGGGCGCTGATACGAATCTGGCCCGATAACTTCGTGATATCCATCGGCCTGGGCACGCCAAAGGGACAAGCCCTCAAGCTTGACGATGGGGCTGGTCACGGTCTGGTCAGGCGATGTCGGGGTTACACGGTGACGTCTGAAAAGATTAAGCATGAATACCCCCTACGACACACCGGACGGCGTAGCGCCAGCGATAGCGCTATCAGCCGGATGCCACAACGCTCAAAAGGCGTGAGAGCCCGTCGCACCGCGTGCCGACCAGACAGCACTCCATGAGCCTGAACCTCGTGCCATGGGACTGATGGAAGCTCCCTCCCGTTCTGGAAACCGGCCTGCCTCGGAGGGGGCTCTGACGTCAGTCGGGACGCAAGCGGCGCAGACGATAGACAGATGTCATCGCCAACGGACCTATGTTGATCCGTCTTGATATCAGAGGAACTGATTGTGCATTTTAGGAAGGTACCGGCGGGGCAATGGTGGGCACACAAGGGCTCGAACCTTGGACCCGCTGATTAAGAGTCAGCTGCTCTACCAACTGAGCTATGTGCCCATAGCCCCGCTCCGGTGAGAGGGCTTTTAACAAAGGGCGAAACAGGCATCAAGAGAAAAAATGCACTATTCCGCATACGAAACTAAAGCCCCTATTTCTCCGGTGAAAGCAAACGCATAAGCGTGTCGAACTGATCGAGGCTACGATAGTCCAGACGAAGCGAGCCACCCTTGCCGTTGAATTCAATCTTCACCTTGAGGCCAAGGCGTGTCGCAAGATCGCGCTCCAGACGGACCAGCTCGTTATCACGCGGTGCCTTGGCAGCTTCCTGCTCCACTTTGGGAGTCAGCCGTGCCAGGGCCTCGGTCTGACGCACGTTCAGCCCGCGGGTGATCACGATATCAGCCGCTGCACAGGGGTCAGGATGCGCCAGCAGGGCACGGGCATGCCCTGCGCTCAGCAAGCCATCACGCACCTTCTGGCGTACGGCTTCGGGCAGATTCAGCAGGCGCAGGATATTGCCAATATGCGGGCGGGATTTGCCCACCGCTCCGGCCAGTTCCTCCTGCGTCAGGGCGTAATCTGTCAGCAGGCGCTGCAGGCCTTCCGCCTCTTCAATCGCGTTAAGATCGGCACGTTGCAGATTCTCGACCAGTGCGGCAGCCATGGCATCGGCATCGTCGAGCAGGCGCACATGCACTGGCACCTCATGCAACCCAGCGCGCTGCGAGGCCCGCCAGCGGCGCTCACCGGCGATGATCTGGTAATGCCCCTTCTGATCCGGGTCGGGCCGTACGAGGATAGGTTGCAGCACACCCCGGCTGCGTATGGAATCTGCAAGTTCGTTCAGCCTGCCCTCATCCATATCGACGCGGGGCTGAAAAGGACCAGGCGCAAGAAGATCCACCCCCAGCATGGAAGGCGTCGGCGCAGCCTCATGCGCGGCCCCTTGCGTACGGGGCAGCTCGACAGCCTGGTCGCCCAGCAGGGCGGCAAGGCCGCGACCAAGACGGGGAGCCGGTTTCTTGCTCATGAAGAAGCCCCTTGCTTTTGGGTAAGGCCCAGACGCTGACTGATTTCCTGTGCAAGGGCGAGATAAGCCTGGGCCCCACTGCTCCGGCGGTCATATTCGAGTACCGAACAACCGTGGCTCTGGGCTTCGGAAATCTTGATGTTGCGCGGGATCAGGGTTTCCAGCACCTGCTCGCCGAAGAAGTTGCGCGCATCTGCTGCCACAAGCTCCGACAGGTTATTGCGCCGGTCATACATCGTGAGAATGATGCCCGCCACATGCAGGTCTGCATTGAAGGCGCGGCGCACACGATCGACTGTCCGCACGATCTGACTGATACCTTCCAGAGCAAAGAACTCACATTGAAGGGGGATCAGCACGGCATCGGACGCAACGAGCGCGTTCAATGTCAGCAGACCAAGACTAGGCGGACAATCGATCAGGATCACATCGTAACGCCCTGACAGGGCCTCGAGAGCCTCTCGTATGCGGAACTCACGGCGATCACTACCGATCAGTTCAAGCTCTGCCCCTGCCAGATCAGTATTGGCGACGATGATGTCGAGATTGGGCGTCTCTGTCGGGCGCGGCAGCTTTTCGGGCGGCGCTTCCTGCATGAGTGCCGCATAGCTGCCGATCTGGCGTGCATTGTAGTCGACGCCGAGGCCAGTTGAGGCATTGCCCTGCGGATCGATATCGACCAGCAGCACGCGTTGCGTGCTCGCAAGCGCCGCGGCCAGATTGATTGCTGTTGTGGTCTTGCCCACACCACCCTTCTGGTTGGTGACGGCGAGAATACGGGCCTTGCTGCCCATGTCGTTATTCGACACGTTTGATATCGCTTATCTCGATGATGGCGCCACCTGAGGCGGCGCGATTGTCCAGAATTCTGTGTTGCATGTGCCAGCACCGCTCGGCTTCGGTCAACTCGTCTGGAAGATTTTTACCCTTCAAAAACAGAGCTTTCCCTCCCGGCAGGAGAAACGGCGCGCTCCATTCAAGAAGCTGGGTCAAAGAAGCCAATGCGCGTGCCGTCACATAGGGGGCCGGGGAGAGTTCGGCCTGTTCGATGCGTTTGGACACGACCTGAGCCTTGACGCCACAGGCACGCGCCGCCTCGCGCAGGAAAGCGCATTTACGCTGGTCAGACTCCACCATCACCATCTCGGCGTCGCAGGCGATACCGACCATCAATGCCGGAAACCCACCCCCCGAGCCCAGATCGACCACGCGCGCGCCTCTGGTAATGAAGGGCACCAGTCTGAGCGAGTCTGCGATATGGCGCTCCCACAAATGAGGCATGTCACGCGGGCTCACCAGATTGATCCGCGCATTCCACTTCTCGAGAAGTGCCGCGAACACCTCGAGGCGTTCGCGTGTTTCACGTGAAACCTCGATCATGCCACGGCCCTCACATGGGCGAGGAGCGCGATCATGGCAGCAGGTGTGACACCCGGCACACGCTGGGCAGCGGCGAAATTGGCCGGGCGCGCGATGGAAAGGCGTTCCTTCATCTCACTGCTCAGCCCGCCGATACGTCCATAATCGAGATCATCCGGCAGCGCGATCTGGGCCTCATTGGCCAACTGACGTATCTCGCGCTCCTGTCTTTGCAGGTACCCACCATAGCGCGCTTCGGTCTCAACGTGGCGCCGAATGCGCAGAGGCAACGCACCAAACCACGGGGCCAGACGGGTCGCCGCCTCCTCGTCAGCCTGCCCTGACAGCACATCGAGCAGGGACCGCCTGCGTCCGTCCTGCGAAACAGCAATACCCTGTGCGGCCAGATCCTGCGGGGCATGGATCGGTGCCCTGGCCTGCTCCATTGCCCCGTCGATCGCCTCGCGATCCCGCTTCAACCGCGCGGTACGCTCTGCACCGACGCAGCCCATTTCCTCCCCAATTGCAGTCAGGCGGAGATCGGCGTTGTCTGCGCGCAGACTGAGGCGATACTCGGCGCGTGAGGTGAACATGCGATAGGGCTCTGAAACGCCCTGCAAGGTGAGATCGTCCAGCATCACACCCAGATAGGCCTGATCACGCCCCAGCACGAGCGGGTCATTGCCGGCCACAAAGCGTGCAGCATTAAGCCCCGCGAGCAGGCCCTGAGCGCCTGCTTCCTCGTAGCCCGTCGTTCCATTGATCTGCCCCGCCAGATAAAGGCCGGTCATGGCCCTGAGGGCGAGACTGGGGACGAGCTCACGCGGGTCGACATAATCATATTCAACGGCGTAGCCGGGGGTGACGATACGCGCCTTTTCAAGCCCCGGAATGGAGGCCATCATCAGAGCCTGAATATCGGCAGGCAGGCTCGTCGATATACCATTGGGGTAAACCAGATCGCCACCCGGATTGCCGGGGAGCCCCTCGGGCTCGAGAAAGATCTGGTGCCCATCCTTTTCGCCAAACCGGACGATCTTGTCCTCGATTGACGGGCAATAGCGCGGCCCCTTGCCTGCAATCGCCCCGCCATAGAGCGCGGATTTCGCCAGATTATCACGAATGATCTGGTGGGTCTGTGGCGTCGTGCTGGTGATACGGCACGAAAGCTGGTCTGTGGTGATACGCTCGGTCAGCCTGCTGAACGGTTCGGGTACGTCATCACCCTTGTCCTCAGCCAGAGAGTCCCAGTCGATACTGTCGCGCGCAAGCCGTGCAGGAGTGCCGGTCTTGAGCCGCCCCATACGCAACCCAAGGGCTTCAAGCCTTTCGCCAAGACGCGCCGCCGGACGCTCGCCGATGCGCCCTGCCTGCTCCTGCGTATGCCCGATATGAATGACCCCGCGCAGAAACGTGCCACTGGTCACCACAACAGCGCCGCAACGGACCACGCGCCCGTCCTCGCAAATGACACCTGTGACGCGCCCGTCACGCACCTCGAGATCGGCTGCCTCACCCTGCATGATGGTCAGATTAGGCGTGGCATTCAGCAGCGCCTGAATGGCATTGCGATACAGAAAACGATCGGCCTGCGCACGCGGTCCATGCACGGCTGGTCCCTTGGAGCGATTGAGCAGCTTGAAATGGATGCCTGCCTGATCGGCTGCCCGTCCCATGAGACCATCAAGCGCGTCAATTTCACGCACGAGATGCCCCTTGCCGATACCCCCAATGGCCGGGTTGCACGACATGGCGCCAATCATCTCGGGCTTCTGGGTCAGCAAAAGCGTCCGCGCACCGAAACGCGCTGAAGCCGCTGCGGCCTCACTTCCCGCATGACCCCCGCCTATGACGACAACATCAAACTCGCTCACACACGCCTCATTTACCAATGCAGAATTGTCCAAATATCACATCCAGAAGGGAGTCGACATCAACTTGTCCCGTCAGTCGCCCCAGGGCGCGCATGGCCAGACGCAGCGCCTCACCCCTCACTTCAGGCCAAAGCGCCTCATGAGCCTGATCGAGATAGAGCAGAGCTTCCTCGATTCCCGCCCTGTGACGCGCCCGTGTCAGCGGGGCGCCCACGCCAGCGGTCAGGGCCTTGATACGCGCCCCGAGGGCCTGCTCGAAGCCCTCCATCCCCTCACCCGTCTGCACACTCAGACCCAGCGTGTTATCCAGCGCCGGATACAGATCCACCTTGTTGCTGATCATCATGGCATCGGGACGCAACGGCATTTCGGCCGTACCTGCCACGACGTGTAGCACCAGATCGGCATGTTCCACGTGAAACATTGCCCGGCGTATGCCTTCCGCCTCGATCTCATCCTCGGTCTCGCGTAGCCCCGCCGTATCGACAAGACGAAGTCGCACCCCCTGAAACAGCCAGTCAATCGCGATCACATCACGCGTCGTCCCTGCGCGATGCGTGACAATCGCTGCATCATATCCGGCAAGATGGTTCAGCAGGCTCGACTTACCGACATTAGGAGCCCCTGCAATCACCACGGTCAGGCCACGACGAACGATCTCACCGCGCTTGTCAGAGAGATGCGCCTTCAGGGCAGAGCGAAGGTCGTTGAGGGTGTGCGACAGGGCTAGCTCGACTGCCTCGGGCAGATCCTCATCAGGGAAATCAATCAACGCTTCCTGATGCGCCAGCAATGTTTTCAGGCGCTCGCTCCAGCCTTCATAGAGGCGACTCAAAGCGCCGTCCGCCTGCGCAAGCGCCTGCTGACGCTGGCTCTGGCTTTCGGCCTCCACCAGGTCGGCTATCGCCTCAGCCTGAAGCAGATCGAGCCTGCCTGCCTGTACGGCGCGCCGGGTAAATTCGCCCGGTTCGGCCGGTCGGGCACCAAGTGTTGTCAGGGCCATTGCCACGCGATCGATGACGGCCGGACCGGCATGGAGGTGCAGCTCAAAGCCGTCCTCGCCCGTATAGGAGCGCGGCCCCGGCAGCCAGAGCACCATCGCATCGTCCAGATGGTCGCCCTCATGATGCAGCGCCCGCAGGCTTGCATGACGTGGCTTGGGCAGCCTTCCGCCACATAGCGACGCAAGCACCTCTTGAGCCCCGGCACCACTTGCGCGCATGATAGCGATTGCTGCCCGCCCGGTTCCTGTCGCCAGAGCGAAGATGACCTCGCTCTTGCGCGCTGCCGGGCGTTCCATCGCGTCAACCATGTGAATCCCTTCTATGCCCCAGCTCTCGCTTCATTCCCCCATTGGCCCCCTCACCCTCAGCGAGGATGATGGCGCAATCGTTGCCCTCGACTGGGGTTGGGGGCGCGATCAGGAAAAGACGCCTCTTCTTACCCGCGCCCAGACCATGCTGGAACGCTATTTCGACGGCGAGCCCGAAAGTTTCGATCTGCCTCTTGCCCCCTGGGGTACCGCCTATCGCAAAGCCGTCTGGCAGGCTTTGCGCGACGTGCCTTATGGTGAGACCATCAGTTATGCTGAACTTGCCCTCAAGGCAGGAGGCTCGGCCCGGTCGATCGGCGGCGCTATGGCGCATAACCCCATCCCTATCCTGATCCCCTGCCACCGTGTTCTGGGGCGCAGCCATCTGGGCGGTTATTCTGGCGAAAATGGTTTGGACGACAAGCGCTATCTGCTGCGCCTGGAAGGCGTCCCGGTCTGACCCGCCAGCCCCTTTAAAATAGTCCCCTGAAGGGCAAATCCTTCCCTGCGGGATAAAGCATATGGCGCCGTCGGTGGAGGGTCTTGCCCCGACATGCTTCATGCAGGCCGCGTTTTACGGCACGATCATTCCTCTGCATGAAGCAAGGAAAACGCGACCAAGCCGGATGGCGTCCACGGCGAAACGCCCCATGATACCGCCCATAAAAAAACCGCCGGAAGCATGAGCCTCCGGCGGTTTTTCATGACCTGCAGACCAGATCAGTTGTTCATGGCGTCGAAGAAATCCTGGTTCGTCTTGCTGTATTTCAGCTTGTCGAGCAGGAAGTCCATGGCATCCATCGTGCCCATGGGCGACAGGATACGACGCAGGACCCACATCTTCGAGAGCGACGCACGATCGACAAGGAGTTCTTCCTTACGCGTGCCCGACTTGGTGATGTCGATTGCCGGGAAGGTGCGCTTGTCGGCAAGCTTGCGATCGAGGATGAGTTCGGAGTTACCCGTACCCTTGAACTCTTCGAAGATCACCTCGTCCATACGGCTGCCCGTATCGATCAGCGCGGTGGCGATGATGGTGAGCGAACCGCCCTCTTCGATGTTACGCGCTGCGCCAAAGAAACGCTTGGGGCGCTGCAGGGCGTTGGCATCCACACCACCGGTCAGCACCTTGCCCGATGAGGGAACAACGGTGTTGTAGGCGCGCGCCAGGCGGGTGATCGAGTCGAGAAGAATCACGACATCGCGCTTGTGCTCGACTAGGCGCTTGGCCTTTTCAAGCACCATTTCAGTCACCTGCACGTGGCGGGTCGCGGGCTCGTCGAAGGTTGAGGACACGACTTCGCCGCGCACCGAGCGGGCCATGTCGGTCACTTCCTCAGGCCGCTCATCGATCAGCAGAACGATCAGGAACACATCGGGGTGGTTGGCGGAAATCGACGAGGCGATGCTCTGCAGCATTACGGTCTTGCCGGTGCGAGGCGGGGCCACAATCAGGGCGCGCTGGCCCATACCGATCGGGGCGACAAGGTCGATCACGCGCGGCGTATAGTCGCGCTGGTCTTTCTTGCCCTTTCCGGTGGGCTGAGGCTCGGGTGCACCGGCCTGCTCGACTTCCATACGCAGGCGACGCTCGGGATAGAGCGGCGTCAGATTGTCGAAGTTGATGCGCTGACGAACCGCGTCAGGCTCTTCGAAATTGATGGTGTTGACCTTGAGCAGCGAGAAGTAACGCTCGCCATCACGCGGGGCGCGGATCTGCCCCTCAACCGTATCACCGGGACGCAGGCTGAAGCGACGGACCTGGGCAGGCGAGATATAGATGTCGTCAGGGCCGGGCAGGTAATTGGCTTCAGGCGAGCGCAGGAAGCCGAACCCATCGGGCAGAATTTCCAGTGTGCCTTCGCCGTAGATGGCCTGATCATTATCCGCCAGGGTCTTGAGAATGGCGAACATGATGTCCTGCTTGCGCATCGAGGAAGCATTCTCGATTTGCAGCTCTTCAGCATAGGCCAGCAGATCGGCAGGTGTTTTTTTCTTGAGTTCAGCTAGATGCATGAAAAGCGCCTTAGATGGGCTATAGTCCACTGCCCGGACGATTTGGCATCGTGACCGTGACAGATGATCGATCGTGAAAGAATGCCCCGTCAGATGGGCCGCAGAACCGGGCCCGACGATGAGCGAAGACGAAAGGGTCTTGAAAAAGGCCGCATGAATCAAGACAGGCGGCTCTTGCGTCTCAATCTAGTGAGAAATAACGCTTTCTGTCAATAGTTCCGATCAACCGCGCCATGGCCGCACCATGTATTGACCCGACCTTGCCTCCGATGCGGCCAACCCCGGAAGAATGAAAACCAGAGGAGAGGGTTTCACCTTCTCGGCATAGGCACCAGAAATCATGGCTGGCGCGCATTGGCCGTCAAGATGCAGGGGCTTGGGCAGAGCAATATCGATTGTACAGGGTACCGGCCCGCTGAAGCTGGCAGCAGGCTGGTAGCGCGATTGCGTGACGTCCTGCGCGGTCAATGCGCCAGTGAGAGGCGCTGCCTGCAAGGCGTGATTATCTGCATCGAGCGCGACGAATTCACCCTGCAGACGATTACCCTCGATGTGATACCCAACCAGAATCCGTGTCGGCTGACGGCCGGTATAGCCAGGGGCCTGACGAAAGCCGGGTGCCGTGGCGCTGTCGCCCTCATACTTAAGAGGCTCCCGGGCAAGACGATCAAGCATCTGTTGCGCCTGCTCGCCGGTGGGCTGCAAGGCCCGCCCCGCCTCACGCGCCATGACAGGCTGAGCAGCGAGGGTGATGCACATGATCGGAAGGGAAAGGGCAAGGCGCTTCACGTTGAGCGATCTCCAAACCATCCACGGCGCCAGAAAATGAAGAGAGGCAGCAGCACCGAGGCAAGCATAAGGCATAACGCATAATAATAGCCGTAATGCCATTCAAGTTCCGGCATGACCTTGAAATTCATCCCGTAAATACCCGCCAGCAGGGTTGGGGTGATGCCCACAAAGCTGACAACCGTAAGCAGCTTCATCCCGTCATTCTGGTCGATACTGATGAAGCCGAGCGTTGCATCCAGCAGAAACTGCACCTTGACGGTCATCTGCGCCACGTAATCGTTCAGTGAGGCCACGTCGCGCCCGAGAATACGCAGCCGGGTCTGAAGGGCCTCGCGAAACTCGAAATACCGTGCATCCCCCAGATACATGCCAATGCGGTCCACCCCCAGCAGGCTCTCCCTGATGGAAGAGGTAAGGTCACCGCTTTCGCCAAGCTCACGCAGGGTCTGTCGCAATATATTGGCGTTGCGGACATGGCGGTTCGGACGTTTGGGCGCAAAGACCGTCCGTGAGATCGTATCGAGCGTATGGCCGTCATTTTCCAGAATATCGGCCAGACGGTTCACGATCGTCTCAAGTAGATGAATGGTCAGTTCCGGCACATCGGAGAGCGCAAAATCAGCGTCGTTGGACGCGAGGTCACGGCTCATGGTCTCGAAGGCGGTGTAGCTGGAATAGCGCAGGGTGATCAGTCGGTCCGGCGAGACGATCATACCCACGGGCCATGCCGTCAGCCGCCCATCGATCACCCGCACCAGGGGCATGGAAAGATAGATCACATCCCCGCGCCGGTAGTGGCGTGACGAACTTTCGATCTCTTCCAGTGCGGCCCTGCGCGGCAGGGTCAGCCCGGTCACGGCTTCCGCAAGGCGTATCTCATCCTCATTGGGCTCCACCAGATCGAGCCAGGACACGCCTTTCGCATCATCGGCTGCCAGAATTTCGTGGACCGGCTGCCCGACCGGGTGCGCTAGAAACATCTGGTTTTCCTCTCTGGTTCAGGCGCTTTCACCCAGCGGGTCGGGAATGGACGCAACGCCGCCCCTCTGGTATCGCAGAAACCCGCTCGCCATGTCGATCCATGCCCCGGACAGGATAATTTTCATGAGCTCTGAAGTCCCGCCCCGCCCCAACAGTCTGCGCAACGGCCCCGATCAACGCGGTCGCTTCGGAAGTTTTGGTGGCCAGTTCGTTGCAGAAACACTCATGCCTCTGGTGCAGGATCTGTCGGATGCCTACCAGGCAGCCAAGGCAGACCCGGAATTCCGACGTGAGCTGGATTACTATTTCCGCGATTACGTCGGCCGCCCCAGTCCGCTCTGGCATGCCAAGCGCCTGAGCGACGAACTCGGCGGCGCGAAAATCTATCTCAAGCGTGAAGAGCTCAACCATACCGGCTCGCACAAGCTCAACAATGTGATGGGCCAGATCCTTCTGGCACGCCGCATGGGCAAGACGCGCATCGTGGCCGAGACGGGTGCAGGACAGCATGGCGTGGCCACCGCCACGGTCTGCGCGTTGTTTGGCCTGAAATGCACGGTC
Source organism: Asaia sp. As-1742 (assembly GCF_011753235.1). Lineage (NCBI taxonomy): Bacteria > Pseudomonadati > Pseudomonadota > Alphaproteobacteria > Acetobacterales > Acetobacteraceae > Asaia > Asaia sp. As-1742. The sequence goes on along the minus strand of NZ_VWWA01000004.1, from coordinate 424,625 downwards.
TATATGGGCGCCGTCGATGTCGAGCGGCAAAAACCCAACGTATTCCGCATGCATCTGCTCGGTGCCGAGGTGCATCCGGTAACGGCAGGGTCGGGCACGCTCAAGGATGCCATGAACGAGGCCATGCGCGACTGGGTCGCCAATGTGCATGACACATACTTCCTTGTCGGCACGGTGGCCGGGCCGCATCCCTATCCGGAGATGGTGCGCGACTTCCAGTCAATCATCGGCATCGAAACGCGCGAGCAGATGATGGCCGTCGAGGGACGCCTGCCCGATGTGCTGGTGGCCGCCATTGGTGGTGGTTCCAACGCCATGGGCCTGTTCCATCCCTTCCTCGACGATGAATCCGTGCGCCTGATTGGGGTCGAGGCCGCAGGTCATGGGCTGGATAGCGGCTTTACCGCAGCGTCCATCTCGCGCGGTCGCTCGGGCGTGCTGCATGGCAATCGCACCTATCTGCTGCAGGACGAATTCGGCCAGATTGCCGAGGCCCATTCGATCAGCGCCGGACTGGACTATCCCGGTATCGGGCCGGAGCACTCCTGGCTAAATGATATCGGGCGTGCCGAATATGTGGGCGTGACCGACAAGGAGGCGCTGGAGGCCTTTCAGCTTCTGACGCGTACCGAAGGTATTATCCCGGCGCTCGAATGTGCGCATGGTCTGGCTCATGTCATGAAAATCGCCCCCTCCATGTCGCCGGACCAGATTATCGTCCTCAACCTGTCGGGCCGTGGCGACAAGGATATCTTTACCGTCGCCGAGCATCTGGGAGTTGCGCTGTGAGTCGTATCAAGGCCCGTTTTGAATCGCTCAAGGCCGCAGGGCGAGGCGCGCTCATTCCCTACCTTCAGGCCTATGACCCGGACCTGGAAACCTCTCTCGCCCTGCTCAAGGGCATGCCTGCGGCGGGGGCCGATCTGATCGAGATCGGGGTGCCCTTCTCCGATCCATCCGCCGATGGCCCGACCATTCAGGCGGCCGCGCTACGTGGCCTCAAGGCAGGCGCCACGCTGGCCGGGGTGCTCGATATGGTGCGCGCCTTCCGCGAGACGGATAACGAGACGCCGATCATCCTGATGGGCTATCTCAACCCCATCGACAGTTACGGCCCGGCACGCTTCTGCACCGATGCTGCCAAGGCGGGTGTCGATGGTCTGATCATCGTCGACCTTCCCAAGGAAGAGAGCGATCTGCTGTCAGGGGACGCGCAGCGCTGCGGGCTGGATATCATCCAGCTGGTTGCCCCAAACACGCCCGACAGCCGCTTGCCCTATCTGCTCGATACCGCATCGGGCTTCATCTATTACGTGAGCATCACCGGTATTACAGGCACGCGCACTGCGAGCACCGATGAGCTCGCTGCAGCGCTCCCGCGCCTGCGTGCCGTCAGCCCGCTGCCGGTTGCCATTGGCTTTGGCATTCGCACTCCGGAACAGGCCGCGCAGGCGGCTTCGGTGGGTGATGCCGCAGTCGTGGCCTCAGCCCTGATCGCGACACTTGCCGGCACGCTGGAGGATGGGAAGGCAACCGCAGAGAGCGTTCCGTCCGTTCTGGGTCAGCTGGCAGACATCGCCAAGGCCGTTCGCCAGAACTGAGCAGCGCTCGGCACGGGTAAACTGAGATAAAAAAAGGCCGCCCCGACACAGTGTCGGGGCGGCCTTTTTCATGCGACGCGAGGACGGGACCTCAGCGGCCGTCGCGCTTGAGCGACATGCCGAACGCCATTGCGGAGATACCGCCGAAGATCAGCTCGATGGCGATGAATGTGCCGATAAGCCAGAGCCCGGACCATGGCAGGGTAACGAAGATGAACACCCCGGTGAACAAGGCAACCGCCGCGCTCAGAATCATCGTCCACCAGTTGGCCACGTGGCGATGGCCCAGCGCCCAGAGCCCCCTCATTACGCCTGAGGCCATAAAGCACCCGGCCAGAAATGCTGTCAGAAACAGCGATCCCGTTTCAGGCTCCTGAATGAGAAGGATACCACCCAGAATGTAGAGAAACCCCATCAACGCAGTGATCCAGAAGCGTGATCCCGGCACGTCACGATGGGCAAAACTCTGCGCCAGATAGGCGACCCCCGAGAAAATGAGCAACATGCCAATAACGACGATGCTCGCCAGCGTGGTCACAATGGTATCGAGAAACGCAAACACACCAAGCAATATGAGGGCGGCCCCGATACCAATAAACCAGTTTGGTTTCAGCTTTGGCATAAAGGGGGGCAGACCCGGGATACCGCCTCCGGGAAAGCTCCCGCCTGTGAAGATCCCGCCAGGCAATTCATCGCTGCGCGAGATGCCGCCCGGATCATTGTCGCCGGAGGGTTTGTTTTCCGGGGTATTGCCAAAACCAGACATCACTTTTTACCTTTCTTTATTATCACTACGCGTGAGGCAGGCCGCAGGCAGCAAGCCAGAGCCTTAAAGAATACGTGACCCATCAGCGGCGCCTGTCACCCCTGGAACCGGGCGATGTTTCACGTGGAACATTGCCGACGGCTTCGCTGCACAAAATGTGATCGGCGCATGCTGCCGCCATCAGTACATATTGACCAGTCATCGCACCCAGGATCGCAGGTCAGGAGATTGTCACATTTGCCTCCTGACAGTATTGAACACTGCATGAGTGCGAAAGACTTCCGAGCCCGGCTCGCCAAACTGCTATCAGAACGGGGCAGCAAAGCACCGAACGGGCATCACGCACGTCATCAGCCCCGCCCGACTCTGACAGAGCCTGCACCCGCCCGTGCGCCCAGCGTCCTGAGCCGCCGTGCTGAAGCCCTTCGTGCTGGCATCCGTCTGGCCGGGGTCATCGTATGGGTACCGCTATCGGTGGGTTTCGAGGCACTGCTGCTCCCCATCCCCGGCGTCTTGAAGATACGCTGGACGCGGGTCATCTGGGGCGTTCTGTGCAAGTTACTTGATCTGGATATCCAGATCGTTGGCAGCCCTGTCGGCACAGTCGGCGGACAAAAGGGACGCGATCGGGGTGAGCGCCCCGTTATCTATGTCGCCAACCATTCCTCCTGGCTCGACATCCCGGTATTAGGAACCAAGATCTATTCCGTGTTCGTCGCCAAAGGCGACATCGAACGCTGGCCCATCATGGGGCTGGTCTCCAAAATCGGGCGCACCATTTTCGTGAGCCGCAACCGGAGCACAACCGGGCGTGAGCGAGACGAAATGATCACGCGTCTTGCGACCGGAGATAATCTGATCCTGTTCCCTGAAGGCACATCCTCGGACGGGTCACGCGTGCTGCCCTTCATGTCCACTTTCTTCGCGATCGCGAAGCTGCCACGCCCGCCCAAAAATGCGCCGCCCGTAGATATGCCCTCCTACCCGCCCGGGCTGACGCCACTCATACAACCTATCTCTCTGGTTTATGACCGGCTGGAGGGTTTACCCGTCACACGCACCCGACGCGCCATTTTTGCCTGGTATGGCGATATGGATCTGGGGCCTCACGTCTGGCAATTTCTGAAAACACGCAACAAGCGGGCGACTATCCTGCTTCACGCGCCTCTGGCACCAGAAGACTTCCCCAGCCGCAAGGCACTGGCCAATGCCGCATGGTCTGCCGTTGCGCGCGGTGCGGCAGAATTGCGCCAGAACCGGGATACCATGCCGGGTTAGGAGCCAGACACATCCGTCGCTCGAGGGCCTGTCGGGGCTTGAACCGTGAACGCGGCTTCGCAGCGCTTTGCGATGGGCGTTGGGCGTTGGGCGTTGGGCGTTGGGCAGCCTGTGTTTGACGTTGCGGCATGCTTGATCTGGAAATTACCGATCAAGACGACCCTGCCGAAAGACGAGACGCCGACGCACAATCACGGCTGACGATGTCGGCAATTTTCCAGCGGTACCAGAATGGGATGACTTGGTAAGCCGTCCCTCCTGAGCAAAGCGCATGGTGGAACGCAGTCCAGTTTTTTATCTACCGCGCGAATGTCAGCCCCCAGAAACTCCTCTTTGCGCGGGTAGAGGGACACCCTGCTTTAAGCATGGCATCCTTCCAGGGTACGACCATTCGGGCTCACTGCCAGGCGGTGGAAGCCGCAAGAGAGAGGATTTCAGGAACACAGAAGCCCTCGAGAAGCACCCAACCGTTGATGTAGAGACTTTGGCAGAAAAGCCAGCGTCACCGCTGCAGGGTGGGGTAATGCCCCGCCTTTCACCCGGACGTCTGGTCAGGCCTGCGAACCCCTCTCAACCCTGACCCTGGTTGACGTGCGGCAAGATGCTGCGCATGGCGCCCGCCGCAACCAGACCTATTGCCAGAAACCGATTGCGCGAGCCCCCGTGGAACACGCATTTACGCTCCGTCATTCCGTCCAGACGCGACGATCCGCAGTTTGCCTGCACAACATGGGCGTATAGGCATTTGGTAGAGAACCTGCGGGCTCGTTTTAACACGGGGGAGCAGCCGCCATCCAATACGGGAACGCTGGTTCTTTCTCTGTAACCCGCATCACTGCCGCTGCAACTCATATCAAGACCTCACAGGGTCTATAACGAGGTTTTGTGTATGAACGATTTCGAGGCGCGATAAGATGGAAGGCGCAGAAAAACCCTTCTCGAACACCATCGAGGCACAACAATATCAATACCCGGTGATTTGATACTGGCTGAAAATTTTTTGAAATCTTTTAGCTGATTTGTTTAGTGTACACTTCTGGCAATGGACAGTACGAAACAAAAACCAGTACCTTTTGCTTGGAAGTGACGCAATTCATGGTATCGTCTACTAAAATCATCACATTTATTTCCGAGGGGCACCCATATGACGCAGGTTACGATCTAACAGCTTCCGCTCGTATTCTGCAAGAACATGCCCGCAACGTCGGTGCTAGTTTCAGCGCCTATTCTCCTTCCATATTGAGAAAATTGGGTGTGGGCGAGCTCATCCGTGAATATCCTGATGAAGTAGGCCTACACAACAACCCTTTCCTGCACAAAGTTGGATTTGCAGCATGGAAGCCATTTATTATCCTTCATGCAATGCAGTCTATGAAAGAAGGGGATGTTATTTTATATGTTGACGGAAACGTCCTTAAATATCACTCATTAATCAATTATGTGATCAATTGCAAAGAATTGGTCAGTGTTTGTCTTGGGGATAGAGATTTTTATATTGGACGCGAGCACGAGGGCGATCTTATTCGCAGCATAGACTACGCAAAATACAATCAAATTTATGATATCGCTCTAAATTCCAGTCTCGCCAATCATCATCAAATGTTGATTGTTAATAATATCATTGCACGCGTCAATGATGTGAGCCGGCAATTCTTCCTGAATTGGCTGGCTCTCTGTATGCAGGAGCGTTATATTCATCCGCCCACAACCCCCGATGAATTACATCCTGCCTATAGATGGTTCTGCCCGGAACAATCAATTCTGAATATGCTTGTTGTTCGGTATATTCTCGAGCGGCGTCTTTCCCCTGAATTCCCTGGTATTTCATGCGGGCGTGACGGGACTCCCCGCGTGGCAGATAATAGTTATGTCCATGCCGCGGGGGATATAGTTAAGCCCGAGATACCATTTGAGCAGCAATTCGAACCGGAAATACAAGAAGCACAGCGTCTTCTTTCGCGTGTGTTTTCAAGCGCTCTGCCGCACGAAGATTGGAATTTCCTGCACTGTACATTTGACGATTGGACCTCACATGAGGATGATGCGTCTACTGAGCTGGAACCCAACGGGGACCTGATTTTTATCGATGGGACCGAGCAGCGCCATCATCTCATTCGGTATAGAAACAGAAATCTGGATCATGCCGTTGTCATGTTGAACGTAAAGATAAAGTTTCTGGAAGACGAAACGCGGTTTCTGGTCAATCAGTGGGGCGGATACGATATATGTACATTGTCAAGCTCTATGGAAATATTCAAAAGTATTAACTGCGTTGATCTGAAATTCTTCGAAGAAGATGAAGATGGCTTTCGCGCTGTCAGTATTGTCTTCCTGAATTATCATGACTCTATTTCCATAGGTAGTATCAAGATAAATGGGACAGATCCCGGCGATGGTAAACCCATCTTTGTTTTCCGGGACCTGAGCGTCGCTTATCGGAGATTTTCAAAGTTCTAGCGTCCATGGACTAAGCCGGACGGGGCTGGACGAGATGAACTCAACGCTGCCATCTGGGAGCTACGTCGAACGAGACAATCGGGTTCGGGAATGCTGATCAGCCCGTTGCTACCTGCCGAGGCGGGGCGTGGCCGCCCTCCGGCGGGCGATCATAGCCATTTCCCGACAGCATGATGTGTATGTCACGGGAGGTGCGCAATCGTCTCATCTCCCGCCTTGCCATGGCCTGTAGAGTAGCGTGTTCTGCTTTTACCAGCTGTAAGGCGAGCAGAGCACGTTCGCTGCCTTACTCGGGATCCTGACAGGGTTGATTGGCCCTGACGGATCTGTAGCCCTGATCGGCAGCACCGTGGTTCGCGTTCATCACTGTACTCACGGGATAAAAGGGGATGGCCCGACCGAGGCGCTCGGCCGATCGCACGACGGTTTCTCAACCAAGCTTCCAGCCCGTCGCGACCCGCAGCTTCCCTTTCGCCTTCTCCCTGCCCCCGGAACAAGCTTACACCCAGCAGGCATTTGCTCCGCCATGTCGAGCCATAGGTGGTTGTCTCGACAAACCTCCGACCGGTCGCGGCTACGACCCTCAGCAGATCCGGGTCAACATTTCATACACTAACGCTCGTCCTGTAATCCCGGCCTGACAAACCCCACCAGTCTTAACCGACACGCTTACAGACTGCGCAACCGCATCGCCAACCGCATCGAGTGTATGTTCAACATGCCCAAGAGATGGCGACGGGTCGCCATCCGATATCCCAAAACCGTACGACCCTATCTCGGCCCCCTCTCCAGCGCCCCAGCTTCCCTCCGGATCAGCTTTTGTTCACGAATGCCAGAATGCTCCCTGCTCCGGCCTAACATGCTGTTGCGATCATTCGCTCCAGAAACCGGAGACGGGGCATGTCGCCACGGGTATTCGCCAGATCCATAATCATGGTGAGCCAGGTAATGCCGTCAGTCCGGACGAACTGCTCTGTCTGCGACTTTTGATCAAAACAGACAGGCTCAACGCATGATCGGATCACGGGTCTTGCGGTGTTGGATCGCTGGGCAGGCTGGGGCGCAGGCGTCGGATACGAGTTTTTTACTGTGAACCTGAATGGTTCGAAAACTCTCTCATGGGTGTTCCAAGGCACAACGATATCAATGGTTTATGATGATGGCTCGACTGGGAAAATAGGTTTTCATCCCAGATGCGTTTATGATTGATTTCATATCGATCAAGTATTCTGGAGATTCTAATGAAAACGATGCTTTTTCTGCTCAATATACTGACTATTTCATGGTGTATTTGGTTTGCTCATGCGCAATCCTTACCGCCTGCAAACCTGAGTCACGATAAAAAGATCGGTGCCCTGAGTACATCGGTTTTGCAAGTTCAAGGTGGAACCAGCCTCGTAAAGCCGGGTGCCTATATCCCGACAGACGGTCTGTTCATCAAAACTCCAAAAGGGGCAAACACAGCCACAACCGGAACGCTTTTCAATTACAGTGTACCGCAGGCCAGCGGCGAGTTGATGATCCAGACATCGAACCCCGGCAATGATGTTCTTGGACTCATGAATGATGATGTGCATGGTTATTCCGCGATATCATTTTTCCAGAAAGACCGTTTCATCTCTCCCGATACACCTATCGGACATGGTGGTTTTGGGTGCGGTGCTGATTTGACATTCGGTCTTCCGCAATATGGTGCGTGCTGGGGAGAGTTCGACCGTTTCGAACTCGCATCGTCAAACTTGATACAGCCTAGCCCATTCATGCTTCAGCAGACCGGAGGGGAATTTATCAGCTACACCAAGCTCTGGGTCCACATGACGGCGGGCAGTACGACCATAACACTCCCGAGCGGAAAATTTCCCCACGACATTTCAGGCCAGCTTATTGAAGCCCCCAATGCTTATGGGCAGTTGGATCCCAACACGCTCATTACGGGTGGTGATGGCACGAGCAGAATTACGGTCAGTCGTGCAGCGCATAACACGGGCACTTATCTCGTTTATTTTGGACCGACCGAATACTCACAGCACGATTCCATGGTCATGACCCCGATGGGTGGAATTGACTTCTATCCCTTCAATGGCATGTCCTGGGGGCAACCCACTACCAGGCCATTGCTTTCCATTGACCGTCTGAACAACGAAGTTGGAATTAAAAACCAGTACCCTGTTACTGACCTGGACGTGAACGGTCATGTTTGCGTGGGATATCAAAGTGAGCCCGACAATGATCCAGATCGCGCCAACGGGTGCGTAACAGCACAAATCAACGCGATCGTCACAGCAAATAGTGAAAAAAACGCAACCGCACTTCGTATCCACACCGTCAAAAATGACAGTCTGGATTTTACAGCGCTGACAACGCCCGTCGCACTGCAGAATGAGATTGGCGTTTTTGATCGTAAAACCGATGGCGCAAGTCACAATATTCCCATGATGGAATATCACATGGATGGTTCCAATTCTGTGCGCATCATGGCGCACCCTGTTACAGCCAAATCGTCGGCATATTCGTTGCTGATCACTGATTGTGGCACGACAATTTCAGTAACAGGTGACACGGCCATCACGAACACATGGGGCCTTCCGGCCGGTTGCCGTATCACGATCAGCAATATGGGCACAGGGATCGTTACGGTCGTGCCGGGCTCGAACTTGACCCTTGGGTGGTACGACACGAAACCCGAAACGGGAACCTACACACTCCCCGGTCAATATTCGTCTGTAGTACTCGAAGCGAAATCTCAGAGCCTCTCCACAATCGAGCGGGGGCAGTGATGAACTGAAGCCTGTCAGGGCTCGAAACGTGCATGTGGCTGCGCAGCGCTTTGCGATGAGCGTGATGCCGCCTGTGTTTGCCGATACCGCATGGTTGGTTGGGGAGCCACTGCTCAAGGTGAGCCCGACAGAAAGGCAAGACGCCGCGCAATCTGCGGCGGCCCATGTCGGCAATTTTCTGGCGGCACCGGAACGGGACAACCTCGTAAGCTGTCCCTTCTGGGCGCAGTGCATAGTCGACCGCAGACCAACTCTTCATCCATTGGGAGGGTTAACCTTTGGCGAGCGCTCTCTGAACAGGCAACAGTCCCCGCATCGGACATGGAGTGCCTCGAACACATGAACGTCCGCCTGCCTCACAGGACGGCAGGAACTGCCCGAGAGGGGAGATTTCGAAGACACGGAGGCGGTTGTAAAGCGCTTGGCCGCCTCGTGGATGCCTCGGCAGAGAAGCCAACGTCGCCGCTCACGGGCGCGGTAAGGCCCTGTCTTTCACTCTGACGCCAAGGCTGGCCCACAAACTCCCGGTAGCCATGCTCCTCCCTGACGGGCTTGCCATACGCGCACCGCGACGTTGTCCACGATCAGGGTTATGCCGTGACCCGATTTCGTGAAGCCTTGAGGGGCAGAGGCTCACACCCTGTTATTCCGTCAAACCGCGATGAGCCACAGCTTATCTGCCACATGGGCGTGCAGGCGCTGACATCTGGTGGAGAACCTGTGGGCTCGTCTCAAGGCATAAGGAGGAGCCGCAATCCGATGCGAGAAAACCGCTGCTTCCTTTTCCGTAATCCGCATCGCTACCGCCACAACCCACATCAAGGCCTCACAGGCCCCAACATTCGCGACAATCGGAACACAAAGATCAGAAATCGATTTCTGTCGTCGCGTGATAGCTCCGGGGCAAGCCGGCGACTGCCGAATTCATGGCATTGGTGCCGCCATCACAGAGCTCGGATAGACCGAAGCCCAGTATCGCGCATTGGTTACATTACTGACCCCGAAGCGAATGACCATCGGCACGCGATATACGTGAAAGCCATAGCGCGCACCCAGATCGAGGGTCGTGAACGAAGCCACGAAACTGCGGTTCTCGTTATCGGCTGCGCGTCTGCCAACAACGTGCACGCTCGCATTGACCGCGCCACCCCGCGCCCAGCCGGGGTGATAATCGATCAGCATATTGGCCTGAACCGGAGCCACCCCCACAACCTGCTTGTGCGATGTCAGTGCAGAGCCTGTGTTGCCAACCTGCGCATCAAGCCAGGTGACACCCCCTATGACACTCAGTCCGTCGCTGACCCGCCCTGCAACCTGCCCCTCGACGCCGTAATTGCGTTGTGTTCCCGCCTCGCGATACAGGCTGCTCACCGGATCGGTGAAGGCAAAACCACGTGTCATGCGAAAAGCTGCGGCACTCAGCATCACCCCCGACGAAGGGCGGTATTTTGCGCCCACCTCATATTCTTCCGAGCGCAGCGGTGCGAGCACGTCATTGGCATTCCGGCTCGACGCCGGGGCAACCGGCCCCGCCTGAACAGACCGCCCCCAGGTGCCGTAAAAGCTCGTGTGCTCGTCGAGCCGATAGATCAGGCTCGTCATGGGGGTAAAAACACCAGAGGCGTTATAGGCGGCGGTCGTGACGCCATTGCGGTTGCGGCTCGTCGTGTCGAGCCAGCTCCAGCCAAGCGTCGCCATGATGGAAAAATGGCGGTTCAGCGCCATCGTATCCCCCAGAAGGAGGGATTGTGTCAGGATCGACGCGGATTGATAACGCCCCGAGAAATAAGGCTGCGTCCCTGCGAACACGGTCGGGGCCCCGATACGGGCCGTTCCCAGTATGGTGCTCGCCCCCGCGGTCGGATTGAAATTGCCCATGCTGTAACCGTTCGAGCCGAGCACCAGCTGATGCACGAAACGCCCGGTGTGAAACCGGCCATTGACATAGGCGAGGTTCGACCAGACCCGGAAATCATTGGCGGTCGTTGCTGCCGTGATGGTGGTGCGATATCGCCCCGTATCGTCAAGCAAGGCATTGGTGACACCAAAGACATTCCGCCAGGCATCCTGATACAGGCCGCCCAGCGTAAGCGACCAGTTCTCGTTGAATCTGTGAATGACCTTGGCCAGCGCCGTATTGGTTGACGCGTTATAACCCGCAAAATCCTGGCCATATCCCTGCTGCGCAAGATCGGGCGCCTTGGGCAGGGAAAGCCCCGTGGCAAAGGTGAACCCTCCGGCATAACCACGCTGGGCATAGCTGTACTGACTGGCGTCAATCTGGATCGTCGTCCTGTTGTCGAGCCTGAAATCGAACGCCCCGGCAATCAGCCCGCGTCGCAGATGCGTACCGGGGGCATAGGTCGTGCCAGACTGGTTGAGCATCGTCACACGGTATCCAAACCATCGCCCATGCCCCACCCGCCCCGATGCATCGAGTGACTCCAGGGGCGCACCCGCCGAGTCCACTCCGAACACCAGATGCTCGCGGGCGTGATCTGTCGGCCGGTTCAGCGTGTAGTCGAATGTTCCCGCCGGATTCTGCGGTCCATACAACGCGCCCGACAACCCGTTGAGCACCTGGAGGGAATCGAACATTTCGGCAGCATAAGGCGTCGTGATCACCATATTGAGCCCGTCCATACGGGAATTGGCGATCACATCCGCTTCGAAGCCCCGCGATTGCGGACGGCTGGTATTTGGGTCTCCCCGTATTTCAAGCTGCACCGAAGGCAGGTATTGCACCAGATCATTCGCATTGCGCGCCTGCTGGTTCACAATCACATCCCGTGGGACCGCCATGATGGAAAAAGGCGTGTCCAGCAGCGAGCGCGTGCCCAACGGCCCAAGAGACGCATCATGACGGCCATAATCGGCCCCCATACCGGACGCCTGACGACCATGCACAATCACATGCTCGTCTCGTTGCCCGGTCTGCGTTGAGGGTTTGTCGGTGCCTTGCAGCGATGCTGCCTTGCCCGAGCCTGTGACGATAGCGGCGCTCCCACAAACCAGCAGGAGCAACAGGCCATAACGCAGGGCAGAGTGGGTTGAGTGATCGGACATAACCCGTATTCATGCCGAAACGAACGCCCTCTTGCCAGACTGCCTTGCACTGCCTCGAAGGTTTTTGCGCCCGATCCTTGAGCGACATGCCGACGATCATTGTCAGAAGCGCCCGCTTCTGGCCGGGAAAGCAGCTACCTGATCGGCATTGCTCAACCTATCGGTGAATTGCACATAAGGCTGATCACCCATGCCTCACGCCCCCTTTTCATGAAGCGAAACATGGGGCAGCCTGAGCCGGTCCGTCTCTCTTGCCGATGAGATGGAACAGTCGACCATTTCGCTCTGACTGACACCCAAGAAGGACAAGAACGCTCCCATGGTTTCGAGGACAACGCGCATGACCCGTCGTTTGCTGCGCCCCGCATTGACTGCCCTTCTTTTCGCTGCACCGGCTTCGACGCTCCATATCTCCCGAGCGGCTGCACAGGCCGTGATCACGGGCAACCAAAGCATGACCGCAACGGTCGAGACGATCGATCCGGAAACACGTACCGTTCTGCTGCGTGACAAGAAGGGCGGATTGCTCAACCTCACCATCCCCAAGGATGCGAAAAACCTTCCCCATCTTGAGGCTGGAGACCAGATTTCGGTCCGTTTCTTCCAGACGATGGCAGCCGATATCGCCGCACCCGGCACGCCCCTGCCGGAATCGACCGTGTCATCCGCCAAGGGTTATGCCCGTCGTCACCCGCATGGCACGCTCGTCTCGTTCCAGCGTCAGCGCGTGAAGGTGGTGACCGTCGATGCGGCTGCCCATAAGGTAACGATCATCGATCATGCCGACATCACACGCACCATCACTGTGCGTCAGAAGGCGCTTCAGCCCCTGCTGAACAGCCTCAAGACCGGCGATGACGTTGATGTGACGACAATGGATGCCGTGTCATTTTCCGTACTCAACCGGACCGTCAATGGCGATGTCTCGGTTACCGAAAAAACCGGCGAACAGACTCCGGCAGTAACACCGGCTCACTGACTATCCGGGCAGTGTGCAGGGCTCTGCCCTGCACACGCAAAGGAGCAAGCCCCACTAATCCCCGTTTCAAACCAGGCAGGTTTCCAAAGGACGACCGTCCTTTGGCGAGGCATGGGGCAGCGCCCCATACATCCGCTTACTGTGCAGGCCTGGCCGGCTGCCAGAGCGTATCTGGCGGCGGCAGATGAGGGGAATTATCAATCACCCCATAGCCATCGGCGGCATAGCCATGATGGGCCACCTTGCGGGGGCCGCACCCCACAAGCACCAGACTGCCGACCAGCAGGGCGAGAGACAGACGCCTCAAGCGCCAGGCTCCAGACGCAGACTATCCGCCACGGCACGGGCCAATCGGGTATAGGCCTGCGCGGCCTCGCTGTCGGGCGAGGAGAGGATGATCGGCGTGCCGGCATCGGCGCTCATGCGAATATCAGCCAGCAGCGGAATTTCGCCAAGGAACGGTACATTGGCCTTTTCGGCTTCGGCCCGCGCACCTCCATGACCGAACAGCTCGGTGCGATGGTTACAGTTGGGGCAGCAGAAATAGGACATGTTCTCGACCACACCGAGCAGCGGCACATTCATGCGCTCGAACATGGTCAGCCCGCGGCGGGCATCCAGCAAGGCAATGTCCTGAGGGGTGGAAACGATCACGGCACCGCGCAGGCTGAGCTTCTGGGCGATGGTCAGCTGGGCGTCACCTGTACCCGGCGGCATGTCGATCACGAGCACATCGAGGGCGGGCCACGCCACGTCGCCCAGAAACTGGCCGATGGCCCCCATGACCATCGGGCCGCGCCAGATCATGGCCTGCTGTTCATCCACCAGAAACCCGATGGACATGGCGTGCATGCCCCAGGCTTCAACAGGAATGATCTTGCCATTTTCCAGCGCAGGCTTGGCGGAATGACCAAGCATGCGTGGCAGGGAGGGACCATAGATATCGGCATCCAGCATGCCGGTACGCAGCCCTAGCTTGGCCAGACCGGCCGCAAGGTTGACGGCAGTGGTCGATTTACCCACGCCGCCCTTGCCGGAGGCAACGGCGATAATGGCGCGCACCTGGGGCAGGGCCTTGCCATCGGGACGCATGGGCTGAGGATGGCCGGGGCTGTTGGCGGGCTGCTCGAGCTGGAAGGGGCGGTGCCCCTGAGGCTGGGGCGCAGCCTTGCCCGGTGCACGATGGGCCGTCAGGATGATCGTTGCGCGCGAGATACCGGGGAGACGTGCAAGAGCGGCTTCAGCACGGGGACGCAGGGGTTCGATACGCGCCGCATCTTCGCGCGACGTGGCGAGAGAGACATGGGCGTGTCCATCACGCACCGCCACACCTTCAAGCGAGGCAAAGCTCAGGACATTGGATGTGCCGGCCTCATCCTGAACCAGGCGCAGGGTCTCGAGAATCCTGCGCTGGTCTTCCTCGTTGGCGGGTTTTTCAAAATCGGTCATGGTTGTCCTCTGGCGACGGGGCCGGGCCTTATCCCTCCCGTTTAACATGGCGGGAAGTGGATCGCGCAACCATCTGCGCGTATGAGCAGGTCAATACCGGGGCAGATGCACCCGGGTCGTCCGGGCAGGAGAGCATGACAGGAATGAGCGAGGCCACAACCGACGCCACCCCTAAACGCAAGAAGCGCGACCATCGCATTGATGCCCTGCGCGGCATCGCGCTGTTGATGATGCTGGCCGATCATGCGCCACAGGATGTGCTCAACCGCTTCACATTGCGCAATTTCGGCTTCGCCGACGCAGCCGAGATCTTTGTGCTGCTGGCGGGCTATGCCTCGTGGCTGGCCTATGGCCGCCTGATCCTGCGCGGCCCGCCAACAGGTGGATGGGTCATGGGTATCGAGCGCATCGTGCGCCGATGCTGGCGCCTCTATCTGTTCCAGATGGTCATGTTGCTGGTGTCGGTTTTCACCATACGCCAGTGGCGGCATTATTACCCTGTGCCCGTGGATTTTCTGGAGCCCGAACTGGCCCATGGCCATGAATGGATCTGGAGCGTCCTCAGCCTCCAGGCCCTGCCGAACAATCTGAATATCCTGCCGCTCTATATCGTGCTGCTTCTGGCCTTTCCGCTGCTGGTCTTTCTGTGGAAGATCTCGCCATGGCTGCTGGGCGGGGTCAGCCTTGCGCTCTGGGGGCTGATCAATAGTGACCCCACGCTCAACCTGCCCAACTGGCTTGACCCCGATGGCTGGTATTTCAACCCGCTGGCCTGGCAGTTCATTTTCACTCTTGGCATGCTGGCCGCCATCATGGCGGGCAAGCGCGAGGGTAATCTGCCGGGCCCCCTCTGGGCCAAATGCCTTGCCGGGGCCTATCTTCTGTTCGGCGCGCTTGAATGCTTCCCCTATGAAAGCTGGAACCTGCCCAGCCTGAGGCCGCTCGCCGTCGTGCCGCAGGCCGACAAGTCCGATCTGGCCATCTGGCGCTGGACCGACGCTCTGGCCATTCTGCTGCTTGTCCAGTCCTCCGTAACGGCCACGCGCCTTTCGGAAACACGCATCGGGCAGGGTCTCGCGCTGCTGGGGCGTCATTCGCTTGAGGTGTTCAGCTTCGGCACGATTCTCGACCTGTTTGCCCGATTGGTGATGAACAGTTTTGGCGATGGCTGGGTCATCCAGATTCTGGTCAATGTGCTTGGCTTCCTTGGGGTCTATGGATTGTCGGTCTGGCTTGATCGCCATCGCCGTCAGGCCGCTCTGATGGCGGGCGAAACACGCAAGGAAGCCCGGGCGGAAGAGAAGAAAGATCGCAGCGCGGAGATAGGTGACGCAAACCCCTGATTTGCGTTAGCCTAGCGCCATGAAACATCGCCTCGTTCTTGCCGCCCTGATGGGCGGCTGGGTTTCCGCCGCCTCCTCCGCCTTTGCCGACCCTGCGCCGGCACCGGCCGCACCCGCAGCAGCTGCGCCGGCGGCTCTTGCGCGCAGCGTTCATGCGGCGCCGGACTCCCTGGCCGATCTGGCAGCCAGTCTGCTGCCAGCGGTGGTAAACATCTCGATTTCAGCCACGCTGAAGCCGGGTGAGGATGATGACGATGATGACGGCCCGGACGCCAGCCCCGATGACGGGCCGCAGGTGCCGCAATTTCCCCCCGGCTCGCCGATGGAGAAGTTCTTTCACGATTACATGAATCGCTCCCCCTCGCCTTCCGATCCGCCACGCAAGATGCAGGCGCTGGGCTCGGGCTTCATCATCTCGCCCGATGGATTCATCGTCACGAACAACCATGTCATCAAGGATGCGGACAAGGTTTCCGTCACCCTTCAGGATGGCACGGTGCTTCCTGCAAAGATCGTGGGGCGCGACAGCCGGACCGATCTGGCCGTGATCAAGATCGAGAGCAAGACGCCCTTCCCGACAGTACCCTTCGGCGATAGCGACAAGGCCCGCGTCGGCGACCGCGTTCTGGCCATCGGCAATCCGTTCGGCCTGTCCGGCACGGTTACCAGCGGCATCGTTTCATCGCGTGGTCGAGACATCAATCACGGGCTGTATGACGACTATATCCAGACCGATGCCTCCATCAACCGGGGCAATTCCGGCGGTCCGCTCTTCAATCTCGATGGGCAGGTGATCGGCATCAACACGGCCATCTACAGCTCCAGTGGCGGCTCCATCGGTATCGGCTTTGCCATCCCGGCCAATGATGCCCGTGGCGTGATCGATCAGTTGCGCCGTGATGGCCATGTGTCGCGCGGCTGGATTGGCGTACGCGTGCAGAACGTGACGCACGAAATTGCCGACAGCATCGGCCTCAAGCCCGAAAAGGGCGCGATGATTGCCGGTATCGACCCCAAGGGCCCGGCTTCTGCGGCAAAGCTGCAGACAGGCGATGTGATTACCGCGCTCAATGGCAAGCCCATTGATGGCCACGCCCTGCCACGCCTCGTGGCCGAAATTGCGCCCGGCACCAAGACGGTGTTCGGCATCTGGCGCAAGGGCAAGACGATGGATGTCACCCTGGTGGTCAAACCCTCACCCGAGGCGCCGGACATGCCGCCAAGCGATGCCAAGGTGAAAGGCCCCAGCAAGCTCGCCCTTGCCGATCTGGGTGTCACCTTCTCTGCCATCGATGACGAGACACGCGGCAAATACAGCCTTTCGGATTCACAGCGGGGCGTGGTGGTAACCGATGTGACACGCGATGGTGCTGCCGATACGCGTGGCCTTCAGCCGGGTGACGTGGTGACGGAAGTGCAGCAGGTGGCGGTGAATTCACCGGACGCCCTGTCAAAGGAACTGGCACGCGCACGCCAGCAGAAGAAACATACCGTGCTCCTGCTCGTTCAGGGTCAGGACGGGCTGCGCTGGGTGCCGCTGCCGCTATCCGGAGACTGATCTATGCCCTTTGCCTCACTGCTCCGGGCGCGCGAGGATGGTGAGGCCCCGTGGCGGCAGATGGTCAGAACCCTCGTTGCGGTGGCCCTGTGCTGGGTCATCGGTGAAGCCACCGGGCTGGACGAGACGATCTGGGCCCTGATCACGGCGCTGATCGTCACCCAGTCGAGCATAGACCAGACGTTTTCCACGGCGCGCGACCAGATTATCGGCACGCTGGTCGGTGCCGTTGTTGGCACGCTGGCCATCACTGCGCGGCTTATTCTGGGTTTCTACTGGCCTATCTTCTGCATCGCCCTGTTACCGCTGGCCTATATGGCAGCGGTTCGCCCCTCGTTGCGCTTTGCCGGGGTGACGCTGATGATCGTCTATCTTCTGCCCTCGCATGGCGCGAACCCGTACTGGCCGCTGACCGAGCGACTGACTGCCATTTTCCTTGGTGTGATCGTCGCGCTGGTTGTGAGTTTCGTGGTGCTTCATGCCAGTGCGCGGCGGCGCGGTTTCCTCACCGCAGGGCGCATGTTCCGCGAGATGGACGAACTGCTTCAGGCGGCCCTGCGACGGCAGGAAATGTGGAGCGAACTCGAGGCCCGCAATGACCATTGCGCTCGCAATCTGCTGGTGATCAATGAATGTGTGGCAGAAGCCTATCGCGAAAACTGGGGGCTGCTCGAAAAACGCCACCCGATCCTGACCGTTCTGCCCGCCCTGATGCGCCGTATGCTCAGTGATACCATGCTGGTGGCCCGTGCCATCAATGCGGGCAAGGACAGGGGCGGCTTTTCAGGCGTGGCCGGGCTGCATACCGGTCTGAGCCATGCCTATCGCTCTCTCGCCCGGCGCTGCGAAATCCATGCTGCGGGCAAGGCCCATGAGAAACCCTATCGCCCGGGACGGGAAGACGTTCTGAGCGCGCTGCCGACGCTGGGGCAGGATGCGCTGCCCGAAATGCACTTCGTCATCGCCCTGCTGCGCCAGGATATGCGCCGTGCCACAGACGTGCTGATGAGCACGCCCGAAAGCCGGGCGAAAGACCTGAGAGACATGATCGGCAAGTAAGCCCCAGACAGGGAGCGCCTGCACAGATCGCGTTGAACTTGTGCTCCCCCTGTAACGTTGCTTGGGGTGATTTGGGCCGGGTTGTACCCTGCGCTTTTTGACGTGCAGGGCTGAATCTGGTCTTTTTGTGTCGTTCAGAAATGGCGCTCCTGAAGCAACAAAAAGGGATTTAAGCTTATGATCACCCGCGAGACCCTGAAGCACCTGCCGGCAGGCGTGGCCGCTCCGTCTTACGATCTCAAGGACATCAAGCCCGGAATCCTGCATTTTGGTGTCGGCAATTTCTTCCGCGCCCATGAGGCCTATTATGTCGACAAGGCGCTCGCTCTGCCCGGTCAGCAGGGCTGGGGCATTATCGGCGTCGGCCTGACCTCGGGCGACCGTTCCAAGAAGAAGGCCGAGGATTTCAAGCAGCAGGACTGCCTGTTCTCCCTGACCGAAACGGCCCCCTCGGGCGAGAGCAAGCGCACCGTTATTGGCGCCCTGCGCGACTATCTCCTTGCTCCTGAAAAGCAGGAAGCCGTTCTGGAATATCTCGCCGATCCGGCCATCAAGATCGTGTCGATGACGATCACCGAGGGTGGCTACAACATCGACGAGCACTCGGGTGAATTCGCGCTCGACAACGAGGCCGTCCAGCGCGATCTGGCCAATCCGGAAACGCCGTCCACGATCTTTGGTTATGTGGTCGAGGGTCTGCGCCGCCGTCGCGATGCGGGCAATCGCGCCTTCACCATCATGTCCTGCGATAACCTGCGTCATAACGGCAACGTGGCACGCAAGGCCTTTCTTGGTTATGCCCGCGCCCGTGACCCGGAGTTCGCAAGCTGGATCGAGGCCAACGCCACCTTCCCCAACGCCATGGTTGATCGCATCACACCGACCGTCTCGGCAGACATCGCTGCCCGCCTGAACAAGGAGAGCGGTCTGGATGATCTTCTGCCGCTGGTGGCGGAAGACTTCACCCAGTGGGTGATCGAGGATGAATTTGCCGATGGACGTCCCGCCCTTGAAAAGGTCGGCGTGCAGATGGTCGATGACGTGACCGATTATGAGTTCATGAAGATCCGTATGCTCAACGCATCGCACATCTTCCTGGCCTTCTCCGGTCTGCTCCTCGGCTATGATCATATCGACGAGTCGATCAATGACCCCGAGCTGCGCAAGCTGGTCGAGACCTACCTCGACACGGATGTCATCCCGACCCTGAAGGCCGCGCCGGGTGAAGACCTTGAGAAGTATAAGGAATCGGTCATCTCGCGCTTCTCCAACCCGGCCATGGCAGACCAGAACCTGCGTATCGGCAGTGATGGCGCATCGAAGGTGCAGGTGTTCTGGACGGCCACCATCCAGAACCTCCTGAAGGACAAGCGCGATCTCGATCGTGTTGCCTATGGTCTGGCTGCCTATCTTGAAATGCTTCGCGGCAAGAACGAGAAGGGCGGCACATTCGAGCCGATCGAACCGACTTTCACCGATGACACATGGAAAATCGCCAAGAGCGACGATTACGAAGCCGGGTTTGCCCTCCCGGCCTTCGATGGCTGGCGCAAGCTTGACCACGCCGCGCTTGACGAAAAAGTGACCGAACTACGTAAGGTTATCAGGGAAAAAGGCGTAAAGGCCGCTCTCTCCGTCTGAAAAGGATGCGCGAAAGCCGCACTCGTGACAGATTTCTAAGGCAGGCGAGTTTTCCTGTGTCCCAAAGTAACTTATGGGCGTTAGGAAAATCAGACATCCCCCGGCATTTAGCCGGGTCTGCCGGAGATAGTCATAGTGCTGCGTCGCGATCTTGTTAAAATCGGTGCTGGCCTCTCGATACTGGGGGCCAGCAAAATTGCCCGGGCAGCGCCTGCTGCTGCTCCGAAGCCGACCCCGTTCGACAACAACACGGTACGGCAGATCGCGCAGAACCTGTCGAAATCCGCCTACAAGGCGCCGCAGCAAACTCTCCCCAGCGCCATCGACAATCTGAACTTCGATCAGTTCCGCGGCATTACCTACAAGGAAGAGCGCGCGCTCTGGCACGGCCAGAACCTTGCCTTTGACGTCGAGTTCTTCCCGCGTGGCTTCCTGTATCGCCCGCGTATCAACATGAATGAGGTTGTGGACGGACAGTCGAGCCCGATCGTCTATGACCCTGACATGTTCAGCTATCCCGACCCGATGCTGCGCGTGACCGATGATCTCGGCTTTTCCGGCCTGCGTCTGCGCAATGCCATCAACACCCCCAATGTGATGGAAGAATGTGCCGTGTTTCTCGGCGCATCCTATTTCCGCGCTGTGGCGAAGGGGCAGAATTACGGCCTGTCCGCCCGCGGTTTTGCCAATGGCACGGGCGACCCGAAGGGCGAGGAATTCGCCCTCTTCCGTGAATTCTGGCTCGAAAAGCCCAAGCCCGGCGTCGACTCGGTCGTTATTCATGCCCTGATGGACAGCCCCTCCGTTGTTGGTGCTTTCCGCTTCACCATTCGTCCGGGCGCCACAACGGTCTTTGATGTGCAGTCGAGCTTCTATCCGCGCACCGACATCACCGAAGGCGGCGTGGCAGCCCTGACCGGCATGTTCTATTTCGATGCCAATAACCGCAATCATGTCGATGACTGGCGCCCCGGCGCCCATGACAGCGAAGCGCTCCAGATGTGGACCGGCACGGGTGGGCAGCTCTATCGCCCGCTGAACAATCCCGTCGATCTCCAGTTCTCGGCCTTCCAGGATGCGAGCCCGCATGGCTTTGGCCTTATGCAGCGCCGCCGCGCGTTCCATGATTTCGAAGATCTCGCGCTGAACTACGAAAAGCGTCCCTCGCTCTGGATCGAACCCATCGGTGACTGGGGCGAAGGCGCTGTCGATCTGGTCGAGATTCCGACACCCAACGAGGTGAACGACAATATCGTGTCGTTCTGGCGCCCCAAGCAGCCCATGCAGGCCGGGCACGAATACGGCTACACCTATCGCATGTACTGGGGCTGGGACACGCCCTGGCCAACCGATCTGGCCCGCATTGGCGCAACACGCGTCGGCGCCGTGACCGATCATGCCGATGGCCGCATGTTCGTGATCGATTTCACCGGCAAGCCGTTCGAGAACCTGCCTGCCAATGCAGCCTTCCACCTCGTACCGCAGGCCTCGACCGGGACCATCAAGAACGTGGTGGTCGAGCCCAATCCGAATATCAAGGGATGGCGTACGACGTTCGAATTCTATCCGGGCAGCGCCAAGCTGGCCGAACTGACGTGCCAGCTTGCCAATGAGCAGGGGCCGATTTCCGAAAAATGGATGTATCGTTGGACGCCGTGAGCACCCTTCCCACCTCTT
The DNA here is from genome assembly GCF_011753235.1 of Asaia sp. As-1742. Taxonomy (NCBI): domain Bacteria; kingdom Pseudomonadati; phylum Pseudomonadota; class Alphaproteobacteria; order Acetobacterales; family Acetobacteraceae; genus Asaia; species Asaia sp. As-1742. Next base: position 402,974 of record NZ_VWWA01000004.1, on the reverse strand, counting down.
TCACCCCCTTCGACGTGCTTCCGGCGGAATCGCCCCTCGAGATGCCGACGCAGAACCTGCGTCAGCGTCCCGAGACTTTCGGGCGTGACCGTCATCCCCCCACCACACCCTCCTTGCTGTGGTTGCGCCGCCTGCTGGTCATTGGCGGTGCCATTGCCCTGACAGGCTGGGGTGCGTTCGAGATGAACCGCGTGCTCAACAGCATGGGCGTCTCGACGCTGGGCATCATCGTTCTGGCGCTGTTCGTGGTGCTCGGCGCCTGGATCTCACTTTCCTTCACCTCCTCGCTGGCCGGCTTTGTCTCGGTGCTGCGACACGGGGGTCTGGGCCTCGGTATCTCGCGCGATACCCCTCTGCCCGCGCTGATGACCCGTACCGCAGTGCTCATGCCCACCTATAACGAGGACCCGGACCGTGTCCTCGTAGGCCTGCGTGCGATCCATGACAGCCTGGTGGCGACAGGCCGTATCGACGCCTTCGATTTCTTCATCCTCTCCGACACGACAGACCCTGATGTCTGGGTTCGCGAGGAGCGCGCCTATCTTGCCTTTGTGCAGGCGGTGAACGGGCAGGGGCGCATTTTCTATCGCCGCCGCCCCAAGAACATCGATCGTAAATCCGGCAATCTGGAAGAATGGGTCAAACGCTTCGGCGGTGCCTATCAGCAGATGCTCACCCTTGATGCCGATTCAGTAATGGATGGCGGCCTGATCGTGCGTACGGTTTCGGCCATGGAGCGCCACGAGAACGTGGCCCTCATCCAGACCCTGCCGGTCATCATCGGTGGCAAGACACTCTTTGCGCGCATGCAGCAATTTGCCGGGCGTGTTTACGGGCCGCTGATCGCTCACGGCATTGCCTGGTGGCATGGCTCGGAAGGCAATTACTGGGGGCATAACGCCGTCATTCGTACCCGTGCCTTTGCCGAACAGGCCGGATTGCCTCACCTGCCGGGCCGCAAGCCTTTCGGTGGCGGTATTCTCAGCCATGACTTTGTCGAGGCCGCCCTGATGCGTCGTGGCGGCTGGGCCATTCACATGGTGCCGGGTCTGTTCGGTTCCTATGAGGAAAGCCCGCCCTCTCTCACCGATGTGGCCATCCGTGACCGCCGCTGGTGTCAGGGCAATCTCCAGCATGGCAAGATCGTTCTGTCACGCGGTCTGCACTGGATGAGCCGCATGCACATGATGGTCGGTATCGGTGCCTACATCACCTCGCCGCTGTGGCTGCTGTTCCTCATGTTCGGTATCCTGATCTCGCTTCAGGCCCATTTCGACCGGCCCGAATATTTCGGTGATACCAAGACGCTCTATCCGCACTGGCCGCAGGTCGATCCTGTACAGGCCAAATACGTGTTTATCGGCACGATGGCCGTTCTGCTCGCCCCCAAGGCGCTCGCCCTGATCGCCGCCCTGTTTGATCGTGCCATGCTGCGCAGCTGTGGTGGCTTTTTCCGTCTGGTGGCCTCCATCCTGCTGGAAACGCTCATTGGCGGTCTGATCGCGCCTATTGCGATGCTGATCCACACCTCAGGCGTTATTTCGATCCTGAGTGGTCGCGACTCCGGCTGGAACGCCCAGAACCGTGATGACGGGCGCGTTTCCCTCAAGGAAGTGGCGCATGGTTACTGGATCTATACCGCCTATGGCCTGGTCATGGCTGCTGCGGCCTGGTCGGTCTCGTTCTCGCTCTTCCTGTGGATGACGCCGGTTCTGATTGGTCTGGCCCTGGCCATTCCTCTGGCCGCCATGACCGCAAGCCGTGATGTCGGTCTGTGGCTCAGAAGCTGGGGGCTTCTGCTCATCCCCGAAGAGACCAACCTGCCGCCCATCCTGAAGCTTGCCGCCGAGAACGATCTGCGTCGCACCCAGGCCGAAGCCATGCCGGATCGCCCCCCGGCCGAGGCCTTCGCGGCCCTGCGCAGCAATCCGGCCCTCGCCGCCGAGCATCGTCGCGCCCTGCCCGTCGCCCGTCAGCCCGGTGCCGCTATCGACGCCAATCTGCTGGTCGGTCTGCTGAAATTGCGTGAAGCGGCTTCCGTGGACAACGCTCTCGCGACATTGTCCAAGCAGGAAAAAGCCTCTGTCCTGTGCAGCGCCGAAGGTCTGGACCTCATTCTCGGCCTTCCTGCCTGAACAGGGCTCATGGGGATAATGCCTGTCCAGGCATTATCCCCACGGGGCTCGGCCCCGCACCTATGAAGGGTTAAACCCCTTCAATCCCCCACCAAATTTCCCGGAATCGCGGAAGCTTCCTACCTGCAGGCATGGTCTCGGGTAGCGCCCCACAACGACAGGCCACAAAAAAAGGCCAGCCTTGCGGCTGACCCCTTTTGTCGTTCGATCGTGGCAGGCGCTTATTTGAAATCCTGCCCGCGCTGACGGACCTGGGCGCAAAGCTGCGTGCGATGGCTCAGATCGAGGGTCGAGACATCGAAGGGAACGTTGGTGTTGCTCTGCAGCAGGCCCTGACCACCCAGCGAGTAGTACTGGTCGTTCTGCACATCGGGACGCTTGGCCAGCTTGCGGCCTACAACGCGCAGCGTGTTGCCGTGCACCAAGTGGTTACGCACACAATAGCTGGCGAGGCCAGCGAGATTGCCCGCCTTGGCCGCGTCGAGCGAGGGCAGACCATAATTATCGAGAACACCCGGCGTGCTGGCGGTCGCTACCGTGTTGCTCACGCCGCTGCCACCAACGGCCTGCATGACGTGACTGGCTGCATCCGGAGCGCCATCACGATGAACAGGAATGGACCCGGCAGGCATCACGGTGGACTGCGTTCCTGGTGCGACGGACGGCAAGGGAGCCTGCTGTGCATGTGCCGAGGCACCAGCAAAAGTAAGACCAGCAACGGCCGTCAGACCAAGACATAGACGAGGCAACATGAAAGCGATCCTTTTTTCTGCTCTTTTTCAGACCCGTCTCTTGCAAGCGGAGCCTGTTAAAACGCGCTTTCCCGAAAATATATCGGGATGAAGGACGTGTGCTTTCCTAACATGTGAGGCGCTAAGTGGTTTATTCCCCTATCGAAACTTCGGCGTTTCACCACGAGGACGTTGAGATGCGCCCCATTCTGCCGCACTCTGATACAGGTTTCGTTTTTCCAGACTGAGGTCCTGCCATGATTCCTCCCTCGCCACGGCGCGTACCGCACACCATTACCCAGCTTGAACGGGTCAGGCAGGATGACTACGCCTGGATGAAGGACGAGAACTGGCAGAAAGTCCTGCGTGATCCGTCCCTGCTCCGCACGGATATCGCCGAGGCCCTGCGCGAGGAAAACAGCTACACCGAGCACTGCCTGGCCAATGTGGCGCCAGATCGCGCCGCGCTGCTTCAGGAAATGATCGGCCGTATTCCCCCGGCAGAAGATTCCGTTCCCTGGCCCGACGAGGCATGGCTCTATTTTTCCCGCTTCGCCAAGGATGCACAGCATCCGGTCTATCTGCGCCGCCCCCGGTCCGGCGGTGAGGATCAGGTTCTGCTCGATGTCGAGGCACTGGCCAAAAGCCACGCCTATTTCGCCCTGGCTGGCGTCCGTCATTCCGATGACCACCGGGTCTTCGTCTATGCCGCCGATACGCAGGGGTCAGAGGTCTATCGCCTGCACAGCATCGATACAGCCACCGGTGACGCCTTTGCTCCTCCTGTCGAGAGTGCCGCGGGCAGCTTCGTGATCTCGCCCGACAGTGCCTGGCTGTTCTGGATCTACCGTGATGACCACGGACGGCCCTCGCGCGTCTATCGTCGTCCGCTGGCAGGCGGCGAGGATGTTCTTGTGTTCGATGAGCCCGATTCAGGCTTTTTCCTGAGCCTGTCGGTCACAGCGTCACGCCAATGGATTCTGATTGAACGTGGCGATCATGACACGAACGAGACGCTGCTGATCCCTGCCAGCGACCCGACACAGGCCCCCCGCATCGCCTCGCCGCTCAAACGGGGCGAGCGTTATACCCTCACGCACTGGAATGACCGCTTCATCATTCTCACCAATGCGGAAGGGGCAGTCGATTTCCAGTTCATGCAGGCGCCGGACCAGTCGCCATCGCGAGAGAACTGGACGCCTTTCCTCGCGCATGAGCCGGGGCGCTTCCTGCTGGGTGCCGCAGCGTGTCGGAACTATCTCGCCTGGGCGGAACGGGTGAACGGCAATATCGAGATTCATGTCGTGTCAGAGAGCGCTGCGGGGGACCGTGCCGGTAACGATACCGATCAGGGCGATATCCGCACGAAGGTCCGCACGATCGGCATGAAGGAACCCGCTTTCGACCTCACCCTGCTGGGCTTTCTCGAATATGACGACAGCATCCTGCGCTATATCTACGAATCACCGACCACGCCCGCGCACTGGTACGATCTCGATATGCGCACAGGCGAGCAGAGCCTGAGGAAGGTTCGTGAAATCCCCTCGGGTCATGATCCGTCCCTTTACGAGACCCATCGCCTGTTCGCCATCGCCTCTGATGGCGCAGAGGTGCCCGTCACCGTTCTCAAGCGTCGAGATACCCCATGCGACGGAACGGCTCCCCTCCTGCTCTACGGGTACGGGTCTTACGGTATCTCGATGGAGTCCGGGTTCAGCACTTCGGTGTTCAGCCTTGTCGATCGCGGCTGGGTCTATGCCGTCGCGCATATCCGTGGCGGCTCGGAAAAAGGCTGGAACTGGTTTCTTGAGGGTCGCGGCAAACACAAACCCAATAGCTTTACCGATTTCGTGGCCTGCGCCCATCATCTGGTCGGGCAGGGCTACGGACAGGCCGGGCGTATCGTGGCGCATGGCGGCTCTGCGGGCGGGTTGCTCATGGGGGCGGTTGCCAATCTTGCCCCGGAGCTGTTCGCCGGCATTGCCGCCCAGGTACCGTTTGTCGATGTGCTGAACACGATGTCAGATGACACCCTGCCGCTTACCCCGCCGGAATGGCCCGAATGGGGGAACCCGCTGGAAGACCGCGACGCGTATGATCTGATCGCCAGCTATTCGCCCTATGACAATATCCGACCTGTGGCCTATCCCCCGGTTCTGGCGATGGGTGGATTGTCAGACCCGCGCGTGACCTACTGGGAACCGGCAAAATGGATCGCGAAACTCCGTGAAGTTGCCACAGGCGGGCCCTTCCTGTGCCGTATCAACATGGATGCCGGGCATGGGGGCTCATCAGGCCGGTTCAAGCGACTGGAAGAAGTGGCTTATGTCTATGGCTTCGCACTCTGGGCCATGGCGCGTCGCCCGCTGCCGGATCAGACTTTCTGATCCGGAACCCGGCCCCCTTCATACGGGGCCGGGACCATAATCATTCGTCGCTATCGGCCTGGGGGCGTGGCCTTATGGCGGCACACATGGCCGGGAGCTTGGGATCGGCCTCACCCTTGGTGCGGCACAACGTCCGAGCATCCGTGCCGCAAACCTCGATCGTCTCCTCAAAATCGGATTCGAGCACATCGCGCGCCACAGCCGCATCCTGATTGTTGCTGTCCGAGTCCTGGTTCGCCACGATCTTCTGCGTCTTGTGCAGCTCCTTGAGCGCCTCCACACAGCTGTCGCTGGCCGAGTCCGGGTCGGTCTGGAGAACGGCCAGAATCCGGTTGAGCACCGAGGCAGGATCATTCTTGGGCTTGGGCGCAGCCTGCGCCGAGAGGGGCAGACCCACCATGAGGGCGGCTAGAACAGGCAGAGCTTTCTTCATGGAATCAGGATAATTGGGTTTTCATCCTTTGAAAACGCCCAAAATAAAGGGTTTCATGGGGTTGAGGCTCAGTCGGGAGTTGACTCTGACCGGAGCCATGAGTATTCCGACCACCTCTCGCGGGCGCGACGCCCGTTCGTCTTGCATGGCCCGGGAAGCAAATTATCATGAAGATTCGTAACAGCCTCAAATCTGCCAAGATCCGCGACAAGGACTGCCGCGTTGTTCGCCGTCGTGGCCGCGTCTACGTCATCAACAAGAAGAACCCGCGCATGAAGGCTCGCCAGGGCTAATTCCCTGCTGATGCCGAAACGGAGCTTTCGCCCCGTTTTGACGCGTTATACGGCCCTTCGCGGGGCCGTCGTCAGGCCGTGTCTGCTCCTGGGCAGCGCGGCTTTTGTCGTTCTGGCGCTCTCCCCGGCCAAGGGGTCGCCTGACGGTCACCCGGTGCCCGGCCACAAACCCGGCCTGCACGGAGCTGCCACCTCTCCGGCAATCCCTGACAGGACGACCACCAGCCCCACAGACACAGGGCCAAACGGGTCTGCAGGCACGCCCCCCGCGATGCGAGATAACAGCAAGCCGGATTCTGCCACGGCCTCTCCAGGTACCAAGCCCCCCAGCGCGCCAAAGCCTGACCCCCTTCAGGAAACGAGCAAGGCCCTGCGTATAGCGCATACGCCCGCAGAAGCCCGCGCGCTGGAACGACGCGCCGAGACGCTGCGCCAGAAGAACCTCTCTGCCAGTACGCGCCTGTTGCTGGAAAATGCGGATTCGAGCCTCAAGGCCCATGATTATCGCAAGGCCGAGGCGGCACTCGACAACGCCCTTGTGCTTCAGCCTGACAAGCCATTCATCCGGCGCGGCCGTGCGCGGGTGCGCTATGCAGCAGGCGATTTCGAAGGGGCGATCAGCGATCTGGGCGTTGCCTTGCAGAAAGACCCTGACGACCCGCTTTCATGGCAGTTGCTCTCGCAGGTCGAGGAGGAACGCCACGATCTCAAGGCGGCCCTGCAGGCGGCCCGACAGCTTCTTGTGGTCGATCCGCTGGCCAGCGGCGGTGCCAAACGTGTGAAGGCGCTGCAGGCCCAACTGGATGGACGCGCCATTTAAAGCGCGTCACGATCTCAACTCTGCCTTGATTATGCAGTTTGATGAGATGTCGAAGTCAAAGGAGAACATCATGTTCAAGAAGAACAAGGCTCAGGTTACCGAACTGACGGCCCCCGAGGCCCAGAAGAAGGGCTGCTGCATCAGCAAGATGTGCGGCTCGGCCAAGCCGCAGACCAAGGAAGCCATCCTGGGTGGCCTGACCTTTCTCAGCATGTTCGGCCCCAAGAAGCTGCGTCCCCATCTGCAGCACCTCCTCGCCGTGATCGCCATCGTGACTTTCGTCGTCAAGGCCATCAAGCCTAAGCGCGAAGACAAGTCCGCCTGATTTTTACTCCTTCCCTCGCCCGGGGGTAACAAGTTTCCTCACCGGGCGAGGGCGATACCGGGGGTGCCCGGCCCTAGCAGGGCGCTGCCCTGCACCCGTGAAGGGGCACACCCCTTCAACCCCCGCTTCGAAGTAAGCAGGTTTCCAAAGGACGATTGTCCTTTGGCGGGGTTTGGGGCCGCGCCCCAATGCCAACAAGTCGGCGAAACGCTTCCTTCCTAGAGAAACGAAATCGGGTCAATATCGATATCGATGCGCTCATGGCTCGTCAGTTTCACGCCCTCGAGCCATGCTCGCAGGATGGGCTGAACAGCCACGTTGCGTCGGGTACGCAGCAGAAGGCGACGCCGATGGCGACCCCGCAGGATAGCGAGAGGGGCCGGTGCAGGGCCAAGCACCTGGATACCGGCGCCTTCCGGGGCACGTGCGCCCAGCAGATTGGCAACCTTATCAGCGGCCTCGGCTGAATCCGCACTGACAATGACCGCAGCCAGACGCCCGTAGGGCGGCCAGAAACCGGGCTTTCGCTGCGCCGATTCCTGCTCCATGAACGCCAGATAATCATTCGAGACGAGCGCTTTCATAACGGGATGGTCCCCCAGATAGCTCTGAAGCAGAACCGTCCCGGGCTTTTCCGCACGGCCAGCGCGACCCGCCACCTGATGCAGAAGCTGGACCGTGCGCTCGGCGGCACGCAGGTCGCCACCGCCAAGACCGAGATCGGCATCGACCACACCCACAAGAGTGAGGTCAGGGAAATGCCAGCCCTTGGCAACAATCTGGGTACCGATCACAAGGTCGATCTCGCGATCGCTGATGCGCCTGACTGCGTCGGCCGTCGCTGAGGGCGAGCCCAGCGTATCGGATGCCATGACCAGAATACGCGCATCGGGAAAATGCAGCCGCGCTTCCTCATGCACGCGCTCGATACCCGGCCCGACGGCCACGAGGCTGGATTCGGCAGCGCAGGACGGGCAGGTATCGGGCAGGGGCTCATGATGCCCGCAATGATGGCAGGTCAGGATCTGCCGGGCCCTATGCTCGACCAGCCAGGCCGAGCAATTGGGGCACTCCATACGATGACCGCAGGCACGGCATAGGGTGAGGGGCGCATAGCCACGACGGTTGAGGAACAGCATGGCCTGTTCCTCACGCGCAAAGGTCGCGCTGATGGCGTCTGTCAGGGCAGGCGACAGAAACTGGCCGCGCTCGGGCGGCGCCCGGCGCATATCGACAAGGCGCACATCGGGCAGCGTGGCGTTGCCGTGGCGGCTATGCAGCACCACGTGCTGGTAGCGCCCGTGCTCCACATTGGTAAGCGTCTCGAGACTGGGCGTGGCAGAAACAAGAATGGCCGGCACATCTGACAGGCGCGCCCGGACAATGGCCATATCGCGCCCGTGATAGGTTACTCCCTCTTCCTGCTTGAAGGCTGTCTCATGCTCCTCATCCACCACGATCAGACCGAGATCGGGGAAGGGCAGAAACAGGGCCGATCGTGCGCCCACCACAACCGGGGCCTGACCTTTGGCAATGGCATGCCATGTCTCGCGGCGTTTCTTGCCGCCCAGTTCGGAATGCCAGAGCGCAGGCTGCACGCCAAAGCGTCTGGCAAAGCGATCTGTCCACTGCGTGGAAAGCGCAATTTCGGGCAGCAGCACGAGACATTGCCGGTTGGCCGCAAGACAGGCGGCGATGGCCTCGAAATAGACTTCGGTCTTGCCCGAGCCGGTCACCCCCTCAAGCAGGGTGACGCCAAAGCTGTGCCCCTGCACCGCACTGGCCAGTACATGCGCGGCCGCCTGCTGTTCATCTGAAAGATGGGGAGGATGAAAAGCAGGGTCTGGCGTGGCAAATAGCGGTGCCGAAACCAGAGGGACCTCCTGCAGCAATCCGGCTGCCGCCAGCCCCCGCAGGACAGATGACGAGACGCCGGTCTTTTCCGTCAGGCTTGCCGTGGAGAGGGGAACCTCACTGACGGCCTCCAGCACCGACTGACGCGCCTGCGTCATGCGCAACCCTGCCGGGTCGGCCTGCCCCCTGACCCAACCGAGCTGAACCTTTGTGGGCATGGTGTGACGGGCGCGAATGGCCATGGCAAGCACAAGGCCGGGCGGCGTCAGGGTATAAGCGGCCAGCCAGTCGATAAACCGCCTGAGATCACCCGGTATGGCAGGCATATCGAGCCGCCCCAGCACCGGCTTGAGGCGTGTGAGCGCAATGGGGCGTGCTGCGGCGGGTGCAAAATCGGCGGGAACGTCGCTTTGCGTGTCCCACACGCAGCCGGTCTCCTGACGTCGCCCGAGCGGCACACTGACCAGGTCACCCGGCGCAACCGCACCTTCAGGCGCGAGATAATCAAGGGCTGTGGGAAAAGGCAGCGGCAGCAGAACGCTGATGCGCACAGCTCTCTCGCCATCTGCCTTCAGCTTCACTAAGCTCGGTTCTGTCATGCTGCCCAAGCGCCCCCTTCTGCCCTGCCCTCTTAGCCGAGACGAGGTCCGCCGTCATGCTGATGCATGAATGTCTCGATTCATGGCTCAACTGGCTGACTCATGAGAAACGGGCGCGCCCCAACACTGTTCTGGCCTATCGCAACGATGTCGCGACCGCTCTGGCATTTCTGGGCGAGCATCTGGGGCAGGAGCCCGATCTCTCCGCCTTCGCGTCCCTGCGCACAAGCGATTTCAGGGCGTGGCTGGCCTATGACACGAACCGAGCCGAAAGCGGGAAAGGCACGCCCGATGGTCGCGCCCGCTCGCGCGCCAGAAGGGTCTCGGCATTACGGTCATTCTATCACTACCTCCATATCAGGCATGGGGTCAGCGCCAGCGCCCTGCGCCAGCTCAAGGCACCCAAGACACGCAAGCGTCTGCCGCGCCCGCTTTCACGCGACATGGCACGCAGTGCGGCTGTCGATATTGCAGCCCTTGAGCAGCACCCGCTTTGCGCCGCGCGCGACGAAGCCCTGTTCACCCTGCTTTATGGCGCGGGCCTGCGTATCGGCGAAGCATTGGCGCTCAATCTGCGTGACTGCGACCGTGCTGCGGAGTCCGGGTTGCGCGTTACCGGCAAGGGCGGCCGGGAGCGACTTGTGCCGCTTCTGCCAAATGTCCTCAAGGCACTGGCCCTGTGGCGCAGCCAGCATCCCTGTCCGGCCCCGGAGGCGCCGCTCTTCGTCGGGTTACGCGGCAAGCGTCTGCAACCCGCCGTGGCGCGCCGTGTCATGCAGGTCTGGCGCGAGCAGAGCGGTCTGGACAACAGCGCCACCCCTCATGCACTGCGTCACTCCTTCGCCACCCATCTGCTGGAGGGCGGTGCGGATCTGCGTGCCATCCAGGAACTCCTGGGTCACGCCAGCCTTTCTACGACGCAGGCCTATACGCTGGCCGATGAACGCCACCTCCTTGCCGTCTGGCAGGCCCATCCACGCGCAAGGAAATAACAAGAATGATGCGCCCTGTTGCCTTTCTCCTCGCCATCATGCTGGCGGGCTCAGGCCTGTCTCGTGCCCATGCCGGCCCCTGCACGCCCGAACGTATTGCCGACATTCCGCTCCATAATGACGGGCTCTTCCTGAACGCCCCTGTTGTGCTTGATGGACGTCAGGCGCGATTCATTGTCGATACGGGTTCTGAAGGCAGCCTGATCACGCCAGAGGCCGCCTCGGCTCTCAAGCTCGCAGCCGATCCGGCGCATCTGACGGTCATACAGGGGCCAAACGGGCGTGGTCAGCTCGCCCCCAACATGATGATACGCGCTCTGTCCTTCGGGCTGCTTCCTCTGGGCTCGCGCTCGATACCACTCGGCGCCCTGCCGGGGCTTCCGGTCCTGTCCCCCCCGATTGCCGGTCTCATGGGCGTCGATCTGCTGCGCGGGATGGATGTCGAGTTCAACGTACCGCAAAAACGCCTCACGCTGTGGCGTTCACCCTCACGCGACGCACGCTGCCACATCGCGCCTTCATGGCCTGCCGGTTACACAACCTTGCGGGCCAGACGCGAAGGGGCCCGTCTGGCGCTGTCTTTCACGCTGGACGGTCATGAGGGGCTTGCCTTGCTCGATAGCGGCGCACGCTCTCACATACTCTCACGGCGCTTTGCCAACGCCATGGGCATCAGTGACGATATCCTGCGCCGGGATCAGGGCGGCGTGACAAGCGGCGTGGATCTCAATGCACGCTGGTATCACTGGCATCATTTTCACGAATTGCATTTGCAGGAAGAAAAGCCCGGTACCGGCAATCCAGTGTGGAAAGACCCGGTACTGACCGTGTCCGACATGCGAGACAATGCCGACATGCTGCTCGGAGCCGACTGGTTTGCCCAGCATGATATCTGGATCTCGTTCAGCGCCGGACAGGTCTGGGTGCGTTAAGCCGCTGCACATCGGGACATATCGAAAGTCGGAGAGTGTTCCATGGTGGAGCTGAGGGGAATCGAACCCCTGACCTCCTCATTGCGAACGAGGCGCTCTCCCATCTGAGCTACAGCCCCACGGAACGCGTCGGAAGCTACACGGTCCTGCTCCAAAGTCAAGATTCGCCTGCTTTATGGTCGCTCCAGCAACCGGCCGGAGGGCTTGCGCAGCTGACATGTTGTCTCGCGGCCCTGCCAAACGCTAAGCTAGGCATTCCATCGTTTTTCAAAGAGACCGGATTTGCTGATCATCACCATTTACAACATCCTCATGATGCTGATTCAGCTCTTCACATGGGCGCTATTGCTTTACTGCGTGATGAGCATGCTGGTGGGTTTCCGGATTCTCGATCCGGGCAACCGCCTCGTTTACAATGTCGTGATTTTCCTGGGTCGCATTGTCGAGCCTGTACTGAACCCCGTTCGCTCAATCCTGCCGCAATTCGGCGCCCTTGATCTGAGCCCGCTCGCGGTACTGCTAGGGCTTCAGTATCTGGTTGTGCCAGTGCTCAACCGACTGGTTTTTGCCTCACTGCATGGCAGTTTCTAAGGCGCATCGCCAGCGCGCCTCGCGATCGCTGGCCAAGCCGATGGGCGTATCGATCACGACCGGCCATCGGCGACCCGCTTGCCTCTCCGAGCCGAAAGCTGGCCAGATATGTCGATCCGGCCAACAGGAATGGCAAACCTAGTCGGCGACGTCGCTCAGCTCGTGCCAACCGAGCTTGGCCGACAGCAACGATGCTGTCTGGCGCACCTGAGGGGCCAGGGCTTTCATACGCAAAAGCGGCATATCGCCTGCCCCACCCGTCACACTGATCGATGCCACAATGCTGCCCGAAGCATCGCGCACCGGGGAGGCAACGCAGTGGATACCAATCTCGTCATCTTCCAAATCGAACACACAGTCGGTCGAGCGATAGAAGCGCATGCGATTGATCCAGCTCGACAGTCCGGCAGGCATATGGCGATAACTGGTGCGATAGAGACGCGCCCATTCGGTCTCCAATTCGTCGAGAATGAGCGCACGCCCCGTACCCGTGCGTGCAAGCGGGAGGTGCTGGCCTGTCCGGCTACGCACAGAAAGAGGCATACGCCCTTCCAGACGCATCAGATAGATGACCGCACTGTCTGCCCGAACACCCAGATGGACCATACGACCCGTTGTCTCGTTCAGATTCTGCAGCAATGGGGATGCGAGCCCCAGAAGAGGAGTAACAGCCTGTGCTTGGGTTGTGAGCGATGTCAGTTTTTCACCAAGACCATAGCGCCCCATGGATTTCAGGCGTAACCAGCCCTGCTGTAACAGGGCTGCTGTCAGGCGCTGTGTTGTGCTGCGTGTGCAGCCAATCTCCAGCGCCAATTCGGAAAGCGTATCGACGCCGGCCTTGACGGCCAGAATGATTGACAGGCCGCGCCCCAATGTCTGTGTACCCTGGGGCCAGTCTTTATCCGAATATGCCACATGCCGCTCCATGTTCTTTGAACGGTGCCTTGGACTTTGAAAGGGCTTCTCGTTCGCTTTTGAGACTTTTTATTGCTCCACAAGGGAGGCACAGAAGCATCTCATAACGTTATTCACGGGCGAATAAACACTTATCTTCGTTTTCCGGTCACATCTATGTAATCAAGACGTGGGCAGTTCCAATTTTGCTTCAAATCAGTGTTTATAGGAAGGAATTTTAATCTGGTAAAGCGTTGGCCAATATTTTCCGGTAACGAATAATCTATCATTTTCGCGATCATAGGCGATGCCATTCGGCACAGCGTCCGGATCGTCCAGGCCAACTTCTTCTTCAAGATTCGTCAGATCGACCCATGACTTCACTTGACCCGTTACGGGATCGATTCTGGCTATTTCTGGGGTCATCCATACATTTGCCCAGATTTCTCCATGAATATATTCCAGTTCATTCAGTCTGTTTACTGGAACACCATCGGCCGTTACACAGATTTTGCTGATGACATGTAATGACACAGGATCAAGATGCTTCAGACAAGGCGTTCCATCCGAAAGAATCAGTGTCTTGTCATCATGGGTCAGGCCCCAGCCTTCTCCGGCATAATGGAATCGTCCCCCCAGCGTCAGTGACGGGAAACTCCAGATGTAGCCGCTACCACTGCGCCATGTGACGCTGATCAGACGATCCTGCCAGTCCACAATGCCCTCACCGAAATGCCCGTCGGGCACGGTAGCCTGTGCGAGGGTCTTGCCCGTCTCCAGCGAGACCCGTCGTATGACTGATCGGCCCGAGAGCCCCGTGCTCTCGAAAAGCGCGCCATCTCGATAGAACAATCCCTCGGTGAACGCCGAAGGGTCATGGGGAAAACGGGCGATAATCTGTGCTGGCTCGACAGGCGGACTGGCATGGCCAGCAGGCGCGAACAGACAGGCTGTCATTGCCAGACCGGAAAACGAGGCAATACAGGCAAATGAAAGGCGCATGGGAAAGCTTTTCGCTGACGGTTTCACCCAAACGCTATACGCCTGCCCCTCATTTTCCCACAATCACCCTCTCTCGATCCGGAACCAGGGCGATTGTTCAGCCCAATGGACGGGAAAAATGGCGCGACTATCTCAGGATGGGCGACCGTTTATCGCCATGAAGGCCTTGCCCACACGCCTTGCGACGTCATGAATCTGTTCCTCGCTGCAATCGACGGGCAACTCGAAACGCTTGCGCTGGACAAGCCGTGTCTGACACAGCGCCATGAACTGCTCAGCGGCAAAAAGCGGGTCATCGGTGACGATGTCCCCCCGCTCGACCCAGTGCCCGATCCAGTCTGTCATGGTCTTGAGCGTGCGTCCGAAGCCGTGACGCCAGAATGTATCGGCCAGAACCGGAAAATGCGGCGCTTCGGATACGATAATACGATAGAGACGCAACGGGCCAGGCTGAAGGAGAACGGTGATAAACCGCTCGGCCAGCTTGGTGGCTGATTCCTCACATGTCATGGCCGTCAGGTGACTCTGACAAATGGCGGGCGCGAGTTTACCCCGGCTCAGATCCTCGATGACAGCGCCAAACAGCGCTGCCTTGTTCTCGAAATGGTTGTAGAGCGTCCCTTTCGACACGCCGGCACGACAGGCGATCTGGGACATGGAAGCCCCTTCATAGCCGGATTCGAGAAAGATCGCCTCGGCCCCATCAAGAATCTGGCGGCGCTTGGCGTTGCAGGCCACACTGTCCCGAGCGGGGTCTTCGTTGTCGGGCGAGGCGAAAGTGTCGTTCTTGTTCAACCGGTCCATCCGTCTGGCGCATTGGTCTGATGCCGGTGGGCAACGCGCGAAACTTGAGAGCGGCCCGATGGCGGACCCTCAGAACTGACCGAACGGGTCGATCAGCGCAAGCCAAAACTGCCCAACGCGCGTTAATCCTTCAGAACTGCAACGAGAATGACTTCAATGTGTCCATGAAAGGTCTAGGCATTGCGCCTGCGGATCGCGATAAATTGGTTGAGACGACCCGTTTTCAGAGACATGAGATCCTTATGACCCCTACAAACCCGAATGCGTCGCGCCCCAGCCGAGCCCTGCCCCCGGGAGTTGTCACAGGTGATGACTATCTCACCCTGATCGAGGCCTGCAAGCAGGGCGGATATGCTCTTCCTGCCGTCAACGTCGTAGGCACCGACAGCGTCAATGCCGTGCTCGAGGCCGCAGCGAAGAACAACTCCGACGTCATCGTCCAGTGCTCCAATGGCGGTGCACGTTTCTACGCCGGCGAGGGTCTGGCTGATCAGCACCGGGCCCGTGTGCTGGGCGCTGCCTCGATGGCCCGCCACGTCCATCTTCTGGCCAAGGAATACGGCATCTGCGTGATTCTTCACACAGACCACGCCGATCGCAAGCTTATCCCCTGGGTGGAAGGTCTGCTCGATCTGAGTGAGGCTGAGGTTGCCGCCGGGCGTCCGCCTCTTTTCTCCTCTCATATGATCGATCTCTCTGCAGAGCCGCTTGAGGACAACCTGGCCGAATGTGCGCGCCTTCTGCCCCGCATGGCCAAGCTCGGGATCAGCCTTGAAATCGAACTGGGTGTCACGGGTGGTGAAGAAGACGGTGTGGGCCATGATCTCGAAGATCATGAGGACAATGCCCATCTCTACACGCAGCCCGAAGACGTCCTTACCGCCTGGAACCGTCTCTCGCCGCTCGGTCACGTCACTGTGGCAGCGTCCTTCGGCAATGTGCATGGTGTCTACAAGCCGGGCAACGTGCAGCTTCGGCCCGAGATCCTGCTCCATTCACAGGAGCACGTCGCTGAAAAGACGGGCCTTGGCCCCAAGCCGCTCGCGCTCGTCTTTCATGGCGGATCGGGGTCGGAAAAGGACAAGATCACCGCTGCCGTGTCCTATGGTGTGTTCAAGATGAATATCGACACCGACGTGCAGTTTGCCTTTGCCAATGGCATTGGCCAATACGTGCTCGATCACTCCAAGGCTTTCCTGCACCAGATCGACCCCGAGACCGACGCGCCCTACAAGAAGTTCTATGACCCGCGCAAATGGCTGCGCGTTGGTGAAAAGAGCATCGTCGACCGCCTGGAAGAGGCTTTTGCCGATCTGGGGTCGAAAGGCAGATCCATCGCTACCAGGGACTGAAGGACGTGACCTGCGAGATCGTCAGGGCATTCAGCGTCGTGCCAAGCCAGACTGCGCTGTTCGAGTCGACCTACGGGCCGGAAGGCCCGTGGGCGCGGCTCTATCGCAATGTTCGCGACTATCTTGGCACACGCCTCATTGCCGATCTCGACAAGCCAGGCGACTATATCGCCATTGATGAATGGACGTCGCACAGGGCCTATCTGGATTTCCAGAAGGATCACCCCGATGCCTTTGCAGCCCTCGATGAGGCCTGCTCGCCCCTGCTCCAGAACTGGCATTTCATCGGGGCATTTCAGGTCGTGGCAACGGCCTGAAGCCATCTCCAAGCTTGCAGGAACAGGCAAACGCATTGTGTGCTGTCGCAGCGACACAGCCTTGGCCGGGTCAAGTAACAATATGAAGAAAATCGGATGAATCGGGCAGAAAGTCCTTGCATCCGGGGGGCATGACCTTTAATCGGGCGGCCTTGGCCCAAGGGGGCATGTTGCCCAACAGGCTGTCTACTGGTTTAGAGGTACGTGATGAACGCACTTGCTCAACTGGGGATGGTATCGGGACTCCCGAGAGATAACCAGACTGTCACATCGAACACATCTCATGAAGAGGTGTGCAAGGATTACTTCATTGAGCGTGATGGTGAACGCTTCGCCGGTCATCACCTGCTGATCGATTTCTGGGACGCCACGAATCTGGACGATCCCGCAGCGATCGACGCCACGCTTTGCGAGGCAGCGGTTACCGCAGGGGCAACAATCCTGCACAGCCACTTCCATCACTTCACGCCCAATGGCGGCGTGTCGGGCGTGATCGTGCTGGCCGAAAGCCACATCTCGATCCACACATGGCCCGAGCGCAATTTTGCCGCCGTTGACGTGTTCATGTGCGGCGCCTGCGACCCGAATCTGACGATTCCGGTCATGCAGCGTCTTTTCCAGGCCGGTCGCGTCGTCTCTGACGAAGTGCGTCGTGGTCGTGAAAAGATCTCGCCTGCAGGCTGAGCGCGTTACGCTGCGCTCAAAAGCAGACAAGGCCGGGCCCGTTGCCCGGCCTTTTTTTTGATAAAATTGGGAGAGACCGCCTCATGTCTGAATCCTGGATCAACGAAACCCTCTACCCCGACTGGGGCCAGCGTTTTCGCGTCACGCGCGAGCTCGCACGCGTCAAGAGCGACTTTCAGGACATCGTCGTCTTTGAAAGCGACTTCCACGGCCGCGTGCTCGTTCTCGATGGTGTCATCCAGATCACCGAGCGCGATGAATTCGTCTATCAGGAAATGCTCACGCATGTCCCGCTTCTGACCCACCCCGATGCCAAGCGCGTGCTGATCATCGGCGCAGGCGATGGTGGCGTGCTCCGTCGCGTGCTCCAGCACAAGACCGTTGAAAAGGCCGTCATGGTCGAGATCGACGGGGCGGTTATCGAGCTTTCCAAGCAGCATCTCCCCAATATCGCTGGCGACGCCTGGAATGACCCGCGCGCCGATGTCATCGTCGGCGATGGTATCGACTATGTCGCCAAGGCAGCGGACGGCTCGTTCGATGTCATCATCGTCGACTCGACCGATCCGATCGGCGTGGGCGAAGTGCTCTTCACCGATGCCTTCTACAAGGATTGCGCCCGCATCCTCTCCGCTCAGGGTCTGATCGTGAACCAGTGCGGCGTGCCATTCATGCAGGCGGATGAACTGCGTGAAACCAGCCTGCGCCGTGCCAATTTCTTCCCGCATGTCTCGGCCTATGTTGCCGCCGTGCCGACCTATGTCGGTGGCTTCATGACGCTCGGCGTTGCCGCCAAGGGCGTGAACCCGACAAAGCAGACTGTCGAAGACGTGCGTACCCGCGCAGAGGCCGCAGGTATTCTGGGCACGACACGTTACTGGACCCCGGAAATCCATGTCGGCAGCTTCAACCTGCCGCCCTATATCGCTGAGAACCTGCCCAAGCAGGAAGGCTGATCAGCGTCCCCGGACAGACATCTGTATGTCCGGGGTATGCAGGGCTCTGCCCTGCACCCGCGGAGGGAATTTCCCCTTCGATCCCCGTTTCGGCTCTTGATCAGAGTTGCGAAGGACGACTGTCCTTCGGCGGGGCATGGGGCAGCGCCTCCTGTCAGGATGGCCCTGACTGGGCTCTAATAGCCCGAACCGCTCAGCAGGCGAATGACGATAGCCTGCCATTCTTCCATCAGATCACCATGGCCCATCGCGTGACCGGCACGCCGGTACCAGTAGCGGGCATTGTCAGTGTCACCCTCGACGCGATGAAGCCAGCCATGAACCCAGTTACATTCCGGGTCACGCTCATTGGCCTGCACGATCTCGTGGGCGGCCGCCCAGTCCTCCCGTTTGGCCCACCACAGTGCAAGCAGCGCGGGTGACACAGGATCGGGCGGAATACCGTCTTGCAGGCTTTCCTTGAATACGGACAGGGTCATGCTCATCGGACAACCTCCCAGTCATACCGGACTCCGGTCATGTTCTCGGAAGCCTGCCAGAGCTTGGACGCAAGGGGAAGCCCCGTGGCCCTAGGTGGAATAACGGCAAGCCCCGGTGGCCCGCGTCGTTCCCCACGACCGATCGGCCCGTAATAGCCCCCATCACGCGCCTTGGGAGACAAGGCCGCATAGAGAATAGGCTCGGCACCTGCAGTGACGTCCTGCCCCAGCAGGCGGAACAGGGCATTGCCGACACGATCCTGCCCATAAGCCAGCAGGCGTGAAACGGGCGTCTGCGCCGCACTCAGCGCGGCGCTGTTGGAAATGATGGAGCTGGTGGACCAGCCAGGATGAGCGGTGCGAACATGCAAAGGCGCCCCCGCCTCATGAGCACGCCGGTTGAGCTCAAGACTGAACATCAGGTTGGCCAGCTTGCTCTGGCTGTACCGGTCGAAGCGGCGATAACGCCCAGCGGCGTTCAGATCATCAAGCGGAATATCGCCCCGCCATGCAGCGAGAGACGCCACCGTGACAATATGGGCCTGACCGGCAATGAGCGAAGGCAGAAGCCTGCCGGTGAGCGCAAAGTGCCCAAGATGGTTGGTGCCGAACTGGAGTTCGAATCCGTCCTGTGTGGCGCGGCGCTGCGCCGGGGCCATGACACCGGCATTGTTGATGAGCACATGCACAGGCTGGTCGGCCATACGCTCGGCAAAGCGTGCAATGGATGCCAGCGAGGCAAGGTCGAGCCCCTCAAACCGCAGGATGACATCGGGAAGGGCCGCCTGGATCGTCGCCAGCGCCGCGCGTCCCTTTTCGGCATTGCGCCCTGTCACGATCACCTCGGCACCAGCGCGGGCCAGGCCAAGCGCCGTCGCAAGGCCAAGTCCGCCTGTTGCACCTGTGACAATTGCCGTTTTACCCCGGCAGGATGGATAAGCGTCACTCATGCCCTGGCCTTTCCTGAGCGTTCCTCGGCCTTGGCTTCCTTCAAGGCCTCATCGGTCAGACGCTTTTCATTTTTCTTGAGAAAATAGAGACAGACGCCAAGAAAGATCACGACGAGTGAGCCGATACCAATGGCCAGAGGCCCGGATAGACTGAGGATTTCCTTGCCGAGGAAATAGGTCGCGATAGCGTACCCACCGGCCCACACCACGCCACCAAGCGCATTGTGCCAGAGAAAGGAGCGCCAGGGCATATGGTTTGCCCCGGCAAGCAGGGCCACGAACACGCGCAGGATCGCGACAAAGCGCCCGACAAAAACAACGGTCCCGCCATGACGCTTGAACAGGTAGCGACCCAGCAGCAGGCGCTCATGGGTCAGGCCAACCTTGCCACCATGCTTTTGCAGAAGCTTGAACCCGATCGAACGTCCGATCAGATAGCCGAAATTATCACCCATGATGGCACCCGTCACGGCCGCGACAGCGACCCATCGGATTTCAAGATGATGCGTGGTCGCGGCATAGAGGGCCGCGCCGATGATCAGGCTCTCGGCAGGCAGAGGCAGGCCCATGCTCTCGAGCATGACGACGACGCCGACAATGCCGTAGCCATATTCCTTGAGCAGATGTTCCAGATAATGCAGCAGGGCTCTGATCCTTGCAGGCGTAGCGATAAAGAGGTCGACTTGATGCCTGAAAGCCGCTCCCGGGAAAACTCGTCAGATGGTTTCTCCCGGATTATCCTGAATCCCATGACGAATCCATCTTCGATCCCTTCCGGTTCCTGGCCTTCCTGGGTGTCATCCGACCTCGTGGCAGGGCGTAGCGTGTCCCTTTCCGAGCTTCAGGCACAGGGAGACAGGTTATACTGGCTCGAAGGCAGACCGCAGGAAGGGGGGCGCACGGCCCTTGTCAGCCTCAAACGCGGCGAAACGCAACGGGATTTGCTCCCCGTCGATTACCAGATCGGCACGAATGTCCATGAATATGGTGGCGGCGCCTATGGGGTGTCTGCATGCCAGAAAGTCGTTTTCAGCGATCGCAAGACCGGGGCTGTCTCGCTCTGTCATCCCGATGGCAGCATCACCCCCATGGCCTGCACATCGGGTTGCGCCTATGCGGATTTCAGTTTCGATGCCACTGGCAGCGGCGTTTTCTGCGTCAGGGAAGATCATCGCGGGGAAGGCGAACCCCGAGCCGCCATTGTCTGGCTCGACAGGCAGGACGAAATCGTTCTGGTCGAAGGTGATGATTTCTACGCCGCACCGCGCCCCGCACCCGGCAACGGGCATCTGGTATGGATAAGCTGGTCCCACCCCGACATGCCCTGGGATGCCACGAAACTCCTCATCGCACCGCTATCATGGCAGGCAAGGCGCCCGCATATTGGCGCAACACGGATACTCGCAGGCGATGATACGCGGTGCAGCTGTGTCGATCCCGTCTGGGAAAGCGCTGATACGCTTCTGGTCAGTCTGGACACGCAGGGCAGCTGGCGGCCCTGCCGCTTTTTCATCCCGAATGAGACAGACACACCGGTCGGCCCCGACTATCTGCCAGATCCGGGAGGCGAGACAGGCTTTCCACACTGGGTTTTCGGTCAGCGCAGCCTGTCGCCCATCGGGCAGGGGCGTGTCATGGCCCAGATCATCACAGAGGGTCTGAGCCGTACCGCCCTGTTTGAAAATGGAGTCTGGACGACATGGCCGCATATCGATGCCGCTCAGGTACCTGTCTGGTTTGGTGACGAGCCTGCCTGGATCGAGACTGCCCCCGATGCCCCCCCCGCCATCGTCATTGGCCACCCGCAACGGATCATAAGACGTGCTTTCGATTTTCCATCGGGCATCGATGCGCAGGATTGTGCGATAGCCCGACCGATCACTTTCCCTGTCGACGCTGATGCATCTGGCGGGGACAGTATCCTGTCTCACGCGCTTTTCTATGCCCCAGCAAACCGGCATCACAGTCTTGCTGACAACGAAAAGCCGCCTCTGGTGGTCATGGCGCATGGTGGCCCCACGGGACGGGCCAGCACAGCTTTCTCCTTCAAGGTGCAGTGGTGGACCAGTCGCGGCTTTGCCGTGCTCGATGTCAATTACCGGGGATCGACCGGGTTCGGGCGCACATACCGCGAAGCCCTTGAGGGGCAATGGGGTGTCGTCGATGTGCAGGATTGCATAGCAGCCGTGCGCCATGTCGTCGCACAGGGGCTGGTCGATCCCGCACGCTGCGTCATACGAGGCAGCAGTGCAGGAGGGCTGACCGTGCTCATGGCGCTGGCGATGTCCGATGTCTTTGCGGCGGGTTGTTCGCTTTACGGTGTGACCGATCTGCGCGCTCTGGCAGAGGAGACGCATAAATTCGAGTCCCGCTATCTCGATCGACTGATTGGCCCTTACCCCGAGCAAGCCGCCCTCTATCTGCAACGCTCACCGATCAGCCATGTCGAGACGATCAGATCGCCCACACTGTTTCTCCACGGAGACCAGGACAAGGTCGTGCCTCTGGCACAGGCCCAGGCCATGCATGATGCGCTTGTGGCGCGAGGGCGGCAGTCCGCCCTGCACATCTACCCCGGTGAGGGTCACGGTTTTCGTCAGAAACAGACCCTGCAGGACAGCTTCACGCGCGAACTGACCTTTTACCAGCAGGTCTTCGCATCATCGCAGAACGCCTGACGGGAACGAATACGGCCCGGTCGAGGCGCATCGCAGAACGCGCCTCAATCCTGAAAACGATCAGGGTGTTGCGGAGGAAGGGGCACCCATTGCGCTGACAGGCGCAGAAAGCGCCGTATTCAGGACATCTGCGAGCCTTACCCCCGCCTGCTGCAGGCGCGTCTCGATCACCGGAAAAGCAATGTCCGTGTAAGCCGCGCCGAGATCCTTCCTGTTGCCGCCGGGCAGCGCACCATAGGCAATGGAACGGGCCAGACCGTGGCTTTCATCGGTCCACTGCACAACAGCCTCATGCATGGTGTCGGGAGAGAGCGCGCCGGACCAGAATGCAGCCTGGCCAGGGGTGATCTGGCTGTTCAGCCGGTCGGCCTCTTCACGGGCTTTGGCAAAATCGATCGTATAATGCGGCCCCACGACCAGATGCCGCTCATGGTCCATGATCCCCTCATCCCACAATGAATGAAGGTTCTCATGGCCGTTCCGGTCCTGACCGAAATACGAGACCTTCACCATGTTGCCGCCCTTGTCGTGGTCGCGCTCGGCAGCATGAAGGGGCTGATGCAGATCGCCCACCAGATGCACCACCCATTTCAGGGCAGCAAGACGCGCTTCGGGCGTCGCGTTCTGATCTGCCAGCACGTGTTCCATTTCAGGCAGTTTTTCGGTGACGCAGATATCGTTGCCGCAATCGCGTGCCTTGTCATAGGTCGCAAAAGAAGCATCGGTATCGACATAGTGCCACGGCAGCGTCTGGGGCAGGCCGCCTTTTTCCGGCGGCACATGCCCGATCGTATCGGGCCATGACGCCACCTGATCGAGGCTCTGATGATGCTCAAGCGCAAGAAGCTGCGTCACGGCACTGGCAGCCTGCGGCGTGAGGCGGCTCTGTGCGATATCAGCGACGATGGCATGCCCATAGGGACCCCAGGCCTGGGCAGGTTTTGAGGCAAGGGTCAGCGCGGCAACAGAAAGCAGTGCCGGGAGGGCGAAAAGCGAGCGACGTGTCATGAGGCCTCGGAAACGAAAGCAGCAGGAAGTGCCACTACCGTTTCACTCCCGGACCGAGGATGCAAGGGATGTTATGATGACACCCTCGTCTCTCGCCCCTTGATGACAGCGCGGGTGACGGACCATCCGGAAAGCCCTCGTTTGGCCGCCCGGACGATCAGGCGCCCAATCGAACCGACCAGCCAGCCGACCAGCTTTCACCGGGCTGAAGATGCAGCAATCCCGGCTTTTCCTCGAAAGCACCGTCAAAATCGGCCGGACTGGAATATCCCATCCAGGGTTCGAGGCAGAGGAAATCGGAGCCTGGCTTCATCCAGATGCCAAGCTGCTCGAAACCATGCCACGAGAAAACCAGCGCCTCGCCCGTACGGGCATGAAACCGCAGCTTGCGGCTCACCGGATGCAGGAAGATCAGCGCGTCATGGTCGAACAGGCTGTCATCGAGCGGCAGAATTCCATCCTTGACCGGGTTGGGACGCTCCCCCGGCGCAATCAGCCCTTCCTCAAGAACGGCCAGAGGCTCTGGCTCGGGAGCCTCGAATTCGAGCACATGGTCTGTCTTGTCTGTTCCCGGCACCAGCGGCCAGATGAAGGCCGGATGAGCCCCGAGCGACGCATGGAGAAGGCTCCGGCTGTCCGGATTGCCCAGCGTATAGGCAAGGTGCAGGCCGTCTTCATCGAGCGTGTATTGCAGCGTGAGCCGGAAGGCGAAAGGAAAGATCGCCCGGCTTGTCGGATCATCCTCAAGCACCAGCGTGCAACCCGTCTCATGGCGTTCGACCCAGCGAAACACGCGGTCACGGGCAAAACCATGCTGCGTGAGGGTATAGTCGAGACCATCGATCAGGGCATGATTGTCGCGCAGACGCCCTACAATCGGGAACAGGACGGGAGAATGGCGTGGCCAGGCGCCCCCGCTCCAGATGAGCTCGCGCCCCGTTTCGTCACAAAGTGAACAAAGCTCGGCACCGTGGGCAGCAACGCGCGCCTTGAATCGCCCATTGCTGAAGACATGGCTGTCGGACATCACTCATCGCGCTCCTGTTTCCGGCCTGCGGCAGCGATCACCCGGCAAGAGGCGATCTGGCTAAAGGTCCAACGACCTTCCCCAAAAACCATCGCAGATCAAGAGACTGTTTCGTGAGGGAGCGGTAACCCGACGTCAAGTTCCAGCCCCGCCAGACGCTGCCTGACCAGATCGGGCAGCACCGTTTCCTCCCCGCAACAGGGCGCCCTTGCCGCGTGCACACGGGACTTAAGCCGCGCGCGCATGGCCAGCAGAATGTCAGACTTTGCCTCATGTACGGCCTTGCGCCACCACATGAATGCCACCCGATCAGCACCGCGATCACAGAGCAGGGTCGCATAGCTATGCTGGACCCTGTATCGCCTGCCTCAGCCGAACGTCGATGCCATATCCCGGCCTGCGCAACGTTTCAGGCGACCCCCCAGCCTTCCCCGAGAAAACGGGCGTAGAGATTCATCGATTTGACGTGTCGCGCTTCGGCGCCTGTCGTGAAAAGCGAGAGCGCCCGTATCAGATCCCGTGCCACACCCATGCCCCGTATGGTCAGGATCGCCAGATCATAACATCCCCAGACATCGCCTTTGAGAACAGCTTGCCCAAAGCAGGCAGCAGCACGAGTCAGATCCGGCGTGCCCCCCCAGCAAGAGTGGTAACAACGCCCAAGCATATTCAGGCCGGGGGAGGCATATACACGCCATCGCGTCACACCTGCCCCGATTGCACCTGTTCGAGCACATGGCCGGCACAGGCTCTCTGACGGATCCCCTTACGATAGCCTAAGGCAGATTACCGTGACGCAGGGTCGGCGCGTCACGCCCCGACACGGCACTTCGCCTGCCACGCCCCTGGCACGAGGTCGCATAGTGCGCGCCACGCCGACTCCCGGCAGGTGATTGAAGGGCCTGATCAGACGTATTGCGTCGATACCCTGCGGGAACGTTTCGAACATTTCGCAAAAAACCACACATATTTCGCAACAAATCAATTGAGACTTAGTCGCGCTTTCATTAAGTAGTTGCGAAATCCTCGCAACTGAAATGGAGCGTCGCGCACGATGCGATCCCTCTCGCGCACATCCCTGTCCCTGCTACCGATGCTCACCGGGATCATTCTCGGTGCGACTCAAACCCACGCCGCTGACGACAGTTCAGCGGACCGCAAGGACAGGAAACCGCAGCGTCAACGGAAGGTCGAAAAGCAGAAATCTGAGGAGAAGTCCGACGAGCATATCACCGTGCTCGGCAACGGCTTCAACACACTCAAAGACCCGATCGGCCTGTCGCGCATGCCGCAGGACGCGCTTCATACGCCGCAGCAGATCAATATCGTACCGCAGATGCTCATGAAGCAGCAGAACGTGAAATCGGTGGATGAAGCCCTGCGTAACGTGCCGGGTGTGACCTCATCGATTGGCGAGGGCGCGGGCGGCATGAATGGCGACCAGTTCCTGATCCGCGGCTTTCAGGCCCAGAACGATATCTATCAGGACGGGCTGCGCGATTTCGGCGTCTATAGCCGCGATGCGTTCAACCTCGAGACGATCTCGGTCATCAAGGGCCCTTCATCAGAGGTGTTCGGCAACGGGACGACGGGCGGCGCCATCAATATGGTGACCAAGACCCCCACCCTGCGCGACCATTATGCCGCCGAGTTCAATGGCGGGTCGGGCTCCTATTATCGGGGCGTCCTCGACGTGAACAAGAAGCTGGATGACCACACCGCATTGCGCATCACCGGCATGGGCAACGAGAACAATATTGTCGGGCGCGATTTCCTCTATTCGCATCGCTGGGGTATTGCGCCCTCCATCGCTTTCGGGCTCGGAAGCAAGGCCACACTGGTGCTGCAATACATGCACCAGCAGGAGAACTCGATCCCGGATTTCGGTGTGCCTGTCGTCACACCACCCGGTGCGAAAACTGGCGGTCCGATCACGGAGTACGGCATTCGCCGCACCAATTTCTACGGCACGAACAACGATCAGAACGCCACCAACGACAATATGGAAACGGCGCGTTTCTCCTACAAACTAAACGACCATATCAAGTTCTTCGATGATCTGCGCGGTGGCCAGTTTTACCGGACTTTCGCTGCCTCCAAAGCCACCTGCGACACGACCTGCGTAAACAATTACTTCCTCGGTCACGCCGGTTCGGCGCTCGTTGCCCGCTCAGGCCCCAATGGCGCCGGAAACGGCAAGGGGCCGGGCACATACATGGCGCCCCTGCCCTATCAGCAGACAAGCTGGTCGGTGCAGAATGTCGGCTCGATGGTGGCCGATTTTCATACGGGTTTTCTGAAGCATCAGATCGTGACAGGTTTCGATCTCGAACGTGTCAACGATGTGCGCTCGCAATCGACCTATCTCAAGGCAAAGCCCTATGCCTCGCTGGTCAACCCCAACCCCTATGTCGGCAATCTGCTTCTGGTGCCTGGCGATCTGAATCCGGGCGGGCTGGTCAGCCTCGGTGCTCTGGGGGCCAAATCACATTCAAACGGCTATGGCTTTGATACCGGCCTGTTCTTCTATGACCAGATCTGGTTCACCAACTGGCTGTCGGTGAAGGGTGGCTTCCGCTGGGACCGCTGGCAGACCAGCTATAATCTGACAGGCGGCAATGTCGCGACCAATCCTGATATTCATTACCATCAGGTCAGCAGCGTCTTTAACCCCAATGTCAGCCTCGTCGCGACGCCCGATGCGCATCAGACCTATTATTTCACCTGGGCAACCTCGACCACGCCAAGCGGCATGTATGTGACCAACGGCTCCGTGCCGATACGCCCCGGCACAAACAGCTTTGCGAGCCCGGAGAAAGCCAATCTCTACGAGGTCGGTGCGAAATACAGCGCTTTTCATGACCGCATGGGGTTCACGGCCTCGCTGTTCCGACTGGAAAAGAACAATGCCATCAATGCCGACCCGGTTACCGGGCAGGTTCAGGGATCGAGCGACCGGCAGCGTAATCAGGGGCTCGAGCTTTCCGTCGGTGGCATGATCACACGCCACTGGAACATCTCAGCCACTTACGCCCTGTATGACAGCGATACTTTGGCTTCGGATACGGCTGCTGCAGTGGGCAAGCAGGTGCAGTATGTGCCCCATAACCAGGCGACTCTCTGGTCGGTGTACGAGGCCTTCCCGAATACGCCGTACAATCTCTCATTCGGTGGCGGCATGACATGGCGCCAGCATGTCTGGCTCAACACGACCAACACCCTGAAGGTCCCGGCCAATCTGGACTTCGATGCCGTGATTTCCCATCGTCTGGGCCAGCACTGGAAAATTGCGCTGAACGGCTACAATCTGGCTAATCGTCTGAACTACCAGAGCCTGTTTTCCAATCGCGCCACCCCTTCGGCCGGCCGTTCCTTCCTTGGCCAGATCAGCATGAGCTACTGATCCGGTGAGGTCTCAGCCCTTCCCATGTCAAGCCGCCGCTGGAAGCGGCGGTATCACAGGCTCGGAACGTACAGGGAAGTAGATCAGGCGTAGAGACGCGCGGAATGCGCCTCATGCGTGAGGGCTGAATTCCTGTTGTGTGACCTGCTCCTATCGTTGATCGCTGCCGGGTCGGCAGTTGTCACATAGGGGCCAGCCACATCGATGCGCAGTGCGAGAAGCGTGATACCGCCAGCGCGCCTCTCAGGCAGGAAGAGGCTGGCATTGCCATCAGTCCAGCGCCGCCCACATGCCTCGATCGGCTTCCAGCCCTCGGCGATCCCGCCTGCCAGAACATGCGGCAATTCGATCGTCCCCCAG
This sequence comes from Asaia sp. As-1742, assembly GCF_011753235.1. NCBI lineage: Bacteria > Pseudomonadati > Pseudomonadota > Alphaproteobacteria > Acetobacterales > Acetobacteraceae > Asaia > Asaia sp. As-1742. The sequence continues at coordinate 374,968 of NZ_VWWA01000004.1, read as the reverse complement.
CTGTCATAAATCCTGATGTCGCTGACCAGCACGCCCAGCATGCGCCGGTCATCGACATAAGGGCCTACTGCATCGCTCGGCCGGCTCCTGTTCGAAACAATACGGATATCCTGCGCCTCTTCCGGCACGGTAAAGACATATTGCCCGTTCTGCCGCTGACAGCCGGCAATCCATTCGCCTGACTCCGTGACGATATGCAGGTCAGGATCATGGGTGACGTGCCGTTGCGATACCCCTCCCTGCCCAAGCGAAAGGGTTTCGGCCCGACGCATCAGGCGCTCGTGGATGGGCTCGACAAAACTGCGCTCGATCACCAGAGGGGCTGCGGCAGAATCCTGCCATGTCAAAACGCGACCACCCAGCACATGGATCGTGCCAGCCTGACGAAAACGTCGTCTGTCTCCGGTGTCCAGATAGCTCTCGCTCAGCGCCCCATCAGACATGAGAATGGCGTGGTCTTCAGTCTCGATATGAAAATACTCATACTCAGCGACTGTCTTGTCGTAGTGGATGGATGTGCCATTCACGAGCATGCGCACAGGAATAAAGGCCCCATCCAGAAACAGGCAATGCTCTGCAGTGATCATCAGATCCCTGAACGGCTTGCCTTCACCAAGCGCATCCCTGACAACGCGCACCGGATAGCCAGAGAGATCATCGGGCTTTCCCGCATCGATAACTGCGCGTGTCCGCCCGGCCCAGATCACCCTGCGCGGCGTGCAGCTTTCACCCTGATACGCCATGACGTGATCGCCGATGCGGATATCCTCGACCGGTATCAAGCCGTTTTCTGTCTCGATCAGGGTGCCGGCCAGAAAACAGGGGGCAGGTTCAGTGGTGGTGAACGTACCGCCCGATACCGAAAGCTGACCGCCATTGCGAACAAGCGTCGGATCGCTGATCGAGGCGCCTGACGAGACCCATACCGTGAAACCGCCATTTGTGGCGGCCCCGATATACGGCGCTTCGATACTGCCCCCGCTATAGACATAGGCATCGGAATACCCGTCCGTGCCTGAGCCACTATTGAGGTAGGTATCACTGACCGAGCGTGCGCCCGAATAGAGATAGACGACATCAGAATTCAGAACATTGGCCGAGAGGGTGGCGCCGTTCATGGCTGAGACATAGCCATTGAGCAGCAGCGAGTTCTGCATCACGCCACCGCTCATCACCGAAACAGTCGCCACGCTGCCACTGATCGTCGCCCCGGAAACCACAGCACCGCTCGATATGGTCAGGGTCGATATACCCGACAGAACGACGCGTCCGCTGGCTGAGACAGCACCGCTCACATACCAGGTGGTGTTGTTTGACAGCACCGCCGACCAGGTGCCCCCGGTGAGCACTGTGGCCCCTTGCGTAGAAGGCGCAACGGAAGCGTTTGCACTACCATAGGCTGTTGCCATCGAGAGTACGCTGCCATTGCCCGCATCGATATCCGCTGCAACCGCTCCGGAGGAGAGATAGGCCGCAGCACCCGAACCAAGCGTAAGCCCTGATACAGTGGCACCTGAATAGGCAAAGGCGCTTAATCCGGATTGAGCGCCATCGGTCATGGTCGCCTCTAGCAGACTGGCGCCGGAGGACACATAGACATAGGCATTGCCATCAGCCACGGAACCGCTGTTGAGAAACACGTCCCGCACCGAACTGGCCCCGGCAGAAAGGGTGACCTCATCCGAATTGAGCGTGTTTCCTGAAATAATGCCGCCACTGGCGACACGCAGATAACCGTTGACCTCGGTGGAGGAAATCATGGCGCCGCCGCTCAGCACCGAAACCGTGGGGATACCCCCCGAGAGCATGGCGCCTGACACGACAGCACCATTGGAGATCGTGAGGCTGTTGACGCCTGACAGTACGACAGCCCCGGTAGCGGAAACGCTATTGCTCACATACCAGGTGACACCATCACGATCGATTGCCGACCAGTCACCACCCTTCAACACGGTTGCCGATGTTGTCGCCACAGCCTCTGTCTCCCTGTGATCGCGCACAAGAACAGACTGGGCAACCAAATTGTGGGTTCTAACGCCTTGCTCAAATCATATGCAATGGAATTGACATACCATGACACAAAGCCTGACCTGGACGGGCCGGCTCGGCCATTCTTGATAGGCGTTACGGCCCGACCTGCGCTATGCAACCGGCAACGTCATTTTCAAGGTTTCAGGGACAGTCATCATGTCGCAGCCGCCGGTCTGCATCGCCGCCCTTTATCGCTTTACCCCCTTTGCCGATCCTGCCGCTCTACGGGCATCGCTGCTTGAGGCCTGCCTGCAGCACGGCATCAGGGGGACGCTGCTTCTGGCACGCGAAGGGATAAACGGCACCATTGCAGGCAGCGCCGAGGGCATCGAGTCCATTCTGGCCCATATTCGCAGCCTTCCCGGCTGCGATGCGCTGGAGTGGAAACTCTCCTGGGACGACGCCATGCCATTCAACCGCATGAAGGTACGCCTGAAGCGCGAAATCGTCACAATGGGTCAGCCCGATATCGACCCGCTGGCCGGTGTAGGGCGCTACGTCCCTGCCACCGAGTGGAACGCGCTGATTTCGGATCCCGATACCATCCTCATCGACACGCGAAACGACTATGAAGTGGCGGTAGGCACCTTCAAGGGCGCCATCGATCCCGACATTCAGAGCTTTCGTGAATTTCCCGACTGGTTTCGTGCCCGACGCGCTGCGCTGGAAGCCGAAGGGCGCAAGCCCAAAATCGCCATGTTCTGCACAGGCGGCATACGCTGCGAAAAATCGACTGCCTTCGCCCTCTCCGAAGGGGTTGAGGATGTCTATCATCTCAAGGGCGGCATCCTGAAATATCTGGAAGATGTGCCCGAAGCTGAAAGCCTGTGGGAAGGCGAGTGTTTCGTGTTCGACCAGCGGGTGACCGTGCGCCACGGGCTGGAACCCGGCGCCTATGATCTGTGCCATGCCTGCCGCCGTCCGGTATCGGCTCAGGACAAGACATCACCGCTGTTCATTGACGGAATCCAGTGTCCTGCCTGCGCGGCCGAACGTACCGACGAACAGCGCGCACGTTATGCTGCGCGCCAGCATCAGGAAGATCTTGCCCGTGCCCGCGGTACCCATCACATCGGCGGTGATGCCTGACTCGACTGAACAACGCCTGAGGGAGATCATCATGATTGACGAGCCATCCGGGTATCATTGGGCCTCCGATCCGTGGTTCACCGAAGCCCTGGACCGCTTCATCGAGGAACGCGACAAGGGGCGCACAACCCTCACTTTGGATCTGGAGGCCATCGAGGACAGTATCTTCAACGGTGACGGCGCCGCCTATCGTCTGATGGAGGCTATGGCGAGCGTCATACGTGAGGAGGGCCATGACGGCTGTCGCGGCGCACCACGCGTTCTTCTGGCAACGCTTCAGCGCCTGAGCGAGCTCAAGGGTAGGGAAACACCGTAATCAACAGGCGCTCAGAATAGTGTGTATGGGGCGTCGCCCCACACCCCACCAAAGGACGGTCGTCCTTTGGAAACCTGTCTGCGAGGGTAGGACGCGGGAGTAACGCCGTCTTTCAGAATTGCGAGGCGAGGCTATCAGAGCAAACGGGCGAGTTTCAGGAACACCCAGGTCAGGATCATGGCGATAAAGCACACGGCTCCGGCTTCAAGCGTGCCATAGGCGCCGCCCGCGAGATACATCCCGCCTGTGTTCATGCCAAAGAACCCGGTCACCAGAGTTGCCGGGAACATGAGGATGGTGGCCGCCGTCAGGATATAAAGACGCCTGTTGGTTTCTTCCGCCTGTGACGACCCGAGTTCGTCCTGCAGCGAGCGGGCACGATCGAGAAGGGCGATCATGTCATCGAGCGCGGCGTGAACCTGACGTTCGGTACGGTCACGCAACTCGTCCTCGGCCCATTCAGGCAATTCGAGATCCTCGTCGCGCAATACGCGATCGATGGGGGTAACCACGCGACGCAATTCGGTGGCACGGCGTCGGCCCTTACCCACAATACCGCCAAGATGACCCAGATCGGTGCGGCGCTCGATCAGCAGCAGCGCGTCCTCGGCGCGGTCCAGCTCGTCATCCAGCTTGCCGATCTGGCGGCGCACACTGCCGGTAAATTCGCGAAGGGCGCGGTCGATCACACCCGCAGGGCTGCGGGGAATGGAGTCCGCACGGAGGGTGCGAAAAGCCGCGCCGAGCACGGGGATGGGGTTACGCCGCGTGGTGATGAGAAGATCCGGGCGCATGGCAAAGCGCCAGGCGCAGATATCGCGATCTTCCTCCGAAACGGCATCGTCAAACGCAGGCAAGGCCCCCCAGACAAGGCCGGGCATGGCTTCCAGCATGACGCCATATTCTGTCTCGGCCAGCATGGCACTGACATCCTCGGGCAGGCAGGGCAGGGTCGCCACATGCTGTCTGGCCGAGCTGTGCACCGTGTCGAAATGGAGCCACGCCCAGCTTTCCGAAGGCTTGGGATAATTCGAGGGCGGCGTGCGGTCGTTGAGCAGGCTCTCGATTTCATGCGGCTCAAGCGGCGAGGGGTCCTCACCCGGCCGGGCCCTGACGGCCCAGACCAGCCCATTGGCAATGCCATGGGGCAGCGCGCCTGACGGCTTCATATCCTGGCCCGCCACAACGGAGAACGGCATCTGTGAGCGTGTGTTGGACATGCCATCCTCCATCCTGAGGAAATCTTTGTTCTGGGCGAACGCTGTTCGCTGTCTCGCATGGGTGAGGGGCCCAGGCAACCGCTTTCAAAGCTTAATGTAGCCGCAAGGAAACCGGAACGCCGCCGGTTTGTTACCAGTTCATCAAGATGTCCCGCAAAACGAACAATCAAGCCTGACATCGTTACCCCGTTTTTCGACAGGAGCCTGTCATGAAACACGTATTCAAAGCCGCTCTGGCCGTCTCTGCCCTGCTTGCCGCCCCCGCTCTGACCCCGGCCCCTGCCTTCGCACAGGCCACCACGGCCACTGACAGCGAGCAGGCGCCTTCGGCCCAGAAGGCAGAGACGCTCAAGAACCAGTCGACCCAGATCCACAACCCGACCGAGCAGAACAAGACGTTCAAGAACCAGATGAACGAGCAGCCCGACCCCAAGGCACCGAGTGCGCCCACGGGTACGGCAGCGCCGACGGGTCAGACCTCGGAGAAAATGCCCATCTCATCGCCCCAGCATGAGAAGGCCTCCAAACACAAGCACAGCATGAAAAGCATGAAGATGTCAGACAAATCGGCCCAGCAGTAAGGTTTGTCCCCAACGGCCCTGCCGTTGGCGCATCATCAAAAGGCGCCTGATCCTGAGCGGATCGGGCGCCTTTTTTCATGTGCGCTGGCCCAAAGCCGGAACTCGCTCTATACAAATGCCCCTCACCAGAGAAACAAGGGTTTCAGAATGACCGATTACAAGGTGCGCGACATCGCCCTGGCCGAATGGGGCCGCAAGGAAATCTCCATTGCCGAGGGCGAAATGCCCGGCCTGATGGCGCTCCGCGAGGAATACGGCGCCAGCCAGCCGCTCAAGGGCGCGCGCATTGCGGGCTGTCTGCACATGACCATCCAGACCGCCGTGCTGATCGAGACGCTGACGGCTCTGGGCGCGACCGTGCGCTGGTCGTCCTGCAACATCTTCTCGACCCAGGACCAGGCTGCTGCCGCCATCGCCGCGACCGGCGTGCCGGTTTTCGCCTGGAAGGGCCTGAGCGAGGAAGAATTCTGGTGGTGCATCGAGCAGACCATCAAGGGTCCCGATGGCTGGACGCCGAACATGATCCTCGATGACGGTGGCGACCTGACCGTGCTCATGCACGACAAGTACCCCGAGATGCTGAACGACGTGCGCGGCCTGTCCGAAGAGACGACCACGGGCGTGCATCGCCTGTGGGAAATGGCGAAGAAGGGCACGCTGAAGGTTCCGGCCATCAACGTGAATGACAGCGTCACCAAGTCGAAATTCGACAATCTCTATGGCTGCCGCGAGAGCCTGGTGGACGCCATCCGCCGTGGCACCGACGTCATGATGGCGGGCAAGGTTGCCGTGGTTGCCGGTTACGGCGACGTGGGCAAGGGCTCGGCCGCCTCGCTGCGCAATGCAGGCTGCCGCGTGCTCGTGACCGAAGTCGATCCGATCTGCGCCCTTCAGGCCGCGATGGAAGGCTATGAGGTCGTGACGATGGAAGCCGCCGCACCGCGTGGCGATATCTTCGTGACCTGCACAGGCAATGTCGACATCATCACCGTCGAGCATATGCGCGAGATGAAGCACCGCGCCATCGTGTGCAATATCGGGCATTTCGACAGCGAAATTCAGGTCGAGGCGCTGCGCAACTACAAGTGGGACAACGTCAAGCCGCAGGTGGACGAGATCGAGTTCCCCGACGGCAAGCGCATCATCCTGCTGTCTGAAGGCCGCCTCGTGAACCTCGGCAACGCGACGGGTCACCCCTCCTTCGTGATGTCGGCCTCCTTCACCAACCAGACGCTTGCACAGATCGAACTCTGGACGGCAAAGCCGGGCCAGTACGACGTCAAGGTCTACACCCTGCCGAAGAAGCTGGACGAGAAGGTAGCCGCGCTGCATCTCGCCAAGGTCGGTGCCGAGCTGAGCAAGATGAGCGACAAGCAGGCCGATTACATCGGCGTGCCGGTTGCCGGTCCGTTCAAGCACGAAGAATACCGCTACTAAGAGGGTTGCGCAGGGCTTAGCCCTGCAAACCGCTGGAGGGCTGGACCCTCTGGCAACCCTTTATGCGGGGATGAAAGGGGTTCGCCCCTTTCCGGGGAGCGGGGCAGAGCCCCGCCTCTTCCATCAGGGAGACGCGCATGGCCCGAAAACGCTCCGCCCCCAGACCTGCCCGCTCAAAACAACCCGGCTCCCGGCGGGCGGCATTACGCCTCTGGGCCATGCCCACGCTGATCATTGCCGGGCTGTTTGCCGGGGCCATCGGGTGGCAGGCCCTGACCGCCCATCGGCACACAACACAGGTTGGCGGGCCCTATAGCCTGATCGACAGCGCTAATCACCCAACCACTCAGGCGCGTTTCGCCGGGCGTCAGACTCTCATCTATTTCGGCTATACACACTGCCTGGACGTCTGCCCGTTGACGCTCGCAACAGTGGCGCAGGCCTATACGCTGCTTCCGCCCGGAACACAGCGCCCCGTCCCGCTTTTCATCACACTCGATCCGGAGCGCGACCGCCCCGAGGATATCGGGGTCTATACGCGGCGCTTCTCACCCGAGATCATCGGTCTGACGGGCACAGCCGCCCAGATCGATGCTGTCGCCAAGGCCTTTCATGTGACGTCCCATGTGACCGTGGACCCCATGGCAGGCCATGACAGGGGCGATGAGGGAATGGGGGATTACCGGATCGACCATTCCTCCGTGCTCTATCTGATGGATGGCCAGAATCACCTGCAGGCCATCCTGCCAGCTGATTCGAGCCCCGCCACGGTGGCCCATAATCTCGCACCCTATCTAGCGAAGCGCTGAAAACCGCCTGCCCAGAAACCGCCCCGCCAATGCCAGCAGCAGCAACGAGGCCCCAAGCTCAGGTAGAAGAATTCCCATAACCCCCATGACCGCCAACGCACCCCAGCCAATGGGTCGCGGCGAGCTCTGCGGGGCATCGAGATGGCCCGGCCGGCGGCGCCTGAGCCAGAGCATGAGCGCTGCCACCGAGGCAAGGGCGAGCAAGAGCGCGACAATGAGGTTCAGGAGCAGATTCAGGACCCCGAACAGATGCCCCTCGTGGAAGGCGACGCCGTAGCCGATCAACCGGTCGGACAGCCCCTTATCGGCAAAACGGGTGACATGAGTGACCTCCCCTTGCGCTGTCACGCTGGCCTCGACCCGCTTCGGGCGGTTCTGGGCATCGGAGCGTATGTGCCACACGTCCCTGGCACTGGCTGGCGGGGTGATGAGGGTTGGCGCAGGAAAAGCAAGCTGGCGCGCCGTTTCATACACAGCGTCCAGCCCCGCCTGCGGCGACATGGGCTGAGGCGCGGTGTCCATCGCCATACCCGCCATCTCGGCGTCCGACATACCAGGCATGGTGGCATGGCCTGAAAGTGTCGCAGCGATAGGTACCGCCCCGATCTCCCAGTCCTGGACGGCAACCAGCCTGCCGAGACGGCTTTCGACCGCAGCAAAGGCCGAGCCCCAGACAAAGGACCAGGGCAGACCCGACACCAGAAACAGCACAAGAACGAGCGAGATCCACATTCCCCCGACAGCATGGAGGTCGCGCCAGAACAGGCGACCCTTCGCACCCAGCCTCGGCAGGATGGTACCGCCCGCACCCGCCTTTCGCGGCCACCAGAGCAGGAGTCCGGTCACGATCAGGACCAGTGTCCAGGACGCGACCATTTCCATGATGACGGAACCCCAGTTGCCGATCAGCAATTGCCCGTGCAGCCGGAACACTAGCCGCTCGAAACGCGTCTGCTCATCGCGCTGGGCCAGAACCCTGAGCGTAACAGGGTCGATATAGACACGCGCCACATCTGCCCCATGAGCCACCAGAACACGCGTGGCCTGAGTTTTGCGGAACGGCATCTCCAGCGCGAGGAAATGCCCTCCCGGCACGGCAGCCAGGGCGGCGTCACGCTGGGCGCTCACGGTTTGCGGCGATCCTTGCGTGACGGCATGATCGATATGGCGGTCGAGCCAGGTCTCGATCTGGGGTTTGAACAGATAGAGCGAGCCAGTCACGCAGAGCATGATCACAAAAGGCAGGCAAAACAGCCCGGCGAAGAAATGCCAGCGCCAGAGCATGGCCCGATCGGGCCAGACCGGACGGGAATAAGCAGAACGAGGGGTGCGGGAATTCTGCGTCATGGTCATTCCTCAGAGCCGTACCCGCACGCCGCCAAAAAAGGCACGTGGGCTGCCCGCATAGATCGAGCCTGTCTTTGCAGACAATACGGAGGCTCCAGCCTGCTGCCCATTGGCGAGAAGGCTGTCACTGATGGTCGTCGCCCCTGCGGCATAGACAGTATTGGCGACATTCTGCACCTCGAAATAGCTGTGCAGACGATGCACCCAACCCAGCCTTGCGGGTGGGTCGTAATGCATCTCCAGATTGAGCAGACCATATCCGGGGACTTTGAGCAGATTGGCGTTGTCGATAAAAAAGGCGCTGCGCCATGTCACTTCAGCAAACCCGCCAAGCCCCTCGAAGGACCCTGAAGGCTGGTCATAGAGCACACGCCCATTCAGGAAATGCGGCATGACCCCGGGGATCAGATTCCCGTTGCGCGAAAAGCTGCGTGACAGCGTGCTGTTTGACAGGATCTCGGTATAATTCGTGTAGATCTGGTTGTCATAGGTATAGGACAGGCGCAGCTTCGCCCCCGGCAGGCTGTGCGGAAGGGCCTGCCATGTAGCGGCGAGTTCCACGCCACGATGCTGCGAGGCAGGCGCATTGAAGGTGTAGCTGCCTGCCTGGGTATTCACCCCAGCCGACTGGCTGACCAGCTCGTTTCTGTAGAATTCATAAAATCCGGTCGCCTGGATATCCATAACCGGCGACGGGTGCCATGCCGTGCCCAGATCGATCCCGAGGCTGCTCTGGCTCTTGAGCTGGGTGTTGTTGCCATAATTGCCCTGCGGCGTGACGAAAAAGCTGGAGTAGCCCGGCGTGGCATAGGCCGTGCCCAGCCGCGCATGCCAGGTCCAGGCCTTGTCGGGGGTGAAGACGACCGAGGCCTCAGGGGCAAGGTTGAAAAAGCGCCGGTTGGCCGTGATGTATTGCGCTCGCGTGGCGGTAGCGCTGCGGCTGTAGACGGTCTGCACCGCTCCAATATCGGATTGCGTGCCACCAAGCCCGATCACCGCATGCCATCTGGGCGCAAACTGCCAGTCTTCCTCAAAACGCAGGCCGATATTCCACTGATGGCCATAAGAGGTCGATGTCTCGCTGCCCCGCGTGGCCCCCGCCTGCGGCAACAGGGCATAAACCTGATAGCCGTAATCCATGTAGTCGAAATTCGCCCCGACAAAGCTGGTAAGGGGCGTTTTACCGAGCGTGTCGCGACGGGTGAGATCCGTCTGGACATTGTAGGAGTTGAAAGGCCCCACAAAGGCTGTGGTCGAAGTCGGCTGCTCGACATGGCGCTGGTCATAGGTGAACTGGCTACGCCAGACCATACGTGGCGTGAAATCGTGCTCCCAGCGCAGCCCGACGATACTGCGCCTATCGAAGCGCCCCAGATTGGCCTGCTGCGGTGTTACGGCGGTCTGTGCGCCATAGGCGCCGTTGCGATAGAGCGAAACCGTGCCGCATCCGGCAGCGGCCCCGGAAGCCGTAGCGCATCCCCGCTGATAGGGATTGAGGCGATACTGGTTTAGCGACAGCCGCAGCGGCAGGAACGCATCGGTCACGTTGTTGATGAATTTCAGAACAAGACGGTCGCTGGGGGAGAGCGATACACGCAGGCGCATGTTCTCGGTCGAGGTCGCATACTGGCTGTTGGCAATAAACCCGTCGCTGCGCACATCGCTGGCAAAAAGCATGAAGTCATAGACACGATTGCCGGCGCCCAGCGTCATGTAATTGTTGAACATGCCAAAGCTGCCGAAATCCGAGCCGAGTTCGAGCCCGTGGATCGACGCGCCGCTGCGCGTGCGGAAATTGATCGCACCATTGATGGCGTAGTTTCCGTAAAGCGTGGAGGCCGGCCCCTGAAACACATCGACCCCCTCATAGGCATGAGGATCGATCAGATCGGCACGCGCCGTGCCATCGGGCTGGGTGACGGGAAATCCGTCCTCGGACACCTGCAGGTTGCGCAGACCGTAGGATTGACGGGCGCCTGAACCGCGGATGGAGACCACGGTGTCACGCGGGCCGTTCCCCTGAAGGAAGCTCGCCCCCGGCACCGTCACCAGCATGTCCGCCACGTTCTGGGCCACATGACTGGCAAAATCCTTGCGCTCGGCGCTGTAGGTGGTCTGGCCCACAGGCGAGAGGGTAACAGGCCCGCGCGCCTGTCCTCTGACGAGGATGGACTCAGGCACGGGTTTTGCTCCCCCATGCGTGGTCGGATTCACGGGCCGGGGGGACGCCAGATGATGCGCCACATGATGTACTGGCCACTGCGGGTCAGTAGTCGGGACGGTAGATGCGAAAGAGGATGCGCAGCCCCATGCAAACAGGGCAGGGACTGTGCTGCCGCATAGCAGGGCAGCGCGATGAAAAATGGGCATTGACCATGAACCTGACAGGGAACGGGGGTCATGAGTCATCGGACGCGGAACAGCGCCCTGGGACATCATGAGTCGAAATGGGTCAGGTGATGGCGGGTGGCCCCTGGGCCGAACGGGTCACAAACCCGTCGCAGGGTGGCCCGCGTATCGGCGGAAAACACCAGAAGCAACGAAACGTGCCCGGTCCAGCCAGAACAGAAGCAAGGACAAGCGCTGTCAGGAGGGGTGCATGGGACTCCATTGCGCCGGAAAGACACGCCGTGTCATCAGCGCATATTGTGTCGTGATGCTTGCCGCCTGAACCGCCGGGCGCGGTGCTGTCGCACAAGACCTCCAGCGCACTCAACACACCCTGCGGGTCGTCTGATGAGAGCGCGAAGGCCGGGTGCGGTGCCCCGCCGACAAGACGCAGTGCGACGGCAAGCAGGCTCAGAAGCCAGAAAACTGCCCTTACCCTGTCTATTTGCCGCACAGATGCCATGACCCCGTTCACTAAGCCATCAGTGCCCGTTTGCCCATAGTTTTGACGCCTCCGCAGGGGGGCGCCAGGAACTCCGCTCAACAGGCCGGAAGGGCAAAGAGAAAGAATAACCCATCAGAAAATCGATGCTATTCGATCAATTATCCAAGGTGATCTGATTGAATACGACGAGATATTATTTGAGCAGAGACCTGTCGCAACACATTCGGGCAATTGATAACGCACAAAGCCATCAATATAAGTAAGACCAGGTTTCGTTTCTCAATATTTCAGTATCATTATCCAACACGTATATTATATATGGAAATAAAATGATAATATAATCTTTTACTACCTCAACTCATGAATGGACATATGGATACAGATGTGAGATAGGTCGCCAAAGCATTTGTCACAGAAGCGGGAATTCAAGGGCAATGGACAGCAAGAATCCGGGATCAGACCCTGCATCGGTCGATATCGACGCTTGGGATGAACTCAGGTCCGACGAGACACCCGTAGCCGACGCCGAACCCCATGCCGCCTCTGTGCCAGATACGCTGGCTGGGCTGGATTCCCTTACTGATGAAGATTTCGCCCATGACGGACAGGCGATCAATTTCTATCGTCAGAATGGTTGCCGAACCGTCATGCATGCCTTCACGCTGGCCAATATCATGCATACGAGCTTTCGCGTGCAGGAAGCCTCGCGTTTCTATCGCGTGGCCTTTGACATGCACTCCAAGAGCCCGGGCGAATATCCACTGGCGCAGTCTCTGCTTCAGGCCCGTCTGCTTTGCCTTCTGAAATCCGGGAGCGATCTTCCCGCCCACGAAGTCGCCGAGCTACGCGCGCTGTGCATTCCTCATGCCAATTTCATCGAGAGCGTCTACAAGGCCTGGCGTGAAGGAGATGCCACGGGCGCCATGCGTCTGACGTCAAATGCCTTCGAGGAGTTTCATACGGGTGAGGAAATCGACTCCCTGTATCTGGGCTTCGCGCTTCAGGCGAACTTTCCCTTCACCAAAGGGAGCGCTGATCATCGCGTCATCCCGAACAAGCTTTTCCTCTACTGGGACAAGAACCCTCCTGAGGAAATTCAGCGTAATTTCGAGTTCCATCGCCAGATTTCCGGTCTTGAGGTCAAGATTTTCGACAAGCCGGAAGCAGAACAATGGCTCTATGACGTCTATGGCGTTGAGGCCCGTTCGCTTTTCCTCGGTGCCCGCCATCCGGCGGAAGCGGCCGATATCCTGCGCGTCCATGTCATTCAGGCGCTGGGCGGCTGGTGGCTCGATGCCGACATCCGCATCCGTGACCAGCAGGCCGTACAATTCATGCTGGACCGTCACGAGCAGAATGTCCTGTTCCTGACGCATAACAACGTTGTTCATAACGACTTCTTCGGTGCCGTGGCCCAGAGCCCGCTGCTGAACGAGGCCCTGCTGAACATCTACCGCAACTGCTACCTCCATCCTGGCCTGTTCATCGCCTACAAGACCGGTCCAGGCGTGTTCAACCGCGCGCTGAACCGCCTGATTCATCGTGATGTTTCGGGTCTCGCCCCTCTGGCACCCACCAGCGTGCATGATCATCACATGTTCAGTCATCTGATCGAGGAATTCGATACACCCTACAAGCACCACACCCCGCACTGGCAGGCAGTCTGATCCAACTCCTGAAGGGCGCTTTCGCTGACCGTATGGCCGCACCCTGCCTCGGGTGCTGACATATGGCCCGAGAAAGCGCCCTTTCTGCGTCTGATGCGCCGGAAATCCATCCGGTATGACCGGCTGCACAAGGTCCGATAAAACCACCTTGTCTATTGAGATCGGAAATGAAACGATTGGCGGAACGGGTATCCCCAGTCGACAAGGTCTCTTTCCGATGCGCTTGCTTATCCCTCTTATTGGTGTGGCGTCCTGTCTGGGCACCGCCCTGGCGGCGCGACCCGCGCCAAGCCAGTCCATGCCCCTCTCCATGCGACCTGTCTTCGATACGCTGGTCCTTCCCGATGCTCCGGGCTTGTGGAACCGCACCGGCTCCGGTCATCCCGGTCCCGGCTACTGGCAGAACCGCGCCGATTATCGCATCGACTCACGCATCGATACGGCCAGCCAGACCCTGAGCGGCGCAGAGACCATCACCTATACGAATAACAGCCCCGACGCCCTTGACGTGTTGTGGCTGCAACTCGACCAGAACATGTATCGCAAGGACTCCCGCTCATGGGTGGCCTATCCCGACTGGCATCCCGCCAGCTCGGATGGCTTCGTGATCGAGCATGTTGCCATTGAGGAAAACGGCCATGAAAAGCCGGTCTCCTTTCGTATTTCAGACACACGCATGCAGATCACCCTGCCTGCCCCTCTTGCCGCGGGCGGAAAGCAGCTCAGGCTGCATGTCACGTGGCATCACACCATTCCCGGCCTCTGGGGCGGTCGTACTGCCGTCACCCCGGTCAAGGACGGGAAGATTTACGAGATTGCCCAATGGTATCCGCGCATGAGCGTTTATGACGATCTGCGCGGCTGGGATACGCTCCCTTATCTGGGGCAGGAATTCTATCTGGAATATGGCACCATCGACTACGCCGTGACCGTGCCGTGGAATTTTACGGTTGTCGGCTCAGGCGCACTCACCAACCCGCAGGATGTGCTGACCCCGACAGAGCGGGCGCGTCTGGCTGAAGCCGCCAAAAGCGACAAGCGCGTTCTCATCCGCACGGCACAGGATGTGCTCGACCCTGCCAGCCACCTCGCCCGCTCGGGCGAGAAAACCTGGCGCTTTCATATGGAAAACACACGCGACGTGGCCTTTGCGGCCTCGCCTGTTTTCATCTGGGACGCCGCAAGACTCGACCTGCCTGCCCTGCCCGCAGCCAAAGGCCAGAAACCGCAGCCGCGTCTGGCCATGTCCGTCTATCCACGCGAAGGCGCAGGCCCGCAGGCATGGGACCGCTCGACGGAATATGTCAAACACGCGATCGAGTATTTCTCGTCGCAATGGTACCCCTACCCCTGGCCCAACGCCGTCAATCTTGGCGGCCATGGTGCGGGAATGGAATATCCGGGCATTGTGTTCGATGGCTGGCAGGACAGAAACGACGTACTGTTCTGGATCACCACGCATGAGCTGGGCCACGGCTGGTTCCCCATGATCGTCGGCAGCAATGAGCGCCGCCATGCCTTCATGGATGAGGGGTTCAATACCTTCATCGACGCCTATGCTTCGCAGCATTTCAACCACGGTGAATACGCGCCCAAGAAAGACCCGGAATTCGCCCCTGAAACAGGTGACCCGGCGAAGGACATCGTGCCGGTGCTCACCGCCACCGATGCGCCAACCCTGATGATGCCCTCTGAACTCGTGCCAGAGAAATACCGCCACAAGGTGACCTATTTCAAAGGTGCCTACGGGCTGATGCTGCTTCGGGAAAAAATCCTCGGGCCAGAGCGCTTCGATGAGGCTTTCAGGGCCTATATCCGGGCCTGGGCCTTCAAACACCCCACGCCGTCGGATTTTTTCCGCTTCATGTCCAGCGCGGCGGGAGAGGATCTGACCTGGTTCTGGCGCGGCTGGTATTTCGAGAACTGGTGGCCGCAATACCGTCTGGATGGCATGACCACCCAGCCCGCAAAGGAAGGGCAACCCGGCAGCATCGCCATTGGCGTGCGCAATGAGGGCAAGCTTCTTCTGCCTGTGCTGCTGCGTGTAACCTGGCAGGATGGGTCGCATCAGGAGCGTCTCATCCCGACAGAGGCCTGGGCGCTTCATGACCGGCTGAGCCTCAGCTTTCCCGATCACGGTGCAGTCAAGACGATTGCGCTAGACCCTGATCAGGGTCTGCCCATTCCCGATCGCAGCGGCCTGAGCCTGTCACCCCAGACAACGACAACCGCCCCGCAGGAACCCGCTCACCCCTGAAATCCCTATCCCTGAATACAGCCTGCCGACTTTCGGCAGGCCAGCCGAAACATCAGGGACGGGAATTCATCATTCTGGCAGGGCCGATCGTCCCGGTACCTGCCAGAATAACGCGTTCAGATGGCGAGGCCTTCCGTGCGCTCGCTCCAGTGGGTCGAGCCCCCCGAAGCAGATGCCTCGCTGCGCTCAGCACTGTCGAAGCCGAAAAACATCTGAGCCTCGGCCCAGACGAGCGAGGATTGGGCCATATGGCCGTGTGTTGCGGCACCCTGTGGCCCACGGCCCCGGCTGCCATGGCTTTGCGCCAGCAAGCGGGCAAGATCGGCGGCGCCGGTCGAAAGATATCTGATCATTCAGTCTGACCCTTGCGACTGCGCCCCCAACCGGAGCATTTCCCCCAGCCAGACAAAGGCGCATGGAAAAAAGGCCCGAAGGATTGTCGTCGCGGGGGTTCTCTCCCGGGATTTCAATCCGCCGGAGGGGCATGGGAAAAACCGCATTACCCCGGAAACAAGGTCAGCCTATATGATAGTGAGAGTCGTTCTCAACAACTATTTTCATGACGATAAGGCGAAAGAGCGGCGAGTGCGTCTTTCTCTTCAAGAATGGCCCGTCTCTCCTCGGCAAGATAAGGCCGCACAGCCCGCGCCAGAGCCGGATCTCGGATATAGTGGGACGAATAGGTCAGGCTGGGCAGGTAGCCACGCTGGATCTTGTGCTCACCCTGCGCCCCTGCCTCGACACGAGACAGGCCATGCGTGATGGCGAAATCAATGGCGCGGTAATAACACAGCTCGAAATGCAGGAAGGGCCACTCGCCCTCGCATCCCCAGTTGCGCCCATAGAGCGTATCGCGCCCTGCCAGATTCAACGCTGCTGCCACGGGCTCGCCCTCATGCAAGGCCTGCATCAGCACGATTTTCTCACCCAGACGCTCTGACAGACCCGAAAAGAAAGCGCGGGTCAGATAGGCCTGTCCCCATTTGCGGTCGATGGTCGCCTGATAGAATCCATAGAACCGATCCCAGTCCCGGCCGGTGATTTCCGGCCCGCGCAAGGTGCGAAATTCCAGCCCGCATCCCTGTGCATCACGCCGCTCACGACGGATCGCCTTGCGTTTGCGCGAGGCCAGCGCTTCGAGAAACTGCTCGAAATCCTGATAACCATTGTTATGCCAGTGATATTGCAGGCCCAGCCGCTCCATCCAGCCATGTGAGGCCAGAGCCTCCTGCTCCTGACCGATGCAGAATGTCATGTGAATGGAGGACAGACCCAGCTCCTGACAGGCCTGACGCAGCGCATCGCCAAAGACCCCGCGTACTGTCCCTTCCGTCAGGTGATCATGGGTCAGCCGGACTGGATCGATGAGCAGGCGCGGCCCGCTGACGGGAGAAAACGGGACGGCGATCTGAAGCTTGGGATAATAATCGCCCCCGGCCTGCTCATAGGCGCGCGCCCAGCTCTGGTCGAAAACATATTCTCCGTAGGAGTGACCCTTGAGAAACAGGGGAGCTACGGCAACCAGCGCCTCGCCGTTCCTGAGCGCCGCATAACGCGGTAGCCAACCTGTTCTGGCCCCGACAGAACCGCTTTCCTCAAGCGTCAGGAAAAAACCGTGGGACAGGAAGGGGTTATCGTCCCCGGCACAGCGATCCCAGAGAGCGGCGTCAATTTCGGCAATGGACGCATGAAGCGTCAGGGACCAGTCTGTCATGGGCAGCATGTGGTCCAGGCCTGAAGGCAAAACAACCTTGCCCGGTATCGTCAGGCTGCAAAACGTGGTTTTACGCATCCTGCGCGTCTTTCAGCGGTGATTGACCAGCGCAGGGCAGTCCTGAAAAGCGCTGTCAGGCGCGGCAGAAGAAATACCACGCCCGCAGGGCTTTTCGAGGGGAGTGATCAGGCGATTTCGATCAGCGCCTCAACCTCGACCGGCGCATCCAGCGGCAGGGAGGGTACGCCAATGGTGGAACGGGCATGACGCCCGGCGTCACCGAACACAGCAACCGCCAGATCGGAGGCGCCATTCATGACGGTGGCGTGCTGCGTGAAGTCAGGCGTGCAGGCAATGAACCCGCCAAGACGCACAATGCGCTTCACGCGGGCCAGATCGCCCAGTTCGGCCTGCACCTGTGCGAGAATGTTGAGAAAGCAGAGCTCGGCACATTCACGCCCCAGCTCAGCCGCAACATCCTCACCCAGCTTGCCCGTGGCCTTGAGCGTACCGCCTGAAAGTGGCAGCTGGCCGGAAACGACCAGAAGCGAGCCCGTGCGTGCCACAGGCACATAGGTTGCCACCGGGGCTGCGGCTTTGGGCAGTTCAAGCCCAAGGGCGGTCAGACGGGCGGTCGGGGTTTCGTCAGAGGTCTGTGACATCGGCTTGTCTCCTTGCAGAGGGGCTGAGGGGATCTCCCTCAGCTGACCAGTCGCAGCCTGCCACGCTCACGCGGCGGAAGATCACCCGGAATATCGAGCGGCAACATCGGATCCTCCTCGATCACGTGAGGATCTTCGGGTGCGCTGTCGGGCAGACGCTTGCCCAGATAACTATCTGACAACGCCCTGAAGGCATAATCAAGCAGCGATGAGGCATAAGCCGCCACAGGATCGCCCTCGACCGTACCGGCAGGCCCGAAGCGCGTATGGGCAAACTGCTCGACATACGCCGCCAGCGGGGCACCGTGCTGGAGGCCGATTGTCACGGCCTGTCCGACGCTTTCAAGCAGGCCACGCACCATCGCGCTCTCACGACCGGGCGTAAGCGAGATCTCGCCCAGCGAGCCATCCTCATATTCACCCGTACGCAGATAGAGCCTATGCCCGCCAATCGCACTGCGCTGCGTGAACCCGCCATGACGTGCCGGCAGGGGGCGACGCACACCGCGCTCCAGACGCGCACGCAAAGGCAGGGGCGACGCCGGATCGGGGCGCGCAGGCATACGATCGACAAACCCGGTCAGGGCGCGATGCATCAGAAGATGGGCATCGGGTCCGGGCTGGGGCAGGGGGTTTTCGCCCAGTACCGCACGGGCGAACGCGCCTTCCAGCGTCAACCCGCGATGAGCCAGCCGTGACAGGGCACTTGCACGCAGCGTTCCATCGGCACGCAACGGCGAGAAGATGGGAGCCAGCCCGCATGCCTCGACACCCAACAGGGCATCGACAGGGCCGGGCTGGGAAAAGCCGGTCTCGATCAGCACCCTGTTGGGCAGATCGGGCAGCGTATCCTCCATCTCGTCGCGTATCTGGCGCCCTGTGACTTCGAGTCCCGGGATCGGGCAGGAGACAGGAGGCAGCGGCACCGGCCCTGCACCCTGACGCGCAAGGGAGGTGGCAAGCCAGCACAGATAGCAGGCGGCATCACGCCCGGTTTCACTGTCATAATCGAGCCCCATAAGGGCGAGACAGCTATCCAGATTGGTCAGCAGCAGCGTCCCTGCGGGGCCACCCTGAGCCTCCTGCTCGGGTGTTGCGGCGGCAGGACCGTCGAAAAGCGGCAATTCACCGTTGAGCATGGGGCCATTGACCGCATGGAGGCGGCGCAGGGCGCTACAGGCCAGGCGAATGAGCGTGACAAAGGCCTCGCCGTTGAAATCACCTTCCTGAACGAAAGCCGCCAGATTGACCACGAACCCGCTGCGACGATCGACCTGCCCCTGCCAGAGCGGCGCCATCGGCGCCATCTGTCGCTCCAGCAACGCGGCTGCCAGTGCGGCACCAAGACCGGCACTCCCCACTGAATCACCCGGCAGCGCAGGCAGGCTGGTCAGCCGGTCGAGCCAGCGTGCGGCCTCGCTCGAAAGGCGCAAGGCGCCACTCGATGCCGAAAGCTGCAAAAGTGCTATCGCCGCTTCGTCTTCCCAGCTTGCAGGAAGGGTTACGGCGCGCAGGGCGAGATCGTCCGGATCGGCAGCGACATGCGTTGTGCGCATACGCACCCCGTTCCAATGGAGAAGCGTTGTCATACCCTTGAATCTAGGCATCGACTCGGGCCGGGAAAAGGGTGTTTCGGCACCGCCCACTGGGGATAATGGTCCGCAAAATGGGGATATGGTGGATAACATTCCTGCCCCCCGCCAGGGCAGGGTGATAGACGCTTGCGAGCGAAGCCTGTAGGACTGGCAGGGTTGTCTTTCAACAGCGCACCCTTTCCGGGGTCCAAGCCTGCGAGTTGCCAAATCCCATGAGTTCACTGTCTGGCGTGCGCCCCCGTCGCGATCTTCTCGAACTGACGACCGGCTTCGTGGTTCTTGCGATCCTGGCGGCCCTGCTTGCCCTTGCCGTTCTGGGCCGTCATCAGGGTGGCAGCGACGGCTATATGCTCAAGGCCGTTTTCAACCAGATCGATGGTCTTTCGGTCGGGTCGGATGTCCGTCTGGCCGGCATCACGGTGGGCCATGTCACCTCCGAGCAGGTCGATCCGAAAAGCTATCGTGCGCAGGTCAGCTTCACGGTACGCAATGGCATCAATCTGCCAACCGACAGTGCCGCCATCGTGACGTCTGACAGCCTGCTTGGAGGGAAGTATATTGCTCTCTCCCCCGGCGGCGATGAAAAGAACCTGACACCCGGCTCCGTCGTAGGGCAGACCCAGGGGGCCATCAGCCTCGAACAGCTTCTGAGCAAGTTCATTTTCTCGGTGACGGACTCGCTCGACAAGAGCCGCAAGGCCGCCACCCCATGAACGAGGCGACGCCCTGGACCGACCGCAACGGCACCCCGATTGCCTGCGTGGAGAAACTCAAGGTCCTGCGTGAAAACGACACCGAGCTGCGCCAGACGCTGCAGGACGTGTTCGAGGATGCCTTGCTGATGGGCGTCGCCCCCGAAGTCATGCGCCGCCATCTGGCTGGCATGATCGACGCGCTGGAAGAACTCAATCCATGAAATGCGCCCTATGAAACGCACCGGGATACACGCTCTTTTCCAGACACAGGGCCACAAGCGCGTCCTGCGTTTGTCCGGCCTCGCACCTCTGGCTGTCATTGCCCTCATGACCGCCTCTTCCATGCCCGCTCTGGCGGCAGAAGCCGTGGCGCCTCCGGTGATGTATCCGGCTGGTCTGTGGCAAGGTCGCGGTGAGGCTGTGATCCGCGTTCTCAACCGAACCGACTCCCATATCGAGACAATGACCATTCCGGTTGGGGGGCAGGCGCAATATCGCAGCCTGCATCTTGGCGTCACGCGCTGCGTCGAACGTCCCGAGACCCTGCCGAGCAATGCGGCAGCCCTCATTACCACCAGTGACGATACGGACCCTGGTGCCCATTACACGGGCTGGATTCTGGCGCAGGAACCTTCACTCGGCACCTACAAGAGCGCGCTCTACAGCATTTCGGTCGTTGCATGCTCCGGCCCGAAGGCCGACCCCACACTCGCCCCCCTGCCGCAGCCGGTCGTGCCTGTTCTGGGCGCGAACACACCTGATAGTGCCCAGAGCCAGCCGGGCGATCTGAACGATCCGTCGCAAGGTTCCGCCGCGTTGCCTGTGCGCTCCGGCACACTTCCGGCAAATGGCGGCAACCCGGCCAGTGGCGCTTCGGCCGGGCCGACCCGCCTCACGCCACTCGGTGACCCTGCAGCCAGCTCACACCCGGTAGGAGGGGCTTACAATCAGCCCACTCGCAACGAGACGAGCCAGGGACAATCACTCCCTCGTACCCCCCAGTCTCCTTCGTCCGGCGCCGATCAGGGTGGTCCCATGCAGCTGGCGCCCCTTTCAGGCGGGCCGGTATCAAACGGCGCGCCATCGAATGGCAGTGGCCAACCCCTTCCGCCTCCCCAGCCCTACGGACAGTAACGTCACGGGCTTGCCCATCGACGGCGTGGCGCCCGGTCGCCACGCCGTCCGACAAGCCCGATCCAGTGTTGCGGATCGGGTGCAAAGCAACAAAATGACATGACGACCATATTCTGATCAGATTTGGGGCTGATAACGCAGCTGTGCCTGTATTTCGGTGCAACCGCGTATCAATGAGGAAGTTATCAAACCCATGACAACCCCCTCTCCCACGGCGACTCCGTCATCTGGCCCAATCGCGCCCTCTGCGGATCACGCAGCCTTTCTGCTCGATTTCGACGGGACTTTGGTCGATATTGCCCCGACCCCGGCTTCTGTTCAGGTCGAGCCCGGCCTGATCGAGACGCTGCTGCGCCTCAGAGATCGTTGCGGCGGTGCGCTTGCCATTGTTACCGGGCGTCCGATCGAACAGATCGACCATTTTCTGCCTGGTATTCCGACCGCTGTTGCAGGCGAGCATGGGCTTACCCTGCGCCGCAGCCTCGATGGACAGGAAGAACCTGTTGTCACAACACCCCTGCCCCCGGAATGGCAAAGCCGTGCCGAAGCCCTGATAGGGCGTTTCCCCAATACGGCGCTCGAACGCAAGAAGGCGGGGCTCGTGCTGCATTATCGCGGCAATCCCGACGCTGGCAGCCTTTTCGAGCAGGAAATCATCGCATGGCTGGCGGGTCAGGATGATTTTGAAATCCATCCGTCCAAGATGGCCTGGGAAATCCGCCTTGCCGGTATTCACAAGGGCAATGCCGTCGAGGCTCTGATGGCGCAGCCTCCTTTCGCCGGACGCGTGCCGGTTTTTGTCGGTGACGACGTGACTGACATGGACGGCGTTCGGGCCGCCAAGGCCCTTGGCGGGTTCGGTTATCTCATTCCTGATGATTTCCCGACCGCTTATGAATTCAGGGCATGGCTTGCCCGTTATGTGGAGACTGCCTGATGGGTCGCCTCGTCGTTGTTTCCAACCGTGTCCCTGCCCCGCGTGAACGCAGCCAGCCCGCAGGCGGTCTGGCCGTGGGCGTACGCGATGCCGTGCGTGGCACGGAGAGCCTCTGGTTTGGCTGGTCAGGCCGCCACACCACGCAATCTCGCGAGCAGACGCCCAAGCTCGACACCCATGAGAGCTGCACCTATGCCACGATCGATCTGACGCGCAGCGAGTACGAGCATTTCTACGAGAAATTCTCCAACGGGCTGCTTTGGCCGCTCTGCCACTATCGCATCGGGATCATCGACTACAAACGGATCGATTATCAGGTCTATCGCGAGGTCAATGCCCTCTTTGCCGATCAACTCGTTCCTCTCCTGCGCGAGGACGATACGCTCTGGGTCCATGACTACCATCTCTTCCCGCTGGGCGCGAAGCTGCGCCGGCGTGGCGTCAAGGCCAAGATCGGCTTTTTCCTGCACATTCCGTTCCCGCCCTGGAGCGTGACGCGCGTGCTTCCCTGCGCCGAGGAAATGCTGCGTGAGATGGCTGCCTATGACCTTATCGGTGTGCAGACCGAGGAAGATGCCCGCAACATGAACGGGTGCTTCGAGGCCAATAATCTGCCCAACCGCGCCGTTCATTTCCCGATCGGCATCGACCCGGTCGAATTCAGCGAGCAGGCCGAACAGAATGTCATGGCCGAGGAGGTGCAGCGCCTCCAGGCATCCCTTCGCGGCCGCAAGCTCATCCTTGGTGTGGATCGCCTCGACTATTCCAAGGGGATCCCGGAGCGCATCCACGGCTACGAGACTTTTCTCAACCGCTACCCCGAGCATAAGGGTGAAACAGTTCTTCTGCAGATCACACCCGTCTCACGCGCCGGTGTCGCCAGCTATCGTGCGCTGCGTCGTGAGCTTGATGAGATGGCAGGGCATATCAATGCCATGCACGGCAATTTCGACTGGTCACCCATCCGCTACCTCACCCAGTCTGTCCCGCGCGAGGTTCTGGCCGGTTTCCACCGCATTGCCGATGTGGCACTTGTCACCCCGTTGCGCGATGGCATGAATCTTGTGGCCAAGGAATTCGTCGCCGCGCAAAGCGCCGATGATCCGGGCGCCCTCATCCTGTCATCGCTCGCCGGTGCTGCGCCCGAAATGGAGCAGGCCCTCATGGTGAACCCGTATGATCACGAAGGCATTGCCGATGCGATCCATGCCGGGATCACAATGAGTCTTGAAGAGCGGCAAAGACGCTGGCAGGCTCTGCATTACGACGTCACCCAGAATACCGCAGCAAACTGGGCCGATCGTTTTCTTGAAATGCTCAGAGAGACCGAAAGACAGGAATGATTGCTCGACTGACCGGTGGATTACTGTTTTTCGCCGGTATGGCCGCAATTGGCGTCGCCTGGTGGGCCGAGCACGTGCTCGGCTATGCCCCGTGCGAGCTTTGCCTTATCGAGCGTGCGCCGTGGCGCATCGTCGCCTTTCTTGGCGTTCTGGCCCTGCTCATCCCGGGTATGGTCGGGTTCTGGGCAACGGTCCTGAGTCTGCCAGCCCTTGCTGCAGCCGTCATGCTGGCCGGGCTCCATAATGGCGTCGAGCAGAAATGGTGGGAAAGCCCGCTTCCTGCCTGTCACGCACCCGTATTTCATGCAGGCGCCAGCTTCCGCGAGCGTATGGCCAGTATGCCTCTTCGCCCCGCCAAACCCTGCGATGACCCGACCTATCTCTTTCATCTGCCTGTTTCGATGACGGTCCTTGGCGGTATTGCTGCTGCGCTGCTGTTCATCCTCGTCAGCTATAGCGTCGTGCTTCAGGCCCGGCGCTGGCACGCGGCACGCTGAACCGGTCGCGGTTTCCGCCTGAAACGCCCAATCCCTGTCGAAACGGATAGAGGCTGGCAGGGCTCGGGGGATTTGTCCGGTTCCGAGGCCACGCAAGAAAAGCGTCAACCTCTATCCGCAGCGGGTCCTGCGCCTACGATCCCCGCCCTGATCATCGAAGATGAGGCATCTGGCACCTCGCCGTCTGTGTTCGCTAACCTGAAATTTTTCATCCAAGGCGGGTGAGAATCTTATCTCCCTATCACGATAGCAAGAATATTGGGTATTTTTCACCATACTATGATTCATGACGCCATTAAGGGATAATTTGTCGCACATAAATCGGCATAACAACAAAAAAATTCCGGAATAACGCCCGTAAATCGAGTTTGGCACGGTGCTTGCAAGAGAGAAATCAGACCATCAGGCAAAGGGCCTGAGGCACATAGGGATTTCAATCATGTTCGCATTCACCAAGTCCTTCATCGCCGCTGCCAGCCTCGTCGCTCTTGCTGCCCAGCCTGCCCTTGCGAAAGACATTGTGGTCGAGAACGTCCAGGCCGCAGCAAACCAGACAGCTCAGATTGATGTTTCCAACACCAACCTGAAATCTGACCGCGACTGGAATCGCGTTGCCGATACCATTCGTGTCAAGGCGGCCGACATCTGTGAACGCACGGTAGGCGCCAGCGATCGCCGCGAAGCCGATATCGAGGAATGCACGCAGGCCGCCTACGAAAACGGCGTACAGCAGATGCGCGATATCTATGCCCGCCGCACCCTGGTCAGCCAGACGCGTCTGGCCCGCTCGTGAGCGAAAAGGCGCTACAGCGCGCGTGGCAACAGGATGACGAAACGGGCGCCTATGATCCGACCCGTTTCATCATAACGGTTCTCGGCATGGAGCGTCCCGTGAAGGGCCTCGATAATCTGGCGGCTGATCGCCAGCCCCAGGCCTGAATGCTGGCCGAAATTCTCGGTCTGGGGTCGCTCCGAATAGAAGCGGTCAAAAATATCCTCGAGTTTGAGAGGCGGAATACCCGGCCCCTCATCACTCACCGTTATACGGATCTGCCTGTCCTCGGGGCGCATGAAGAGCGTTATGTGCCCGCGCGGGGGAGAGAATGAAATGGCATTGCCAATGAGATTGCGCAGGACCTGAACAAGACGGTCCTCGACAGCCAGAACACGCAGCGGATGATTGGCATCGTCGTGAGAGTCATCAAGAATGATGATCGCGTCTTCGGGCTTGCGCGTTGTCTGATGCATCTCCGTCAGGATGGAGAGCAGCATACCGACCGCCACGGGTTCTGAGCGTGTTCGTGACAGCTCGGCATCGATACGGCTTGCATCCGCAATGTCGGTAATCAGCCGGTCCAGACGGCGGACATCGTTGTTGATGATCGCCAGCAGGCGCGTCTGCCGTTCACGGTTCTCGATACGCGGCAACGTCTCGATGGCCGAGCGGATGGATGAAAGCGGGTTCTTGATTTCATGGCTCACATCGGCCGCAAAGCGTTCGATCGCGTCCATGCGTGCCCATAGTGCCAGCACGCTGCCACGCAGGGCTCGCGCAAGTACGCCAATTTCGTCACGGCGTACCAGCAGGGATTCCGGCACGCTGTCAGCGCGCCCGGCCACATCGCGCATGTCATGCGACGCCACCGCAAGACGCAGCAGCGGGCGGGCGATGGTGATCGAGAGATACCATGACAGCAGGACCGTCACGGCCATTGCGGCCAGAAACAGCGAGAGTATGGAGGACCGGACGGCAAATAGCGAACGATCGACCTCCTGGGCCTGGCGCGTAAGCTGGATGATCCCCACGGTCTGACCGTCATGGATGACCGGCTCTGCCACCGTGATCACCAGCTCATGCTCGGGGGTGCGCCGGATATAGGGCGCGGCTTCGGCACCCCGATATTCGCCTGCCGAGCGCAGAGGCGGCGGCGCATCCTGCGTTTCCAGCATGACAATCCCCTCGCGGGAGGAGAGCGGCAGCAGGGAAAGCAGCCACTCATAGGCAATTTCGATGCCGTTATTGCGTGGCGGCTGCCAGCGTGGCGGCGGCGCAGGCTCGCCCGCCCCCGACTGCCCCTTGCGGTCGCGGCGCACAAGGGCGGCTTCGTTCAGGCTGTCGGCCACCAGGGTACCATCCGGCCCGACAAGGCGCGCGCGCACATTGGGGCTGGGTTCGGTCAGACGAAGCAACAAGGGGCGCGCCTGCGCCCCGTCGAGCATGAATTCGGCACCGGGAAAGGGATGACGGGCCGGGTCGCGCACCACGGCAATCTGCCCCATGGCCGCCGCGTAGATATGGGCCTGCTCGCGCAGGGCATTCACATCGGTTTCAAGCAAGCTGTTCTGGAAGTCGTTCAGGAAGAGCAGCGTGACGGCCAGAATGGCCAGAGGCAGCGTGTTGAGCAGGAAGATGCGCCGCATGAGCGGTGAGGCGAAACGCGGCAGCCGGAAGCGACGTGTCGTCCTGCGGCTCTCACGTCCGGCCTCCAGCGCCAGCGTGTCACCATGGCGAAATGAGCGCCGACGCAGGCGTTTGAAGGCCTGTGACATGCCGCCCGGCGCCCCGCGCCGCGACCGCCTGCCGAATGATTCACGCTGCGGCATACTGGCTCAGTCTTCCTTGTAACGATATCCTATGCCGTACAAGGTCTCGATCTGATTGAAGTTGTCATCGATCTGCCTGAACTTCTTGCGGACGCGCTTGATGTGACTGTCGATGGTGCGGTCATCCACATAGATGTTTTCACCGTAGGCCGCATCGATCAGCTGGTCGCGTGATTTCACCATGCCCGGACGAAGAGCCAGCGCCTTGACCAGGAGGAATTCTGTGACGGTCAGCATGATATCCTGCCCCGCCCAGAGGCACTGATGGCGTGTCTCATCAAGGGTGAGGCTGCCACGCACGATGGCGGCGCCCGCTCCTGACGTACCGCTGCCCTCGGCGCGGCTGGCGTCCTGTCGGCGCAGCAGGGCGCGGATGCGCTCCAGCAGCAGGCGCTGCGAGAAAGGCTTGGTGATGTAGTCATCCGCCCCAAGGCGCAGGCCCATGAGCTGGTCCAGTTCCTCATCCTTGGAGGAGAGGAAAATGACCGGCAGGGATGAGCGCGCCCGCAGGCGCTGCAGCAACTCCATACCATCCATGCGCGGCATCTTGATGTCCAGCACCGCCAGACTGACAGGACGCGCCAGTATGCCCTGCAGGGCGGCTTCGCCATCGGTATAGGCGTGCACAACAAACCCTTCGGCCTCCAGCGTCATCTGGACCGAAGTGAGGATGTTACGGTCATCATCCACCAGGGCGATGGTGTGCTTTGTCGTCTCCATGCGCGATGTATCCGCCTTCAATTTCTGCCTGTTGCCAATCCAAGGGGGGTTGGCATATGGCTTGTCACAGCCACCTATATCTTACCACGCGGCTGCGCCCAAGACGGGGCTGCCGAAAACGGTCGGACATCGCTGGATGGTCGACCCGAGTGTTTCCGTGGCTTCTGGCGGTCATGCTCGCCCCGTTGCGGGGGAGTACGCTGAAGCCGACCTTTTGCTGCCCGGCCTGACCGGGCCCGATTTTTCGAGGTTGCGACCACGATGACGACTGAGAACACGCTGCACGACGCGCAGAACGACGCCCCGGCACCCGAGACCGCCGAAGCGGCAGAGGCCACCCCCGATACGGCAGGCCAGACGCCTGAATCCCGCATTGCCGAGCTGGAAGCCCAGGTTGAGGAATTCCGCGACAAGTGGATGCGCTCCGAAGCCGAGATGCAGAATTACCGCACCCGCGCCAAGCGCGAAGTGGAAGATGCCCGCCAGTATGCGGTGCAGAAATTCGCCAAGGATGTGGTCGAAGCGGCTGAGAACCTGCAGCGTGGCCTTGCCTCCCTGCCGCCCAAGGCCGAAGGTGAAGAAGGGCTCGTCGCCAAGCTGCGCGAGGGCTTCGAGAGCACGGAACGCTCTTTCCTTGGTATTCTGGAACGCAATGGCATTACCTGCCAGCATCCGGTGGGCGAGGTGTTCGATGCCAATCTGCATCAGGCGATGGCCGAGCAGCCGAGCGACGAACACGCGGACGGTACGGTAATGCAGGCCTGGACCCCCACCTGGACGCTTAATGGCCGTCTGCTTAAGCCCGCTATGGTCGTTGTGGCGAAGGGCGGCAACAAAGCCGCAGAATGAGGCTTGAAACCCTCGTCATGCGCTCCTAGATTTTATCTGTAACCCGCCCCTGCCGAGGCAGGGAGACGAAAACAAGGGCGTTGCCCGGTGCCTGAATGGGCCGGATGACGCCGCTGAAAGGACTGAAATATGAGCAAAGTCATTGGTATTGACCTTGGCACCACGAACTCTTGCGTCGCGATCCGCGAAGGCGATGAGACCAAGGTCATCGAAAACAGCGAAGGCGCACGCACCACGCCGTCCATGGTCGCTTTCACCGCCAACGGTGAGCGTCTCGTCGGACAGGCCGCCAAGCGCCAGGCTGTCACCAACCCTTCCGATACGCTGTATGCCGTCAAGCGTCTGATCGGCCGTCGCTATGATGACCCGACCGTCGCCAAGGACAAGGAAATGGTCCCGTACGAGATCGTACGTGGCGATAACGGCGATGCATGGGTCCGCGCCCGTGGCGAGAACTACGCCCCGTCGCAGATCTCCGCTTTCGTGCTGGGCAAGATGAAGGAAACCGCCGAGGCCTATCTCGGTGAGACCGTTTCCCAGGCCGTCATCACGGTACCGGCCTACTTCAATGACGCCCAGCGTCAGGCAACGCGCGATGCCGGTCGTATCG
The DNA here is from genome assembly GCF_011753235.1 of Asaia sp. As-1742. NCBI lineage: Bacteria > Pseudomonadati > Pseudomonadota > Alphaproteobacteria > Acetobacterales > Acetobacteraceae > Asaia > Asaia sp. As-1742. Next base: position 346,021 of record NZ_VWWA01000004.1, on the reverse strand, counting down.
CCGGTCTTGAAGTGCTGCGTATCATCAACGAGCCGACGGCTGCCGCTCTGGCCTATGGCCTTGGCAAGCGCGATTCCGGCACGGTGGCCGTTTATGACCTTGGTGGTGGCACGTTCGACGTGTCGATCCTCGAGATCTCCGATGGCGTGATCGAAGTGAAGTCCACCAACGGTGACACCTTCCTTGGTGGTGAGGACTTCGATAACCGCATCATTGGCTACCTCGCAGACGAGTTCAAGCGCGACCAGGGCATCGACCTGCGCGGCGACAAGCTGGCTCTGCAGCGTCTCAAGGAAGCCGCCGAGAAGGCCAAGATCGAGCTTTCCTCCTCCAAGGAAACCGAAATCAACCTGCCCTTCATCACGGCTGATGCCTCGGGTCCGAAGCATCTCGTGGTCAAGCTGAGCCGCGCCAAGCTGGAAAGCCTGGTCGAGGATCTGGTGCAGCGTACGCTCGGCCCGTGCCGCGCCGCGCTCAAGGATGCCTCGGTTACCCCGGCTGAAATCGACGAAGTCATTCTCGTCGGTGGCATGACGCGTATGCCGAAGGTCATCGAGACCGTGAAGCAGTTCTTCGGCAAGGACCCCGCCCGCAACGTCAACCCTGACGAAGTGGTGGCTATTGGTGCCGCTGTTCAGGGCGCCGTGCTCAAGGGCGACGTGAAGGATGTTCTGCTCCTCGACGTGACCCCGCTTTCGCTGGGCATCGAGACGCTGGGCGGTGTCTTCACCCGTCTGATCGATCGCAACACGACGATCCCGACCAAGAAGAGCCAGACCTTCTCGACGGCCGATGACAACCAGAGCGCCGTGACCATCAAGGTCTATCAGGGTGAGCGCGAAATGGCGGCAGACAACAAGCTGCTCGGTAATTTCGACCTCACCGGGATTGCTCCGGCTCCGCGTGGCGTGCCGCAGATCGAAGTCACGTTCGACATCGATGCCAACGGTATCGTCAACGTGTCGGCCAAGGACAAGGCGACCAACAAGGAACAGCAGATCAAGATCCAGGCTTCTGGTGGTCTGAACGATGCCGATATCGACCGTATGGTGAAGGAAGCCGAGGCCAATGCCACGGCAGACAAGGCCAAGCGCGAGATGGTCGAGCAGCGCAACAGCGCCGAGGCCCTGATCCATCAGACTGAAAAGTCGCTGACCGAAGCTGGCGACAAGGTTCCGGCAGCTGACAAGGCCGAGGCGGAATCGGCAGTGGCTGCGACCCGTGAAGCCATGAACGGCACGGATCTTGAGGCTCTGAAATCGGCGACCGAGCGTCTGACCCAGGCTGCCATGAAGATCGGTCAGGCTGTCTATGCCCAGTCTCAGGCTGAAGAGGGTGCCGCTGGTGGCGAGGCCCATGCTGCCAAGGACGAAAACGTCGTCGATGCCGATTTCGAGGACGTGGACGACAGCAAGAAGCACTGATCTCCCCGAGGAGGGGTTTGCCCCTCCAGAGGCTCGATGCTTTTGACGCCCGTCCTTCCTGAGGGAAGGGCGGGCGTTTCGCCGTTCAGCCCGGCGCGGTTTTTATCCGCGTTGCTTTGATTGCCCCCGCTGGTCATTACAGGCCGCATATTCTGATCCCTGGATCTCCTGACGAGGACTCCCATGGCCACCAAGATCGATTTCTACGCTGTTCTTGAAGTCTCCCGCACAGCCTCTGCCGATGAGCTCAAAAAGGCCTATCGCAAGCAGGCCATGCGCTTTCACCCCGACCGTAATCCGGGCGATGAAACAGCCGAGCACAAGTTCAAGGAAATCAACGAAGCCTATGATGTTCTGAAAGACGAACAGAAGCGCGCTGCCTATGACCGCTTCGGTCATGCTGCCTTTGAAAATGGCGGTATGGGCGGCGGTGGTTTCGGGGGCGGATTCGGCGGCGGTGGCCTCGATGACATCTTCGAAATGTTTGGCGACATGATGGGGGGCCGTCGTGGTGGCGGTCGTCGTCGCACCGGCAACGACATTCAGGTTCAGGTCGAAATCTCGCTTTCCGAGGCCTATGAAGGCGTCAAGAAGCCGGTCGAGATCCGTACCCGCGTTGCCTGCGAAAGCTGCCATGGTACGGGATCGGCTGACAGCAACCCCGGCGATGTGACCTGCCCAACCTGTCATGGCGCGGGTGCCGTGCGTGCACAGCAGGGCTTTTTTCTCGTCGAGCGTCCCTGCCCCACCTGCAAGGGCTCGGGCAAGGTCGTGCGCAATCCCTGCAAAAGCTGCAAGGGAAGCGGCACAACCGAGCAGACGCGTTCGATCGAGGTTCCCATTCCCGCCGGCGTGGAAGATGGCACACGCATCCGCCTGACGGGCGAGGGCGAAGCCGGTGGCAGCGGTATCCAGCCGGGCGATCTCTATGTGCATGTCGCGGTTGGTGGCAGCGATATCTTCCAGCGCGATGGCGCCAACATCTATTGCCGCGTGCCGCTTCGCATGACGCAGGCGGCGCTCGGTACGGAAATCGAGGTGCCTGTCATCGACGGCAGCCGCGCCAAGGTGAAGATTCCCGCCGGCACCCAATCGGGCGAGAATTTCCGCCTGCGTGGCAAGGGCTTCTCGGTGCTGCGTTCCAGCGCACGGGGTGATATGTATATCCAGGTTGCCGTGGAGACACCGCATCACCTCAACGCCCGCCAGAAAGAACTTCTCGAGGCTTTCGAGGCAGAGGCTGGTGAGGCGCAGGAGCAGGAAAAGGCCAATCCCGAGCACACGGGGTTCTTCGCCAAGGTCAAGGACTTCTTCGAAGGGAAGTAAGAGCCATGCGTATCGGCATTGCAGGTATCACCGGTCGCCTCGGGGCGCTTTGCGTCGAGGAAGTCGCGGCATCCGGGCTTGAGCTCTCCGGTGGGCTGGCACGCAAGGCCGATCCGCAGAAGCGTATCATGACAGATCCGGCTCAGCTGGCGGCGTGCAGCGATGTTGTGATCGATGTCAGCAGCCCGACTGCGATACTGGCCAATGCTGAAGCCTTCGCGCAGGCCGGCTGCGGCTGGGTGATCGGGACAACAGGGTTCGGCGCCGCGGAAGAACTGGCCATCCGCGCAGCCGCAACGCGGATCCCGGTGCTGCGGGCTGCCAATTTCGCACCCGGCCTGACCATGTTGCTCGATCTGGCACGTCAGCTCGGCGCCAGACTGCCGGCCCATGAATATGATGCTGAAATCCTGGAAACGCATCACCGTCAGAAACGCGACGCCCCGTCCGGCACGGCCCTCGCCATTGGTGAGCGCCTTGCCGAGGGCCGTGGTGTCGCACTGAACGACGTCATGGAAGTCAATCGCTCAGGCGTACGGGGTGAGGAGGCTATCGGTTTTGCCTCACTGCGGGCCGGGCAGATTGTGGGCGAGCACAGCCTGATCCTGACTTCGGGTACGGAACAGATCACCCTGTCGCATCGTGCCTTCGACCGACGGGTCTTTGCCCAGGGTGCTGTAAAGGCTGCCCGCTTTGTGGCAGGTAAACCTGCCGGGTTATATGAGATGACGGAAATATTCGGCGGCTGAAACGGGCCTGCCTTGCGTCTGAAACATAACAAACGCTTGACCCCTGCGGCTGTATGCCTCTAAGGACAGCCCTCTCTTGCGGGTCGGGCGCAGGTTGTCGCACGTCCGTACTCCTTTCTTTCACTCATTCCCTGCGAGGTCCCTGAGTGCGTAACTACGGCGAATTTCTCTTCACATCGGAATCCGTTTCTGAAGGTCATCCGGACAAGGTCTCTGACCGCATCAGCGATACCGTTCTGGACGCCTATCTGGAAGCAGACCCGGAAGCCCGCGTTGCGTGCGAAACCCTCTGCACCACCAACCGTGTCGTTCTGGCCGGTGAAGTTCGTGGTCCGACTTCGATCACCAGCGAATTGCTGATCGAGCGCGCCCGACACGCCATCAAGGATATCGGTTACGACCAGGAAGGTTTCTCCTGGAAGAACGCTGAAATCACCTCCCTGCTGCATGCGCAGTCCGCCGACATCGCTGTTGGCGTCGATAGCGCTGGCGAGAAGGACGAAGGCGCAGGCGACCAGGGCATCATGTTCGGCTTCGCCACCCGCGAGACCGAGCACCTGATGCCGGCCCCGCTCTATTACGCGCAGTCGATCCTCGAGAAGGTTCGTGACTACCGCAAGAGCGGCCATGCTCTGGGCGTCGGCCTGCTGCCGGATGCCAAGAGCCAGGTCACGCTGCGTTATGTTGATGGCAAGCCCGTTGGCGCGACGTCGGTCGTGATCTCGACGCAGCATATCGAAGGCATGCGCCAGAACACCATTCGCGAAATGCTGCGCGAAGTGGTTCGTGAAGTCCTGCCGGAAGGCTGGATGTGCCCGGAAGAAGAATTCTACGTCAATCCGACGGGTAACTTCGTGATCGGTGGTCCCGATGGCGATGCCGGCCTGACGGGTCGCAAGATCATTGTCGACACCTACGGTGGTGCAGCCCCCCATGGCGGCGGCGCCTTCTCGGGCAAGGACCCCACCAAGGTTGACCGTTCGGCTGCCTATGCCGCGCGCTACCTGGCCAAGAACGTGGTTGCTGCCGGTCTTTCCGATCGCTGCACCATCCAGCTCAGCTACGCCATTGGCGTGTCCAAGCCGCTCTCGGTCTATGTGGATCTCGATGGCACGGGCAAGGATATCGACGAAGCCCGTCTCGGCAAGCTGCTGAACGAAATGGTCGATCTGTCGCCGCGCGGCATCCGCAAGCATCTGCGCCTGAACCGTCCGATCTATGTGCCGACATCGGCCTATGGCCATTTCGGTCGCGTGCCCGATCCGGTGCTGGACAACTTCACGTGGGAGCAGACCGATCTGGTCAGCTCGCTGCGCGGTGCCCTCAACCGCTGAGGTCCCCAACTGTCTGACACCTCTCTCAAGTCCCAGCCTGAGCGGCTTTATGGCCGCCAGCGCGGGCACCCGCTCCGCGCCCGCCAGCAGCGCCTTCTCGACGAGGCACTGCCCAGGCTCCGTCTGAACCCCGATCAGGCCGCTGCTCCGCAGGCCGCCTTCACTGGCGCTCCTGTTCAGGGCGTCTGGCTTGAAATCGGGTTCGGCGGCGGCGAACATGCGCTCGATCAGTCACAGCGCAATCCGGATGTCGGCTATATTGCCGCCGAGGTTTTCGAGAACGGGCTGTGCTCGCTCATGTCCCGCATCGTGCCGGAAGGCGAAGAGGACACGATCACCCCGCCGGATCATTTCCGTATCTGGCCCGATGATGCGCGTCAGCTGCTGAAATCCCTGCCCGACGGCTGCCTCGACCGCGCCTATCTGATGTTCCCCGATCCGTGGCCCAAGGCACGCCATGCCAAGCGTCGCTTCATCCACCCGGAGAATATTCGCGAACTGGGCCGCCTGTTGAAGCCTGGCGCCGTCTGGCGCGTTGCGAGCGATCATCCCGTCTATCAGGACTGGGTGTTCGAGATCATGGGCGCGCAGGATCTGTTCGATGCGCCCCCGCCTGCCAAAGGCGAGCGCCCCGAAGGCTGGTCACCCACACGCTATGAAGCCAAGGCCTACCGCGAAGGCCGCGTGCCGTTCTACTGGACGTTCACGCGCCGCGGTGCCTGATACCGAGTTGGATCGGAACACCGCATGAGCACGCAAATCGAACGCGAGGAAATGGAATTCGACGTGGTGATCGTCGGCGGAGGGCCCGCCGGCCTTTCCGCCGCCATCCGACTGCGTCAACTCATGCCGGAAGCCACAATTTGCCTTGTTGAAAAAGGCAGCGAAATCGGGGCGCATATCGTCTCGGGTGCGGTGATCGAACCTCGCGCCCTGGCCGAGCTCTTCCCCGACTGGCAGGAACGCGGCGCGCCGCTGAAAACCCCGGTGACGGAAGAAAAAGTGCTTTTCCTGACCGAAAAGCGCGGCTTCGCCATACCCTTCATCGACAAGCTCATGCCCGCCATGGCCAATCACGGCAATTATGTCGTGTCGCTGGGCGAGGTCTGCCGCTGGCTCGGCGCCCAGGCCGAGGATATGGGCGTCGAGATCTACCCCGGCTTTGCCGCCGCCGAACCCTATATCGAAGAAGGCCGCCTATGCGGTGTCATCACCGGTGATATGGGCATCACGCGTGAGGGCGAGCAAGGGCCGAACTTCGCACCCGGCATGATCCTGCGGGCAAAACAGACCATCATGACCGAGGGCGTGCGCGGCTCGATCAGCCAGCGCGTCATGAAGCAGTTCAATCTGCGTCAGGGTGTGGACCCACAGACCTATGGGCTGGGCATCAAGGAAGTCTGGGAAATTCCCGCCGAGAAGCACAAACCCGGCTTCGTACAGCACAGCTTTGGCTGGCCGATGGATGACGGCACCTATGGCGGCGCCTGGCTCTATCATTTTGGCGAAAACCTCGTCTCCTACGGTTTTGTCACCGGGCTGGATTACAGCAATACCTGGCTCTCTCCCTTTCAGGAGATGCAGCGCCTCAAGACCCATCCTGAATTTGCGAAGCATCTCGAAGGCGGTCGCCGTCTGATCTATGGCGCGCGCGCCTTGTCAGAGGGTGGCTTCCAGTCCCTGCCGCGTCTGTCCTTTCCGGGTGGCGTCCTGGCGGGTGATTCCGCAGGCTTCCTGAACATGCCCAAGATCAAGGGCACGCATACGGCGATGAAATCCGGCATGTTGGCCGCCGAGGCCGTGGCCGAGGCGCTGGGGGGCGAAGGCCCCTGCGAGGCCACGAGCTATACGCGCCGTTTCAAGAGTTCCTGGCTGTTCAAGGAGTTGTTCGAGGCCCGCAATGTGCGCCCCGCCTTTGCCCGCTGGGGTAATCGCCTTGGCGCGCTCTATGCCGGGATCGACAGCCTGATTTTCCGTGGCCGCGCGCCCTGGACGCTGCATTTCCGTCATACGGATCATGAAGCGCTCAAGCCTGCCGAGCAGTGCAAGCCCATTGCCTATCCGAAGCCGGATGGCACGCTGACCTTCGACCTCACCTCATCGGTGTTCCTGTCGGGCACCAATCATGAGGAGGACCAGCCGGTCCATCTGAAGCTGCGTGACCCGTCGAAATGGCTGCCGGTCAACTGGGGCATTTTCCGCTCACCTGAAAGCCGCTACTGCCCGGCCGGTGTGTATGAGGCGCTGGAGGAAAACAGCACCATGCGCCTGCAGATCAACGCGCAGAACTGCGTGCACTGCAAAACCTGCGACATCAAGGATCCGACGCAGAATATCGACTGGTGTGTGCCCGAAGGGGCCGGTGGACCGAATTATCCTGTCGGTATGTGATTTTGAGTCGCAATAAGGTATGAACCCTGACGACAAATTCCAGGATCGGCGAGAAACAGATGAAGATAGTGGTCCCGGTCAAGCGGGTGGTGGATTACAACATCAAGCCCCGCGTCAAGGCCGATAACAGCGGCGTCGACACGCAAGGCGTGAAGATGTCGATGAATCCCTTCGATGAAATTGCTGTCGAAGAAGCCGTCAGGCTTCGCGAAAAAGGCGCTGCCTCCGAAATCGTGGTGGTGACCATCGGCGTGGCCGAGGCCCAGCCCGTTCTGCGTACGGCCATGGCCATGGGTGCCGATCGTGCCATTCTGGTGCAGACCGATGCCGAACTGGAGCCGCTGGCTGTCGCCAAGCTGCTCAAGACCATTGTGGATCGCGAAAATCCCGGTCTGGTCATCATGGGCAAGCAGGCCATTGATGACGACATGAATGCGACCGGCCAGATCCTGGCAGCACGCCTCAACTGGCCGCAGGGCACGTTTGCCAGCTCGGTTGCCGTCGAGGACGGGCGCATCACTGTGGTGCGTGAGGCCGATGGCGGGCTCGAAACAGTGCGTCTGGCACTCCCGGCCGTGGTCACCACCGATCTGCGCCTCAACGAGCCGCGCTACGCCACCATGCCCAACATCATGAAGGCCAAGAAGAAGCCGCTCGAGACCATCGCTGCCGATACGCTGGGCGTGGACATCACGCCGCGTCTGGAAACAGTCAAGGTGGTCGAGCCGCCCGTGCGTCAGGCCGGTATCAAGGTATCAAGCGTTGCCGAGCTGGTTGGCAAGCTGCGTGACGAAGCGAAGGTGATCTGATCATGACAACTCTGGTTCTGATCGAAGCCGAAGGCAACGCCATCAAGAAGGCAAGCCTTTCTGCCGTTGCCGCAGCCCGCCATTTCGGTGCTGTCGATGTGCTGCTGATCGGCGCAGAAGGCGCACAGGAAGCCGCGAAGATCGAGGGGATCACCCGCGTTCTTCATGCGGACTCCACACCGCATCTGGCCGAGTGCATTGCCGCCCTGATTGCCGATCGCGCCAAGGATTACGATCATATCGTTTCCGCCGCGACGGCTTATGGCAAGAACACCCTGCCCCGCGTGGCTGGTCTGCTGGATGTGCAGCCGATCACTGAAGTGGTCGAGATCATCGACGCCGATACCTTCGTGCGTCCGATCTATGCCGGTAGCGCACTCTCCACCGTGCGGTCGCGCGATGCGATCAAGGTGCTGACCGTGCGTAACGCCAATTTCGAAGCCGCCAAGCTGGGCGATGCCTCGGCGCCGATCGAAGCCGTCTCTGCTGCGGTCGAGGTGCCAGACGCCGAATATGTTGGCATCGAGCTGACTCATTCCGACCGCCCCGAACTGGAATCGGCTCGTGTGGTGATCTCGGGTGGGCGCGGCCTGAAGGATGCAGCCAATTTCAAGCTGCTCGAGCCTGTGGCTGACAAGCTGGGCGCTGCCATTGGTGCGTCGCGCGCGGCGGTGGATGCCGGGTTTGCCCCGAACGAAATGCAGGTCGGTCAGACCGGCAAGATCGTGGCACCTGATCTCTATATCGCTGTCGGTCTTTCAGGCGCCATCCAGCATCTGGCAGGCATGAAGGACAGCCGGGTAATCGTGGCGATCAACATGGACCCCGAAGCCCCGATCTTCAACGTGGCCGATTACGGCCTCGTGGGCGATCTGTTCGAGATCCTGCCCCAGCTCAAGGCCGAACTGGGCGCCTGAACACGTCCCGAACCTGCCCCTTTTTCAGCGAGGCAGGTTCGGTTCCCTACGGCCAGATCATTCTGGCTCGTAGTCTGGCGCCAGAGCGCCGCATTACCCCTCTCCGGTCGGATGCATTACGGAGAGGGACGCTTTTCCCCCAGTCTCGCAACTACCCGTCCCGGCCATCGCGATACGCGGCAGCGACGATTCCTACCCCGCGGCCAATACGGTTCAGGGGATCGGCCGGTTATACCGACGATACGCGGCTTACCATCGCTCTTCCGCAAGACGGTATCAAACCGATCTGATTTCACGCGGCCGCAAGCCGTATCGAAGTCGAGCACGCTCATAACCCCACCATGATTGCCTCCATATTCAAGCGCCTCGCAACGCCGATGGGGCCGCGACGAAACGGAATCTTTCCTGTGGGACAGCTTTCCATTGTTTTTCGGCTTCGCATGGGACATGCTTGTATACATGACCCAGATCATGGACATTCAGGCAGGCGGCGCCCGTGCCCGGGCGCGTTGCGACGAACTCGGTATCGTTCCCTATAGCGACCAGAGTGACGGACTCTTTCGCCCCTATCTCGGCCCGGCGCACAGGGCCACGATTGGCAGACTGGCCCAGTGGATGGACCAGGCGGGCATGAGTGTTGAAACCGATGCCGTGGGAAACCTCGTCGGGCATTATGCGGGTGTGACACCCGACGCACCCGTTCTGCTGATCGGCTCGCATGTGGACAGCGTGCGTGATGGTGGGCGCTATGACGGCATGCTCGGTGTGTTGCTCGGCATCGAGACCGTGGCCTATTTCAACGAGCGCGGCCTCAGACTGCCTTTTGCGCTTGAGGTCATCGGCTTCGGAGATGAGGAAGGCTCCCGTTTCCCCACCTATATGATGGGCTCGCGCTCTGCTGCCGGCATGAAGCAGCAGATCGATGACAGCATCACCGATCGCGATGGCGTGTCACTGCGTCAGGCCCTTGCGGACTGGGGGCTGGATGTCTCGCGCTTTCATACCGCCAGACGGCAGAACGTCTTCGCCTATATCGAAGCGCATATCGAGCAGGCCCCCCATCTGGAGCGCGCCAGTCTGCCGCTCGGCCTGGTGCGGGGCATCGCCTCTCAATATCGCTTTCGCGTCACACTGACAGGCGAGGCAGACCACGCCGGAACCGCCATGCACGAACGTCGCGATGCCTTGGCCGCCGCCGCCGAGGCAATTTCGGCCATCGAGCGCATCGGCGCACAGGACCCGGTCGATCTGGTGACGACAGTGGGCTGGCTGACTGTCGAGAACGGCGCCCCCAATATCGTGCCGGGCAAGGTCGCTCTGACCATCGATATCAGGGCGGTGACACCCGGTGTGCGTGAAAGCGCTGCCCAGGAAGTCAGTGACACGCTGCAGGCCATCTGTACACGTAGGCGCATCCGTCTCGATATCGAGCGCATACAGGATCTGGCTGGCGCGCTTTGCGATGAACGCCTGACATCCCTCCTTGGCCGCGCCGTGGAAGAACGGCAGGGCAACACGCCCCCCATGCTGCTCAGCCAGGCCGGGCATGATGCCATGATCATGGCCAATCTCGCCCCCATGACCATGCTGTTCATCCGCTGCAAGGGCGGGATCAGCCACAACCCAGCAGAATCTGTCGATGACGCCGATGTCGAGACGGCGCATCAGGCCCTGGTGACCTTCGTCACGCGACTTGGAGAAACGATGTGAGCAGTTTTTTCGGTGAGATCAACCCGCCGCAGCGCCTTCTGATGGGGCCGGGCCCCATCAATGTGCATCCGCGCGTGCTGCGGGCCATGGGGGCGGACATGCTCGGCCAGTTCGATCCCGAGATGACCGATTACATGAACCAGACGATGGCGCTCTATCGTCAGGTATTCATGACCGAAAACCGCTGGACATTCCTGATCGATGGCTCAGCCCGCGCCGGTATCGAGGCTGCCCTGACGTCATTGATCGAGCCGGGCGCCAAGGTTCTGCTCATCCGCTCCGGGCGTTTTGGTATGTTGCTGGGCGAGATTGCCGAGCGCCTTGGTGCCGAGATTGCCACGATCGATCTGGAATGGGGTCAGGTGGCCACGCTCGATCAGATCGAGGCCGCACTAGCCGAGCATCGTCCCGCCGTGTTTGCCGCCATTCATGGCGACACCTCCACCACCACGGCGCAGCCGCTTGAAGGCGTCGGCGCACTCTGCCGCCGCTATGGTGCCCTTTCCTATGTCGATGCCACAGCGACACTCGGTGGTATGCCGGTCCGCACCGATGAATGGCAGATCGACGTGGTCTCGGCTGGCCTGCAGAAATGCATGGGCGGCCCGCCGGGCAGCGCACCCATCACGATCTCTGACCGGGCTGCCGAGTTCATTTTCTCACGCCGCAAGGTCGAGAGCGGTATTCGTCGTGATGACATCAGCGATGGTACACGACCGTTCATCCGTTCGAACTATTTCGACCTCGCCATGGTCATGGATTACTGGTCCGAAAAGCGCCTGAACCACCATACCGAAGCCACGTCGATGCTCTACGCCGCACGCGAATGTGCCCGTCTGGTGCTTGAAGAGGGGCTGGAGAACCGCTTCGCCCGTCATGTGGCTGCTGGCAAGGCGATGTCTGAAGGGCTGCGTGGTCTTGGCCTGACGCTCTACGGTCAGGACGCGTATCGCATGAGCAATGTCACCGGGGTTTATATCCCTGAAGGCATTGATGGCGAGCGTGTGCGGGCCCGTATGCGCGACGAATACCAGATCGAGATCGGCACCGCATTTGGTCCGCTGGTGGGCAAGATCTGGCGTCTGGGCGCGATGGGCTACAATGCCGAGCAGCACAAGGTGCGTCTGACCCTGGCCGCTCTCAAGGCTGTTCTGGAAAGCGAGGCCTGAACACTCTCGCAGGCCAGGTGAGACCCGAGCCACGCGATCAGGGCTCACCCAACCCAAAGCCGGTTGATCCTGGCCGGACTAGTCCAGACCGGGGCCGTTCAGCCGGCTGTGAATCCGGGCGATTACTCTGCGGGTAATCGCCAGTTCCTCGGCATCGATCCCGTCGGTAACGGTCTGCTCGATGGCCCGCGAGAAGCGCAGGACTTCATCGAGGCGCCTGGCACCTTCCGGAGTGATCTGCACGTAAAAGGCCCGTCGGTCTGCCTCATCGGGCTCGCGGGTTATGAAGCCCTTTTCCTCGAGCGTGCGGAGGATGCGCACCATGGAGGATTTGTCGAGCAGAAGGGCTTCGGCAATTTCCTTGGGGTGCATGGGGCGACCATATCGCTGCAATTCCAGCAGGGGCTGCCACGTCGCATCGGTCAGATCATGCGGGCGTAGCCTGACATCGAGGATCTGCCGCCAGCGCCGGGCAATCAGCCCCATCATGCGTCCCAGAGTCAGGCTCTCTTCCACTGTGCTCACCGGGGCGCTCACCGGGGCGCCGCCGTATTCATGTCGTCGGGCATGTTGTTCGCCAGATCAAGCTGCCCGGTGGCATGGGCCAGCGCTGCCGCCTTGGTAAACGCCTGAGCAACACTCACGGCAAGCGATGCCTGCGCCTCGAACAGGGCCGCAGCTGCTGTAGACGCATCCGTCATGGTGCCAACCCCATGCGCATAGGCCTGACTGGCTCCTTCATTGGCCGTGCGGGCAGCATCGTTCAGAACACGGGCAGATTTTACCTGGGCAAGTGCCGTTTCGAGCGCATCCTGACTATCAGCCACCTGTCGCTCGACGCTCAGACGATCCTTGAGAAGGGTCGCCTCGGCTGCATCATGCTGCGACTGCGCCATGTGGATGGCATTGGCTCGCAAGCCCCCCTGATAGATTGGCCAGCTGACCTGAAGAAAAGCCCCGGCTTCCGGCTGTGCAATGGCCGAGGCCGGCGCCGAGCGACCCGTGCCATAGGTCTTGAGCGCCCCCAGATAGCCTGACATTGTTCCGGCGAACGCAATACGGGGCAAAAGCGCGGCCTTGGATTCCGCAATGGCTTCGTCGGACGCGCGCAACCTGGCAATATCGGCCAGAAGGTCGGGCCGGGACGCTAGAGCCTGATCCACAAGCTGCCTGATCTGACCCGGAGAACTCTGGGGCAGGGCCTGTACAGGCATCGGCTCTATCTCAAGCGGCAGGGTGGCAGGCAGGCCGGTTACCTCCAGCAGGGCATGATGGGCGCCATGCTCGGCATCGACCGCCTTGTCCAGATCGAAACGTGCCTGGGCCAGGTTGCGCTGCGCCGTAGCCACGTCGACGATCGTTGCCTCGCCATGCTCATGACGCGACTGCGCAGCACGCAGCAAAAGCGCCATATTATCCACGGCATGATGAGAGGCCGCAACAATGGCCTGCGCCGCCTGCTGGCTGTGATACGCGCTGATCACATCCAGAATGAGTTGCTGATGAACCGCCGAAAACCCGAAATTGGCGGCAAGCGTCTGGAATTTCGCTTCATTGCTCCTGGCCCGCGTGCGGCCAAAATCGAGAAGCAGATAATCAAGCTCAAGCTTGGGGAACGCCGCTGCGCCATTCGATGTGAGGTAACCGCGGCTCGACAGATAATTGGGCAGGGGCAGGGCCATGCGCTGGAAACCGCCCATGGCCGAAAAAGTAAGCTGCGGCAGCATGGCGGCACGCGACATGCCGACACCGATGGCCGCCTGCCGCGCGCTCTCCCACGCAATGCGCGTGCGCGGGTTGTTGCGCTCAGCCAGATCGATCAGCTGCGGCAGTGACAACACATGATCCTGTCCCTCCGGCAAGGCATGCTGCGCATGGCCAGCGCCGGACGATGCCCCTCCGACACCCTTGCCTGTTGGCCAGTCGGGAGAAGGATTGCGTATGTTGGGCGGCAGGGTGAGACCCGTCGCCCCGTGGGGATGCCAGGCGTGATCGGCACTCTGCGGCGCCAGATCGCGCGTGTCATTGCATCCGGCCAGCATCGCACCGAGCATCAGAAGAGGAATACCGCGCAACAGGAGGGTGCGGTGTGAGACGAGGTTTAAGGTCATCGGAAAAATCCGTGCTGCATGGCGGGCATCAGGCCTGTTCTGTCATGGCGCCCTGTCCGGGCCGTGCTTCAGCGTCAGGGTCATAGCGCTGGATAATCAGCCTCAGCCCCTCATCGAGCAGGCCGAACCACACCATGCGCTGGAGGTCATGAGGCAACAGGGGCAGGGGTGGCAGACGCATCTGAAGGGCAAGACCGTCGCGACCGTCCTCCAGCCATTGCGCCAGTTCGCTGAACCATCCCGCAAGCTGGTCAACCTGCGCCTGTGCCGTGTCGTCAGGCGCGCGCCTCACATCCGAGATGACGGCCACGGGGATGGAGAGAAGCTGGATGTCACGCACAAGCGGCAGGGTGATATCGGGAATGAAGGCGTTGCCCTTCAGACGCTCTTCCTCGAAGGGTGCATTGCGCAGGGCCATACGCGTCGCAGCAATGGCGCGACCGAATTTCTCGCGTTCCATTTCCTGCCCGATATCGACAGCCTGCTCAGGATGCTTGCGCCGCAAGGCTATGAGCCCGCCCAGCTGACGCACCGCTCCGACCAGATGGCTGCGCGCCACATTGGTCGCACTCACCGGCCATAGTGCCGCAGCCATCAGATACACGACGAGATTACCGATCAGGATACCCACAACGCGGTTGCGCGCCGTTTCCATGTCCAGCGTCGGGCCATAGCCCTGCAGGATGGTCATGAAATAGGCCATCGCAATCTGCACACCGGCATAGGAAATGCGCTCGCTGCCGCTCTTGATCCAGCCTGCGAAGGCAGCCACCGGGATCACCACCAGAATGAGATCGAGAACATCGGTGAGGGATGGCATGAGGGTAAGGATGGTGCCAATGCCGCATACCGCCCCGATCATGGCGCCCGTGACACGCAGGAGCATCTTGTGGACGGAGTCACCCACTGTGCCGAGCGAGACAAGAAAGCACGTCACGACGCAGGTCTGGATACCCGGCCAGGAGGTAAAACGCGTGATGGCGTAACAGATAACCACGGAAAGCGCGATCCGTATGGCCGCCTGCGGATAGGCCGGGTTCGTAAAGGCATCCGGCTTGAAAAAACTGCGGGCCGCCGCCTTGATTTCAGGCGCAAACTGGGCGGCAGTCGTCTCGGGGCGGACAAGCAGGCCATGAATGATGGTGACTGAACGAATGAATTCACTGGCCAGCGGGTAGAGCTTCGGATCATCGCTGAATTCGTCGGCAAGGCGTTGCAGCGCAGCCTCGTCAAAATCGATCACGGCCACGTTGTCGCGCCCCTGTCGATAGACAGCACCGCACTGCTCCACGATCAGCCCCATACGGTGCAGGAAGGCCGTGCCTCGCCCGGTTGTATCGAGCCGGCTCCAGGCCAGCAGGATCATGACAAGACGGGCCGTATTGCGAATCATCGCAATCCCGACATGACGGCTTGTGATTTCAGGATGAAGCTTGATGCTCAGGTCATGAAACTGGCGCAGCGAGGCCACGCCCTGATCGGCCAGTGAGGCAATCTGGCGCATCTGGGCCGTCTCAGGTCTTGCCCCGGTTTCGCACCCCTGCGCCACGGCACGAAAACGCTGTGCGAGCCCGGCCCGCAGCATGGTGAGCGGATCATGCCCGGCCAGGCGATTGACCACCGCAATGATCGACAGTGCGATGACAAACACCACGCCGACCCATAGCAGGGTATGCAGCATGGCCTCTTCGGGCGGCATGAACGCCGCATCGGGCACGGCACTATCGGTCGTATTGCCAATGAACCCGTCCAGCGAATAGCCGACATTCTGCAGCATATCCGCGCTCATGGTCATGTAGACGATCCAGAAGAGCAGGATATTGGCCAAAGACCCCATGGTCATGGCCTGTGACAGAAACCCTGCCGCAAGAGTCAGCAGAAGCATCAGGGGCAGGCGTAGTCCGGGCTCGGACAGGCTGAGCATCAGGAAAAGGATCGTCAGCCCTGTGCCCGCCACAATCACCGCCCCACCCATCAGCGCCGTGCTGGTATTAGAGGCTGCATCATTGCCGGACAGGAAGAAGCAGATGAAGACCAGCACCGGCAGATCGGGGATGCGGAATGTCTCGCCAATCAGGATCGTGACAATCACCTGAAACACGAGCAGGGCCGTATTGCGCGCCCGACCGGGAGTTGGCGCCATTTCCTTTCTGAGGAAGGCAAAGGTCGATGGCGTTTCCTCGCGCCAGATCCTTCGCCTTGGCAACACCACCTCCTGCCCGGCGGTGTTCATCGCATCACGACCACAACCAGAGTGCCTCCGATGCGCATCAGGTCAGTCGGCGGATTATCAAGCCGGATACGAACCGGAAAACGCTGTGCGATGCGCACCCAGTTCAGGGTGCGCGGCACCTTGGGCAGACCATTGGCGCTCATCCCCTCATCGGGCACCACACCGGCATTGAGACTTTCGAGTGTGCCACTGATGGGTGTGCCGGGCTGCGCCATGGCATACACCGTCACCTTCTGGCCCGGCGCCAGCCCGGCAAGCTGCGTCTCGCGGAAATTCGCGATGGCCCACCATTTCTCGTCATCGACCAGTGTAAAGACTGGCTTGCCTGTCGTGGCGTATTCACCCGCGGCCACATTCAGGTCTGTCACGATGCCATCACAAGGTGCCCTGACCGTGGTCAGACGCAGGTCACGCTCTGCCTCACGCAAGGCCGCCTGGGCTGCTGCCAGATCGGCCCGCAGGGGTGCCACGCTGCGCACGGCCTGGCGAGCGGCCAGCGCGGATTGCAGGGCAGATTGCAAGCTTGCCTCGGCACTGCGTGTTTCAGCCCGTGCCTGATCCAGCGCCTCGCGGGTCACGAAACCCTGCTTCTCAAGAGGGGATAGGCGGGCCTGCGTGGCCTGGGCAAGGGTCAGCCGCGCACGCGCACTGGTTACCGAGCTGGCCTCGGCACCGGCGTGGGATATCTGGGAACTGACCTGACTGGTCTGCACGTCAATCTGGGCCTGCAGACCATCGACCTGCGCCTGCGCCTGCTGCACACGGTAGGTATAAGGCTCAGGATCAATCACATACAGGATGTCGCCACGCCTGACCTTCTGGTTGTCATGAACGGGCAGGGAAACAATGCGTCCGCTCACTTCGGGTGCAAGGTGGACGATATTGGCCGCGATATAGGCGTCTTCAGTGCGGGGCCGGCTGTGCAGGCGATCCAGCACCAGAAATCCCAGAATCACACAGGCCGCCAGGGACAGGATAAGGAGCGAGATACCGCCGATGCGGGATGGAAGAGAGCGCATGGACACCGCCTAGTGACCGAAAAACACAAGCCAGACCATGAAGGTGATGGCGACCATGAAAGCGAGATAGGTCAGCATCGGGGCAGGCACAGCCTGCTGCAGACCGACAACCCCGATGACAGCGCGCAGGAGGGCAGCTGCTACAGCACCGATCGTGGCACACAACATCCATGACGGGAAAAACGATCCCAGCACATCCTGCAACGGTGCCCGTGTACAGCCCGCAAGGCCAAGCGCCATGAAAAACGGGAGTGACCGCCACAGGGCCGAACCTGGTCGGCTGGGATATGGGGTGAGGCGCATGGTTGGCTCGTCGATCCTGATAATGAGACCTGAACCAT
This sequence comes from Asaia sp. As-1742, assembly GCF_011753235.1. Classification (NCBI taxonomy): domain Bacteria; kingdom Pseudomonadati; phylum Pseudomonadota; class Alphaproteobacteria; order Acetobacterales; family Acetobacteraceae; genus Asaia; species Asaia sp. As-1742. Next base: position 328,488 of record NZ_VWWA01000004.1, on the reverse strand, counting down.
GACACAGATATGGTTTACATATCAACCATATTGATAATATGATAATCTCATGCCATTGGTTCGCATGAGAAAGCACGCGCGTCTGCATTCTTGCCAAGCGCAGCATCGTAAGTCGAATTTTGAGGAAGATGATGGTGGAGCCAATCGGAATCGAACCGACGACCTCCTGAATGCCATTCAGGCGCTCTCCCAACTGAGCTATGGCCCCGCCGTATCAAAACCGGCCCCTTGGGTCAGGCCAGTGGCGCGGGTATAGCGGGGGGCTCTGCCTCTGGCAACCCCCCCTGACACTATTTTTTCGCGATACCGAAATCGCGCAGTACAGCCAGCAAGGGCAGGAGGGGCAAACCGAGAATGGCGTCGTGATCACCCCTGATCGTACTGAAAAGCTGTACACCCGGCCCCTCAAGGCGGTACGCACCAACACAGGATAGAAGTACGTCTCCCTCAGCCTCCATATAGGCCTCCAGAAAGCCATTGCTGAAATCGCGCATGGTGAGTTCGGGTGTCGCCAGATGCTCCCAGAGCTTCTCGCCACCTTTGTACAGCACGACAGCCGTCTGGAGCCGATGCGTACGCCCGCGCAGGGTGATGAGCTGTTCCCTGGCCGCCTGCCTGTTTTCCGGCTTGTCGAAACCGACGCCATCGCACTCCAGAATCTGGTCTGCCGCGATTACGAAATCGGCGCTCATAAAATGCGGATTCGTTGAAAACCCTAGAGCCTTGGCATTTGCGAGCGCCAGTGCGATGGCGTTCTGACCCGCGTTTTCCGCCCGCATCCTGTCACGCAGTACAGACTCATCCAGCGCCACTGGACAGGACACCACATCGAGACCGGCACCTCGCAGCAAACCAAGCCGGGCCGTTGATCCACTGGCCAGTACCAGCCTTGGCGTTCCGGGATTCGCACGCTTCGACTCCATCTCGAGTCTCCTTTGAAATCAGGGGTGAATGAGTACCGTCAGTACTGGGGTACATGGGGATTGTACGAGCCTGGGAGAGAGGGCGTACCGAGTACCGTGGATTGTACTTTCTTCGGCAGAACCAGTGGGTTGTACACAGGCCTTCTGTGGGTATTTCGGGATAACCTGCGCAAATACCTCAAACCAAAGGGTTTATCGTTTGTACACAGTGTTGGTAAGTCGGGGTACGTTTTCGGAAAGATGGGTACCCCGTCATCCACAGGGATCAACCTATCCGACAGGATATCTATCTTTTTTCTTTTATGGTTATTGGTCGGTATGGATAGCGAAAATTCACCCCTGTCAGCGCCTGCAAAACCGCTCCTGCGTGTCCTCCACGGTGAGGCCGTCTGGCCGCCTCCGGTATGGCTCATGCGTCAGGCCGGACGCTATCTGCCCGAATTCCGCGCCGCGCGCGCCAAGGCAGACTTCCTGACGCGCTGTACCACCCCGGACATCGCAGCCGAACTCACCCTTCAGCCAATCCGGCGCTTTGCCATGGATGGCGCCATCCTGTTTTCCGATATCCTCGTCCTGCCCTGGGCCATGGGTCAGGATCTCAAATTCATCGAAGGGCGCGGCCCTGTCATGGAGCCGATCCGCAACAGGGCTGCGCTTGAGGCTCTGTCTCCTGCCCGCGTAGCCGAAACCGTGGCACCAATCCAGGAAACATTGCGGATTCTGGCTCGCGAACTGCCTCAGTCCACCACGCTTCTGGGCTTTGCCGGCAGCCCCTTCACCGTATCCTGCTACATGGTCGATGGCGGCAGCTCGCGGGAGTTCGGTGTCACCCGTGCCATGGCGTTGCAGGACCCGGAGCTCTATGGCGATCTCATCGCCCTGCTGACCCGAACAACGACCGACATGCTGATCGGCCAGATCGATGCCGGTGCCGAGGCTGTCATGCTGTTCGACAGCTGGGCCGGTCTGCTGCCTCCTTCCCAGTTCCGCCAGCATGTGATCGCCCCGACACGCGCCATCGTGCAGGGCATCCGCGCTGCCCGGCCCGGTGTGAAGATCATCGGGTTTCCCCGTCTCGCCGGGTTGATGGCCCTCGAATATGCCCGTGAGACCGGTGTCGATGCGCTGGCCTGTGACACGTCGGTCGATCTGGCGCAGATGGCGACGCTCTGTCCTGACACGCTGGCTCTTCAGGGGAATCTCGATCCGATCATTCTGCGCAATGGCGGAAAGGGTCTGATTGACGAGGTACGCACCATCCGCGATGCCCTCAAGGGGCGGCCCCATGTGTTCAATCTCGGTCACGGTGTCATGCCCGATACCCCACCCGAGCATGTCGGCGCGCTGGTCGATGCCGTGCGCGATATCGGCTGACGCTCGTCATGTCCGATACGCGCCCTTCAGCCCTTTGTGCCTCCGGTCAGCTTCGTCTCGTGATCTTCGATTGTGATGGCGTGCTGATCGACAGTGAGGGGCCTTCCTGTCGTCTGGTGGCCAGGGCTGCCCGCGATCATGGCATTGCCCTGAACGATGATGAGGCCCTGCACCGCTTCGCTGGCAAGGCACTGGGTCAGGTCAAGCGCGAACTCGAAGCCGAGACTGGCCTCGATCTGGGTGATGACTACGTCGCCATCATGCAGAACCGGCTGGTCGATCTGATGCGCGATGAAGCGGCGCCGATCGAGGGCGCTGCTGCCATGCTGTCAGCCGTGCAGGCGCTCGGTCTGCCTTTTCGCGTCGGCTCGAATTCCTCATGGCCCGAGATGGAGGTCAAATTTGCTCGTGTCGGATTTGAGCCCTTCTTTCCGAAAGAGAGGGTTCATTCGGCTCGTGACATGATGCGGCCCAAGCCAGACCCCTATGTGTTCCTCCATGCTGCAGAGCAGGAAGGCGTTGCCCCCTCTGCCTGCGTGGTGATCGAGGATTCCGATACCGGTGTGCAGGCGGCACATGATGCCGGTATGGCCTGCATCCTGCTGCGTGCCGAAGGGCCATCGCCCGCACTCGACTGGCTAGGGTTACGCCGTATCGCCCATCTCGATGAACTTGCCCCCATGCTGGCCAGCATTATGGAAGAGCAAAACCAATGAGCGCCCTTCTTCCCTGGTTTCCCTGGCTCAAGGTGCTGCATATCCTCGCCTTCACCTCATGGATGGCGGGCAACTTCTATCTACCGCGGCTTTTCGTCTATCATTCACAGGTTCAGCCCGGCACGCCTGAAAGCGACCGTTTTCAGATCATGGAGCGTCGTCTGCTCCGCGCCATCATGACACCGGCCATGATCGCCACCCTGATCTCTGGCGGCCTCCTCGCCTCGCTTCCCGGTGTGATCGACTGGTCCGCCCCGTGGTGGTGGATCAAGCTGGTCACGGTTCTGCTGCTTTGCGGTTTCCACGGTTTCTGTGCCCGGTGGCGCCGCGAATTTTCCCATGACCTGCGGCTTCATCCCGAGCGCTACTACCGTATTGCCAATGAGGTGCCGACACTGCTGATGATCGTTATCGTCATCATGATCGTGGCCCGGCCTTTCTCGGGATAACAGGCAAGGCCCTGCACTCGCGGAAGGGATAGCTCCGTTGAGTCCATCAGGGTCCAGAAGGACGACTTTCCCCTGGTGGGGTATAGAGCCGCCCGCCGCGTATCTTACGCCTTGGAAAATCGCCGATAGGTGAAATCACCGTCATGACCGGCCCTTGCGGCTTCCATGACCAGAGCATGACGGTCCGAGCGGGCACAGACAGGGTCGGTGGCTGCCGCATCGCCTGTCAGGGCGAGGGCCTGACAACGGCAACCGCCCCAGTCGACTTCCTTCAGGCTGCAACCACGGCAGGGTTCGGGCATCCAGTCCGTGCCGCGAAACAGGTTGAACAGGGGGGAGTCCTGCCATATCGCGCCTAGAGAGTCGGTTGTGACACTGGGAAAGGTGATATTCGGAATGGTCTCGGCGGCATGGCAGGGCAGCACCTTGCCGGAGGGGGTGATGTTGACGAAGCGCTGGCCCCACCCCCCCATGCAGGGCTTGGGTTGGTCAGCGTGATAATCCGGGGTGACATAGTCGATGGCGAGGCTGTTGCCAAAGCGGGCACGGGCTTTCACCACCGCTTCCGTCGAGGCTTCGAGCTGCGCGGCCGAGGGCATGAGCAGATCACGGTTCTTCAGGCCCCAGCCATAATACTGGGTATGAGCAATCTCCACGCGTCCGGCACCGAGTTCATGGGCAAGATCGAGCATGGCAGGCACGCGCGCCACATTTTCGCGATGCACAACGAAATTGAGCGTGAGGGGGATACCGCGTGCCTTGATCAGGCGGGCGGCTTCGAGCTTCTTGGCCTGCGCACCACGCAGCCCGCCGATACGCTCTGCGCCCGCTTCCTCGACATCCTGAAAGGAGAGCTGGACATGATCGAGGCCAGCCTCATCAAGGGCGGAGAGGGTCGCCTCGTTGATGAGCACGCCTGAGGTAATGAGATTGGTATAGAGATTGAGCGCACTGGCGTGACGCACCAGTTCGGGCAGGTCATGCCGCGCCATGGGTTCACCGCCTGAGAAGTGAACCTGCAACACCCCGAGTGCCGCAGCCTCGTCCAGCACGCGCAGCCAGTCGGCCGTGGTCATTTCAGACGCACGTCGCTCCAGATCGATCGGATTGGAGCAATAGGGGCAGGCGAGCGGGCAGCGATGGGTCAGCTCGGCCAGCAGGCTCATGGGAGGCGGGGTAAAGCTCATGACGCGGGAGTTTGCCCGTTCCGAGGGCTTTGTTCGACCAGAACTTTCTGATCCATCAGCGAGGCAAGCAGAACCTGCACATCGGTCGCGATGGTTTCGCGGGGGGCATGATAGGTTGCAGCGAGGTCGTCGATGATGGCGCTCAAGGGGCGGGCGCCATCGACGAGGCGCAGGATGGCAGCGGCAATGGGATCGGCAATAAAGGCCTTTTCAGGAGCCTGAACGAGCCAGACATCGCGCACGCAGTCATGCTGCAGGCGATGACCGCGGGTAAATTTCAGAATGCTGTCTTCCGAAACGCTCACGCGCTGAAAGCCTCCGGGGTATGGGCACCGGCAAAGGCGCCGGGGGCGGGATGGCCTTCCATATACACATGCTGTAGCGCATCGAGCATGGTCCAGAGCACGTTGCATTTGAAGATCAGCGCGTCGATGACCTCTTTCTGCTGCTCGGCAGTGCGGGCGTGTTCCTTCACATAGGCCAGCGCGAAATCGGAATCACGCGGCGCCTGGGTGAGGCGTGGGGCGAAATAGGCCAGTGTCTCTTCCGAGATGAAATCATAGTGGCGCAGCATGCCGGAGACGCGCTCACTGATGATGGTGGGCGAGAAAAGCTCGGTAAGCGATGACGCAATGGCCGCCAGAACAGAGCGGTCGCGCACGTAATGCACATAGGCTTCCACGGCAAAGCCGGTCGCGGGCAGCATGCCTTGCAGGCTTTCGACATAGTCACGCGACAGGCCAAGCCCGTCGGTCAGTTTCAGCCAGCGCGCAATGCCACCCGTGCCGGGTTCGTTGCCGTCATGGTCCTCGAGACGGCGTCGCCATTCGCGGCGCAGTTCGGCCGTGGGCAGGCGAGCGAGCAATGTGGCGTCCTTCACCGGAATGGTCGCCTGATAATAGTAGCGGTTGAGGGCCCAGGCCTGAACCTGTGTGCGGTTCAGCTTGCCGTCATGCAGGGCACGATGGAAGGCATGACGGTTGTGATAGCGCTCGGCACCGATTTCACGCAGGCGGGCTTCGAGGGCATCGGGGGACAGAACCGTCATGATCTTTCTCCAAGGGTCAGGCGCAGGCCATCTTCACCGATGATCCAGCCTGCTTCTTCCGCCATCCGGCGTTCCGGCGAGTCCGGTACGAGGACGGGGTTCGAGTTGTTGATGTGAATGAAGACGCGATGGGAGGGCGCATCATGCAAGGTCTCGATGATGCCTTGCGGGCCGGACATCGAGATATGCCCCATGCGCAGACCGGTTTTCGGGCTGAGCCCGGCACGGATCATCTCATCATCACGCCAGAGCGTTCCTTCCATGAACAGCGCATCGGCAGCGCGAATGCGTGTGCGTATGGAAGGGGTGAGATCGGCACAGGCTGGCAGGAAGACCATCGTGTGCTTTCCGTCGGTAATTTCGAGCCCGATTGTCTCGCCCTTCTGGCTTGGCAGATGCTCGGCATAAAGCGGTGCCTTGCCAGGCACATCAAAGGCGGTGAGCGTCAGGCCTGAAGCTGTGCCGTCCTTGTTCGGCAGGGTGAGGGGTGTTTCGTCATCGAGCGGCAGGCGTGGCACAATCTCACGGTTTACGGCCTCGAAAATCGGATTGGCATCCAGCTGGGCCAGTGTGGCGGACGTGCCATAAAGCCGGAAGGGCTCGCGCTCGCGCAAAGTCAACAGCCCGGTGATGGAATCGATTTCGCCATTGGTCAGAATAACGCCCTGTATCGGCGTGGAACGCAGCGCGTCCTGCGCATGTAGTTCCGGCGTTGCCAGGATCTGGGCTCTGAGATCAGGCGAGGCATTAAGCAGGAACCAGTGCTTGCCATCGCCGCTGACGGCGAGGGAGGCCTGGCTGCGAGAGGGAATTCTGCCCTCTCTTGCGGCGCGGCAAGCCGGGGCGTTCGAATTCCATTGCGGAAACCCACCACCGGCACCGCTGCCAAGAACGATGATATCGAGCATGGTCAGGGTCGGTCTGTTCGTGATCGGCTGGCAGAGGGCCGTTCAGCCCGGCCAGAAACGACAACAGCCGCACAAGGGGTGCGGCTGTTGAAGATAATACGGTCCTGCGAAGAACTTACTTCTTCTGGCCGCAGACATAGGAGTTGATTTCGGCGCCGAGCGGAATTTCGGTAACCTTCGGGGTGTTCCAGGCCATGACGATATCCTTCAATGAAACAATGTGCTGTATCAGCCTAAAGATAGAACCCGAAAATGGGTTGCAAGCCAACGTGATTCAACCCAATAAAATGTAACGCGCATCACGTTGATGGCAACGTTTGCGGTCCGGGGTGGTTGATCGACGTTCATGACAGCGCCTTTTCCCGCGCAGCAACCCGTCTTTCAGGAAAGAAACGCCCGCCATGTCAGGCCCGCCGCTGACTTCGGACATGCCCCAGCCTGAAACCGGGTCCAAGGGAGGCGTGCCACGCCTCGCCCAAACCGGCGCAGGGGCAAAAATCATGCCCGATGCCCCGTCCGATACCGATAATTCCGAAGAGCGGAATGACGTGCATCAGGCCGGGATGATCCGCAAGGCCATGATGCGTCACAGCCTCGGCCTGCGTGATGTCGGTATTCTCATCCTGTCGCTTCTGGCGGTGTTCTACACCCTCTATTTTGCCGCCGATATCGTGCTGCCGTTCGTTTTTGCGATGGTCGTCAATCTGCTGATGATCGGGCCGATGCGTTTTCTGCATGGGCGGCTGCGTATCCCGAAGCCTATCTCGGCGCTGTTGCTGATCATCGCCATGTTCCTGCTGGTCGTCTGCATTGGCACCGCCATTTCGGTGCCGGCCGCAGCGTGGCTGACCAAGGTGCCGCAGAGCCTTCCTGCGCTTCAGCAGAAACTCGCCTTTCTTCAGGGGCCGATTGACTCGGTCCAGCGCGGCTATCTGCGGGTGATCGCCCTGATGTCCAGTGGTGGGCATCATCATGTGACCGCTGCCTCGGCTGCGGCGTCATCGGCCTCGAATGGCGCTGAGACGCTGCGCGTCTGGGGGTCCTCCTTCCTGATCGGGACGCGGGCATTCATGGGTGAGTTCTTCACCATGCTGCTGATGCTGTTCTTCCTGATGACGGAAGGCGACAGCCTGCTGCGTCGTATCGTGGAGATCATGCCGACCTACTCAGACAAGAGACGGCTGGTGCAGATCACGACGCAGATCGAGCGCAATGTCTCGCTCTATCTTGCCACCATTACCATCATGAACATTCTCGTGGGGTTGCTGAACCTGCTGCAATGCTGGCTGACCGGTATGCCCAATCCGCTGCTCTGGGGTGTTCTGGCCTTCCTGCTGAATTACGTACCGATCATCGGGCCGCTGACTGGCGTGGTCGTCTATTTCTGCGTGGCGCTGATCAGTTTTCCGTCTTTCCTGATGTCGCTCCTGCCACCCGCCATCTATCTGTGCATCCATATCCTCGAAGGTGAGACGATCACCCCGATGCTTCTGGCCAAGCGCTTCACACTCAACCCGGTGCTGGTCATGGCTTCCCTTCTGTTCTGGGACTGGATGTGGGGGATTGGCGGAGCGTTCCTGTCCGTACCCATGCTCGCCGTGTTCAAGATCTTCTGCGACCATATCGAGGGGCTTTCACCCATCGGGCACGTGCTGGGCGGACCTGTAAGACCACGATCGCTTCGTACGCTTGGCCCTGAGGTCAAGCCCGAGGCAGCTTCCTGACTGGGGGATGATGGTCTAGCGCTCTGCCCGGTGGGATCAGGTCGGGCAGAAATGAAATCGGCACAATCCTGATCACCGTTGTGACTGGCATACGAGCAATCCGGGGGCTTACGAGTCTGGTTTCATGAACCAGATGCATAAAGCCATGTCCCGAACGGGCACTAATGGGCGGCACACGGGCTTTGTATCATCTGATCGGAACCACCCCCTGCATTTGCAGGGGGGTGCAGGGTTCCTGCAATCAGGGAGAGCGCATGAAGGACGTTACCGTCGTTGTCGGGGCCGGATCGATTGGTCAGGCAATTGCCCGCCGTATAAGCAGTGGGCGTCACGTCGTGGTCGCTGATCTGCACCTGGAAAACGCAGAGAAGGCGGCCGGTATTCTCGAACTGGCAGGGTTCGAGACAAGTGTGGTCACTGTCGATGTCTCGGAAAGGCGGTCTGTCCGGGCCCTTGTCGAGGCGGCCGGCAAGATCGGCCCGCTCATGTCTCTCGTTCAGGCAGCCGGTGTATCGCCATCACAGGCGCCAGTAGAGACCATCCTCAAGGTTGACCTCTACGGAACAGCCATGCTGCTCGAAGAGTTCGGGCAGGCTGTCGCAAAAGGGGGATCAGGGATCGTGATCTCATCCCAGTCGGGCCATCGAATGCCGGCTCTCAGTGCCGAGCAGGACAGGCAGCTGGCCACGACGCCCGCTGATAGGCTCCTTGCCCTTCCCTTCGTGCGGGAGATTACGGACACGCTTCTTGCCTATCAGATGTCCAAGCGCTGCAACTCATTGCGGGTCAGGGGAGAAGCGCCACGTTGGGGAACACGCGGCGCCCGCATCAATGCAATCAGTCCCGGGATCATCATCACGCCGCTTGCCTATGACGAACTGCACGGTGAGCGGGCAGCGTTTTATCGCCAGATGCTTGCCGATGCTCCGGCAGGCCGCGCTGGGACACCCGACGAGGTGGCCGCACTCGCGGCACTGATTACCGGTGCTGAAGGCGGCTATATAACGGGAAGTGACTTCCTCATCGACGGTGGTGCAACCGCCCAGTTTTTCTACGGCACGCCATAGCGCTGAAGGGCAGGTAATCGGACGGGCAGGGTGCCCCAAGGGGGTGCCTGATGCGCTGTCCGACGCCGCCAGCTTCCACTCGAATTCAATACGAAATTATCCTGGTTCGGCGTATGACATGAAATTATCATGCGCCTTGAACCGACCTGTCCTATTAGAACATCGTTCTGAGGCTGGAGACCGCTTGGCGAAGCATGGTTGAACGGCTATCAACCGCAACAAACTATTTCAAAACATCCTGAGCCGAGGTTCTGATGCGCTCCCATGACGGCCTTGCCTGACCATGCAGGCACCTTTCCTACGCCGCCTTGGTCTGGCAGCGCTCATCGCCATTGTCCTTCTCGGGATCGTTATCACGATCATCCATGAACATGGGGCATCGCATTCCGATCGGCCGAGAGCCCAGCTCGCCCGTGAGAACGGTATGGTTATCGTAACCGATGACTCCCCGCTCATGAAGCGTTTGCATGTCGAGCCTGTCACAACGAGCAGGCTGGCCCACGGGTTGCGTGTGCCCGGCATGGTTCAGGCGCAGCCCACACGCAGCATCAATATCCTGACGCCAGTTACGGGCCATGTAACGGCAACCAGCCTTCAGCCCGGTCAGATCGTACACAAGGGTGATGTTCTGGCGGTTCTGGCCTCGGGCGATCTCGATCAGGCCTATGCTGATCTGCTCAAGGCGCGGGCGCAGGAGACCTATCAGGCGCAGGTGGTCAAACGCGCCCAGGAGGTTCTCTCTATCGGGGGTAATGCCCGCAAGGATCTGGACTCTGCCAGCAACGATCTGGCTCAGGCCCGCGCCGAGCGCCAGCGTGCCGAGCGTCGTCTTGAATCCCTCAACAGCCGCACCGACCAGGATGGCGAGGGTCTGGTGAGACTGGTGGCGCCGATAGACGGGCTGGTGGCCAGCACCACGCTGGCACCGGGTGTGAACATCACGGATGCCACAGCCGTTCAGGCGGTTCTGCTCGATATCTCCCAGGTGCAGATCGACGCTGAAATTCCCGAGGAGTCCGCGGGTATGGTGTCCGTTGGCCAGCCGATGAATGCTGCCATCAGCGCCCTGCCCGGCCGGCATTGCGTAGCGCCCGTCCAGTCGATCGACCCTGCCCTGCACAGCGATACGCGCCGGGTCATTGCGCATATCCTGTGTGACAATCCTGATGGTGCCCTGCGCCCCAACATGTTTGCCGATGTCGAGATTGCGGTTCAGCAGCCGGATATGGTGATCATTCCCAAGACCGCCCTTCTAATGAACAACGACCGCCTTACGGTCTTCGTGCAGGATGGTGCCCCCATGCATTTCCGCCGTCGTGCCGTAACGGTCAGCTATGACGAGGGGGAGAGCGTTCGCGTTCTCTCGGGCTTGCAGGGTGGTGAGCATATCGTCACGCGTGGCGCTATTCTTCTCAACGATAATGACTGATTTGTCAGCGCCGCAGATGAGAGCTTCCTAATCCGTGATTGCGACCCTGATCTCCTGGTGCTTTGCGCGCCGCCACATCATTTTCATCTGCGCCGTCTTTCTGGCTCTTGCGGGCGGTTATGCCTGGCGTGTGTTGCCCGTCGAGGCCTATCCCGATCTCGGGGCAGTCAATGTGCAGGTCACCACCCAGGTTTCCGGCCTGGCCGCCGAGGAAATGGAACAGCAGGTTACCGTGCCTCTGGAACGGGCTCTGGCAGCCGTTCCGGGCGTGACCGAGAGCCGTTCGAGCAGCACGTTCGGCCTGTCGCTGATCACCCTGATCTTCCATGACGGCATCGATGTGTTCACGGCGCGCCAGCTGGTGCTGGAACTGCTCGGCACGGCGAGCATGCCCGATGGCGTGACCCCGCAGCTTGGCCCGATCACCGGCCCTGCCGGCGAGATTTTCCGCTACACGCTGGAATCGGACTCGATGGATCTGATGCAGCTTTCGGACGTGCAGCGCTGGATTGTCATCCCTACGCTTCAGCGTGTGCCGGGCATCGTCAACGTCAATAATTTCGGCGGTCTGACGCGCGAGTATCAGCTCGTGCTCAAGCCGGACGCCCTGCTGCGTTACGGGCTGAGCACCGATGACGTGGTCAACGCCATCAAGAACAATAACGCCAATGCGGCGGGCGGGCGTATCACGCGCGGTGAGCAATCCTATATCGTGCGTGGTGTGGGCATGATCCACACGCTGGACGACATGAAGCGCATCGTCGTGGCGCAGCATAACGGCACGCCGGTGCTGCTAAGCGATCTGGGGCAGGTGCAGTTCGGGCATCAGATCCGCGAAGGTATTCTGGGCAAGGACAATAACCCCGATACCATCGAGGGCATCGTGACCATGCTGTCAGGTGCCAACCCCTCGCTCGTTCTGGACAACGTGCATCACGTGGTGGACGGGCTTCAGGAGCGCCTGAAGCCGCTCGATGTACGGCTTGTTCCCTATATCGACCGCGATAATCTGGTGAAGGCCACCACCCATAAGGTTGGCGAGACCATGGTCGAGGGTATCGGCCTCGTTCTGGTCATTCTGACCCTCTTTCTCGGCAGCCCCCGCAGTGCGGTCGTCACTGCCGTCACCATACCACTCGCGCTTTCCACCGTTTTCGTGCTCATGCATTTCTTTGGCATGGCGGCCAATCTGTTCTCGCTCGGTGCCATCGATTTCGGTGTGATCGTGGACGGGGCCATCGTGATTACCGAGGCGATCCTGCGCCTGCGCGAGGAATCACCCAAGGCCACCCTGACCAGCACCGAAGTCCTGAGCGTGGCGCGTATCGCGGGACGCTCGATCTTCTCCTCCACGCTCATCATCATCGTGGCCTATTCGCCGCTCTTCGCGTTTGAGGGGAGCGAGGGCAAGCTGTTCCGGCCTATGGCCTATACGGTGAGCTTTGCGCTCATGGGGGCACTGGCCTGTGCCCTCTGCCTGATCCCGACGCTGAGCTATCTGGCTTTGTACAAGCCAAGACGCATCTGGCATAACCGCCCGCTGGAAGCCCTGCATCATGCCTATGAGCGTGGGCTCAATCACATGCTGGCCCGCCCGCTCGTGACCTATATCGGGGGTGGTGCTGCGCTGCTTTCGGTGGTCATTCTGGGGGCTACGATCGGGCGCGAGTTCCTGCCCGATCTGGACGAAGGCGCGCTCTGGCTTCAGGTGCAGTTGCCCACGGGCATTTCGCTGGATGAAGGCAGCCGTATCGCAAGCGAGGTTCGCTCTGCCGTCCGCGAATTCCCCGAGACTTCCTACGCCATCACCCAGCTTGGTCGTAACGATGACGGCACCGATCCGTGGACGTTTTCCCACATCGAAATGCCGGTCGGTCTAAAGCCTTATGACCAGTGGGCCAACGGCGAGACCAAGGCCCAGTTCATCGCCCGCCTGCGCGAGCGTCTCTATCAGATCCCCGGCATCAGCTTTGGGATCAGCCAGCCGATTCAGGATGGCATGAACGATCTGGTGGGCGGCGCCCATTCGCCGCTCGTGTTGCGTGTCTATGGCAATGATTTCCATGAACTGCGCCGCATTGGCCGTCAGATCGTGAACATCCTGCATGAGGTGCCTGGCACGACCGATGCCTCGATCTTTCAGGAGCCGCAGATTCCGCAGCTGATGGTGACACCGCGGCGCGAGCAGGCGGCACGCTATGGCATCAACGTGTCCGATATCAGCACAGTCGTGCAGAACGCGATTGGCGATGGCGCCATCACACAGGTCTATGTGGAAGACCGCGTGTATAATGCGACGCTGCATGTCGGCTCGCATGATCTGACCGATCTGGCGTCCATACGCGCGCTTCCCCTGCGCTCGACCGAAGGCGCTCCGGTGACACTGGCCGAGGTGGCCGATGTCGGGCTGCATATGGGTGAGAGCAATATCGCCCATGAGATGGGCGAGCGTCAGATCACCATTCGCGTCGATAATGGTGTGCGCCCGCTCTCGCAATATCTGGAGGACGCGCAAAAGCGCATTGCCTCAGAGGTGCATTTCGACCCCCGCAAATATCGCCTGCAATGGGCTGGCAGCTTCGAGCAGGAGCAGCGTGCGCAGGCCCGTCTGGGCGTGGCGTTGCTCGTGATGTTCTCGATCATGCTGTTGCTGCTTTTCATGGAGTTCGGGACGTTCCGTCATGCTGTGCTGGTGCTCAGTGTTGTGCCGCTGGCCACGCTGGGCGGGCTCATCGCGCTTCATCTGCGTGGCGAGACACTCAATATCGCGACGGCTGTGGGCTTCATCGCGCTGTTTGGCGTGGCGGTGCAGAACGGCATCATCATGATTGCGGCCATCAACCGCCATCATCGCGCAGGGCTGAGCATCCATGATTCCGTGCTGGCCGGTGCAGCCGAACGTTTCCGCCCCGTGCTGATGACGGCTACGGTTGCCAGCGCAGGCATGCTGCCCGCAGCACTGGCTACAGGTGTCGGCACCGACGTGCAGCGTGGTCTGGCGACCGTTGTCGTGGGCGGGCTCGGCATTGCAACCCTGCTGACCCTTTTTGTTCTGCCGGTCTTCTTTTTCGAGCTGGAGCATTACATCGAACGCCGCAAGGCGCGCCGTTCGGGAGGTGTGTCATGAAACGCCGTGTGCTTTTGACCTGCGCCGCCAGTCTGGCGCTCTCGGGCTGCGCCATTGGCCCGAATTTCCATCGTCCTGACATGCTCAAAACGGGCGGTTACCAGAGTAAGGCCCTCCCGGCCTCCATTCATGGCACGACCGGAACCGGTTCAGCGGGAGCTGCCCAGACCCTGACCGCCGGGGCCGATCTGTCGGGCGCCTGGTGGCAGGCGCTGGGCGTGCCGCAACTCGATGCCCTGGTCACGCGGGCATTGCAGAACAACCCGTCACTCAGATCAGCACAGGCGACGCTCAAGGCTGCCTATGAACAGACCAAGGTCGCGGGCGCACCCTTGCTGCCCAGCATCTCGGCCTCATTCAACCCGACACGCAACAAGACGTCCAAGGCGCTGTCACCTGTGCCGGGCAATAATGACTATTTGTATAACCTGCACACGCTTCAGCTGAACATTTCCTATCAGCCCGATCTGTGGGGCGGGTTACGCCGTCAGGTGGAATCCCAGGCGGCGCAGGCGGAAATGCAGCGCTTCCAGCTGATTGCCACCACCAATACGCTGATCAATACGCTGATTGTCTCGCTCATCACGCAGTCGAGCCTCAACGCCCAGATCAACACCACGAGCGACATCATTGCCAACCAGCAGAAGCTTCTTGGTGTGATGGAAAAGCAGTTCAGGCTTGGGGATATCTCTGAAGCCCAGCTTCTGGCCCAGAAAGCCGCGGTGACCCAGGCGCAGGCGACCTTGCCCCCCTTGCATCTGCAGGCCGAGCAGGCTCACGATCAGATTGCTGCACTGGTCGGCACGACGCCCGACGAGGTGTTGCCCGAGATTCCGCTTGAGGCCTATCGCCTGCCCGCGACCCTGCCCGTCAGCCTGCCCAGCGCGCTTCTGACCCAGCGCCCCGACATACGCGCTGCGGAATCGCAGATGCACAGCGCCAGTGCGCAGGTGGGCGTCGCCATTGCCAACCGTCTGCCCAATGTGCAGCTTTCCGCGACACCGGGTCAGGCCATCAATGCCATGAGCCAGTTCTTCACCCCCGGCTATGGCAACTGGTCGATCGGCGCGATGGTGGCTCAGCCGATCTTTCAGGGTTTTGAGCTGATGCATCTGGAGCGTCAGGCGCGCGCCAATCTTCTGGCGGCCACCGAGCAGTACAAGAACACCGTACTGACCTCGATGCAGAACGTGGCCGACACACTGCATGCCCTTCAGGATGATTCTGACGCGCTTACCATCAGCGCAGCCAATGAGGATGCGGCTGTGCGCAGTCTGCGCATTTCGCAAAGCCAGATGTCCTATGGAGATATCAGCCCGGTGCTGCTCCAGGCGGCGGTGCAGATCGAACTTGAGGCGCGGCTCAACCTGATTCAGGCCAGAGCCACGCGCTTCACCGATAGCGTCGCCCTGTTTCAGGCTCTCGGGGGAGGGTGGTGGCATCGTAACGATACCGCTATGAAGGTTCCCTCGACAGACTGGCACGCGGCGTTCTGACCCGGTTCGGATCTCCGTGCGCCCGGCGCGCCCCAGGAGATCCGACGCTTATGAGATTCCCCCGCTCCTCACGCCTCGCCCTGATGGGGCTTGGCTGCCTTCTTGCCTCGACAACGGCTCTCGGGGCCCCTGCTGCGCCGTCGGACAACAAGGCGGCGGCCGCGTTCGATCGCCTTCTGGATGAGGAGTGGCAGTACGAGCTTAAAGACGCGCCTGAAATGGCGACGTCGATTGGCGATTACCGTTACAACGACCGCTGGAGCGATCTGTCCCTTGCCCATATCAAGGGATCCGTGCCTGTTCTGACGGGCTTTCTGAAGAAGTTCGAGGCTATCGCGCCAGCGTCACTTGATGACCAGCGACAGATCAGCCGTGCAATGATCATCCAGCAGATCCAGGACACGCTCGAAGGGATCCGTCTCAAGACCTATGAGATGCCGATCGACCAGATGAATGGTGCCCAGCTGGAATATCCGGGTTTCGTTTCGAGCATCCCCTTCGACACCACGAAGCAGTATGAGGATTATCTTGCTCGCCTGCGCGCCATCCCCAAGGCGATCGATCAGGTGATTGCCCTGGCGCGTCTTGGCGAGAAAGACGGATTGATGCCGCCGCGCTTCCTCCTTGAGAAGGCAGAGCAGCAGGTGGAGCAGATTGCAGCGCCCGCTGGCGAAAAGAGCCCGTTTGGCGAACCCGTTACGAAATTCCCGGCCGCTGTGCCCGCTGCCGATCAGGCGCGACTCCGCAAGGCTATCCTGACGGCTATCGATCATGATGTGCGCCCGGCCTATCAGCGCCTCGCGACCTTCATGAAGCAGGGCTACACGGCGCATGGCCGGGCTCAGGATGGTGTATGGGCTCTCCCCGGTGGCGATGCGCTTTATCGCTATGACATCCGCACCCTGACCACCACCACCATGTCCCCCAAGGAAATCCATCAGCTCGGGCTCGATCAGGTTGCCAGGATCGAGGGCGAAATGGGCGAGATCGCTCATAAGCTCGGATTTGCCGACCTTGCAGCCCTGCGCGCTTCGGTAGCCAAGGATCCCAAGCTCTACGCAACCTCGCGCGAACAGATCATCGATCTGTACCGCAAGTATATCGCGCAGATGGAGCCCGCCCTTACCCGCGATTTCGACAAGATCCCGACCACGAAGCTGGAAGTACGTCCTGTCGAGCGCTATCGCGAGGCTGAGGCTGCCGGTGCCGAATACCATCAGGGAACGCCCGATGGTTCACGCCCCGGCATCGTGTTCGTCAACACCGGCGATTTCGCCAAGCGCGATATCTACACGATCGAGGATACCGCCTATCATGAGGGTGTTCCGGGTCATCACTTCCAGATCTCCACCGCTCAATCCCTGCCGCTGCCGCCTTTCCGCCAGCAGGGTTTCTATAATGCCTATATCGAGGGCTGGGCGCTGTACGCCGAGGGTCTTGGCAAGGAGCTGGGCTTTTACAAGGATCTCTACAGCGATTATGGTCGCCTGAATGGCGAGTTGCTGCGTGCCGATCGTCTGGTGCTCGATACCGGTGTGCATGACCTGCACTGGACCCGCGCCCAGATGCTGGAATTCTTCCATGCCCATCCGCCCACCAGCGAGCCGGACATGCAGGCCGAGACCGACCGTTATATTGCTTGGCCCGGTCAGGCGCTGGGTTACATGCTGGGCCAGCAGACCATTCTTCGCCTGCGTGAAAAGGCCAAGACGGAACTGGGACCGAAATTCGACATTCGCAAGTTCCACGATGTCGTTCTCTCCGGTGGCGCCCTGCCGCTCAACCTCCTTGCCGACCGGGTGGATGCCTGGATCAAGACAGTGAAGAGCGAAAAGTAAGACCCGGGAGGCGCGGGCACTCGCCTCGATAGTGGATGGTCGTTCTCGTGAAAGCGACGCTTCATGAGCAGGGATGAGGGCAGGGCAAAGCCTCGCACTCATCCCTGAGCGCTCTGATCCGTAGGGCGGCTCTCAAAAAAAGGATCTTTCGGGATTTCTGTCGTTTCCAGAAGGGCGGGAAACGGGCAGGATCGGGAGGATATGTCTCTGACTGCTCCTTCCCCCGCCAAGATATCCCCTGATGCATCAACGGTTCAGGATTCGGAACCTGCGGTTGATCTGAAGGCCACCCGGCCCGCGCGTTTCGTTCATGGCAGCATCATGCGCCATGTCATCGTGATGGCGGGCACTGGGGCTATCGGACTGATGGCCGTCTTTGCGGTCGATCTGCTCAATTTCTGGTATATCTCGCATCTGCATGACCCGGCCCTGACAGCGGCAATCGGGTTTGCCGCTGCGCTGGGCTATGTTCAGGTGGCGGTGTCGATTGGCATGACCATCGGGCTCGGGGCAGTCATTGGCCGGCTCATCGGTGCGCGCCGGATCATCAGGGCGCGGCGGTTTGCCTCGGCGTTCATGGTCGTCATGATCGCGGTGACGGCCGTGCTGGGCTGTCTGACAGCGGTTTTCGCCGCGGCGTTTCTGGCCCTGCTGGGTGCACGCGGGGAGGCTCTGGCGCAGGCAACCGGATTCCTGCATCTGGTTTCACCATTCTTGCCCCTGGTCTGCTACGGCATGGCGCAATCGGCGTTGCTGCGCTGCGTGGGAGATGCCCGTCGCTCCATGCAGGTGACCCTGGTAGGCGCGTTTGTCTCGGCCATTCTCGACCCCATTCTGATTTTCGGGTTCCATATGGGGCTGACCGGGGCGGCGATCAGCACAATTCTCTCCCGCAGCGCCGTGGTGCTGTTTGGCTTCGTGAGCCTGCGTGAGCACCGTATGCTCGAATGGCCACGCCTATGGGCCATTGCCCCTGCAACGCGTCAGATCGGGGCTGTGGCTTTGCCTGCCATCGCCACAAATCTGGCAACCCCTGTTGGCGGATTGTTCACCACCCATTTCATGTCCGGGTTCGGGTTGGAGGCAATATCCGGGCAGGCGACGATTGATCGCATCGTGCCGGTCGCCTTTGCTTTCGTTTTTGCCCTGACCGGCTCGGTCGGGCCGATCATGTCGCAGAATCTTGGGGCAGGGAAAAAAGACCGGGTGCGTGAGACGCTCTATGCGTCGCTCAAGCTGACTGGGCTCTGTGTTCTGCTCACCTGGGCCATTCTCGCGGCATTCCACACACCCATTTTACACCTGTTTGCTGCCAAGGGGGTGGCGATCCGGATCGTCACGCTGTTCTGCTGCTGGCTGGTGGCGAGTTACTTCTTTGTGGGGCTGCTATTCGTGTCGAACACGGCCTTCAATAATCTGGGCCATCCGCTCTATTCGACCGCGTTCAACTGGGGCCGGGCGACGCTGGGAACGATCCCGTTTGTCTGGATCGGATCACATTATGGTCCGATAGGCATTCTGGTCGGGCAGTCGCTGGGTGTGGTTCTGTTTGGCAGCTTTGCAGCGCTGACGGCTTTCAGGGTGATCAGGCGGATCTGAATATCCTGTGGTAATCACGCGCTGTTGACTTCATCTGGCGATGTCTGGTGGCAATGATGCCTTATCTCAGACCCTATATGGGTAAAAGATGCCGGATCATGACCATAAAGAAAAACATAATAAATTATTGTTATTTTATCACAAACACTGAGTACTATATAGTAAATAAATATTAGAAAACTCAATATATGCAGGATAATTTATACATATACAACAATCCAAATATTTTTTCGTGTTTTACATTTTGATTGTTTCAATGACCGTCAAATCGACGCTGAAAATGTAAATCAAGGACTGGATATCGGTGTGGATTGTTGGCGTCAATTATAAGATATGTTTGTTATAAATACGCAATATGACGCTACTCTAGCGTATTTTGTTATATATATCGTCTTTCCACATCACCCTTTCGGATTGTATTCAGTGACCCTCGGCGCGGGTCAGGTTGACCCAGATGCTGCCTGTATTGAATGCTGTGACTGAGAGTAGCAATGCGTATATTATTGACAGGTGGGTGTGGTTTCATCGGATCTGCCGTGGTCAGGCATCTGATCCGTCAGACCTCACACGACGTTCTCAACGTGGATTGCATGACCTATGCAGCCTCGGAAGAGACTGTGGGCGAGGTGGCGGCTGACCCGCGCTATCGCCATGCGGCTGTCAACATCGTCAATGGTGTCGAACTCCAGAAGCTGTTCGATGAGTACCGTCCCGATGCCGTCATGCATCTGGCGGCCGAGAGCCATGTCGATCGCTCTATCGACGGGCCCGGCGTATTCGTCGAGACCAACGTCACGGGTACCTATGCGCTTCTTGAGGCCGCCCGTCGCTACTGGCAGACCCTTGATGCCGCAGCACAGAAAGCGTTTCGCTTTCATCATATCTCGACCGATGAGGTCTTCGGGCATCTTGAGCTCGATGATCCACCGTTCACCGAGACGACCCCCTACGATCCGCGGAGCCCTTATTCAGCGTCGAAGGCCGCTTCGGATCATCTCGTGCGCGCCTGGTACCATACCTATGGTCTGCCGACTTTCGTCACGAACACCACGAATAACTATGGTGTCTGGCATTTCCCCGAAAAGCTCATCCCGCTGGTGACGATCAACGCGCTCGAAGGCAAGGAACTGCCGGTTTATGGCAAGGGCGAGAACATTCGCGACTGGCTGTTTGTCGAGGATCACGCCGAGGCGCTGGTCAAGGCCGTCGAACAGGGTCAGCCGGGTGAGACCTATGCCATTGGTGCCCGTCAGCCGCGCACCAACCTTGATGTCGTCAAGACCATCTGTGCCGTACTGGACGAACTGTCGCCCGACCCGGCAGGCCCGCGCGAGCGTCTGATTCGTTTCGTGACGGATCGACCCGGCCATGATTTCCGTTACGAGATCGACCCCAGCCATGCCGAAAAGGCTCTGGACTGGAAGGCGAAGCACGATTTCGAAACCGGCATCCGCCGCACGGTCCAATGGTACCTCGATAACCGCAACTGGTGGGAAGGCATCCGTGCCCGCCGCTACACCGGACAGAGACTGGGAACAAAAGCATGAACGCCATCGCTGCCTCCAAGCCGATGAAGGGCATTCTTTTGGCCGGTGGGTCGGGCACACGCCTGCATCCCATGACGCTGGCGACCTCGAAGCAGCTCCTGCCGGTTTATGACAAGCCGATGATCTATTATCCGCTGACCACGCTCATGCTGGCTGGCATTCAGGATATCATGATCATCTCCACACCCCATGACCTGCCGCAGTTCAAGCGCCTGCTTGGCGACGGGTCGCAGTTTGGTGTGCGTTTCGAGTATCGCGAACAGCCCTCTCCGGACGGCCTGGCACAGGCCTTCCTGATTGCAGAAGACTGGATCGACGGCTCGCCCTGCGCTCTGGCGCTGGGTGACAACCTGATCTTTGCCGATCATCTGGGTGTGCTGCTGCGTGCGGCGGCGTCTCGCCCCGAAGGGGCAACGGTTTTCGCTTATCAGGTGCGCGACCCCGAGCGTTATGGCGTGGTCAGCTTCGATGATAGCGGCCGTGCCCTCGGCATCGTTGAAAAGCCTACGGAGCCTGAATCGAACTGGGCTGTGACCGGTCTCTATTTCTACGACCATCGCGTTGTGGAATTCGCCAAGAGGGTCAAGCCGAGCCCGCGCGGTGAGCTCGAGATTACCGATCTGAACCAGATGTATCTGGAACAAGGCACATTGCAGGTCGATCGTCTGGGCCGCGGCTGTGCTTGGCTTGATGCCGGAATGCCGGATAGCCTGATGCAGGCTGGTCTGTTCGTTCAGACGATCCAGTCCCGTCAGGGCATGCTGGTTGGCTCACCGACCGAAGTCGCCTATCGCATGGGCTTCATCGATCGCGAGCAGCTCCTGATGCAGGGCAACGCGAAGAAAAAAACAGAGCTGGGCCGCATGCTGCTCGAGCTGGCAAACCAGTCTCATTCTGGCCGAAACTAGGAGCAGGTTCATGAAAGTCGAACGTCTCGCCATTCCTGACGTCATCCTTGTCACGCCGCAGCGCTTCAGCGACTCACGCGGGTTCTTCTCGGAAACCTACAACCATCAGAAGATGGTCGAGGCCGGGATCGATCTGACCTTTGTGCAGGACAATCAGAGCCTTTCCGTTCAGAAGGGCGTCGTGCGTGGCCTGCATTGCCAGGTTGCGCCTTATGTTCAGGGCAAGCTCGTGCGTTGCACCAAGGGCGCAATCTGGGACGTGGCAATCGATGCCCGCACCGGCTCGCCCACCTACGGCAAGTGGGTTGCAGCGGAATTGTCAGAGGAAAACTGGTCGCAGCTCTGGGTGCCGCCGGGCTTCCTGCATGGGTTCGTGACCCTGCAGGAAAACACCGAGGTTCAGTATAAGTGCACGTCGCTTTACGACAAGGCGTCGGAACGCGCGGTTATCTGGAACTGCCCGCATCTGGCCATTGACTGGCCAATCAGCGCAGACGAGGTTGTTCTGTCCGACAAGGATCAGGTTGCGCCCCATTTCACTGAAGCCAAGGGATGGTTCCAGTATTCATGAGCACGGCATCTGAAAAAACGATCCTTGTCACGGGTGGGCAAGGTCAGCTCGCCACCTCGCTGAAGACCCTTGGCGGAGATCGTGTGATCGTTGTCGGTCGTCCCGAATTCGATCTCGCCAACCCGGAGACCATGGCAGCGACGCTGGCGCGTTACACGCCCGCTCTGGTGGTGAATGCGGCCGCCTGGACGGCTGTGGATCTGGCGGAAAGCGAGATCGCGGGCGCAGAAGCCGCCAACGAGACCGGTCCGGCCGAGCTGGCACGTCTTTGCGCAGCGCAGGACATGCCGCTCATTCATGTCTCAACCGACTACGTGTATGCCGGTGACAAGGGCTCGCCCTATGTCGAAACCGACCCCGTTACGCCACAGACGGTTTACGGTCGCACCAAGGCGGCAGGTGAGCAGGCCGTGCTGAAGGCGCAGCCGAAGAGCGTGATCCTGCGTACGGCCTGGGTTTATTCCGGGCATTGCAAGAACTTCGTGCGGACCATGGTCAATGCCGGGGCGAAGAACACGCATCTGAAGGTTGTGGGCGATCAGTATGGTTGCCCCACCAATGCCGATGATCTGGCCAAGGCCATTCTGGGCATTGCGGACCAGATCGAGGCCGGTTGGCAGGACAGGTTTGCCGGCATCTATCATGCCTGTGGCACAGGTGAAACAAGCTGGCACGGACTTGCGGTGGCTGCTCTTGAAGAGGCCGTGCGTCATGGTCAGACCATGCCGGTCGAGGTGACCGCCATCCGCACGCAGGACTGGCCTACCCCGGCCAAGCGCCCGCAGGATTCACGCCTTGATTGCAGCAAGCTCGAACAGGTCTTTGGTATCCGCCTGCCTGACTGGCGCGATGGCGTTGCCCGCGCTGTTGACGAGCATTTTGCGGCGCAGTCGGCCTGAGCGTGGCGCGGGGCAATAGTGTTCTGACCTCACCACCGCATCTTTATGCGGTGGGGGGGCGTGATACGGAGCGGGCGGCCTCGGTGCCGCCCGTTGCGATTCTGTTGTCCGTCTATAATGGTGAGGCGTTTCTCAACCAGCAACTCGACAGCTTTCTGGCACAGACAGAAAGCAACTGGTGCCTCTACTGGCGTGACGACGGCTCGCAAGATGCTTCACGCGCCATCATGCTCTCCTTTCAGGAGCATCGTGGTCAGGGGCGCTGCGTCGAAATTGACGCCGAACCCTGCAATATCGGTGTTGCCCTTTCCTACGCGCTTCTGCTTGATGCGGCACCTCCGGATGCGCTGATCGCATTTGCAGATCAGGACGACGTCTGGGTTCCCGAGAAACTGCAATGGGGCCGTCAGGCCCTAGGCGGCTGTGAGGGACCTGCCCTTTATTGTGCGCGTCAGTTTCTTGCCGATGAGTCTCTTACGGTATTGGGACCTTCGCTACCGCTTCGCCGTCAGCCTGATTTTCGTACGGCTCTCATCCAGAATCTGGCCACGGGCCATACCGTCCTGCTCAACCCTGCGGCGGCTGCGCTGATACGTTCCACCCTGCCACCCAAGGGCATACTCCATGACTGGTGGAGCTACGCCCTCGTTCTGGGTATGGGAGGACACTTCATCTTCGATGAGCGCTGTGTGGCGCTTTATCGGCAGCATCGTCGCAATGCAGTCGGGGTCGAACGCTCAATCCTGACCCGTGGCCTGCGTGCCATACGGCGCGGCCCCAAATCGTTCATGGCCCTTCATGTCGCGCTGACGACGCATCTTCTGCAACCCGATCTTTCGGTGCATCTCCAACCGGAATCACGGGCATTTCTTCTGCGTTTGCGCAAGGCGCTGGGTGGCGGGATCAGGGAGCGACTCCGTTTTCTGATCAGGGAACGCGGCTTTGTGCGCCAGCGTATGGCCGAGACGTGGCTGTTCCGGCTGTGGTTCCTGCTTTACGGCAATTCCAGCCCGAAAGCCTGACAGCTTTCGCGCATGAAACCAGGAGGAGTTGCCCGCGCACTCACCTGATCATCGCGCAAAGACAGATCGAGCGAGCGGCTCATGAGGTGCAGGGCACCCTCTCTGCCGCCATAGCGTTCATCACCAAGAATGGGGCAACCCAGTAGCGCACAATGGACGCGCGCCTGGTGAGTGCGCCCTGTTAGCAGGGTCAATTCAATAAGGGCATGCGTCCTGCCGCGGGAAAGGACCCGCCATGAGGTGCGGGCGCTTTGTCCTTCGGGGTGTGTTTCCATATGCCAGCCCGCCTGCGTACTCACCTTGCGCAGGGGAGCGTCGATCAGACCTTCATTCTCCGTCGGACCGCGATGGACGACCGCCCAGTAGGTCTTGCGGACGTTGCCTGAGGCAAAAAGCGCCTGTGCCTCCACGAGGGCCTGCTTGCGCAGAGCAATCATCAGACAGCCGGATGTGTCTGTATCGAGGCGGTGCACCAGCCACGGGCCATCCTTGCGACGCGACAGCAGGGGAAAAAGCGCTTCGACAGAATGGCGTGCCTTGGGCCCTGGATGGACCGGAAGCCCGGCAGGTTTGTCGATCACGACCAGGCGCGGGCTCTCATAAAGAACCGGATAGGGAAAGCGGTCGCTTATCGCATGGTCGGTCATCGGGCGGTCAGGCATTGGGGCGGTCAGTCATCGTACAGGCTGGGCATAAAACGGCGTCAGGGCAGGGGAGGGGGGGTCAGTCCTCGTCGCGCTGACGGCGGGCAAGGACTTCGCGCTTGCCCACATGATTGGCAGCGCTCACGATCCCTTCCTTCTCCATTTGCTCGATGATCTTGGCCGCGCGATTATAGCCGATCGACAGGTGACGCTGGATGAATGAGGTCGAGGCCTTGCCCTCGCGCGTTACCAGATCGACAGCCTGATCGAACAGGCTGGATTCGGCATCGTAATTGCCGCCACCCATACCGTTTCCGCTCGACGAGGCGCTTCCGCCTTCATCTTCAAGGCTAGAGATCACCTCGTCGTTATAGACAGGCTCGCCCTTGCTGCGCAGATCGGCCACCACATCCTCGACCTCGCTATCGGCTACGAAAGGCCCATGCACACGGGTGATACGGGCCGCGCCCTGCATGTAGAGCATGTCGCCCTGGCCCAGAAGCTGCTCGGAACCCTGCTCACCCAGAATGGTGCGGCTGTCGAATTTGCTGATCACCTGGAAGGAGATACGCGTCGGGAAATTGGCCTTGATGGTGCCGGTAATCACATCGACCGAGGGGCGCTGCGTGGCCATGATCACATGGATGCCGGCCGCACGGGCCTTCTGCGCCAGACGCTGCACCGCAGCTTCGATTTCCTTGCCTGCCACCATCATCAGATCGGCCATTTCGTCGATCACCACCACGATATGCGGCATTGTCTCGAGCGCAAGCTGCTGTTCGTCGAAAACCGGCTGGCCGGTCTCGGGGTCGAAACCGGTCTGCACGCGACGCGTCACCAGTTCTCCCGTCGAGCGGACCTGACGCACACGCTGGTTATAGCCCGTGATATTGCGTACTTGCAGATGCGCCATGGAGCGGTAGCGCTTGTCCATCTCGCGCACGGTCCATTTGAGCGCGGCCACCGCCTTGTTCGGCTCGGTGACAACAGGCGTCAGCAGATGCGGAATCCCGTCATAGATCGAGAGTTCAAGAATTTTCGGGTCGATCATGATCAGGCGGCACTCTTCCGGCGTAAGCCGGTAGAGCAGCGACAGGATCATGGCATTGACGCCAACCGATTTGCCCGAGCCTGTGGTACCGGCAATCAGCAGATGCGGCATCTTGGCCAGATCGGCATAAACCGGATTGCCCGCAATGTCCTTGCCAAGCGCCAGACGCAGCTGCTCCCCCGGTTCGTGAAATTCGGGCGTATCCAGCAGCTCCGAAAAATACACCGTTTCGCGCGAGGCATTGGGGACTTCGATACCGATGACATTGCGCCCCGGCACGGTGGCAATACGCACACTCAGTACCGAAAGCGAGCGCGCAATATCATCCGCCAGACCGATCACGCGGGCAGAGCGAATACCGGGTGCCGGTTCGAGCTCGTAAAGCGTGACCACCGGGCCGGCATGGATATCGCCAATCTGACCCTGCACACCGTAATCGGAAAGAACCTGCTCCAGCAGGCGGGCATTGGCCTGCAAGACCTCATTGGACGGGCCATTGCCGCCATGAGCGGGTGCCTTGCGCAGCAGGCCCAGCGATGGCGGCTGCCAGCCTGTATTCTCCCAACCCTGACGGGCGGCGGGTGCAGGCTGGGGCTGAGCGCTGCGCTCGGAGCGTGCGCGACCAAAACCGAAGAATCCACGCCTTGGCTCTTCCTCCTGCTGGGGTGGCGGGGCGTGATCTTCGGTGAACGGGGCCGCGTCCTCGATTTCAGCATAGCGTGTGACGGCAGCAGGCCTTGGTGCGCTGTCCTGATCACGGGCGATCTGGGCCAGCTGCATGGCATAAGGATTGGAAGGGGCGGGTTCGGGAGCCGGCGCCGGTTGCGGGTTTGTCGCCTGCTGGCGCAGGGCCGGAACCGGCTCTTCTATCTTGTCAGGAGGTTGCAGCCATCCGGTATTGGCCGGGATGAACGGTGCGCGCGCGGTGTCCTGGCTCCGTCTTGGTGTAGGGTAGGGGTGCTCGTGGCGATAGGCATTGGCCTCGACCGGCTCATAGCTGCTCCAGTCCGGCGGTGCAGAGTGGCGGGCCTTGTTTCCCATGCGCCGCGCCAGATTTTCGGAGCTGCGGCCAACGGAACGGGCGCCGCGGAACAGAGCGCGCCATTCGCTGCGACGCAATCCGACAGCCAGAGGAACAAGCAGGATCGTCAGCAGCAGACCGAGCAGCGAAAAGACAACGCCGCCGGCTCGCCCCAGCGCTGCATGGCCAGTCGCGACCAGATGATCAGCAAGAACAAGCCCGAGTTGCCCTCCCAGCCCCGCGCGCGACGGCCAGCTTGTGGTCAAGGCCGGTATCAGGACCTGCAAAGTGGCAATCAGCGCGGCCGCAACAGGCAAAAGACAGAAAAAGGCGATGAACCGCAGGATCGGTACGCTCAGCGCATGGTGGCGTACGATCTGCCAGGCCCAGCACAGCATCACGATAATGGGCAATGCACTGGCCAGACCCAGCCATTGTACCAGGGCATCGGCCAGCGTCGCGCCGGGCTGACCCAGCAGGTTTGTCGGCACCGCTGTCGTGGCTGTGTCGAATGAGGGATCCTGCGGATTGTAACTCCACAGGGCCACGCCCAGCGCCAGAGCAAGGGCCAGCAAAATGAAGCCGCCAAGCTCCGTCAGCCTGTCCTGAAACGGGCCGCGCTGCCGTGGCGCTGTCGTGCCTGATGAAAAGAAGCGGCTGAACGAGGCCAAATTCGCGTCTTCCTGTTTTTGCGCAATACGTCATACCCCGCGCATGGGGCATCGAGCATCGTCTGGATCTATACGTGTCGTGTGGCAGAACTATAGCGGAACGCCGCCCGGAGACGAGAGCAAAAAAGGCCGGAATCTGCCGTTATTCAGGTGGTGTCGCGACGCCTTGCAGGACGCTGCCTTGCACGGCCCCGGTGGGAAGTATGCCCAGGGCCTGCACATGGCTGAAGCAGGCTCTTGCGTTCACGAAGGAGAGACTGCCGCGCAATCACGGCTTATGACGGAACGCTGCCTCACATTCCGCTCGAGGGCAGTCATCCTTTGGGAAGATGTCTGATTTCAGGTGAGCCGCACCAGCGCTTGTCCGGTTAGGGATATGCGGAGACGGCACGGCGTCAGGATGCGCGCCAGATCCTGACCTGGGCCACACCGAAGCGCCGTTCGGTCAACAGGGGAAGCTCGATGGCGAGTTCGTCCTTCACTGCGGTTTCAGCCACGATAATGGCTTCAGGGGCAATCCAGCCAGAGCGGGCCAGAGCCTTGAGCGCAGACGGGACAAGGTCCTTGCCATAAGGCGGGTCCAGAAAGACGAGCGTGCAGGGGCGCGGCGCGCGTGGCGCACGCGTGACATCGCAGGTCAGCACGGACAGGTCGCGGTCCTCGAAGCGGCAGGCGCGGATATTGGCCGAAATCACGGCGCGGGCGCTGCGGTCCTGCTCCATGAAAACGGCGGAAGCAGCGCCGCGTGACAGGGCTTCGAGCCCCAGCGCGCCAGTGCCGGCAAAGGCATCGAGCACATGGGCGCTGCTCAGGAAGTCCGAACCGGCCCAGGGGGCGTGGGCCAGCATGTCGAACACGGCCTGACGGGCGCGATCAGAGGTGGGGCGGGTGGTCTCGCCCCGTGGCGCCTGAAGCGCGACGCCTTTGCGTTCACCGCCGACGATACGCATTATTCTTCTTCGGCATCCGGGCTGGTCGTGTCGGGGGTCGTATCCCTGACCACCCGGCGCACGCGACGTGGGGCTGCTGCAAGGCCGGGGATCTGCTCGCGCAGGATCTTGCCCTGCACCTCTTCAATCTCGCGCTTTTGCAGCGTGCCTAGCTGGAAGGGGCCATAGGAGACGCGGATCAGACGGCTGACATGCAGGTTGAGACCCATCATGACGCGCCGGATTTCACGGTTCTTGCCTTCCTGAAGGCTGACAGTCAGCCAGGCGTTATCGCCCTTCTGCGAGTCCAGACCGGCTTCAATGGGACCATAGCGCACTCCATCGAATTCCGAGCCATGAGCCAGAGCAGCCAGCTTGCGCTCGTCCACAACGCCGAACACGCGCACACGGTAGCGGCGTATCCAGGCATTGGAAGGCAGCTCAAGGCGGCGGGCAAGCTCACCGTCATTGGTGAGCAGAAGCAGCCCTTCGGAATTGATGTCCAGACGCCCGACGCTGACGACGCGCGGCATGCCCTCAGGCAGGGAGTCGAACACGGTGGGTCGTCCCTGCGGGTCACGATGGGTGGTCATGAGCCCGTCCGGCTTGTGATAGCGCCAGACACGGGTGTGTTCCTTGCCCCCGATCACCTTGCCATCGAGCTGGATGATGTCGCCATCCTGTACGAAGGTGGCGGGATGCTCGACCGAAGAGCCGTTCATGCGGATGCGACCGGCCTCGATCATGCGTTCGATGTCGCGTCGGCTGCCCACGCCTGCGCGGGCCATCCATTTGGCGATGCGTTCGCCCTTCTGTTCTTCGGTCATGCTCGTCTGTCCTGTGGTGTCGCGTGTCGGGCCGCGTCGATGAAACCAGCCAACAGACGCGCGTCACCCGGATCGATAGCGAATTCCGGGTGCCACTGCACCCCCAGATAAAAAATTCCGTTGCCAGTGTCGTTGCCGGTGTCGTCGCCGGTGCCGGGAGCTTCGATCGCCTCGATCAGGCCATCAGAGGCATGGGCACTTACCAATAGGCCCCCGGGGTCGCGCACGCCCTGATGATGGGAGGAATTGACCCGCATGGTCGTGCATCCGGCGTAGTGGGCCAGACGCGATCCGGGAACGAGGATCACATCGTGACCGGCTTCGTCGCGCGGGTTCGGCTGTTCATGGGCAATAGGCCCCGGTGCATGATCGGGAAGATGCTGGTGCAGTGTCCCACCCCAGGCAATGGCCATCAATTGCATGCCGCCGCAGATGCCGAGTACCGGCAGGCTACGACGGCGGGCGGCTGCAATATAGGCCAGTTCGGCGTTCGTGCGCCCCGGTTTGAGGGTCGTCTGCGGGTGCAGGGCCTCACCATAGAGTGCAGGGTCGGGATCGAACGCGCCTCCGGTGACAACCAGCCCGTCCAGACGCTCCATATAGGCCTGCGCCAGATCAGGCTCGTGGGGCAGCCCCACTGGCAGGCCGCCTGCGTTGCGGATGGCATCGAAATAGTTTTGCCGCAGGGCGTGATAGGGCCAGCGGGAAAAATCCTGTGGGCTACCCGGCTCGATATCGAGGGTGAGGCCGATGAGGGGCGCGCGTGTCATGAGGTGGATGTAAGCAGGGTTTTCCGGCAAACAGAAGGCAGGCGTGCAGGATAGCACGACGAACGATGGGAGGGGGGTCATACGGCATGAGGCAGAAGCATAGTCATGGTTCTTCCCCCCTTAGCTGGACAGGGGATGAAAGCGCCCCCCCTGATAGGCGTGGCGATGGCACCAGCCCGCCGCGTCTGGACCCGTCCGAGGCCATGAGCTGTGCTCTCGGGGCCGCCCGCGAAGCGGCCTCACGGGGCGAGGTGCCTGTGGGTGCAGTCGTGCTTGGGGCAGATGGACAGGTTCTGGCCTGTGCCTCGAATGAGGTTGAGCAAAGGGTCGACCCCAGTGCCCACGCGGAAATTCTCGCAATGAGGGAAGCGGCGCGGGTGCTTGGGTCGCGGTCGCTCGCCTCGTGCACCCTGGTCGTGACGCTGGAGCCCTGCCCCATGTGTGCAAGCGCCATGACGCATTTTCGCCTTGGACGGGTGATTTATGGTGCCTACGACCCGAAGGGGGGCGGGGTCGATCACGGACCACGCATTTTTGAGCAACCGGCCTGTCTGCATCGGCCTGAAGTGATTGGCGGGGTACGCGAGCACGAAAATGCTGAATTGCTGAAGAAGTTTTTCATAACATTGCGGGAATCGCGCGCGTCCTGAAACGGATTACCACGTTTTTACGCGCCCCTATTCTGGACGAACCGAAGGTCGGTTCATAAGTTCTCTTGATCACACCGCACCCTGATGGTGCCAAAGCTGGAAAGATCATGACTGACGCCATGCCTGTTCGTTTGACGCCTTCACGCAAATTCCGTTCACTGGCTCTGGTTGCAGCCACTGCGCTGTCCATCGGGGTTGGTGCCTCGTCTCCCGCCTGGGCAGAAGGGCCGATCACGCCCCAGACCCAGCTTCAGACGCTGCCGAATTTCGTCAATCTGGTGAAGCAGGTGAAGCCTGCTGTCGTTTCCATCACCTCCCACATCCGCGCCGATGTGGCCGAGCAGGAAGAAGGCGGCGGCGGCCAGCAGATGCCGCAGGGCATGCCGTTCCCGTTCCCCTTCCCGTTCCAGATGGCACCGCAGCAGCAGCAGCCCCGTCGTACCGTCGAGGCCCGCGGCTCGGGCTTCATCATCTCCAATGATGGTTATATCGTCACAAACAACCACGTGGTGAACGGTGCCACAAAGGTTTCGGTCACGCTGGACGATGGCACGACCCTGCCTGCCAAGATCGTGGGGCGTGACCCCAAGACCGATGTGGCCCTGCTCAAGATCAAGCCCAACGGCAAGCTGCCTTTCATCGAGCTGGGCGATTCAGACAATGTGCAGCCCGGTGAGTGGGTCGTGGCCGTGGGTAACCCGTTCGGTCTCGGTGGCACGGTCACGGCGGGTATCGTCTCGGCCCGCGGTCGCGATCTGAATGCCGGACCGTATGACGATTTCATCCAGATCGATGCGCCAATCAATCATGGCAACTCGGGTGGTCCGCTCTTCAGCCAGAATGGCAAGGTGATTGGTGTGAATGCGGCCATCATCTCGCCCTCAGGCGGGTCGATCGGCATTGGCTTTGCTATTCCGTCCAACACGGTCAAGAGTGTGGTGGACCAGCTCCGCACCTCCGGTCACGTCACGCGTGGCTATCTGGGTGTGCTGATGCAGCGCATTTCGCCCACGCTGGCGCAGGCTCTCGGCCTGAAGCCGAGCGAGCCGGGGGCGCCGCCTGAAGGGGCTCTTGTGGCGCAGGTCACCAAGGGCGGCCCGGCCGACAAGGCTGGCCTGAAGAGTGGTGACGTCGTAACGGCGCTGAACGGGGCCAAGATCAAGAGCGTTCACGATCTGGTCGTGCATACCGTCTCGATGAAACCCGGCACGGATGCGACGCTGACCATCCTGCGTGACGGCAAGAGCCAGACCATCACCGCCAAGATCGGCAATATGCCCAAGGATGGCGAGGGAGCAGACTCCGGCGCCGGAGACGATAGCGGCCAGACCAATGGCGGCAAGATCGGTATTTCCCTCGCACCGCTTTCGCGTGACATGCGCCAGCAGCTTGGTGTGGATGACACCGTCAAGGGGGCGGTGATCAGCCAGATTGTCCCCGGGTCACCTGCCGAGCAGGCTGGTGTGCGTCCGGGTGACATCATTCAGGGTGTTGGCAACACGGCTGTCGACAACCCCCGCGCTGTGCTGACCGCCGTGCGTGGTGTGCTCAAGAACAAGCAGCCTGTGCTGCTGCGTGTGCTCCGCGATGGTCAGCAGATCTTCATCGCCATCGCTCCGGGCGGAAGCGACAGCGATGATGACAGCAACGATGACGGTAACTGAGTGCTTCAGATTCTCCATGCCAGAGCGGCATGGGGAAAACCGCCTCGTGAGGCTGTGAGAGACTGAAAAAAAGGGGCGGGGTGAGCAAACCGTGCCCCTTTTTTCATAGTGGCAGGGTCAGGGCCGGTCGCGCAGGATTTGCGACGATGATCGGGCTGCGGCACAGTAGCGGCATGACCCGTATCTTCATTGATTCCGATGCCTGTCCGGTCAAGGACGAGGTCTATCGCGTGGCCGGGCGCTATGGCCTGCATACACTGGTTGTGGCCAATCGCATGATTGCCCTGCCTGACTCTCCCCTGATCGAACGTGTGGTGGTTGAGGCTGGCCCAGATGTGGCCGATGACTGGATTGCGGAGCGTTCTGTCGAGAATGATATCGTGATCACCGCCGATATCCCGCTCGCCGCACGTTGTGTCGAAAAAGGTGTGCATGTTCTTGACCCCAAGGGGCGAGTGCTCGATGGCGATGCCATCGGCATGGCGCTGGCCATGCGTAATCTCATGACCGATCTGCGTTCGGCGGGGATGATGACGCCGGGTGGTGCCGCTTTTGGCAAGGCCGACCGATCGCGCTTCCTCTCCGCGCTGGATACGCTGGTCAACAAGGCGCGCAAACCGCGCCTGCGCCCCATGACCCTGCCGCCTGGTTAGTGTCCGAGCGAGATTATCTCCCTCGTGAAAAAGTGTTGAGCAATCTTCGTTCGTGACTCCCTCTCCCCGTTACCGGGCCCTTCAGAAACAGGATCTGCGGGAATGAAAAAGATCTCCTTTTCGGACGCTGGCCGACTCATGCGCGAGAGTTTCCGACTGGGCTTCCTCAACCGCACGGATGTCCTGACGCTGTCAGGCGGTCTGATCATCGCAAGTTGTCTGTTTGCGGCGATCAGCCAGATGAACTGGCCGGACGGGATATCAGGTCATGGCGTCTCGGCGCATTTCGAGCCGCTGATGCTGGGTGGTCTCGACACGATCGCGATGTGGTTTCTGACGCTCACCGTTACCCGAGCCAGTCTGACACCCTGGCAAGGTGTCGCCCTTTGGCGGCTGGACCGGGGCGCATTGCAGTCACTGGGCGTCAACGTGATCGTTCAGGGCCTTCCGACCGTACTGACCCTGCTGGTGGCTTCCAGCCTCAGTGATTATGTCAACGGAAACGCGGGTTTTTCGGCGAAGGCAGGGGGTATGCTTTTCCTGTGTCTGCTGGGCGCTTTCTGGATCTGGCTGATCGTGCGCTGCCTCATGATGAGCTATGTGGCGTGGGAAAGCGGGCATGCAGGTTTTCGGATCAGGCGCAGCTTTGAGGCGATGAAAGGGCATGTATGGAGCTACGTGTTCTGGAATGTCGTTATGGCCATCCCTTTCGCTCTGGCGACCGTTCTGGTGGAGAAAATCACCGCCAGTTCTCCCCCCGGCACGTATCTGATAGCGGGATGTCTTGTGGTCGCAACCCTGACTGCTGCAGCGCATCATGTCGTCTCCCGCAGCTTCGATCTGCGCTTTTTTCAGGCTCTCGCGCTCGACCGACCCGAACAGACCGGGACAGGCAATCTTTTCGGGTCTTCATGAACTCAAAACCAAAGATGGCTAAATTCTTACATTTGTGTCATCTTGATCCTGTGGTCAGATTGTCCCCCATTCGGCTGGCTGAACGGAAGGATGGTGCATGACGACCTATGCCATCTTGCTGACGACCTTGTTCTGGAAATGACCGATTTCATGACCGCTTCGATACAGGATACCGCCCGGGAAACAGCGCCGGATGAACATCTGGCCTCGCTCCTTCTCGATGCCCGGCGCACAAACAAGCCGCTGCATACCGTCCCCGAGACCATCGTTCCCATCAATCCCAAGGCCGCCTATGCGGTGCAGGACGTTGTGGCACGCGCATTGAGCGCGTCGGGCAAGGGAGAAATCGTGGGATGGAAGGTGGGCGCAGCCACACCCACAGCGACTCCGGCCTGTGCACCGCTGCACCGGGCAACGGTGTTCGAAAGCGGGCATGATCTTTCTCCGTCCTTCTGCCGCTTTCATGGCGTTGAGGCAGAGATAGCCTATTCTTTCGCGAAAGATCTGCCTGCGCGTGATACGCCCTGGACCGTGGAAGAGGTGGCCGACGCCATTGGCGCCATCCACGCTGCCATCGAATTGCTCGATACGCGTTTCGTCGCGCCCGATACACAGCACAATCTGTCGCATCTGGCCGATCAGGGCAGCCATGGCGTGCTGGTGGTCGGGCGTGGCGTTACCGAGTGGCGCGACTTCACACCAACCACCCTGCCCATGACCATGCTGGTGAATGGCGAGAAGCGCTACGATCAGAGAGGCGGCAACAAGGCGGGTGACCCGCTTCGTCTGCTCACCTGGCTGGCCAATCACGCTATGGAACGCGGACGCCCGCTTAAGGCTGGCGATGTGGTCACGACAGGCTCGACCATGGGCACGCTGTTTCTTGAAGATCCGGCCGAAATCTGTGTCGCCTTCGAAGGGCTTTTCCCGGTCGAAACCCGCATCGGTGCGCCTTTTCGCAGTTGAGCGCGTTGGCATGGATCATACCGGCCACGTGTGGACGCATCATCGGCGTATTTTTTGCGTCACGCCAAGGTGATGCACAAAGTGGTCGGGTTCTTCCTAGGGTTGCAGGATCTGCAACCCGCATGACGGACGTATCATGGCCACCAAGACAGATATTCTGATGATCGACCCGATGCCTGCCAGCTTCAACGAGCAGCTTGGGTCGCCTTTTAATCTGCATCAGTTCACCACGCTGGAGGCACTCGGGCCACTGGCTGAGCGGATAGAGGGTGTGACAACTGGTGGCGGCAGTGGCTTGCCACGCGCCATCATGGATGCCCTGCCCAATCTTAAAGTCATTTCGGTCAATGGCGTGGGTTACGACAGGATCGATCTGGATGAATGTCGCCGCCGACAGATCCGTCTGGCCACGGCTCAGGGCGTGCTGACTGAAGATGTTGCCGATATGGCCATGGGTCTGATGCTCGATACGATGCGGGGCATCACGACAAGCGATCGTTTCGTACGCGCCGGGCGCTGGGGCCATGAAACCGTGCCAAACTCATGGACGCTCAAGGGGCGCAAGCTGGGTATTGCCGGGTTTGGGGCCATCGGCAAGGCCGTGGCCAAGCGCGCTGCCGCCTTCGACATGACCATCGCCTATTTCAGCTCGCGTGAGCAGAGTGACACACCCCAATACCCGTTCTATCCGGATTTGCGCGTTCTGGCCGAATGGGCCGATGTGCTGGTGCTGTGTGTCTCGGGCGGCGCACGCTCCTTCCACATGATCGATCGTGAGATGCTCGAGGCGCTTGGGCCGACCGGCTTCCTCATCAATGTGGCACGCGGCAGCGTGGTGGATGAGGCCGCATTGCTCGAGGCCTTGCAGACCGGGGCCATTCGCGGTGCCGGGCTGGATGTTTTCGAGCAGGAGCCCAGGATGGATGAAGCATTCTGGGCACTGGATAACGTGGTGCTTCAGGCCCATCGCGCGAGTTCGACCGTCGAGACGCGTCACGCCATGGGGCGTCTGGTGTTCGACAACCTTGCCGCTTTCTTTCAGGGCAAGCCGCTTCTGACGCCTGTGCTCTGACCGGCCCGATTTTTACGATCGATACGGCGAGCCCTGCCTGAGAGATCCTCCACGCTCGTTCGACCGGTGCGAAACCGGTCGAAATGGAGGTTTTCCCCCGGCTTTTGAGGCAGCGATGCGCTGGGCAGCAGATAGACCCGGTCATCCGGATCATCAAAAAGGACGATGTGATTCTGGAAGAAATCGGTTCCGAGCAACCCCCTGCCGAGATCGTCCTGGGCATAGACCGACATGTGATCGAGTGACATCGCCCCCATACGCATCGACTTTACGGTCGTGCGCTTGAGGTGCGAGTGAATGGTACCATAAAGCGCAACGCCGGAATTTCCTGCCGGGTCGGCAGGATCGTCCTTTACCGGGTCGAGCCATATCGTCGGTATCGTCGTGACTGGTGTATCGGCATCAGGCACGAAATCACGGGTCACTCCATCAATGCTGACCGGGATCAGCCCTTTTTCACGTAAAGGCAGGGCTTGCGCCCCAGCGCCGATCAGAGCGGCGGGTGCAGAGCGGCACGCCGCATCACGGCTGAACCGGATCAGTGCGAAGGCGCTATGGGGCATATCCACCAGCACGGCGAGGTGTGAGAAAGCCTCGCGCCCGATCACCCCGATCAGAGGCCGTGAGCCAATCCTCTGGGTTGGATAATCCTCAAGCTGGATCATGTCCGGCGTTCCCATATCGAGGGGGCCTATGGCCAGCTGCCCTGCCTGAATGATGGGCTGAGGGTCAGTGTAGATCCCGTTTGTCGTGATCATGGCGGATCGGTGGGTGTCGTAAGTGTCGAACCCATCCATATTCCCGACATAAAGCCTGTCGAAGCCATGAGAGAAATAAAGAGCGATGGGGCGGCCATTCAGCGTGGCAGGGATGATCGGTGAGTCGCCCGATCCACCCAGAAGCGGCAGGGTGACCGCACCTTCAATGCAATCGGGCGGTACCGGCTGCCCCTGAGCTAAAGCCCCTCCGGCAAGACCGAAGAGAATGCAGGTTGTGAGGCTGAGGTAGAAGGCTCCACGCATTCCATGTTGAATGAACAAACATCGCATTGTTGCAGGCAGTATGGCGCACGCCGCGCTCATCTCAGTTGGCTGTCCTTGCTTCCGCGACGGTTGATTCCTGTAAAAACCGGCCTCCTGTCGCGCTCGGACTGGCAATCGATGCAAAGCCGCACACCCGGCAGTGCTTTTTGCCGGGCAACAGGTATGTCCTCTCCGCAATTCACACATTCGGCGCAGCTCTCACCATGCGGCATGGCCGCGCGTGCACGGCTTACTGCATCGGCGATCGTATCATCGATCTGATCCTGAACGGCACCGTCGGGCGCCCAGCCTGTTGCCATGAGAGATTTCCTTAACTTGCCCAACCTAGAATCTGGTTCAGAAGCTCGTGACTTTAAGGAGGTCACAGCATCAGAAATTCGTGATGAACCGGTCCGGATATCCGCCGTTCACATATCGGTGATGCGGGAGATGCCTCATGGAACGTCAGGGAGACAGGGACTCTGCTTCTGTCGTCAGAAGATTACCCGTCATGGAGCTTCTGGACACTGCGTCAGCGGCCCGGCTCCTTGGTCTAGAATCCGGTCTCTTCAGGGCCTTGCGGTTTTTCCGGTGTCTCCCGGCTGCTCTACGTATCCGGTCGCAGCGATTCTACCGACGCAGCGAACTGGAGAAGCTTCGAGAGGAGTGGTGCAAGGCCGTGAGAGTGCGGCCGGAGGACCGTATTGTGGCGCTGGGTCATGAGGCCGATACCGACATTGACCGGCAACTCGATCCGCTGATGAGAGTGCTGGCCCTGCGCGCCATACGCCATCGCATCATGGTCTCGATCTTCTGGACCATGATCATTACCGGCGGTGCGATCTGTCTCACGCTCTATTAGCTGCATGAAACTCGTGTGGGATCATAACCTTTTGTCAGACGTTTCTCCGTTTACTGCCGCCTTGTTATGTCTGGAGACAGCCTCATGACATCCCGTATTCCCGGTATCACGCTTTACGGTTCACTCGCCTGCAATGCTGCCTTGCTGGCCCTCTCTGCAATACGAACTGGAAGTGCTGCCCCCGGTGTCAATTGCACGGCCCATTGGCTGAAGGGCGACGCAGCGAGCCGGGTCAGGCATTTTGATGGACTTCACTCAGGCACCGGTGCCGCCACCAATGTGGCGGCCGTGCTGTTCTGGGCCGTGCTGTACGATCGGGCCCTTGGAAAACAGCCGGGCCTGTTCAAGGCGCTGCTGGTGACGCTGGCTCTTGGTCCGGTTTCAGCCCTGGTCGATTACAAGGCAACCCCAAAGCGTTTCACCCCCGGCTGGGAACTGGTCTTTTCAAAGCGGGATATGGCGCTGGTCTATGCGGCCATGGTGACGGGCATGGCTTTTGGCGCCACACGCCGCTGCAAGGGCTGAACCAACGCGCTTCAGAACGTCCCCGCCTCGCCTGCAATCAGGCGGGGCGCAAGAACACGACAGGGGCGTACCTGCCAAAAGCCTTTGTCAGGCTGTTCCGCCAACTGTCAGCCCGGCCAGTTTCAGCGTGGGCTGACCCACACCCACGGGCACGCCCTGACCTGCCTTGCCACATGTGCCGATACCGGGGTCCAGCGCCACGTCCTGACCGATCATGGAAATCTTGTTCATGGCATCGAATCCGTTGCCGATGAGGGTTGCGCCCTTGACGGGGCGTGTCACCTTGCCCTCCTCGATCAGATAGGCCTCCGACATGGCAAAGACGAATTTTCCCGAAGTGATGTCCACCTGTCCGCCGCCGAAATCGACCGCATAGAGGCCCTTTCTGGTCGAGCAGATCATCTCTTCTGTTGTGGCATCACCGCCCAGCATGAGGGTGTTGGTCATGCGTGGCAACGGCGCATGGGCATAGGACTGGCGACGCCCATTGCCGGTTGGCGCCACGCCCATCAGTCGGGCATTCAGCCGGTCCTGAATGAAGCCGCGCAGGATGCCATCCTCGATCATGACCGTGCGACCCGAGGGAGTGCCCTCATCATCAATGGTAAGCGAGCCGCGCCCTTCAGCCAGTGTTCCGTCATCCACCACGGTCACGCCGGGGGCGGCCACGCGCTTGCCAACCATATTGCTGAAGCTCGACGTCCCCTTGCGGTTGAAATCACCCTCCAGCCCGTGCCCGACCGCTTCATGCAGCAGGATGCCGGGCCAGCCCGGTCCGAGCACAACATCCATTTCGCCAGCGGGTGCCGGGCCAGCCTCTAGACTTACTTTGGCGCGGCGTACCGCTTCGTCCACCGCTTCCTGCCATGTTTCGCGCCCCAGCAGGCGTGACAGGCTGTAGCGTCCGCCCATACCGCGGCTGCCACTCTCGCGACGTCCGTCGCGCTCAAGCACCACGGACACATTGAGCCTGACGAGGGGGCGCAGATCGGCGGTGCGAAAACCTGAATCGCGCATGATCTGTACCGCTTGCCACTCTGTCGCGATGCTAGCCGAGACCTGCACCACTTCGGGCCCGAGACCACGCGCATAGGTGTCGATCTCACCCAGTACGGCGGCGCGCGCGGCAAAATCCGTATCGCTCAGGGGGCTTTCAGGTGCGTAAAGACGGCGGTTCGTGGCCTGCGGCGGCGCGGCAAGTGTGCCGCTGCGCCCCTGACGCACGACCGAGACCGCACCTGCTGCACGCTCCAGGGCGCTTTTGCTGATCTCGTCGGAATGCGCAAAGCCGGTTTCGGGACCGATGACGGAACGCAGACCGAACCCCGATGACGTATCGAAGCTGGCGGAGCGTATCACGCCGTCATCGAGCACAATGGACTCGCTTTCGCGATATTCGAGGAAGAGCTCGCCATCCTCGATGCCCTCAAGCGACCGGCTGACGATTTTCTCCGCCTCATCCCGCGTCAGGGTGCTGTCTGCCCGTTCGAAAAACAGGCGATCGGTCACAGCAAGGGCAGAAAGGGGCGTGGCGTCGGCGTGAGAGGTCATGATTCCCAAAAGCTCCTTCTTGAACCCAGACACATGGCCTCTCCGCCCTTCAAATGCGAGGGGAAACCCGACAGAGGAATAAAAAACATCCCCGATGGCCGGGTTGGTGGTGTCAGGTTGGTAGCGTCAGCTCTGGCGGGCCAGACGGCAGAATCCGGCCACGACGATCATCAGGGCGGCCAGCATGAGGAAAGCGCTGGAGAGGCTGGTGGCATGAGCGACCGCACCCACAAGGGCCGGTCCGGCCAGAATTCCGGCATAGCCAAGGGTGGTGATGGCGGCGACGGCGGTCGAGGCTTTCATGACCCGCTGTCGCCCGGCGCAATTGTAAAGCACAGGCACGATATTGGCGCAGCCAAGCCCGATCAGGAAGAACCCCGCCAGTGCGAGCGGGGCGACAGGGGCCATCACGACCAGCGCAAATCCGCTCCCCGCGCAGAGCCCGCCCAGACCCATGATGAGCGGACGCCCGCATAGCGCAATGACGTGGTCGCCACTCAGTCGCCCTAGGGTCATGGCCGTCGCAAACACGGCGTAGCCCCAGCCCGGCTGTACGCCGAACGAGGGTCGCCCCTGCAGAAACACAGCCCCCCAGTCGAGCATCGCGCCCTCGGCCAGAAAGGCAATGCCCGTCAGGAGTCCCAGCACCCAGACCAGCCCACGGGGCAGCGCAAAACCCTCGCCACCGCCCGGTTCGGGCTGATGCAGCAGCCCGGGCCACACACGAAGGGCCAGAACAAACACAAGGATCTGTCCTGACAGGATGATGGACCAGAGCGGCATACCGGTCAGGATGAGCACAGGAGAAGCCGCAGCGCCTACGGCCCCTCCAATGCTGAACCAGGCATGAAACCCTGAAAGCAGGGGCGTGTCGCTGCGCTGCTCGACCTCCACAGCCTGGATGTTGATGGCTGTCTCCACCGCACCGAGCCCGACGCCCAGCAGGAAAATGCCCAATGCCAGCCCCGGCAGAAAACTCAGCCATGACAGGGGCAACAGTACCGCGCCGGCAAGGCCCAGCCCGCCAAGGGCGACGGGACGGCAGCCCCAGCGGCCCACCCATAATCCGGCAAGAGGCATGCCCAGCACGGACCCGCAGCCGAGACAAAGCAGAAGCAGGCCCAGGCTGCCATCATTGAGCCCTGCATGATGTTTCACAACGGGGACAAGGCATGACCAGAGGGCAAATATGGCCCCCGTCAGAAAGAAGACGGTTCGTGTGCTGTTTTGCAACCTCTTCAGCTCTGGCCTGTTCATCATCAAAACCCGTCCTTCAGTGGCATGCATCGTCCATGTCTCAACAGGGCTCTCAAATGCCATCGGACAGCGCGGGTGCGCATGACAAAACAATGCCATGCCGTCCGGGCGAGATTGCGAAGAGCCTGCTGCCCGGTCAGGCCGGGAGCCTGATACGGAGAAGGCAAACCAGCCCCTGAAGGACCGTGTTCCAGGAGAATTCATGACGCAGTCGGGCCATTCCCTTGCTTTCTCGCAGCAACCTTTGTCCGCAGTCTCCGGGGGCCGGACACGACAGCGACATTTATCGGCGTCGAAACTGCTTTGTCTGGGCGTGTCCCTGCTCGTTCTGGGCGGAGGCTGGGCGCAGGCTCAGGATAACAGCGCCGGGGCCAAGGCGTCTGCTTCCAGCGCAACGAATCCCCAGACTCCAGCGCGTGTCGATGCAACGGGCACTGAAAAACAAACCCGAAATCCGGATAATGCGAGCAAGGCGAGCGACTCCCCGGTTGCGTCACCAACGACGCAGCCCGAGAGCACAAGCTCGCAGGCACCATCACGCCGCGTTACGGTAGCAAGCGAAGCCGCACAGTCACTACATGTCGCCTCCGTGCCTCAGGATCTGCGTTCGCCTTCCATCGCGCTGGGTGGGCTTTTCGCCGCCATCGGCGGTGCGCATCTGGCGCCCGACTTCAAGAATGTCGCTGATTCGCGCCCGGACGAGGCCCCAGCCGATCTCCTGAACGACTGGGAAACGCAGCGGCATCATCCGGATTTCAGTCTGCGCGATTTCTATCAGCAGCACTTCTCGCCGCCGATCAGGCGTGATGTGTCCTATCGACGCAAGGCGGATGAGAACATCTACGATTATATCCAGGGCATGTGGGGCGTTCTGACACGTCAGCCTGACAAGCCCATGTCCTACTCTTCGCTTCTGCCCCTGCCTCATCCCTACGTGGTGCCTGGTGGGCGTTTTTCGGAGCTGTATTACTGGGATACGTATTTCACCATGATCGGTCTGTATGAGACCGGGCAGTGGGATCTCCTGCGCGGGATGATCGGCGATATGGCATCGCTGATCGATCGCTATGATCATATTCCCAATGGTACACGCACCTACTATCTCAGCCGCTCAGAGCCGCCTTTCTTCTCGCTGATGGTCGATCTTCTGGCGCAGCATGACGGGCAGGGGGCCTATAAACGCTACCTTCCCCAATTGCAGAAAGAGTACGCCTACTGGATGGAAGGGGCGGACACGCTCAAGCCGGGTCAGGCCTATCGGCATGTGGTGCGCCTGCATGACGGAACCCTGCTGCTGCGCCATTGGGATGATCTCGATACGCCCCGTGATGAAAGCTACCCTGAAGACGTTGCAACGGCTGCCCGCGCCCCATCGCGCCCTCCTGCGGATGTCTATCGTGACCTGCGGGCCGGGTCGGAAACCGGGTGGGATTTCTCGTCACGCTGGCTGGCCGATGGCCATACACTGGCGACCATTCACACGACCGATCTGGCACCCATCGAGGTGAACGCCCTGATGGTGCATCTGGAGCAGACGCTTGAACATGCCTACGCCCTGACGGGACAGCGCAAGCTGGCCAGGCTTTATGGGCAGCGGGCTGATGAGCGTGTGGCCGTCATGCGGCGCGTGTTCTGGGACGATGATCGTCAGGCCTTTTATGACTATGACTGGCGCAAGGGTCGCCTGACCGATGTGCTTTCAGCGGCAACGGCCATGCCTCTTTTCCTGCGTATTGCCTCGCAGGATCAGGCAATGGCGGTTGCGGAAACGATCAGGGACAAGCTTCTGCGGCCCGGTGGCATCATGGCGACTGACCATGAGAGCGGGCAGCAATGGGACGCGCCGAATGGCTGGGCACCTGAGGAGTGGATGGCCATCAAGGGGCTCAACAACTACGGCGATACGGAACTGGCCGAGACCATTGCCCGGCGCTGGATGGCGCGTGTAATCGGCACCTATGAAAAATCAGGTGTTCTCCTCGAGAAATACGATGTCGAATCCCCGACAATCAGTGCCACCGGAGGCAAGGGTGGGGGTGAATATCCCATGCAGATCGGCTTTGGCTGGACCAATGGCACCCTGCTTGGGCTGATGCGTCGCTATCCCGGCGACACGAGCACAATACTTCAGCGTAACCCGCTTTCGAGCCAGCCGCCCATTGATGTTCTGCCCCCAAGCGACCCCTATAGCGCGGTTGGTCCGGAGGCCAATGATCCGGTGATGGCCCCTGCGAAACCGGCAGGGGATGTCGAGACGGGTGCTCAGGAAAAAACCGCTCATGTGAGCACCATAAATAGCGACGCGCAGCAGGACGCACCCAAGGCGGCCACTACCGAGGGGACCGCAGCCAACCCGGCCACGAAGCCCGGTGAAGCACCGGACGATGCCGCGGCCAGTGGGGCGGGCAACGGGGCAAGCAGTGTGGAACCCACCCCGCTCGATCAGCGTGTGCCGACCCGCAAGATGACAGCCTATCAACCTTCCTGAACTGGTTCTCCGTGTGGGGTCGAGGTGTAGCAAAGAGCCAGACGCCTGAGCGCTTCGTGAAGCACGGCTTCTGTCTTGCAGAACGCAAAGCGTATCAGGTGGCGCGGTGGGGGCGCACCCTCGGGGTCATAAAATGCCGAGACCGGGATAGCGGCGACTCCTGCCTCGGCCACGAGATCACGGCAGAACGCGACGTCATCGCGTCCCCGGGCGTGGGCAGTAATGTCGGCAACGACAAAATAACTTCCGTCAGCGGGCAGGGTAGGGAAGCCGAGCGCATGCAGCCCATTGGCAAACAGGTCGCGTCGCGCCCGCAGGCTGTCGGATAATTCGGTGAAGAACGCCTCTCCCAGATCCAGCCCCTTCGCGACAGCGCGCTGAAGGTTCGGTGCGCTGGAAAACGCGACGATCTGATGAGCCTTTGCGATGACGGCAGCGAGATCAGGGCAGGCAGTGATGTAACCGATCTTCCACCCGGTTACCGAGAAGCTCTTTCCGGCACTGCCAATGCGAATGGCGCGTTCGCGCATGCCGGGCCGTGTCATGAGCGGGATATGTTTCACCCCGAATGTCAGATGCTCGTAAACCTCGTCGCACAGGGCATAGCAATCATGCTCGAGCACAAGCGAGGCGATAAGATCGAGCTCGTCCGTAGTGAAGACCTTGCCGCTGGGGTTCATGGGCGAGTTGAGCAGAACGAGCTTCGTTCTGGCCGAAAAGGCTGCCCGCAGATCGGCCTCGGGCAGGTGCCAGTCAGGGGCTTCCACCCGCACACAGCGCGGCACGGCACCAAGCATACGCAGCATGGGCAGATAGGTGTCGTAAAGCGGCTCGATCAGCACGACCTCGTCACCCGGCTCGATGAGTGCCATCATGCTGACGGCAAGCGCCTCCGTGGCGCCTGAGGTCACGATCACTTCCTGCGCCGGATCGACCTGCAGGCCATAGTCGCGGGCATTGGCCCTTGCCACCGCCTCACGCAGTTCGGGCAGACCGGTCAGAGGAGCATACTGGTTGCGCTGGTCTTTCAGCGCCTCCGCAGCCGCATCGATCAACGCAGCAGGGCCTTCCGTATCGGGAAAGCCCTGCCCCAGATTCACCGCCCCATGTGCAGCGGCGAGCTGGGACATGGTGGTAAAAATGGTGGTTGGCAAAGAGCTGAGAAAGGCGTTTGGTTTTTTCATGCCGGGCCTGCGCTGGAAAGGGACAGGGCATGATACCGGCTTAATGCGGGGTGTAAAATCGGCCTGATCCCGCATGCTGTCGCACCTTCATGGTGTCGATGGCGGCCTAACACGGTTCCGGTCGTGTGAACGGGGCGTGGTCTCGCAGTCCTGCCGGCTGTCAGCCCGGTCGAAACCGGGACTCCACCGGTCAAGGCACATCACAG
The DNA here is from genome assembly GCF_011753235.1 of Asaia sp. As-1742. Lineage (NCBI taxonomy): Bacteria > Pseudomonadati > Pseudomonadota > Alphaproteobacteria > Acetobacterales > Acetobacteraceae > Asaia > Asaia sp. As-1742. The sequence continues at coordinate 283,728 of NZ_VWWA01000004.1, read as the reverse complement.
TCGCGTGCAAGGCAGAAAAAAACAACGATAAGGGAGCGAAACGCTCCGATATGCTATTTCTGTTGGTCTGTCATGCGTCGTTTTGCTTCCGGAAAGGGATATGGGGGGCTGATGGGGCTCCGAGAGGGTCTTTTTCGTTGCGTCAGACGCGTAAAAAACCTTTGGAATACTCGACAGTTCGCGAATCCTGTCCTAATCGTTTTGCAGCCGATCAGTGCGGCCCCTTGAGGCAGAAACAGGTAGTTGACAAATGGCGAAAAAAGCTCCAGCCGCGGCGTCCAAGGCTGCGTCCTCCACGATTGCAGCGCCCAAGCCGGGCAAGCCGGACAGCGCCGCTGTAAAGCGCGTTTTCGAGCTGATGCAGGAACACTCCGTCGAGCTGGTTGACCTGCGCTTCACCGACCCGAAGGGCAAGTGGCACCACACGACCCAGTGGCACACCACCATCGAGGAAGACACCTTCGTTGAAGGCTTCATGTTCGATGGTTCGTCGATTGCTGGCTGGAAGGCCATCAACGAATCCGACATGGTGCTCCTGCCCGACCCGACCACAGCCGTCATGGACCCGTTCTCGGCCAAGCCGCAGCTGATCCTGATCTGCGATATCGTCGAGCCCCGCACCGGCAATTTCTATGCACGCGACCCGCGCGCGACGGCCAAGGCTGCTGAAGCCTATCTGAAGACCACAGGCCTGGGTGACACCGCCTTCTTCGGTCCTGAAGCCGAGTTCTTCATTTTCGACAACGTCAAGTTCGGCACGGGCCCGAACTACGGCACGTATCAGCTCGACAGCATCGAAGGCCCCGACGCCTCGATGAAGGACTACCCGGAAGGCAATATGGGCCATCGTCCGGTGGTCAAGGGCGGTTACTTCCCGGTTGCTCCGGTCGATAGCGAAGGCGACCTGCGCGCCGAGATGCTCTCCACCATGGGTGAGATGGGCCTGCCGATCGAAAAGCACCACCACGAAGTGGCACAGTCGCAGCACGAGCTGGGCACGAAGTTTGCTACGCTGGTGCAGTCGGCCGACTTCATGCAGATCTACAAGTACTGTGTGCACAACGTCGCCCATTCCTATGGCAAGACGGCCACCTTCATGCCGAAGCCCATCGCTGGCGATAACGGTTCGGGCATGCATGTGCATCAGTCGATCTGGCGCGATGGCAAGCCGCTTTTTGCAGGTGACCAGTATGCTGGCCTGTCGGAAGATGCGCTGTTCTACATCGGCGGCATCATCAAGCATGCCAAGGCGCTGAACGCCTTCACCAACCCGTCGACCAACTCCTACAAGCGTCTGATCCCGGGCTTTGAAGCCCCCGTCCTGCTCGCTTACTCGGCTGCCAACCGTTCGGCCTCGTGCCGTATTCCGTACTCGGTGGGCCCGAAGGCAAAGCGCATTGAGGTCCGTTTCCCGGATCCGACCGCCAACCCCTACCTTGCCTTCGCCGCCATGCTGATGGCTGGCCTCGACGGCATCCGTAACAAGATCCATCCGGGCGAAGCCATGGACAAGGATCTGTACGAACTGCCGAAGGAAGAGCTGGCCCAGATCCCGACGGTCTGCGGTTCGCTCCGTGAAGCCCTTCAGGCTCTTGAAGCCGATTTCGCGTTCCTGCTCGAAGGCGATGTCTTCACCAAGGACCAGATCGAGAGCTACATCGAGCTGAAGTGGAAAGAAGTCTACAAGTTCGAGCACACGCCGCACCCGGCCGAGTTCGAAATGTACTACTCGGTCTGATCCGAGGAAAAAGCCCGGCCTTCGTGCCGGGCTTTTTTTATGTCTGCGCCATTTCTCTCACCCCGCGCGGGTCGGCATGACATCGGTTGTCAGGCTGTGGCCGTGCTGGTTGGAGGAGGGAAGTGCCAGGTCATGGCACGTATCGGATAGCAGCTTACGCAAGGCGCGGTGGGCAGGATCCGCATGGGTGCGCTCTCCCCAGACATGATATTTGTCAAAACCCGGCAGGACGAGTGGCGCAGGTGGCGCGAAAACCGTCAGATCATGACGTGTCGCCAGCAGGCGTGAGGGCAGCACGGCGACAAGATCTGTGCGGGTCAGAAGATCAGGCACCGTCAGAAAGCCCGAGGCGGAGACGGCCACGTGGCGTTTAAGGTTCAAACGGCGCAGCGCAGCGTCTGTCATGGCCTCGAAGCCGCCTCCGTCCGGCGATACCATCACATGATCAGCCTTGCAGAACCGGTCGAGTGTCATGCCTCCGGAGAGGGCGGGATGCCCAAGACGGGTCGCACAGAGCCATGTCTCATGAAAAAGCTTTTGTGCATGCAGCGTCGGCGTGCAGGCTTCGCTGGAAAGCAACGCCCAGTCGAGAACTCCACGTTCAAGATGGTCCTGCGCTGTCTCCCCGTTCAGGTCATGCAGGGCAATGCGTATGCCCGGCGCCACGACCCGCAATCGGGCGATGAAGGGGAGGAGAACCGTGTGGATCGCATAATCGGTGGCGGCAACAGACAGGGTAAGAGAGGCGGTTGCCGGATCGAAAATGACAGGCTCTGCCAGACTATCGAGCTGCGTCAGAATCGCACGTAATGGCTGGGCTAGGGCAAGCGCGCGGGGTGTGCAGACGAGTGACCGCCCCTGACGCACGAGGAGTGGATCGTCAAAGGTCTCACGCAGCCGGGCAAGCATGTTGCTTATGGCGGGTTGTGTGACGCTCATGAGGGATGCGGTACGGGTGACGCTTTGTGTGGTGACGAGCAGGTCGAGTGCACGCAGCTGTGTGAGATCGAGCCTTCCGAGCCTGTCCATAAGAGCTTTCCCCTCCACGAAGAATGTTCGATTCATCACATGAAGTGATGGACTGAATAATCAACCATGATTTTTCATGATGGGACAAATCTGACAGTTCAGGGAGCAGTGCAGAGGAGATGCCGCAATGACCCCCTATCCTGTGATGAACGCCATTCTATGGCCTGAGGGGTACCTACCCGGCCAGGCGGATAATTTCGTTTCCAATGAATGCATCGTGGCTGACGTGCCGTTGCTTCGCGTGTGGGCACTTCTGACACATCCGGACGAATGGCCTCGCTACTACGCGAACTCGGCCAACCCGCGTATTCACAACGGCGATGGCCCGCAATTATCGGCAGGATGTCACTTTGCCTTCGAAACCTTCGGTTTCCCTGTCGAGGCCCACGTCACGGAATATGTGGCACCCGAACACGGCAGACCCGGCAGATTGGCCTGGCATGGCTGGGCGGGAGAGAAGGGCACCGAGACGCGGCTTGACGTGCATCATGCCTGGCTTGTCGAGATGCTGACTGGCAACCGTCTGCGTGTCCTGACGCAGGAGACCCAGAACGGGGCAACCGCCAAAGCACTGGCCACTACCCGGCCCAACCCGATGCTCAATGGCCATCAGGACTGGCTGGATGGGCTGATAAGACAAGCGCAGGCCTCATTCTGAGATCAGTATCCAGGCCAGGGCCGCCGATCAGCAGTGGCGCAGTTGGGACAGGCCCAAGAGATGCCTGTTATCGGTTTGGCGGCGTGGTCGATTTGTCGGCAACTCTCGTGCCGGTTCGGTTCAGGGCGTTGCAGCGGTGAGAGGCATAACGGTTCTATCAAGAACTGAGAGCGCTGCGGTGCTCGCGTCCGGATGGTGTGCGGCTGTACTCCCAGCGGTCGGATACGTTCGTTCTGTCCGTGCGCGTATGGAACCGGCATGTGGGGACCCGAGAAAGGCTGCTTGCGCTACTATCGGAATACATATCGGGCTCAAATTTACGTTGTTCTCAGGCCCACACACGCATCGAAAGGAATGACCCTGTACAAGCGAACGTACCGCCGAGATGCGAGGGGCTGTGCAGGTTGTCATGATCGTTGCGCGGGAAAGATCTTGACGAATCTGCGATTAGCGACGAAAAGCAACCCGTTCATGCGCCATGCCGGGTTAGCACAGTGGTAGTGCAGCGGTTTTGTAAACCGAAGGTCGGGGGTTCAAATCCCTCACCCGGCACCATGATATTGCGGACAACCAAACGCCGCGTGAGACGCATTTCACTGGCGGCTAGGATGGGCACTTTTCCCCTCTTTCCGGGCCGGTTGCAGACAATGGCCTACCTGCCTCCCCCTCAGGCGTAAAACGCCCATACCCGCATCAATGCCCGTAGTTGACGATGATCAGAGCTGGATAAGTTCGGGTGATCGACGACCCCGTTCTTCGCTTCGCATTGTTCGGACAGAGGAAAAAGGGCGTTCTCGCGAAAGACTGATAACGATCAGCGGATCACGGAGATAGTGATCCAGGCGAATTTTATCCTGCTCGACTGCGGGCGCGTGCTGCCGGTGCCGATAGCAACGCTAGGGTAGGTTGGCAGTCAGAAAGACGAGAAACAGAAACGCCCTATGTAAGAAGGCAACGAGGATGACATCTCACAGGATTCACCTCGCGTCGTTTCAGTGCAGCATCGGCAACTCGGCCAGAGCCGGTTTGGCGTAGATATAGCCTTGCTGGAGCGAAATACCGAGATCCGACAGAACCTTGGCTTCCTCAGGGGTTTCGACACCTTCGCATATTGGCGTGACATTGAGCCCTTCCAGCATGGCGATGGTATGGCGCATCATGACCTGCTTGACCGGGGTGGTGTCGATGTCACGTGACAGGCCCATATCGAGCTTCACGTAGTCTGGCTGGAAGCGCGAAAGCAGGCTCAATCCGGCATAGCCAGCACCAAAATCGTCAATGGCCGTCTTGAAGCCCATGCGATCATAGGTCTGGAGAATGTGTAGAAGATGCTCCGTATCCAGCGTTTCGTTTTCGCAGAACTCGAACAGGATGCGATTGGTTGGAAAATCGACACGCTCTGCTGCTTCAAGCGTCGCGCCGATACAGGTCGCCGGATCATAGACAGCATTGGGCAGGAAGTTGATGGAGAGGAGCGCACCCTGCTCAACCAGTCCAAGTTCCGAAGCAAGAGTGATGGCCGTCACCCGGCATGTCTGGTCGAAGGCGTAGCGGTTTTCAGGCGTGACGCGTGAGAGGATCTCCTGGGCACTGGCACCGTTCTTTCCACGGACCAATGCCTCATAGGCGAAGATCTGTCGCGTTGAGAGATCGAAGATTGGCTGGAAAGCCATGGTGATGGGGACATCAAAGCCCGTGCCGTCGCTGCACCCAACGCACGCCTTTCGTTTTCCACCACCCCAGAATGATGCCATCATCGCGCTACCCTCCCGCATCGACTTCGCGCCATCCCGAACGCGAGTGATGCTCACAAGTTGGTGATTCTGAATCAGGCAGAGCGATTATTTTTATGACAGCCGACAAAAAGGGGAAGGGACCGGACGCAACCGCTAACCTGGGCAGGCAAGGCGTGATCAGGGTCTTGACGCCGCAAATATGGCGAATCTCTCTTTGTTGTAGATAAATAGGTAATCTTTCGTATAATAACATTTGATAATAGTATTTCTATAAATATAGTTTCTCGTATGTACGAGAATGCAGTTTGTATGGATGCGGGAATGAAGGTGTTCGACCGGGATCCCCCAGTCGAAACCCGCTATGACACGCTCTATATCCCCCGCATCCCGGGGCATTACGATGCCGAATACGGACTCTATGATCCCTACGGACGTCTGATCCAGACCGCCGGTCCGCGTCGTGGCTGGCCAAATGCCAGTCTGGGGCAAAATCAGAGCTGCTGTGTCAGCCCCTCATCGGCCTTCCCCACAGCACCCGACCTGCTCTATTTCTATGGTGGCAATATCACCAACCATTTTGGTCATTTCCTCACCGAAACCCTGCCGCGTTACTGGCTTGGGCGGCAGAGTTACCAAGGGTTGAGGATACTGGTCCATGCCGAGAAATCGCTTGAAGAACTCTTTTCCCTTACGTGGATAAGGGAGCTTTTCGACCTCCTCGGTTTGTGCCGCGACGACTTTGTGGTGTTCGACCGGCCCACGCGCCTGCGTGCGGTCATCGTTGCCGGTTCGGCCTTTGAGGAAAATCACTTTGCCCATCATGCGCTTGCGCGGTTCTGTAATGACCTTGGGGAACGCTATGGCGAGCAAATGACGGACTCGGTTCCGCTCTATCTCACACGCTCGGGGTTCCAGAGCCAGATGCGCGTCATCCTGGGCGAAGATGAGGTTGCGACCCGGCTCCACCATGCAGGCTTTATGGTGATCTCACCGGAGGCCTTGTCGATCAGGCAGCAGATCGGGTTGTTCTCATCCCATCGTCCGACAGCAGGATTTGTCGGGTCGGCTTTTCACAACAGCATTTTCTGCGCTCGACCCATCGGAGTTGCCCTGTGCTGCGATGGACTGGTGTCTTCCAACTATGTGCTCATGGATCAGGTCAATCGTGCCAGAATGATCTATGCCCAGACCCCCGGTATCAGGACGGAAAAATTCGTCATTGGAGAGCCTGCTATCTACCGCCTCACCGATCCATCGAGGGTCGCGCGCCATTTCTGCGATCTGGTGCAGCAAGGTGCATGGGCTCAGGTAAAAAATGATGATCCCCCGATCAGGGTTGACCGCATGCCTGATCGGGCCTTGCGTACGGCTCATGACACCTGTCTTCAGATTGACCGGCAGACAGGGTTGCTGCGGCATGGATCCGGCGGCGGGACGCGTATCGAGAAGGTGCTTGTCAGTCTGGACGATCACGGCTGGGCAGCCCTGACGACGTCGACGGGAGATTGTCTGTCAGTGGAACAGAACACGCAGCAGGGGGCGGTAGTCTTTTTTCGCTACCAGCGCCTTGCACATGACAGGGTCGCCCTGAAAAACCATACCACCGGGCGGTTTCTGTGCGCCTTGCCCGATGGGCGTGTCTGCTGCGATCGTCTTGTGCCAGATGGATGGGAGCAATTCACGCTAATCGCGCCTTGACCGGAGTCAGTTTGCGATCACGCGGTTAGTTCAGCAGATAAAAGGCGCAGGCCGAAATCGTGATTGTGACGGGCAGGGTCAGAAGCCATGCCAGGGCGATTTTCGCGAGCATACGCATATTGATGCCCGATCCGGCGGCAACCATCGTGCCTGCCACGCCTGAGGTGATGATATGCGTGGTTGAAACCGGCAATCCGGTATAGCCCGCTGAGGCAATGAGGCCAGCGCCGACAAGTTCGGAGGCAGCCCCCTGTGCGGGGGTCAGATGCTGCTTGCCTATGCCCTCTCCCAGCGTCTTGACGATGCGGCGGTACCCCACCATCGTGCCGACACCAAGACACAGGGCGCTGAGCACACGGACCCAGTAGGGCGCATATTCGACAGTCGGGCGAAGCGCCTTGGCAAGCCGTGTGCTCGTCTGTTTCTCCTGCGACGAGGAGGCCGGATTGGCACTCACATCCCGCAGTCCCGAGAGAATTTCATAGACGTCGCCGCGGATCTGGGCCGGTGTTGCGGGTGTGGTGACCATTTTCAGGCGGTCGATGGAGGCCAGTGCGTCCGGTTTGAAGCTGTAGCGGTCATATTGGGCGATCAGGGGCCTTGCCTCCTGCGCCATCTGGGCCAGAGCTGTGCGATCCGTCGGATGATCCGGGTTCATGGCATAAGTGGCGGGCATCAGGCCGATGATTGTCAGCATGATAAGCCCGATGCTCTTTTGTCCATCGTTGCTGCCATGCGAGAAGCTGACGGAAGTGCAGGTCAGGATCAGCAGCGCCCGGACAATCGGGTTTGGGCTCTCATCGGGTTTTGGGGGGGTGAAAAGGGCTGGCATCCGCACAGCGAAGCGAATGAGCAGATAGAGCAGTCCGGCCAGAAAAAAGCCGAGCAGAGGCGAGATGGCAAGCGCACGCAGGACCTTCCAGATCTGCCCCCAATCCACGCTATGACCCAGATCACGCGCATGCAGGAATGAATCCCCGATGGCGATGCCGATCAGCGCCCCGATCGTGCAATGCGAGGATGAGTTTGGGATCCCGAACCACCAGGTGCAGAGATTCCAGGCCAGTGCCGTGCCGAAAAGCGCCACCAGCATCGGCACCGCCGGGTTGCCATTGGGGGGTGTCAGCACATCGGGCGGGAGTAGTTCGACCAGTGCATACGCCACGGCAATGCCGCCCAGCAGCACACCCAGCAGGTTCATGAGCCCCGACCAGATGACAGCCACACGGGGCTTGAGCGAGTTGGTGTAGATCACCGTTGCAACCGCGTTGGCCGTATCATGAAAGCCATTGGCAAATTCGAAGATACAGACAAGCAGGAAGCAGATCGCGAGCATGATCAGCGATCCCGTGGAGGAAGGAGCAAAGTGAAGCATCGATCAGGAAGCCTTTGCAGCAGGATGCTCCCAATCTCTGTCAGCGTTGACGTTTGTGAAAGACTTTGACGCAGGGTTTCTCTGAAACTTCATGATTGCAGGGAAGAGGGGCGCGATCTCGCCAGAGTTCCAGCCTTTCCTCCACCAGGCAGCGCAGCCGCAGAGGATCTCCTGCCTGCGCCTGCGCCCATTCCGGGTTATGTCTCTCCGGCCAGCCGGGGGATATTATGCGAGGGTTTCTCTTGTTCTGTTGGCCGTCCGAACCTGTTTTGCGGCTTTCAAGGGAGTGAAACCGTCTTTCGGTCGAGCGATATCCGGGCGCCGTCTCACAAGGTCACCACGAGCTTGCACGCAGACACACCACGGCGCTGTTGTTCCATGGCTTCTGGAACGTGGCCAAGACCATGCCCGACAACATGGGCGGGCGGCATGGCTTTATAAGCATCCTGTGCGAGCGCTTTGGGCAGGTAAGTCTCGTAAATCATCGGCCCTACATCGTTGTGGATAAGAGAGCCGGCCCAAATCATCCTGGTGGCTGCCCCAAGGCGGTAGGATCGAAGCGTCAGGGCAAGATTGCCCATGATCATTCTGGCGACGCAAGGCACCAGTTTGCGCCACCGTCCCTTTCCGGCGGGAACACTGTCGAACGATGTAGGCGGTGTGGCCTGAGCCACGAAGCGGCGACCTGTGCTCTGGGCAAGGATATCCATACAGGTCTTCGCCGATCCCTGGCCGATTGCGATGGCGCCAGCCATCTTTCGCCCACGCAACGCCCCGATAATCGCGCGCTTGACGTCAAGGCTGTTATAATCGAACGCCTCGCTTGCACCGAGCGACCGGACATAGCCGAAATTATGAGGGCTGCATGTGGTGATGACCTCATAACCCGATGCACGGGCAAGCTGTATGGCGTTGCTGCCTACGCTGGTCGAACCGCCCCAGACGAGCAGGGTCTCTCCGGTCGGGACCGGGTTGATCTGCGGTGCAGCGAGGCCAAGAAAGTCTTTCTGGTACATGCCACATGCTGCTGTGGACAGCCCCAGAGGAAGGACGGCCGCCTGTTCATAGGAGAGGTGCGCCGGTATGGGCGCGGTCATATGTGCGAGCAGCAGGACCTTTTCCTGAAAAGCCCCTTCGGCAGCCCGGTTGCGGCTTTTCTCAAGTCCCGCAGCCTGCCCGACTACGCGATCCCCCGGGGCGAAGCGCGTCACGCCTGCGCCAATAGCGAGAACCTCGCCAGCCACATCGGTGCCGAGCACAGCGGGATAGGTCAGATAGGACGTTATCACGTCGCCCATTGTCTGGATGTAGCGATCGAACGGATTGACCGCGACCGCATGGGCGCGAATGACGATCTCGCCCGGCCCCGGCGCAACAGCGGGCGCAGGACCCACAATCAGCCCACGACGACTGGCGGGCAGCCACAGGGCAGCATGTTCAACCATGAGGTGCGTCCTTTCAGATAGCGCTGAACATGATCTAGGCGTAATCGATATGGACCCTCCATGCTCGATGGTCGGTATTCCTGTCGCGATCGTCTGAGACTGATGGACCCTCTTTCCGATATCCTCACGCTGATGCGCCCGGGTGGCTATGGCTTTCGTGGTCTGGCAGCCGGGGGCGACTGGGCGCTCTCCTTCCCGGCAGCAGAGGGGCTCCGCTGCTTTGCAATCGAGGCGGGAAGCTGCTGGTTCCGCTTCGCGCGAGATGAAGCGCCTGTGCGCCTGCAGGAGGGTGATCTCGTGCTGATGGCTGCAAGGCGGGAGGTCTTTCTCTTTTCGTCTGCGGCGGTCCATCCTGTCGATGCCATAGCCCTCCTGACAAGCGTGCCGCCGGGCGCGCTGGCGACACTCAACGGGGGCGAGGCCTGTCGGGGTATCGGTGGATTTTTCGGGTTCGAAGGGGTGGCGCTCGATAGCCTGCTCGACGCCGTGCCACCGCTTTTGCATATCCATGCTGATGCCAGCAAGGCTGTGCTTCGCGATGGTATCCGGCGCCTTATGCGCGAACTTGGGACACCGCGTCCGGGTGGTGCGCTTCTTGCCAGCCATCTGGCTCAGGCGCTTCTGGTGGAAGCCTTGCGCGCCCATCTCGAAGAAGGCGCGGCGCGACAGGGGTGGCTCGCAGCGTTGGCTGTTCCGGCCATGAGCCGAGCGCTTGGCGCCATGCATGCAGATGTCGCCCGGCGCTGGACGCTGCGCGAACTCGCCGGTGTGGCGGGCATGTCCCGAGCAAGCTTTGCTGCGTATTTCCGGCGCGTCACGGGTGAAACGCCCATCGCTTATCTGACCCGCTGGCGCATGATGCTCGCAGCGGATCGAATAAGGCATTCGCCCCTCACACTGGGCGAGGTGGCTCTTTCGGTTGGCTATGATTCTGAGAGTGCGTTTGGCGCAGCGTTCAAGCGGGCAATGGGCCAATCGCCCCGTGCCTATGGCCGGGATGCGGGATCACGACGCCCGAAAGAGAGCCGATGATTGTCTGAAGGTGAGAAAGGCGCATCCGGCTCTGCACGGGAACGTGGATAGCTCACCTCAAACCGATCAGGAGCGGGTCATATGGCCGAGGGAAAGACACTGCCTCGAGCCTTGAGGGCACGGTTGGGCCCATGAACTGTTGGGGGGCATGGTGGCCCCCCGGTGGAAAATTCAGCGTCCGAGTTTACGCAGCTTCTCGCCGCTCATCAGGCGCTTTTCGATCACTTCAAGCGACATACCCTTCGTCTCGGGCACAAAGGCGAAGGTGAGCACGATGAAGGAGGCATTCAGTCCGGCAAACAGCCAGAACGTGCCGGAGGTGCCGAACGTGTTCATGAGCGTCAGGAAGCTGGCGCCCACCACCATGTTGGTAATCCAGTTGGTGAGCGTCGAAAGCGAGATACCCAGATTACGCCCCTGCATCGGCTGGATTTCGGAGCAGAGCACCCACATGAGCGGACCCGCTGACATCGCAAAACCCGTGCAGAACAGCAGCAGCAGGAAAATGGCGATGAATTTCGATGTCTCACCGGACATGTCGGTGTTGAGCAGCACGGCAAGCGCAGCCATACCCAGCGCCATGACGGAAAAGCCGATATAGAGAATGGGCTTGCGGCCCCATTTATCGACAAGACCGACCGCGATGAACGTCGCGAGCATGTTCACCAGACCGATGATGGCCGTGCACCACATCTGCGATGTGGCATCGAATCCGGCGCTCGAGAGAATCTTCGGCGCATAATACATGATGATATTGATGCCAGCGAGCTGCTGCATGGCCTGCAGCATGATGCCGAGTGCGATCGAACGACGGAAATTCGAGTTCGTCTTGAGCAATTCGAAGCCGTGCTGCTTAATTTCGAGCTGCTCGCGAATGGCCTTGATTTCCTTTGCGGCCTCAAGCGGGTCTTCACGCAGGGAGAGCAGCACTTCCCGCGCTTCCTTGTGACGTCCCTGCATGATCAGCCAGCGTGGGCTGTAGGGCAGGAAAAGCACGCCGATCAGGAAGAGAGCAGCCGGGATGGCGGCCACACCGAACATCCAGCGCCAGTTGCCGCTATAAGAGAAATAGGTGTTGGACAGGAAGGCGAGGAAAATACCGACTGTCACCATCAGCTGGTAGGTCGATACCATTGCACCGCGTGTTGCCTCACTGGCGATTTCCGACAGGTAGAGTGGTGCGGTGAAGGCTGAGATACCGACAGCTAGCCCCATGACCACGCGAAAGGTAATCATGGAGGGAATGGACCAGCTCAGCGCACAACCGATGGAGCCGATGACGAAAATCGACGCACCCGCGATGAGCGAGCGCTTGCGGCCGAGCGCATGAGACATCCAGCCCGCGGCAAGCGCGCCCACGGCAGCACCCGCCATCATGGAGCTCACCACCCATTCCTGGGCAAAAGTTGAGGCATCGAACTGCTTGGCGAAGAAATCGAGCGCACCGGCAACCACGCCGATATCAAGACCTGACATCAAACCCGCAAGCGCGGCCAGTACCCCGATTACGATAATCTTGAACTTGGTTGCATCGAAAACCGACGCCAGCACGCCATCTGAGTTTCCGGCATCTGTATCTATCGCCATCTTTCGGTCTTATCCTTTACCGGCGGCACGCAGTGTGCCGACTTCTCGTCCATTCCAGTTTCTCATGACCTGATGCGACAATCCGGCGAGCACCTCGCGGTCCTGATCAGACCAGTGCGCGTCTTCCAGGTCGAGCAGAAGGGCGGCAAGCGCCACTTCGGCTGCCCGGTTTGCCCCGTCATCGGTCTTGATCGCAATTCCCAGCCCCAGCTCGGGCAGAGACGCGACCATGACCCCTTCTGCACCCATCTTGCAGAAGATCCGGTTACCGAAATGCGTCATCAATGTCGTATCGAAACGTCCGCTCCCTGCCACCATGAAGGGATTGGACGCGACTGCTGAACGCAGGCGTGACGCTGCCGACGCATCGCTTTGTGAAAAATTTTTGCCTGTGCCAAATCGGGCAAAACCCGTGGCCAGAGCCGCCAGAGGAACGGCGTAGGTTGGCATGGAACACCCATCCAGCCCGCGGTTTTGATCGTTATGCGGGGTCGAGGTCGCCATGACGAGCGCCTCGGTTACCTGACGCTGCGCCTCGTGGGACGGATCGATATACCCCTTCGGATCGAGCGACTGGTCAATGGCGAGGCAGATCAGCCCGGCATGTTTGCCAGAGCAGTTGTTGTGCAGCGCGTTTGGCACGCCGCCCGAGGCGGCAAGCGCCTGTGCTGCCTTGTCATAGGTGGGCCAGTGCGCCCCACATTCCAGACAGGTCAGACCCTGACCCGCCTTGCCGAGCATGGCAGCCGCCGTCTCGGCATGGCGGGGCTCGCCATTATGCGAGGCACAGGCCAGAGCAAGTTCGGCGTCAGTCAGGCCAAGACGGTCGGCCGCGCCTGTGGCGACAAGCGGCAGGGCCAGCAGGGCCTTGACCGTCGAGCGTGGAAAGACGGGGTTGTCGATGGCACCCAGACCATGAACGACGCGACCGGCATCGTCCATGACAGCGATGCGCCCGAGGTGACGTGATTCAACGCGGCCGCCGCGTGTGACTTCGGCGATAGCGATATCGTCCATGACGGTTTCCTTGAAAGCTGGAAGGGCCCGGGCTCAGCCGAGCGGTATCTGTCTCGACAGCAGATAGCAGGATGCGCCCAGACGCGCACTCATGTCGGGGTCATTTTCGAGCCATGGCGCAACATGGGCATGGCGCACCCGCAGAAGAACGGGCTGCACCCCATCTCCTGTTTGCGCGTGGTCGATCAGCAACGCCAGCACGGCGGGGCGGGCGCATAGCAGGAGGGGGTAGCGCGCATCGAGGGGAAGCCCGTCCTGAAGCAATGCCTCGCCAGCTTCAGCGCTCGCCAGGCAATAGAGCCAGCCATCGTCTTTTTCCCGGTCGGAAAAGGCCCTTGTCGTGACCAGCAGGAGGGGAGCCTCCTCGGGGTCGAGACGGGTGCGTCTGACGGGCGGTACATAATCGAAAAGGTCGGGCTGGGTGCTGTCAGGGGATACCGGGCCGGGTGGCGTCCTGCGCGTGTGGCGAGCGGCAGGGCGCGAGCGGCTTTCGCCATCGGTAAAAGGGAGCTTCCCCGAGGAGGCCATCAGAAGCGGCTTTGACCGATCAGCCTTTCTGACACGTTGCGCACAGCCCTTCGATCTCGACCGTGGACTGGTGCGGCCTGAACCCGATTTTTGCGGCCGCACGCGCAATGGCGTGGGAGATCTCGCTATCCTCAACCTCGCTCACCGTGCCGCAGCCACTGCAGATTAGGAACTGGGCGCGATGCCCGCACCCGTGACCATGATGACACTCCAGACGATGCGCGCAGCCAATGAAGGCGCTCATGCGCTCGATACGATGGATCAGCCCTTGCGCGAGCAGGAAGTCGAGTGCCCGATAGACAGTGGGTGGGGCGGCATTGCGCTGATACTGCCTGAGATGGTCGAGTATCTCATAGGCACCTACCGGCTTGCTGCTTTCCAGAATAAGGCCGAGCACCAGTCGTCTGGTTTCTGTCAGGCGGCTGGCACGCGTCGCGCAGAAAGACGCTGCACGGTCCAGCAGGGCCTGTGTGTCTGCCGAAAACGCGGGCTGATCTGTCGTTGCCGTAAGGGTGAGCATCTGGAAATTCCTTTTCCGGCTTGTCCTGACCAGAGTTCCGCCTCTATATCGCGTATCCCAGTCGTTATAATATAACTAAAGGCGACTTTTTTGCGCCAGCTTCTGCTCATCATGCTCTGTGCCCTCGCCCTGCACGGCCTTGCCGGAACCAGCCGGGCGCAGTCTGCTGCCGGTACGCCGGTCGCAACGCAGACGCCCAAGGCCCGGATTTTCTGTGCCGAAGCGCTCTGGTGCGATCTCGCCACAGGGCTGGGGGGGGATTCTGTCAGCCCTGCCAGTGTCCTGACCTCACCGCGCATCGACCCGCATGATTTTCAGGTCACGCCTGATATGGCGCTTACTCTGGCGCAATCCAGTCTCGTAGTGATGACAGGCGGCCATTATGATGACTGGATGACCCCGCTGTTGGATGCGCAGCCCAATGCGGCGCGTCGTGTCATATCGGCATTCGATCTTGCCGGGCTGAAGCCGGGTGACAACCCGCATCTCTTCGATGACCCCGAGGCTGTTGGCCGGGTGGTGGATGCCCTTGCCCGTGACCTTGCTGCGCTGCTTCCCCACAAGGCAGACGATATTGCCGCCGCACAGACGCGGTTTCACCGGATGCTCGATGGCTTCAATGCCCGGCTGAAAATCCTGCGTCCCCGCACGCAGGGCATGAAGGTTGCTGTTACAGAGCCCGTTGGGGGACCTGTTTTTGCAGCGCTTGGTCTGGAGATTATCGATCCGGACTTTGCGCTGGCGGTCATGAATCATGTTGATCCTGCGCCGCGCGATGTGGCGCGGCTGGAAGAGGCCCTCCAGCAGAAGGCCGTCAAGGCGCTTGTCATCAACCCGGCGGTCGAAACGTCGTCCATCTCACGCCTGATCGCGCTGGCCCATCGCTCCGGTATTGCTGTCGTGGCCTTTGACGAATTTCCTGCCCCCCCTTTGCTGTGGCAGGACTGGATGACCGTGCGGCTTAACCGGCTTGCAGCTGCGCTGGACATTCGTAACTGATTGGCCATGACTGATCTGCCCGATGCCCTGACCCTGCATGATGTGACCCTGGCCCATGGCAGCCGGGTCCTGTTTGCGCAGGCAAATCTCATCTTGCCGGCTGGAAGCTTCACCGTGCTGGATGGGGCGAACGGACATGGCAAGACGACATTGCTGCGCACGTTGCTTGGTCTGCACCGCCCTCAGCAGGGGCGAATTGAAGTGCTGGGTCGCAATCCTGCCGCCATAAGGGGGCAGATCGGTTACATGCCTCAGGATCGTCGTCTGCCTGCGCCGCAGATGACCGGCCATGCGCTCTTGGCGGCTTCATGGCGGGGGGCCTCTTTCGGCCTGCCGGGCTGGGGCGGGAAACTGAATGCCCGTATCGGGGCCGCTTTGACTCTCACAGGAGCCGAGGCCCTGGCCCGGCAACCGCTCAGCCAGCTTTCAGGTGGGGAGCGGCAACGGCTTTTCCTTGCCGAGGCCCTGCTGGATGGTCCGTCCTTTCTTGTTCTGGATGAACCATTGAGCGGTATGGATACGCAATGGCAGACGCGGATTTTATCGATGCTGCATAAACGATGCCGCGAAACCGGCATGTCGGTTCTCATGTCCTGCCACGGGCTCGACGCCGTCCGGCCCTTTGCCGATCATCTGCTCCGGATCAGTGGTCAGAAACTGGAGCTCCATGATGCTGCATTATGAGTTCATGCAGAATGCCTTCATGGCGTCGGGTGTCGTGGCAGTTCTGTGCGGTCTGGTCGGGTGGTTTCTGGTGTTGCGCGGCCAGAGTTTTGCGGGGCATGCGCTCTCGCATATCGGCTTTGCAGGGGCCACTGGTGCCGTACTCATCGGCATGACGCCTTTGACAGGCATGGTGCTCTCTGCTCTGGCGGCAGGGCTGGTGCTCGGCTGGGAGCCGCAGGGCGATCTGCGTGCCAATGCGGCGAGCGCCAGTCAGCGGGACAGTGTGATCGGTCTGGTGCTGGCTGCCAGCCTCGGGCTTGGTCTGCTGTTCCTGCAAATGGCCCATACCCCTGCCAGCAGCACCACGGCTCTGCTTTTTGGCAATGTGCTTGGTGTGGACCGGGCGACCCTGCGTATGTTGCTGGCGCTTGGGGGGGTGTCTTTGGCCGGGCTTTGCGTGCTGGGTCGGCCCTTATTGTTTGCCAGCCTCGACCCGGACCTCGCAGCAGCAAGAGGCGTGCGGCTGCGCGTTGTGGCCTGCGGCTTCATGATGCTGGTAGCGCTGGCTACGGCCATAGGCTCGCGCACGATCGGAATTCTGCTGGTGTTCAGCCTGCTGGTCGGGCCAGCCTCATGCACCCTGCGCCTTGGTCTCTCACCCTGGGCAGGGCTATTGGTTTCCGCACTTCTGGCCCTGGCCCTGTCCTGGGGCGGCCTTGTCGTGGCTTGGTATACCGGGGTGCCGGTCTCGTTCTGCATCAGTGCGGGGGCAGCGCTTTGCTATCTGCTGGCGCGGGCGATCGCCAACCGCGGGCTTATCGCAGCTGCGCGTTCATGATCCGGGCTGTACCGCAGAGGCAATCTGGGCAAGGTGCCCAGGGTCGGGAGAGACTTATCGTCCAAGACCGGATTTTCCACCTGTTATCGTAATGAATCGGACTATCACCCGGCTGTAGACGATCTGACTCTGGCGATCAGTCCAGGTGCCAGTCGAGCACCATGATACCCACCACGAACACCGCAAGCACAATATGCATGATGATCAGTTCACGCATATTGATTGTGGGTACATCCGGTTTGGGCTTGTGCGGCTTTGCCATGAATGGCTCCTTGTTGTTTTTTGCGCGCCAATCTTAAACCAGTTTGCTGGTCTTCAGTTATATCGTCATGAAAAATAATTCAGAGACAACTGACGCCGGGACGATTCCTCATGACGATCATCCGATCGAGGTCTCTCCCTATGCACGATATATCCTGATTCTGGCGGCCGTGGTCGCTGCAATCTGTGGTGGTCTGTATGGCTACGATACCGGGATTATTTCCGGTGCGCTGCTGCTCATCTCCGATGATTTTCATCTCAGCAGTACCATGCAGGAAATGGTGGCTTCGGCTATTCTGGCAGGCGCCATTCTCGGCGCTCTGGCAGCCGGGTCCTTTTCCGAGAAATACGGACGACGCGCCTGCGTAACGCTGGTCAGCGGCGTGTTCGTGCTCGGGGCGCTGGCCTGCGCCTTTTCGCCTGATGTCTGGCTGCTGATCGTTTCACGCGTGTTCCTCGGCTTCGCCGTGGGCGGGTCCACGCAGGTTGTGCCGATGTATATTTCGGAGCTTGCACCGGCGGAGAAGCGCGGCACACTGGTCACGATGTTCAATGTGGCCATCGGGCTTGGTATCCTGTTGGCCAACATCATCGGCTATACCGAACGTGAGGCCTGGGGCTGGCGCCCGATGGTGGGCCTTGCCGCCGTGCCTGCTGCCATTGTCTTTGTCTCCATGTTCTTCATGCCCAAGAGCCCACGCTGGACTGCTGAAAATGAAGGCATGAAGCGCGCTATCATCGAGCTCGGGCGCATCCGTACATCGAAAAAGGTGATCCGCAAGGAAGTGCGTGAGATGCGCGAGAACGCGGAATCTGCCGATCCGCGCAATCGTGGCTGGAAGGGACTGTTCCGGCCCTGGGTGCGTCCGGCCCTTGTTGCTGCTCTGGGCGTGGCCTTTTTCACCCAGTGCGGCGGTCTGGAAATGATGATCTATTATGCGCCGACCTTTCTGCGCGATGCCGGATTTGGCGCTTCATCGGCGCTTATGGCCTCGCTGGGTGTGGCCATCACCTATTGCATCATGACCTTCATTGGCTGTCTGATCGTCGACCGGGTGGGCCGTCGTCGTCTCATGCTGATCATGGGGCCGGGTTCCATTGTCAGTCTGATTGGTCTTGGCATCGTATTTGCCATGCACCCTGCCGCAGGCAGCGTGGGCTCCTATCTGGTGATCGTGTTCCTGCTGCTGTTCATGGCGTTCAATTCGGGCGGCATCCAGGTCTGCGGCTGGCTGCTTGGCGCCGAGATGTTCCCGCTTTCCATGCGTGGTCAGGCCACCAGCCTTCATGCTGCAACGCTCTGGGGATCTGATCTGCTGGTGACGGGCACGGCGCTGACGCTGGTGCAGCTCATCACGCTGGGTGGCACCATGTGGTTCTATGCGGCGGTCAATCTGGCCTCGGTAGCGTTCATCTTTTTCTTCGTGCCAGAAACAGCCGGCGCCACGCTTGAGGATATCGAGCTTGCCCTGCACGAAAAGCGCTTTCGCCCCAGCAAGGGGCAGACACGCATCGTTTCTGAAGACGTTCAGGCAGAAGTAGCCGCCTGAGCCATACAGCTCCAAGGGGGGAGTTCGCGTGACGATGGGGGTGGCCTTTCAGGGAGGGGCCACCCCTTTTTCGTGAAACTGGCATTGCGCCGCAGAAATCGCTAAAAGCGGGCTCTGAATGACGATTGCCCATTCGACCGCAACGCCTGCACGCCAGGGAAATCCATGCGGATCGGGCGAGAAGTAGGATCAAGATGAGCTGGCTGACCGAATACGTTCGACCGAAAATCCGTGGCCTTCTGCAGCGCGAAGTGCCGGAGAATTTGTGGACCAGCTGTGAGTCCTGCTCGCAGATGATCCTGATCAAGGATCTCGAGAAGGCCCAGCGCGTCTGCCCTCATTGCGGCCATCATGGCAAGGCGCTGGCCAATGAGCGCCTTCAGTGGACCTTCGATGACGGCAAATACACCAAGATCGAGCTGCCCAAGGTCCCCAGCGATCCGCTCGGCTTTCGTGACCAGAAGAAATATGCCGACCGCCTGAAGGACGCCAAGACCAAGACCCATCTTGATGAGTCCCTGGCTGTGGCCCACGGCAAGATCGGTGGTCATGATGCCGTTGTGGCCGTCATGGCCTATGAATTCATGGCAGGCACCATGGGCACGGCTCTTGGCGAAGCCTTCATCGCGGCCTGCCGTCTGGCCGTGCTGCAGAAGGCGGCACTGGTGATCTACACCGCCTCGGGTGGTGCCCGCATGCAGGAGGGCGTTCTGTCGCTCATGCAGATGCCGCGCACGACCATTGGCGTCGAGATGCTCAAGGATGCCGGTCTGCCCTATATCGTTGTGCTGACCAACCCGACGACGGGCGGTGTCTCGGCTTCGTTCGCCATGCTGGGCGATGTGCAGATTGCCGAACCCGAGGCGCTGATTGCCTTTACCGGCCCTCGCGTCATTCAGGATACGGTGCGCGAGAAGCTGCCCGAGGGCTTCCAGCGTTCCGAGTATCTGCGTGACCACGGCATGGTGGACATGGTTGTGGCGCGTCCCGAGCTTCAGACCATGCTTGGCCGTCTGATTGGCATGATGATGAACAAGCCTGCTGCTGCTTCTGAAGCAGCCTGACGGGCTCTGCTCCCTGCTGGCCCCGTCCTGCGTAACAGGGCGGGGTTTTTTCTTTCGCTCCCACACGGATTGACCCATGACGACCCAAGCCGCCCCGGCCAGACTCAGCGATGAATATGAGGGCCGGACCGGTGTCGTGCTGGCCCGTGTGCAGGCGCTTTATCCCAAGCTGATCGATCTCTCCCTCACCCGACTGCACGCCCTGCTCGACAAGCTGGGCAACCCTGAACGCGCGCTGCCGCCCGTCATTCATGTGGCGGGGACGAATGGCAAGGGCAGTACCTGCGCCACCTTGCGCGCCATAGCCGAAGAGGCCGGGCTGCGCGTTCATGTCATGACCAGCCCGCATCTGGTGGACGTGACGGAGCGGTTTCGCGTGGCGGGCACACTGGTGACCGAAGAGGCGCTGGTTGCGACACTCGAGGAAATCGAGCGCATCAATAATGGCGCGCCTATTACCGTGTTCGAGGTTCTGACGGCTGCGGGTCTGCTGCTGTTTGCACGCACACCTGCGGATCTGACGATTCTCGAAGTCGGTCTGGGCGGTCGTCTGGATGCGACCAATGTTGTTGCGTGCCCGATCGTGTGTGTGATCACGCCGGTCGATCTCGACCATCAGGCCTTTCTGGGTGAAACACTCGGCCTGATTGCTGCCGAGAAGGCTGGTATCATCAAGCCGGGTGTGCCGGTTGTATGCGCTCTCCAGCATGATGAGGCACGACAGGTGATCGAGGCTCAGGCCGCGTCCTGCAAGGCCCCGCTGTGGGAGGTTGGACGCGATGTAACCTGCGATCGTAATCCTGATGGCACCCTGACCTATCAGGATCCGCTCGGGGTCCTGTCGCTGCCGGCACCGGGGCTGAAGGGTGTGCATCAGGTCGCGAATGCCACTCTGGCCGTGGCCGCCCTGCGGGCCAGCGGCTTCCCCCTGCCTGACCGGGCCTGGGCCGGAATCGCCCATACGCAATGGCCCGCCCGATTGCAGCGTCTGGAAGGCAGGCTTGCCGCCCTTTTGCCTGCAGGGTGGGAGTTGTGGCTTGATGGCGGGCATAATCCCAATGCTGGCGAAGCGCTCTCGGCCACGTTGGCCGACTGGTCCGACCGTCCGCTGCATGTCATTGTTGGCATGAAGCAGAGCAAGGATGCCGCGGGTTTTCTCCGACCCGTACAGCGTCATGCGACGACACTTCATGCCGTGGCAGAAGAGGGCCAGCATCTCGCCCTGCCTGTCGAAGCCATCATCGAGGCCTCAGGTAGTCATGCTGTTGCCGGGCCGACAATCGCAGCGGTCCTCCCCCGCTTCGAAGGGCCTCCATCACGGGTGCTGATCTGTGGCAGTCTCTATCTGGCAGGCGTGGTTCTGAGGCAGGATGGCACATTGCCTCGCTGAGATGTGTTCAGCGTCTGATCGCAGGGTAATGAGAGTATGGTGCTGCAAAATGAACCGTTGCGCCTCTATTGATTAGGACGAAGTTTTATCGCGATGCATCAGACTCAATGGTCATTGTATCTATTCGTATAATAAAAACGAAAAAGAACAGGATGACGAATAATGAGTGCCAGCAGGTGCTCGTATATTTTATGGCAATGATCAGGTAGAGCCATATCCACCCTGCCTCAGGGGCGACGAATGCAGGCGAGGCGCGCAAGGGCGGAATGGAGGAGTGAGAGATGCGTTACCTCGTAACCGGCGGGGCTGGGTTTGTAGGCAGCCATGCCGTGCTTGGCTTGCTGGATGCCGGGCACGAGGTCGTTGTTGTCGATAATCTCAGCACAGGCCATCTAGCGGTCGTGCCATCGGGTGTGGCGCTTCATCAGATCGATATGATGGATGCGCAGGCTCTGGACGCGGTGGTTGGCAGTCAGGATTTCGATGCAGCCCTGCATTTTGCGGCAATCTCACTCGTCGGTGAGAGCATGGCCGACCCTCTGCGCTACTTCGAACAGAACTATATCTCGTCCCTCAACCTCATTCGCGCGCTGGTCAGGCATGATGTGCGCAAGCTTGTATTCTCCTCGACGGCTGCGCTTTTTGGCGGTCCTGAGCGTGATGCCCCGATACCGGAAAATGCGCCGGTCGATCCCGGCTCCCCCTATGGGGAGAGCAAATACATGATCGAGCGGGTCCTGCACTGGGCTGACCGCATTCACGGTTTGCGTAGCGCCTGCCTGCGCTATTTCAATGCAGCCGGCGCCGATGTTCTGGGCCGCGCCGGGGAAGACCATCGGCCCGAGACACATCTTGTGCCAATTGCCATCGACGCTGCCCTGGGGCGTCGCCCGCAACTGAGCGTTTTTGGTACCGACTATCCAACCCGTGATGGCACATGCGTGCGCGATTACCTGCATGTTGGCGATCTCTCGACCGCCTATGAATGTGCGCTCGCCAGCATCGATGATCGCAGCGTGCGCTACAACATCGGTAGCGGGCGCGGATTCTCCAATATCGAAGTCATCCGCGCCGTCGAGCGCGTCAGTGGTCGCAAGCTGCCGTGGGACGCGGCACCGCGACGCGGGGGTGATCCGGCAACACTGATCGCCGACTCAGGCAGTTTCCGCACAGATACAGGCTGGACACCGCGGCTGTCGGATCTCGACACGATTGTCGAGACCGCCTTTCGCTGGCGCGAGGCGCATCCCCAGGGCTATTGCAGGGTATGACAAGCCCCGGATGCGCCTTCGTCAGAACGCCTGGGCGACGCTGAAAGCGGGTCGGGGTACGTAACGGCCTTTGCCGCGTACGGCGCGAAGGGTCCCATCATCCCAGACGACCTCGCCCTGGCTGATGGTTTTTCTCGCAAGGCCGGTCAGGGTCATGCCTTCATAAAGCGTGTAATCGACGTTCTGATGCAGGGTGGCGGCAGAGAGTGTGCGTGAGGCGGTTGGGTCCCACAATACCAGATCGGCATCTGCCCCCGGTGCGATACAGCCTTTTCTGGGGAAGATATTGAAGATACGGGCCGTGTTGGTCGACGTGATGGCCACGAACTGCTCCGGTGTCAGGCGACCACTGACAACCCCGTGATGCCACAGCACGCTCATGCGTTCCTCGATCCCCGGCACGCCATTGGGGATTTTCGTGAAATCATCGCGGCCGCGTTCCTTCTGGTCGCGACAAAAGCAGCAATGATCCGTGGCGGTTGTCTGTAGCTGCCCCGAAACCAGCCCGCCCCACAGGGCGTGCTGATGGGATCTGGCGCGAAAGGGCGGGCTCATGACATGGCGGGCAGCGGAGAGCCAGTCCTCATTATGATAGACGCTCTCATCGAAAACGAGATGCTGCGGAAGTACCTCGCCATAGACCTTCATGCCCTTGAGACGGGCTGCAGCGATGGCTTCCGTGGCCTCGCGGGTCGAGACATGCACGATATAAAGCGGGGTGTTCTGAAGTGTCGCCAAGGTAATGGCGCGCTGGGCTGCCTCGCCTTCGACCTCGGCGGGGCGTGACAGCGGATGGGCATGGGGGCCGGTTTCGCCCGCGGCGAGAAGCTGCGCCTGAAGGAATGACACGGCGTCACCGTTTTCAGCGTGGACGGTGCAAAGGGCGCCCAGCGCGCCAGCACGGCTCATGGAGCGCAGAAAGACGGTATCGTCAATCATCAGGGCGTTTTTATAAGCCATGAAGTGCTTGAAGGAGTTGACGCCGCCTTCCTGCACCAGACGACCCATATCCTCGTGTACCTGTTCGTCCCAATGCGTGACCGCGACATGGAATCCGTAATCGGCGGCGGCTTTTTCGGCCTTGCATCGCCAGTCCTGCCACGCCTCGAACAAGCGCTGCCCGGCTGCGGGTATGACAAAATCAATGATGCTTGTCGTTCCGCCCGCCAGCCCTGCCGCCGTGCCGGTGTAGAAATCGTCGCTCGCGGTCGTACCCATGAATGGCATTTCCATATGGGTATGGGGGTCGATTCCACCCGGCATGACCAGCAGACCAGTGGCATCGACCAGCGTACAATCTGTTGGCTGTTCCAGATCGGGACCTGTGGCGGCAATCCGGCCTTCATCGTCACACAGGACATCACCGCGCATACTGCGCTCGGCTGTGACGATCGTTCCACCCTTGATGAGCAGCATGACACTGTTCTCCTGTGAGAAAGCCCGGATAAAAGAACCAGCCATAATATCGTTGTAATACCGAAATCATAAGACTAGCCTGACCAGATGGTCAATCTATTGCTGGCACGCCGGGCGTCCAGCATGGATCATGCAGGATGGCCATGCCGTGAGGGTCGTGACAAGCTCGGCAGAGCGGGGCAGTCATGACAGGGTGATCATGACGGGACGACCGGAAAGGATGGCGATGACGCAGGCACACGTGAACATGCTCTCTGGGCCGTTATCGAATGAGGATCTCGCTCCCGTGTCGGAGCGGCACTGGGCCTGGAAAGACTATCTGTTCCTGTGGATGTCCAATGTTCACAGCGTTGCGGGTTACATGACCATTGGCAGCTTTTTCACCATGGGGCTGCCGGTCAGTGCTGTGCTGTCCGGGCTTCTGACGGCGGTAATCATCGTACATGTGCTGTGCAATCTGGTGGCGGTCCCCAGCCTGCGCTCTGGCGTGCCGTTTCCGGTGGTCATACGGGGGGCCTTCGGTGTGTATGGCGCGGTCGTTCCCGCGCTGGTGCGTGGCGTCATCGCGGTCGGCTGGTACGGCATACAGACCTGGCTGGCCTCGAATGCGATCGTTCTGTTCATCCTGCACATGGACCCTGGTGTGATGGGCTATGCGGATTCGCATCTGCATGGTGCTCTTGGGCTGTCCCTGCTGGGCTGGGGTGCGTTCCTTTTTGTCTGGCTGTTGCAGATTGCCGTATTCTGGCGAGGAATGGAGTCCATCAGGCACTTCATCGACTGGGCAGGGCCTGCCATTTATATTGTCATTCTCGGGCTCGATATCGCGCTTTTATGGCGCACGCACGGTGCCTTCCATCTCTCGGTGCTGCCCCAGTCGGTCGTCAGCTGGCCGGTCGCCCTTGCCGGGGTTTTCAGCGTGGCCTCCCTGACCTTGGCCTATTTTTCGCCGATCATTCTCAATTTTGGTGATTTTGCCCGTTACGGCACGAGCATGTCTGATGTGCGTCGGGGCAATTTCTGGGGATTGCCCGTCAATTTCATGGCGTTTGTCATGCTGGTTCTGACCACACTCGTGCTGGCGCGTTCTGCACTGGGGCGGCTGATCCTGGATCCGGCCGGAACCATCATGATGTTCGACAGTCCGACCATCATGCTTGTCGGGACGATCACCCTTGTCTCCGCCACGATCGGGATCAATATCTCGGCCAATTTCGTCTCGGCCGCGTTCGATTTCTCCAATATTGCCCCTGCCAGCATCTCGTGGCGCAAAGGGGGGCTGATTGCCTCAATCGGGGCTATCCTGCTGACACCGTGGAATCTCTACGCTCATCCCGAGCTTATTCATCTGACACTCGATATTCTCGGCCTGTTCATTGCACCAGTTACGGGCATCCTGCTGGTCGATTATTATCACGTGCAAAAAGCCAGTCTCGATTTGCCTGGTCTTTATTCCACAGCGCCTGATGGCCCGTACTGGTACCGGGGCGGCGTCAATCGGCGTGCTGTTCTGGCATTGGCGCTATCGGTGGTGCTGGGGCTCATGGTGGTCTTCGTCCCCGCCCTGCATGGTGCGCAGAACTACGCCTGGGTGATCGGGCTTGTGACCGGCGGCGTGTTTCACTTCGGCCTTTCGGGTCTCAGCCCCCGCGGGGGAAGAGCGGCCTCACAAGAATCATGAAGGTTTCGAGCGCGGTATCATAATCGCGCTCACCCAGAGGGGCCGTGTCGAGCAGGGCCTCGAACTGGACCTGCATATCTGCGTAGGCCTGTGTTCCAGACCAGAGCAGGCACAGGAAATGGGTGGGGTCTATGGGGGTCATGAGCCCCCGTGACTGCCAGTCGAGAAAGATCGCGGCATGGCGGTCTACATGGGCGCGGAGCACGTCCTTCAGAAAGCCTTCGAGCCGCTGCCCTCCTGAACGCAGTTCCTGAGCGAAAAGCCGCGACCCTTCCGGCCGGGTGCGTGAGAACGCAATCTTGGCGCGCAGATAGCCTTCCATGCCCTCAATCGGGTCACGATCGGCGCTGAGCCAGTGATCGGCATCATCCAGCCAGACATCAAGAAGTCTTTTGAGCGTGGCGTTGTACAGCTCCTCCTTGGAGCCGAAATAATAGAGGATATTGGCCTTGGGAATGTCGCAAAGCGCAGCAATCTCCTCCAGGCGCGTGCCATTCAGGCCTCGCGTCCCGAAGGTCGTCTCGGCGGCATTGAGGATCTGGGGCATCATCGCCTGACGCGGGGCACTGGGTCTTCTGGGCTTTTTGATTGTGTCGGCGTCAGGTGACGCTTTTGCCCTGAAGCCACGAGGGGCGAGGTCACTGCCTGCGCTGTCATGGTGACCAGAGGCGAGGTGATCCTTATGGGGCAGGATCCTTCCGGCGAGGGGCACAGTATTATCGGTCATTCCGTCCTGTCTCCTGCTTCTTGAGCCGTCGGGATCCTGTCTTGCGGGCTGACCTGGTCTCAAAAGACCTTGTCGGCGCGCAGCAGGGCGCCCAGCAGCACATTTGCACCGGCTTCGGCCTCGGCTTCGGTAATGCTTTCGGCTTCGTTATGGCTCAACCCGTCACGACAGGGGACGAAAATCATGGCGGTTGGGGTCACGCGCGCCGTATAGGCGGCATCATGGCCGGGGCCGGACACAATTTCCATTGCCTCGAATCCGGCATCACGCGCGGCGTCAGACACCATGCCGATGCAGCGTCGGTCGAACGGGACGGCAGGGGCATCCCAGATCTGGCGCAGGGCAAGTTCCACCCCGGCCTGCTCGGCAAGATTGGTGAGAGCCTGCTTCATTTCCTGCTCCATCACGGCAAGCGTTGCATCTTCAGGATGGCGCAGATCGATGGTGAAGAAGGTTTCTCCCGGTACGACATTATGGCTGTTCGGCCGGTTCTCGATCAGGCCGACAGTACCAAGACCTTTGGGTGCATGAGCCGTGGCGACATCCGATACGGCACTGATCATGCGTGCAGCCGCCAGAAGCGTGTCGGCGCGCATGGTCATGGGGGTTGAGCCTGCATGGGCATCGCGGCCTGTTACCGTGACCTCATACCAGCGCATCCCCTGCACGCCGGTTACGGCGCCGATGACCCGATTTTCGACCTCGAGGATCGGCCCCTGTTCAATATGGAGCTCGAAATAGGCGGCGACCGGGTGATCGCCGCATTGCTGCGTGCCACGGTAACCAATCGCTTCCAGTGCGTCGCCAAAACGTTCGCCGGCGCGGTCACGCTTGTCGAGAATCTCCTCCTCCGTAAAAACGCCTGCAAACGCGCCGGAGCACATCATGGGGGGAGAAAACCGCGAGCCTTCTTCATTGGTCCAGTTGATAAGCTCGACGGGGTGACGCAACACATGCCCGGCTTCGCGCAATGCACGCAGCACGGCCAAGCCGCCCAGCACACCCAGAATTCCGTCGAACTTGCCGCCTGTGGGCTGGGTGTCGAGATGGCTCCCCATGGTCAGGGGCGGCAGGCTGCTATCCTGCCCCTCAAGACGGGCGAACATGTTACCCAGTCGATCGACCGTAACCGTGCAGCCGAGCGCCGTGCAGGTGGCAGCAAACCAGTCACGTACCTGACGGTCCTCTTCCGTCAGGGTCAGGCGCTTGATTCCCCCCTTGGCGGTCCCGCCAAAACGCGCAGTTTCCATGAGATCGGCCCAGAGGGCGCGGCCATCGATACGGATATTGCTCATGCGGCGGGTGATCCTTTCAGGCGGAGAGACGATGCGGATTGGAGGGATGGTCGAGCCAAGTCATCTCGCCGTCAACAGGCTGCGGTATCATGGTGATGCAATCATCCACCGGGCAGACATGGGCGCAGAGATTGCAGCCCACACATTCGTCCACGATCACGCTGTATTCGCGACGGTTCGGCCCGGTGCTTTTGGCGATGGCCTGATGCGAGGTGTCCTCACAGGCGATATGGCACAGTCCACACCCCACACAGCTTTCCTGATCGATTTGCGCGATGGTGCGGAACTTCATGTTGAGCTGGTTCCAGGGCACGAAGCGCGACACGGCCCGCCCGCTCAGATCGGGCAGGGTCGCGTAATCCTTGCTGTCCATCCAGTTCGAGAGCCCGTCGATCATGTCCTCGACGATACGGAATCCGTAATGCATGGCCGCCGTGCAAACCTGAAGCGCACTCGACCCCATGGCGAGGAATTCGGCGGAGTCCCGCCAGTTGCTGATGCCCCCCATGCCCGAGATGGGTATTCCCGCCATTTCGGGATCGCGGGCAATCTCGCCAATCATGCGCAGGGCGATGGGCTTGACCGCCGGGCCGCAATAGCCGCCATGCGTGCCCTTGCCCCCCACGACCGGCATGGGGGCCATGGCGTCCAGATCGACTCCGATGACCGACTGGATGGTGTTGATGAGCGACACCGCATCGGCTCCGCCACGACGGGCAGCGCGTGCGGGCATGAGGATATTGGTGACATTGGGGGTCAGTTTGACGATGACCGGCATGCGCGTGTTCTGCTTGCACCAGCGCGTGACCATCTCGACATATTCAGGCACCTGCCCCACGGCAGAGCCCATATTGCGCTCGGACATGCCATGCGGACAGCCGAAATTCAGCTCGATTCCGTCCGCCCCCGTTTCCTCGATAAGCGGCAGAATGGCCTTCCAGCGATGCTCCTCGCACGGCACCATAAGGCTGACGATGAGCGCCCGGTCCGGGAAATCACGCTTCACGCGCTTGATCTCGGCAATGTTGGTCGCCAGCGGCCTGTCGGAAATCAGCTCGATATTATTGAGCCCCATAAGACGCTTGCCCTCGAACTGAAGGGCGCCGTAACGCGAGCTGAGATTGACTACCGGCGGGTCTTCTCCGAGCGTTTTCCACACCACGCCGCCCCATCCCGCTTCATAGGCGCGACGGACATTATATTCCTTGTCGGTGGGTGGGGCTGAGGCCAGCCAGAACGGGTTGGGTGAGGTGATGCCGGCAAAACTGGTGCGCAGATCGGCCATGATCAGAGAGCTCCTGTGCAGGAGAGGGAAAGATCGTCAGGGGTCAGGTCGCAGTGAATGGCCTGTGCCGCCTCGCGCCCGTCGCGTACGGCAGCCACGGTGAGATCTTCACCTGCCGTGCAGTCGCCGCCAGCATAGACGCCAGCCAGTGTGGTGCGGCCTTTTTCGTCCACTACCAGGCGGCCATTCTCGATCAGGATCTGATCCTGCAAAACCGGGTCAGGAACAAAAACCTGTCCGATGGCCTTGAGCACCATATCTGCGGCAATCGTGAAGTCGACGGGGGGTGCAGTGGGGCCTGTCGACGCCTCTGCGGCTGCGTCAGTGCGTCTGAATGTCACGCCGGTGAGGGCCCCATTGTCGAATTCCAGCCGGGTTGGTGCGGCCCAGAGCCGGAGCGTGACCCCGTTGGTCTGCGCCCACTCGCGCTCGACTTCGGTGGCCGACATGGTGGGCTCACCCCGACGATAAACCAGCGTGACTTCTTCGGCGCCGAGGCGTTTCGCCTGTACGGCGGCGTCGATGGCCGTGTTGCCTCCACCGATCACGACAACACGGCGCCCGACCTGCACCGAGGCCAGCGGGTGGGAGCGCAGATGTTCGATGAATGCCACGGCATCCTTGACGCCAGGCATGGTCTCGCCGGGGAGGCCAAGGGCCCGCACGCCGGACAGGCCGATTGCCAGAAAGACGGCGTCGTAATCCTGTCGCAACGTGGCGAGGTGGATCGTTTCGCCCAGAATGGCCCGTCCCTGATAATGAATGCCGCCGATTGCCATCAGGAAATCGATTTCCTTCTGGGCAAAATCATCCGCCAGCTTGTAGGCGGCAACACCATATTCATTCAGGCCGCCCGCCTTTTCGTGCCGGTCGAACAGCGTTACCTCATGACCGTGCATGGCCAGACGATGAGCACAGGCGAGACCTGCAGGACCCGCGCCCACGATAGCGATATGTCGCCCCGTCGGGGTGGCGCGTGTGAAAGGGTGGGTGTCCTGGGCCATCTGCCAGTCTGTGGCGTAGCGCTGCAGGGCGCCGATGCGAACAGGTTTATGGGTTTCGATGGCGGTGTGCACACATTTCTGTTCGCACAGGATCTCGGTCGGGCAGACGCGGGCGCAAGAGCCTCCGAGGATGTTTGATTGCAGGATGGTCCTGGCCGCACCGGCCGTGTTCCGCGAGGCAATGGCCTTGATGAAGCGCGGAATGTCGATATCGGTCGGACAGGCCTCGATACAGGGCGCGTCATAACAATAGAAACATCGATCGGCTTCCAGCGCTGCCTGTTCGGGGGTCAGTCCCGGATGGGCATCCGCGAAATTTCGCGCCAGAATATCTTGGGGCAGGCGACCACAGGCAATATCAGGGCGCATGGGAGAATCCGGTTCTGTTTGTTCCGTAAAACGAACGTTACGGTCGGGATGATGCGCGCTGCAAGTAAAATCTGACCATATGTTCAGATATCTGACACCCGAGGCTTTCTGCCTGATCCCGTTGCGAAGCGCGGCGGTCAGAACAGCGGGGGCAAGGAAACATGTCGCACACCTGTCTGTTCCGATGTCGATACATAATCCGTGCTAGCAAGGGGGATGCCGGGGGAAGTGTGTCGCTTGCGCGATGCCGTAACGGCAAAGAAGTGGAACATTTTTGCATCTGGCCCAGAAAGCGTTACCGGATTGGAACGCCCCTTCTGCTGACGCTATAGGGTGAAGCGCTGGTCACGACAAAGCAAAGAGTGGGGATACACGATGAGAATGATCGGGCTTCTGGGCGGTATGAGCTGGGAGAGCTCGGCCATGTATTATCGTCTGCTCAATGAAGGTGTGCGTGACAGGCTTGGTCCAGCCTCGTCTGCACGCTGTCTTTTGTGGTCATTCGACTTCGCCGAGATCAAGGATCTCCAGCATCGTGGCGCATGGGATGTTCTGACCGAGCGTCTGATTGAGGCCGCGCGTCATCTGGAAAAGGCGGGAGCGGATGATCTGGTTATCTGTACGAACACCATGCACTGCGTGGCGGATGCGGTGCAGGCGCAACTATCGATTCCCATCCTGCATATCGCTGACGCCACCGGCGAACAGATCAGGCAAAGCGGCTTTCGCCGCATCGGGCTGTTGGGCACGCGCTTTACCATGGAGCAGGATTTCTACAGGAAGCGACTGACCGAGCGTTATGGTCTGGAGGTGATCATTCCCGACGAACGGGACCGCATGGACGTGCATCGTATCATCTATGACGAGCTCGTGGCCGGGCAGATCAGCCCGTCATCCCGCGCGCTTTATCGCGCCATCATGGCCCGCCTTGTCGCTTCGGGTGCTGAGGCGATCATTCTGGGATGCACGGAAATCATGCTGCTTGTCGGGGCTGAGGATTGCACGGTGCCGCTTTTCGATACGACAGCCCTGCATGTTCAGGCCACCCTCGAAAAGGCGCTGGCTGACTGACAGGACGACCAGACACGCAGAGGAGCGCATTACTTCCTGATCCGGGTCGCCAAGCGTTATCAGCGCGTTATCGCCCAATCGCATGGTTATTCACATGTCAGATGGGATTTCTACCGTTGTTTGATGGGTGTTGACTGTCATCGCAGCGCGAGCAGTAACGCTATGTTGCGAAAAAACAACGATCGCAACCAATTTTCGTTATCGTTTCGTTATAGATACCAAACCGGAAAAATTTCCTTACGGTGTGTATCGTTAATTTTACGAAACATATTGACGGGAGTCTCACGATGGTGCGCCGGGTAACATTGCCTTATCGTCACAGGGGCTTGCGGCAGAGCACATTGATGGTTGCCCTGTTCTGCACAGTGTTTGCTGCGCCGGCAGAGGGCCTTGCCCAGACCATCGCTCAGGGGGCGGGGACCGCGCACAAGAAGACCACCGCGCGTCGATCATCTCACGCAACGAAGAAACCGGCTCATGCAACGGCCAGGGCAACGCCCTCGAAGGTGGGCGTGGCGGCAGGGAGCGCCGGTGGCAGCGCTGCGGTAACCGGTGCAGGCACGGCACCGCAAAACGGCGCGTCGAGTGCTGCCGCCCAGCCTGCCCTGCCTTTCTCAAGTGGCGTGGAAACGGCGGATTCCTCGCCGCAGAAAGAGACCATCATCGTCACCGGCACGCGCCTGTCACAATCGCGCCTGACGAATGTCATGGCAGGATCGACCTTGGGTGGGGAGCAGATCCGACGCCGAGGATATTACGACCTTGGCACGGCCCTGCTTCGTGAAAATCCGGCAATCAGCCAGGGTGGGAATTCCACCATCGGTAACCAGGGCAGCTTCGGGGCTGGTCAGTCCTTTATCGGCCTCCTCAATCTGGGCGCCCAGCGTACGCTGACCCTGATCGATGGCATGCGTATGGGCGGTGGCGCGACGGCCTCGATCTATGGTGCTGGCTCGGGCTCGCAGGTGGATGTGAGCACGATTCCGACCTCGCTCATCAAGGGTATCGATACGCGCCTTGGCGGCGCGGGCGCGGCCTATGGTGCCGACGCCGTGGCGGGCGTGATGAACTATACGCTCGATGACCGATTCACCGGTGTCGATTTCAATGCCCAGGGCAACTGGTCGCAAAAGCTCGATGCACCGGGTGAGAAGCTGACCTTCAAGGCGGGCCGCAATTTCGACCACGACAAGGGCGGCATGGTCTTTGATGTGGAGTACCGCAACCAGGGCGGTATGGTCGCCAATGACCGGCCTGATGTGTTCGGGCGTGACGCGGTGCTTTATCATCGCGTGCCACTCGGGCAGAGCTCGCCCTATACCTATGTATTGGGCGCTGGCTCACGGTTCATCCAGAACTCCGTGACCGGTATTCCCATGATCACCGGTGATTATGGGAATCTCCCGGTCTATGCGGGGTCTGCTGGAGCCGCGCTGGCCGGTCAGGCTAATAACGCCGTGGCCAATGCCGCCAATATGCCGCTCATGTTCAGCCAGAATGGCCAGTCGCTCATTCCGCTTCAGGCGAATGCCTATCTCAAGGGAGACACCACGCACGGTATCGGCGGGAATGGTATCGCCCTGCAGGACTACAATCAGCTGATCGCCCCCAATGACAAGCTGAACCTGACGCTGCTCGGGCATTACGACATTACCCGGCACATCCATGCCACGTGGCAGGGCTGGTATGCCCGTGGCAGCGCCGAAAGCCAGGTGGGTCAGGGCACATGGAGCACAACCCAGTTCGACAATCCCCTGACGCTCAATACGGCTGGCCCGATGAGCAGCAGCTATTACACCAACGATGTCGTCAATGGCGCCTATGCGCTGAGCACGAGCAATCCCTATCTGACCAGCGCCGAGCAGCAGACGATAAAGAATGCCCTCGCTGCCAATGGCCAGCCGACAGACACCTTCTATCTGAACCGTCTGAATCAGGACCTCGACGCGGGCCTCTATCGCACGAAGGTGCAGATGTACCGCTTCCAGGGCGGCCTTGCCGGTGATTTCAATGCAGTGGGGCGCAAGTTCGACTGGAAAGTGCGCGGTGAATACACGCGCTACATGAATGATACCTGGACGCCCTCCATCGTCATTCCCAACCTCGTCAATGCCCTCAATGCCGTGCGTGATTCCAGCGGCAATATCGTATGCGCTTCGGGCTATCAGAATGCGCCCATCGCCACGCGCAGTTCGACCTGCGAGCCGCTCAATCCTTTCGGCTATAACCAGATGACGCCGGGCGCACGTGACTATGTCATTTCAGATGCCCATTCACGTAACAACAATACCCAGCGCGATATCCAGGCCGAACTGAGTTCAACGGTGTTTCGCCTGCCCGCAGGCGATATCCGGTGGGATCTCGGCTATGAGCATCGCCGCGAAGGGTATCATTTCGATCCGGGCGCGTTCTTCCGTGGCTGGCCGCAGGGTGATGGCACGTATCAGTAATACGGCAACAGCACGGCTATTCCGCCCACGGGTGGCGCGTATCATACGCATGAAGCGTTCGGCGAGCTGGACGTGCCTTTCGTCTCGCCGGCCATGAACGTGCCAGGTATCTATAACCTGTCAGCCACAGCCAATGGTCGCTTCATCAATAACAGCATGACCGGCAATTACTGGACCTACATGTTCGGCGGTGCCTGGTGGCCGACCGAGGATTTCGGCCTGAGCGGCAATTATGCCCAGTCAGTGCGTAATCCCTCCGTGACGGAACTGTTTTCGCCCCGCTCCACCGATTACGAAACAGGCGTTGATCCGTGCTCCGACGCAGGCATTGGTTCCGGCCCCAACCCGGCCATTCGTGCGGCAAACTGCGCCAAGGCAGGCATCACCCAACCCTTCACCTCCAACTTCAATTTCTACACTATTCCGGGCAGCGCAGGCGGCAATAGCAACCTCAAGAATGAAACCTCAAAGAGCTATACGGGCAGCCTCGAATTCCGGCCGCATTTCGTGCGTGGCCTCGACATGAAGGCGTCTTTTGTAGACGTGAAGGTGAAAAACGCCATCACCTCTCTGGGCGCGCAGGATCTGATGAATGCCTGCTATGACTCGTCCAGCTACCCGTCCAATGCCTTCTGCAATACCTTCACACGTGACTCCTCCGGTCAGCTCTCGACCTTCAGCGCAGGCTATTACAATATTGCCAGCTATGAGACGCAGGCTTTGCAGGCAACCTTCGACTACTACGCTCCCCTGTCGCGTTTCGGGCTGGGTGACGGTGCCGGTGAAATCGATCTGAGCGGCAACTACGTTCACTATCTCAAGAGCCAGAACACCTATCTGGGCAGCACCTATTTCCTCTCGGGAACGACAGACGCACCCAATGACAACTTCACGCTCAACCTGAACTACATGCGCGGTCCGTTCTCGGCCCAGTGGCAGACGCTCTGGTATGGGCCGACCCAGTACGCGGTGCAGGTACCGGCCACGCGTTATCAGGATAACAAGCGTCCTTCATTCGCCTATTTCAATCTCTCCCTGGCGTATGAAATAACCAAGAATCTTGCCGCTAATTTCGTCATCAACAACATCACCGATGCCCTGCCGAAAGACCCGGGCATCTATGATACCAACCGTTATTACGAGGCCTTTATCGGGCGCAGCTTCCAGCTCAATATCGGCGTGCATTTCTGATGCAACCGCACCCCTCTGCAAAAGCAGAGGGGTTTTTCAACGCGCCTTTCCCGATGGTCCTAAAAGTAGCGCGGCACAGGGAAAACCGTTTGCCTTGCAGGAGCGTTGCCTGTTACGGCCTCATTTTCAGGATCATCTGTCTCTTGCGCCCATTCATTTTCGGTACGCTTTTCGTCGTTGTCATTCTGAACTGGCTCTGGCCGCTTCCTCTGGCACTTCCCGTCAAACTGGTTGCGATCATCCTGATCGTTGGAGCGGCGCTCTTTCACCAGTGGAGCCGCCTTTCTTCCGGCTCTGTCTTTGCGCCGGAAATGCCGCGCCCTGTGGTCATCCTGTTCAACTGGGCGTTCGGCGCCCTGATGTTCGTGACCGTCGGGCAAATCATGGTCGATATTGTCGCGGCTCTGGTGGCATTGGTGCAGTGGCATGGCATCGTGATCGGTACGACCCCGCGCGTCGCAATCGGTGGGCTGGCCGCCTTGCTGTCGGCGCTGGGAGTGTGGAATGCCGTGCGTGTACCGCCGGTCAGGCATGAGACAGTCAGCATCGCGGGGCTCGACCCTGCTTTTGACGGCTATCGCATTGCCCAGCTGACCGACCTGCACATCACCCGAGTTTTCCCGCGTCGCTGGGCCGAGGAGGTGGTGTCACGCACCAATGCCATCGGTGCAGATCTGATCGTCGTGACCGGGGATTTTATCGATGGATCGGTAGCCATGCGTCGCGACGACGTTGCACCGCTCGCGCAGCTTGTGGCCCCTGACGGGCTGATGGCCTGTCCGGGTAACCATGAATATTTTTTCGATTATCGCGAGTGGATGCAGCATATCGGCACGCTTGGCTTTCACATGCTGCTCAACACGCATCGACTCATCACCCGCGACGGGGCGTCGCTGGTGTTTGCGGGTGTGACAGATCACTCCGCAGCCGGTCATGGTGAGGCCAGGCCCGATCTGGCGGCGGCGCTGGCAGGACGTCCTGAAGGCGCGCCTGTCATTCTGCTCGATCATCAGCCCGGCGGCGCGCGTCAGGCGGCTACTCAGGGCGTGGCGCTTCAGCTTTCGGGCCATACGCATGGCGGGATGATCTATGGTCTGGACCGCATGGTGGCGCGTGGCAATAACGGTTTTGTTTCCCGCCGCTACGAAATTGGTGCCATGACGCTTTACGTGAGCAACGGCACCGGTATCTGGCCCGGCTTCGCACTCCGCCTTGGCAGACCGTCCGAAATTACCTGCTTTCACCTCAAATCAGCCTGACCGCTGGCGCGAAAAGGGCAGGGCGCGTCACAGTCTAGCAGGCTATGGCTTGCTGTAGGCACGGTCGCATGAAGCTGCTACGTCCCGCCGGGATAAAGGCGGTTGTGATAAACCGTGCGGCCGGTCAGGGTGCAGGCTGGGGATATCATGCCTCGGCGATGAATCAGCGACATGCCGGCGATGGACAGGGGGAAGAGGATGGGCCGTTATTGCGTTACGGTAACGTGCGAGGCACGTCGTGGAATTGTGGCTGTAATCTCGGGTTATCTCGCGGGAAAAGACTGCAATATCCGCGATAGCTCACAGTTTGACGACGTCGAATCGAACCGCTTTTTCATGCGGACCAGTTTTCTGGCCGAGGCGAATACGAGCCTTGAGGAATTGCAGCGCGATTTCGCCCCGATCGCCGCGCAATACGGCATGACCGCCACCTTCCATGACGAAAATGAGCGGCTGAATGTCGTGATCATGGTGTCACGGTTCGGCCATTGCCTGAACGATCTGCTCTATCGCACCCGTATCGGGGCCCTGCCAATCAATATCGTTGCGGTAATTTCCAATCATCTGGATTTTCAGAAGCTGGTGGTCAACCACGACATACCCTTCCATTACATCCGGGTGACGAAGGAAAACAAACCCGAGGCC
This sequence comes from Asaia sp. As-1742, assembly GCF_011753235.1. Lineage (NCBI taxonomy): Bacteria > Pseudomonadati > Pseudomonadota > Alphaproteobacteria > Acetobacterales > Acetobacteraceae > Asaia > Asaia sp. As-1742. The sequence continues at coordinate 246,933 of NZ_VWWA01000004.1, read as the reverse complement.
GAAGCGCAGCAGCTTGCCATCATTCGCGACAGCGGGGCGCAGCTTGTGGTGCTGGCGCGCTATATGCAGGTTCTGTCTGATGAGATGTGTCAGGCCCTGTCAGGGCGCACGATCAACATCCATCACTCCTTCCTGCCCAGTTTCAAGGGCGCTCATCCCTACCATCAGGCTCATGCGCGTGGCGTCAAGCTGATCGGTGCGACCGCGCATTATGTCACGGCGGAACTCGATGAGGGGCCGATTATCGAGCAGGACATCATTCGCGTATCGCACAACCAGTCACCTGAAGACTACGTCACGCTGGGACGTGATGTGGAAAGTCAGGTGCTGGCACGCGCAATCCATGCCCATGCTCACAGACGTGTGTTTCTCAACGGCCGCAGCACGGTGGTCTTTCCCGCAAGCCCGGGATCCTTTGCCTCGTCACGTAACGGCTGAGCCAGACAGCGCCCCTGTTGCACGGGATCGCTGTCAGCAGCGATCACCGGGCGATGGTCATGGCGGTTCTGGGATCCATCACCCTTTGCCGATGCGCTGGCCAATCCAGTCCATGGTGCGCCCGAGATTACCGAACGGGTAGAAATGCAGGCTGACCGGGCCATGCGCGTCGGCCAGCTGCTCTTCAAGCTGCGTGATCAGCTGGTCCGGTCCGGCGCTTCCCAGTAACTTGCCAAGCGATATGCCATATCGGGAAAGTACGGAAGCAGAGGCGCCTACCCCGCAGCGTGCGGCAAAACGCAGCAGGGAGGCGATCGACGCAGGTCCCGGAACGCCTATTCTGACGTGGCATGTGATCCCACGTTCACGCAGGCGAATGAGCCATGTCGTGATGGCCTGAGCATCGAAGCCGAATTGCGTGACAATTTCCGGCGTCATGCCCCGTGCCTCGATATCGCGGCATTTATGCTGCAACACCGTCCAGCCTTGTTCAGGCGTCATGAGGGGATGGCCTTCCGGATATCCCCCGACACCGACAACCCTGATCCCAGCCTCCTCGAACAGGCCGGTTGCCAGCAGGGCAGCGCTGTCGGCAAAAGGGCCTGCAGGCTCGGACGGGTCCCCTGCGACAATAAAGCATCGCTCAATCCCGGCCTCGGTCACCATCTGCGCCAGCAGGGTCTCGCAGGCCGCTTTCGAGGGAAGGCGTCGGGCAGAGAAATGCGGCACAGGGAGCAGACCAAGCGTCCTGATGGTGCCGACGGCCTTCAGACGCGCTGCTTGCGTGTCATTGGCCAGATGAGGGATCATGACAGGTGTGACTGGCCCCAGGGGTGATGCTCCCGATGACATCATGCCTTTCAGGGATGGCAGATCCCTGGTCGTGACCTCGAGCGAAAAGCGCCAGAGCCGATCCGGGTCGTGTGCCCCGTCCGTTTTCCCCGGTGATTGTACCGCCATCACATCCCCCTGCCCGTTATGGGGATCATGCCCTGTGTTGTCGTTCAGGGCTGCATGAATCTGGAGAGGCGATGGATTTGAACTGCCCGGCATGATGCAGGAGCGGGCGTGCGGCCTTGTCATGGGCCATGCTGCATACCTGACCGATCAGTATGACATGATCTCCCGTCGTTACCTGCTGCACGAGATCCGTTGTGAAGACCGCCCCTGCGCCTTTCAGAACCGGCAAGCCGTCGCACGGCTCGAACAGATCCTGCAATGTGTCGTTGCGTCGTCCCGCAAAATGCATGGCATGGGCCTCCATATCCTGCGCGAGGACACTGACGGCAAACCGACCAGCATGGCGGACCCGCGCCAGAAGAGTGGAACGCGTACCAACACAGACACCAATCAGGGGGGGGGTCGAGCGAGACCGACATGAAAGCACTGACCATCATGCCGTGATCGCCCTCCTCTGTGCGTGTCGTCACAACCGTGACGCCGGTCGCGAACTGCCCACAGCAGGCGCGCAGGGCTTTTGGATCGAGGCTGTTTTGGGCCTTGATGTCAGGACTGTGCTTCAGGGGGGCTTCTGTCATGATCTCTGCCGAATCTTCGTTTAATGAACGCGGAAAATGCGGCCCTGCCGCCATTGGGGCCGAATCCTGAAAAACAGGCCGGTCAGCTTTTGCGGCCAACCGGCATCGTCTCGCTCATTGTCGAGAGGGTGGGATCAGGCGCAGGTCAGCTCGCGACGGACGATCTCGGCACCGGCGGCGAGAGCCTGAAGTTTGCCTCTGGCCACGTTGCGTGAAAGGGGCGCCATGCCGCAATTCGTGCAGGGGCAGAGATTTTCGGCATCAACAAACTGGAGCGCCTTGCGCAGGGTATCCGCAACTTCTTCCGGGGTTTCGATGCGGTTGCTTGCGACATCGATGGCTCCGACCATCACCTTCTTGCCACGCAGCAATTCGATCAGTTCCATCGGCACATGGGAGTTCTGGCACTCCAGCGACACGAGATCGATGTTCGAGGCCTGCAGCTTCGGGAAGGTGCGCTCGTACTGGCGCCATTCATGGCCCAGCGTCTTTTTCCAGTCTGTATTGGCCTTGATGCCATAGCCGTAGCAGATATGGACGGCGGTCTGGCATTTCAGCCCTTCTATGGCGCGCTCCAGCGTGGCAATGCCCCAGTCATTGACCTCGTCGAAAAACACGTTGAAGGCTGGCTCATCGAACTGGATGATATCCACACCGGCCTGCTCCAGCTCACGGGCTTCGGCATTGAGAATGGCGGCAAATTCCCAGGCCAGTTTCTCGCGGCTTTTGTAGTGCGCGTCATACAGCGTGTCGATCATGGTCATGGGGCCAGGCAGTGCCCATTTGATTGGCGCCTTGGTCTGCTGACGCAGGAATTTTGCATCCTCGACAAAAACCGGCTTCTCACGCGCGACCGCGCTCACGACCGTGGGTACGCTGGCTTCGTAGCGGTTGCGAATGGTGACGGTCTCGCGCTTCTCGAAATCGACACCGGCGAGATGCTCGATGAAGGTGGTTACAAAATGCTGGCGTGTCTGCTCGCCGTCGCTGACGATATCGACGCCTGCCACCTGCTGCTCAAGCAGCGAGACGCGAAGCGCATCCTGTTTGGCCTCAACCAGAGCCTCGCCGTCCATTTTCCAGGGGGACCAGAGCTTTTCGGGCTCGGCAAGCCATGAGGGCTTTGGCAGGCTGCCAGCAGTCGCAGTGGGGAGAAGCTTCTTCATGAAATATGACTCTTCGCAGGGGGGGGGGCAGAGGGATAGCCCGCAGGGGCGGCATAGTGATGCAGAATGAAGGGCTCAGGCGGCGTAGCGGCTGGATCATTGCTCGAGAAGGGTTTTGTGCGGCGCAATGAAATGCTCGCCTGCAAATCGTCCCTGCTCGATGGCGAGGCGCGTGCGCTCCTCGCGGTCATAGACCACACGGGTGTTGGAATAATCGTTCTGGCGCAGGCTGGGCTTGTAGCGTGAGGCGGCAGCCGAGTTCGCGTTGTAGATTTCCGGGCGATAGATACGCTGGAAAGTCTCCATCGTGCTGATCGTGCTGATCAGTTCGAGAGGCGTATAATCATTGAGCAGATCGCCAGAGAAATAGAAGGCGAGGGGCGCGACGCATCCGGGCGGCATGAAATAGCGCACCTGCATCCCCATCTTGCCAAAATAGCTTTCGGTCAGTGAGGTCTCGTTTGGTGTGTATTCCACGCCCAGCACGGGATGCGCATTGGTGGTGCGGGTATAGATCTTGTTTTCAGAAACGCTCAGGCAGATCACGGGAGGCTTCGTGAAATGGGCCGTGTAGACCTCCGAGGCGATGAAAGCCTTGAAGATCCTGCCATGCAGAACGCCGAAATCATCGGGAACGGAAAAACCGTCACGTCCGCGATTATGCTCGGGCAGGAGTACGCTGAAATCATAGTCGCGCACATAGGATGAGAAATTATTGCCTACGATGCCCTCGATGCGCTTGCCACTGGTCCGGTCGATGATCGTGGTCCTGAGAAGCTCGATGGCAGGAAAGCTCTCACCGGACCCGGTGATATCCATATCGATGGAGACGATATCGAGTTCGAGCGCATAGCGATGACCCTCAGGGTTGTCCCATCGAGCGAGATCGTTGAAGCGATGATCGATCATGTGCAGCGCCGCCCGCAGGTTTTCCTGACGGGATTCACCTCTCGCGAGATTGGCGAAATTGGTGGTCAGCCGCGTACCGGGAGCCGGCGCATAGTTTTCGTCAAACCGGAGGCTTTTGACCTTGAAGGTGAAATCACGGGTCATGATGGGCGGGTATCCTCTGCTGGAACCTGTTTTCCGCGCCACGTTGAGAGTGCCGCCGCGCGGTGCGAGCGAGGCCCGTTTATCTGGCGTGACCCATCATGAAGACAAATGATTATAATTCGTCATAACATGACAATCTGTCATGTTTTTCCTCGTCGTGTCAGAAAGACACGCGGGATGCTGTAGGCCCGGCGCCGTTGATCATCGGCGTCATGAGTCGATTTTGACACTGGCTGCCAGTTTGATGAATCCGTCCAGATATGGGGGTGCCGTACCCGTGCGGTGGCCCAGATGGATGGATTTGAGAATTCCGTTACCGATCCTGACTCCTTTCACCCCTTTCACCTTGCGTAGCAGCCAGTCCGGTGTGGCGCTGACAGCCCGTCCGGATGCCACGAGGCGCAGCATCAGATCTGTGGTTTCCACCGTGCGGTGCCGCCGCGGCAGGGCATGGGCCGGGACGAGGAATTGCGTGTAGATATCAAGCCGCTCGCGCGAGACGGGATAGGTGATCAGTGTCTCGGTTGTGAGGTCAGAAGGCTCGATATGGTGTTTTTGCGCCAGAGGGTGCGTGTCGGACACGGCCAGTACGAGCTCGTAGTCGAAGACGGGCGTGAAGGTGAGCTCTGGGCGCGCCATCGGATCGGGCGTGACGAGAATATCGATTTCGTGGCCGAGCAGAGCCGTCAGGCCGCCAAACTGAAAGGCGGTCGTGACGTCGAGTTCGACATCAGGCCACGCAGCAAGAAAGGGATCGACCACCTGCATCAGCCAGTCCTGGCAGGGGTGACATTCCATACCGATACGGATTGAGCCCCGCCGACCGCGCGCATAATCTTCCAGCACACCGGCACCATGCTCAAGCTGCGGCAGGACGCGCTGGGCGAGTCCGAGCAGATAGTCTCCGGCGAGGGTAAAGCGCAATTTGTGGCCTTCGCGCTCGAAGAGCTTGACGCTGTATCGGTCCTCGAAACGGCGGATGGCATGACTGACGGCAGACTGGGTCAGGCATAATTGTTCTGCCGCCTGTGTCAGGCTGCCGGTGCGATGGATTTCACGCAAAATGGCCAGCGGCTGAATGTCGATCATGATCCATGAATATCCGTCAGGTTTCCCTCATCTGTGATGAATTTCAGGCAGGAATCAAGCAGATGGTCTGGCATGATCACGGTCCGGGAGCGCGACCGGCGTCTCTCTGGCCCCGGCACGCCGCTCCGGCTTTTGCGCCCCGGTGACGCAGCCGGCCTCGTACGTTCGGCAGGGAAATGGCGGTTTTCGTCGCAGTGAGCGCGGTGAGTGGTCAAAAACAAGCTGGCGCAGCCCTTATGGGATACGCCAGCAAGGTCACGATCTGCCGACTTACGCCGCCTGAGGGTTGATATTGTCGATGTCACTCAGCAAGCTGGCCCCAATGGGCTGCCAGCCAAGGCGTTGCTGTGTCTTCTGACTCGAGGCCGTCATGTCCTTGCTAACGAAGCCATATAACCAGCCGAAATGGGCCATTGCCTCATCCTCGCTCAGTCCGGTGACGGGCAAGCCGAGAGTTTGCCCGATCCTTTCCGCAATGGCGCGTACCGACACACCTTCTTCTGCCGTTGCGTGATAGCGTGCGCCGTGGGCCTGCTTTTCAAGCGCCAGACGATAGAGTGTGACGGTGGCCGAAACAGGGGCTGCCGACCAGCGATAATCCGTGTCCGCAATATAGGCGGAACGCCCTGTCTCGCGGGCGAGCTGGATCAGGAATGTCACGAGGCCCTGACGCGCCGTATCGTGAATTTGCGACAGACGCACCAGCGAGACATTCCGGCCGCGATCAATCATCCCCTGCGCTGCGATTTCCGAAATAACCCGTGGATTTTTGTGCTGGGCGTTGAAGACATCCTCATCCGCGCACGCGCCGGGACGAGCTTCGCCGAACAGCGTTGTGGAGGTGATTACGAAGGGGTGGTTCGAACCCTCAAGCGCCTCACCGATGGCGTCGATAGCGCGTCGGTCTTTCTCGCAATTGGCAAGATAATGCGCGAAGTCATGGTCGAACGCGGTATGGATAACGCCGTCGCTTCCTGCCGCTCCTGCGCGCAGGCTGGCGAGATCCTCAAGATCGCCGTGCAGCGCTTCTGCACCTGCGGCCTGGAGCCTTTGCGCGCCAGCCGTCGAGCGTGTCAGGCCGAGCACCTGATGGCCTGCTCCAATAAGTTCTGCAACGAGTTTGGCGCCGATAAAACCGTTCGCCCCGGTCAGAAAAACGCGCATGATCCAGTTTCCTTGGTTGTCAGATCATGATCATGGCCGCCATACTCATCCTGTTACAGTAGTGACTTTATCATAGTATCAGCACTGACAGGCTTGAAGTGACTTCTTCCACCGCACTTGGCGCCTATCTGCGAGACAGGCGTGATCGTCTCGATCCGGCGGCATTTGGCTTTCCCGCCACAAGGCGACGCACGCCGGGGCTGCGCCGGGAGGAAGTCGCGCAACGCGCCAATATCAGCCCCACATGGTACACCTGGCTGGAGCAGGGGCGGGCGGGTTCGCCCTCGGCGGATGTGCTTGATCGTATTGCCAAGGGGATGCTGCTGACCGAAGCAGAGCGCGAGCATCTGTATATGCTGGCGCTCGGGCATCCGCCAGAACGGCGGTACAGGGCGGCCGAAGGCATCACGCCGCGCCTGCAACGCGTGCTTGATGCGCTCACCTGGAGCCCAGCCATCGTCAAGACACCCTTGTGGGATGTCGTTGCCTGGAACCGGGCGGCCTCCTGTGTGCTCACCGATTACAGCAAACTGGCGCGGGAAGACTGCAATATCCTCAAGATCGTTTTTTGTACGCCCCGTATACGCGCGATGCAGACGGACTGGTCGAGCCTCGCCTATTCGGTGGTCGCGGCTTTTCGTGCCGACGTGGTGCGGGCCGGTGCTTCTGCCGAGATCGACAGGCTTGTCGCTGAACTGAGCGCTGCCAGCCCGGATTTCGCGGCGCTCTGGCAGCATAATGACGTGTTGCAGCAAGGTGAGGGAACCAAGCGCCTGCAACATCCTGCCGTAGGGCTGATCGAACTCGAATATTCAGGGTTCGCTGTCGATGGGCGGCCAGATCTTGGCCTGATCATCTATAATCCGGCTACGACAGGCGATCTCGAGCGCATCCAGCGCCTCATGGCAGAGACATTTCCGGACAATGGCGTCCCGATGGCTGACCGGGATGGCCAGGATTGATGTGATGTGTCGGATGCGGGCAGGCCGCGGCCACAGATGCCATAACACGGTCTCCAGCATATCGCGCAGGATCTCGGACAGCATTTTCGGGAGCGAATGGCCAAGCGAGCGGCACATTGCCTCATTGGACTTGCCAATAATGGTTTTCCGTTCTGCGGCGTTCATGGAAAGCCTCTCAAGCCTGGTTTTTCGGATCACTATGCTTTGCATGATGAGGACCTATTTGAGGCCGGATCAGGCCATGCAGCTTGTCTCGGTGTAGGATGTTGCCTGGTTCACTGCAGACGTGTTCGAGACACCTGCTCGGTACCCTGGTCGAGTGATCGAACTTGCAGGCGATAGCGTGATGGGTCGCTCCATAAAATTGTCTCTAAGATGGGCAGGCATTCGCCCAGCCTCTGGCTTTACCATCCCATCTGTCATGCGAACGCGCCTGCAAGAAGCCTTTCTTACGATGTTCGATGGATTGCGAGAGACGGATTTAGGGCTGATAGTCCCGCTTCGCGATGCGAGAACCCGGCGTTGTTGACCGTCGAGAGAAGGGCGCGGCACCGGGCAAAGGGTTATGCCGTCCACGTAATATTCCTATAGCGTCATGAATCTGCCAGACCGATTTCTACCAGGACAAGGGAACGGGTGACGTTGATATAATTACTATTACTTTATAGCGATGAAATCCTCGATTATGATAATTATACGTAGGTTGACATTTTTTACAGTACGCGCGATTACCTCGGGGTGGGCCATATACATTAACAGTAACTTGCCGGCCTACGTCGACGAGAATATTTTTTCGCGCAGAGTACCGGGTCTATATTGGGTCTTGTAACGCTTCCTATGCTGTAGTTCGGGAATAACATATGTGATGAAGTCCTCGAAGCTACCCGGCGTGATGGCATAGGCAAGGTTAAACCCGTCCACACCTGTCTCCTCGATCCAGTCCTCCAATTGGTCGGATATGGTCTGCGGGCCACCAACAAATGTTACCCCCATGCCGCCAATCGCGGAATGTTCGGCGAGCTCTCGTACCATCCATATGCGATCGGGATCACTTATGGTCAAAGCATCGATCGCGGAGTGTATTGCGTTACTGCGAATATGTCGAACGGGCTCCTCCGGATCGTAAGAAGAGAAATCGATGCCTGTCCATCCTGACATCAGTGTCAAAGCCCCTTCAAGGCTAACGTAGCGTCTGTACTCCTCATATTTCTCAATTGCCTCCGCGTCAGATGCTGCAGTGATGACAGTTACTAACGAGAATATTTTGACAGAGTCCCGGTTTCTCCCCTGCGCTGCGACCGCGTCACGGATTGCGGTCGCACTACTGCGCACAATCGTTGATGTAGGCCCTGCGAGAAACACGCATTCAGCATGTTTTCCAGCAAATCCTCGCCCCTTCGCAGAAGTACCTGCCTGATAAAGAACCGGAACAAGTTGTGGCGAGGGTTCACATAAGTGAATAGCGTCCACCGAAAAATAAGGGCCGTCGTATTTTATGCGTCGGACCTTATCAGGATCGGTGTAGATCCCATTCACTCGATCATTGATAACCGCGTCATCATCCCAACTCTCGTTCCAGAGCTTTTTTACGACGGCCAGATAATCGTCAGCAATGTCATAGCGCGTATCGTGATTTTGCTGCTGCGACTGACCATTGCCGCGGGCCGCGCTGTCGAGATATCCGGTGACAATATTCCAGCCAATTCGTCCCTGAGTCAGGTGATCGAGGGTGCTCATCTTGCGCGCAAATGGATAAGGGTGTTCGAAAGACAATGTCGCAGTAAGACCGAAGCCCAGATGCGTCGTCACCGCCGCCATTGCTGCGATGATGAGGGAAGGGTCATTCACAGGGACCTGGGATGCATTGCGCAGAGCAGCTTGAGAGTTCCCGCCATAGACATCATAGATCCCAAGTACATCCGCAATGAACAACCCATCAAACAGGCCACGCTCAAGGGTCTTGGCCAGCTCGGTCCAGTATGAAATCGTTTTATAACGGGAAGCTTGGTCGTCGGGATGGCGCCAGAGACCGCTTGCCTGATGCGAAATGCAGGCCATGTCGAACGCGTTGATCAGTATTTCGGTCATGATCGGTCAGATCCTCTATCCAGGGATTATCATCCCACCATGAAATTATTGGTCGAAACTGCCTGTAGTGTTTGTAGGCAATATTGGTATGACCCTCAGACCAACGGCCCAGCTTGAGCGTCAGTCACAGGCTGGATGCAGGCACTGCGTTGATTAAACCTTCGCCAGGCTGAACCCGCTCCGATGTGGCAACTCGTAAGGTCAAGGATGCGAACGGCGGACCAATTCAGGTTTTCACAAAAAATAACGCTGGTTTTCCAGATAACCCTGCCTCAGGCGTCCAAATCTGTCAAATCCTATCGTGCATATATAAAATAACAAATTTTTATAGTGATTTGTCAAGCGCGGAGCGTACGTTGAGTGCAGAAGCGCTCACATAAAAGCGGATCATCAGGGAATCTGAGTGTTCGCAAGGCTCCCCGGAATGGTCGCGCATTTGCTTCGCCCAACGGTGCCTCAGCGCACGCACCAGATACTGCAGGCTCTGTGCGAAGGAGAACGGCGTCTGTTTATCGATATGACTGCCTTAGGAAACTGAAGATACAACTTGCCGCAGACCTCGCCCCGAGGCTTCCAGAGATTACTCTTATGAAAAGAATACGTGGTCGAATGAACGCCTGGCCCTGATGCGCATGAGCGCTGGTTCTGGCAGCCGACATCACTTGCAAATAGGCGACTTGCGGCATCCCGCAGGGGTGCTGACAAGGTGCAAGCATGGCCGCCTCGGTCAAAATTTATGGCCTTCTCGGTCAAGAAATCATCCCGGAAACGAAATAATAATAGAATATCAGCCGACAATATAGCGCTGAACGCGGCACGCACTAACCGCGTCCCTTCAACGTCTTACAACAGGTAATCTGCGCTATGAGCACTGTCTTGGGGGAGGGAAAGCCGAAATCATTGCGCTGCGCTGGGTTCAGTCTAGCGATCGCCTTGATGGGCCCTGCGTGTGCCAGGGCGGCTGAGGTTAATCCGGGGGATTATGAACAATTCCCACTAAAATCCACTATTGCGGTGGTGTACTACAACTATGTCAACACGGACTCCCTGTACATGGGGGACACCAAGGTATCAAACTTCAATGTAAGATCGAACCTCGGCATTGCGCGACTGCTTCACGTGTTTTCGCTCACGAAGCGTTTGACAATCGACCCTCAGTTTCTTCTCCCATTCGGGAACGTGACAGCTTCCGGGGCAGCGAAAGCGCTCGGTAGTACGACTGGTGTAGGCGACCTCATTTTGACGGCTCCGCTCAAATACCGGCTCAATGATCATCATGATACGTTGAGCGCGACCGTATATCTTTATTTACCGACGGGAAGTTATGATCGCAGGCGATCGCTGAACCTGGGGGAGCATCGTGTCTCCCTAGACTTTCAGGGGGCCTATATCCACCATTTTGGCACCCACTGGGCCTTCGACCTGATTGGTGACGTCATTTGGTATGGGGACAATAATCGCTTCAATGTCTCGAATGGGCGTATGTCGCAAAGCGAGAGCTATTTCGTACAGGGTATCGGTCGATACATGCCCAATCCCAAGACAACCTTAGCTCTTGGTATTTCACAGTCCTGGGGTGGAAAGACGCTGCTGAACGGTATTCCCAATGCAGCAGCCTCATCGAGTACGCGTCTGAACCTGACGGCCATCCGGTTTGTTGCACCACGGGATCAGCTACTTCTGCAAGCCGGGACCGACGTGAGCGTATCCAATGGGCTGGCTAGCAATATCACAGTGCAGTGTCGATACGCGCACATCTTCTGATCGATCAACAATGCTGACTGAATGAGGTCCGTCATGGAATCCGCAGTTGACCAACACCTTCGTTGTCCACGCACAATGGCCAAACGAGTGGCCGACGATTATCAGCCTCCCTTCCCCATGTATGTGGCGCGGGCAGATGTCGATCTTACTCGGGTCTCAATGGGTTATTTCGGGGTGCAATTCAAAGACGCGACACTGAGAGAGGCCGCGCTCTTGGCGCTACGCAAAATAGTTGCGGACTTCGACCATGAAAATGGTCCTGGCAATCATGATCTGACTTTTCACCAGGATAACCAGGGGTATGGCAACTTCATTGTTGTTGGTTATTGGCGTGACTTCGAAACTTATGAACGCTGGTGTAATGATGCCTCTATTGCATCCTGGTGGGCGGCCCCTGAGCGGCTGACCGAGAGGCTGGGGTATTTTCGCGAGTGTGTGGCACCGGACGCGCGCCAGTTTGAGACCCTTTACGCGTTTCAAACCAGTTTTCCAGGCGTTGGTGCAGTGATGGACCGCACCAGCGGCGAAATACAGGAACATGGTTATTGGGGATCGATGCGTGACCGATTTGCGCTCTCGCAAAACGATCCTATGGAAGCTAACGGCATCTTGCGTCGGCTCGAACATGCAACCGCCGAAGGTACGAGGGTAGTCATCCATTCGCATGACAATTTGGCGCTGATACGATCGGGTCAGGATTGGCGCAATGCTGGAGATGCCGAGCGAACTCTGTATCTGGATCGCATAGAGCCCACATTGCGCAACGGCATGGATTTCCTACGAGATAACGGAGAGGAGGTAGGCTGCTATAGCAACCGCTACGTACAATCGATCGATATTGATGGTAATCTGCAAGACGAGAGTTACAATATCGGTCACTGGAAATCATTGCGCCATCTCGAAGCGTGGGCTGAGAGCCACCCGACCCATTTGAGAATTTTCGGTGTCTTCTTCGAGGTGATCGCCGGCATTCGTGAGCTCCGTCTTTATCACGAGGTCTCGGTTTTCGACGGTACACATCAGTTTTATGAGTACATCAATTGTCATCCCGGTACCGGTATGATGAGGGACGCGGCATGACGATACGGCGTCCAAACCAAAGAGAGATTGCCGATATTGCTGCAAAACTCGGCTTTCCTCTGACCTCGGGTGAGGCAAGCGCTTATGGGGCAGCCTTGGCCTCAACCTTTGAGGCATATGACCTGTTGGATGCCCTACCGGATTACGTGCCGGCCCCGCGCTACAGCCGTAATGGTGGGTATCTCCCGGACGCCTTTGAAAATCCATACGGCGCCTGGCACAGGAAGACAGTGATCTCGGGCGCGGCTACAGGGCCGCTACATGGTAAGCGCGTTGTCATCAAGGATAATATTTGTGTAGCCGGCGTCGAGATGGACAATGGATCATCAACCTTCGCTGGCTATGTGCCAGAGGTCGATGCGACGGTTGTTTCGCGTGTCCTGGACGCCGGCGCAACAATCACCGGCAAATCCGTATGCGAATATTTCTGTTTTTCCGGCGGGTCGCACACTAGTCATACCGGTCCGGTAACCAATCCGCGAAAGGCTGGCTTCTCGGCTGGTGGATCTTCATCGGGAAACGGGGCCCTTTTGGCAGCGGGCGAAGCCGATATGGCAATCGGCAGCGATCAGGGAGGGGCGGTGCGCATTCCAGCGTCGTTCTGCGGCGTGATTGGCATGAAGCCCACTTTTGGTCTGGTACCCTATACGGGCGCCATGCCAATCGAGCAGACGCTCGATCACCTCGGACCCATGAGCTGTAACGTTGCAGATAACGCAGCGCTTTTACAAGTCATCGCTGGTTTTGACGGATTAGATCCTCGCCAGCAAACCAATATCGGCAAAACCGACTATTCCGCCGGTATTGGCAAGAGCCTATCGGGACTGCGTATCGGTATACTGGTCGAGGCCTTCGACGGTCCTGGCATCGAGCCGGTAGTGCAGCGCGCTGTTGAGGATGCAGCTCATTTATGTGAGGCGTTGGGCGGGCGGGTGAGCCGTATTTCGGTTCCAATGCATAAAGTCGCGCCCGCCATCTGGCTCGCGATTGCGACCGAGGGGGCAAGTGCGCAGATGATGGCGGGGAATAGTCATGGGCACAATTGGCGCGGGCTTTATATGACGCAGATGATGACCCACCACGCGGAGTGGCGCAGTCAAGCTGAAAAGCTTCCTCCCACACTGCGGACAACCCTGATTGCTGCCGAACATATGGATCGCCACTATCATGGCAAATTCTATGGAAAGGCGCAGAATTTAGCCCGTCGATTGCGCCTGGCCTATGATCTCGCTTTGGAAGAGGTAGATATCTTGCTGATGCCTACTTTACCGATACGAGCGAGCCGGTTGCCTGGTTCGAACGCGTCGGTAGCGGATAATCTCGCGCGCGCCTTCGAAATGTTGGGGAATACCGCACCGTTCGATGCCTCGGGCCATCCGGCGATCTCATTGCCATGCGCTTCAAGCGAAGACCTGCCAATCGGGCTACAACTCGTCGGGCGTTACTACGACGAGGCCACAATCTACCGTGCCGCGTATGCTCTCGAAGACGCCCTCGATTGGCGATCGAGAGTGCACTGAGAATACGAGTGTGGCCTCCTCCTCTGGAGTATATCTGACATGAGTAAACACCCAGACCATTCTCATTCCCACGATCATGGTCCTTTGCCAGACGATCTGGAACTGCGCGTAGAGTCTATTGAGTCGCTTTTGGTTGACAAGAACCTGGTTGATCCTGCGGCGCTCGATGCACTTGTCGACACCTATCAGAATCACATTGGTCCCAGGAACGGCGCCGCCGTAGTGGCACGAGCCTGGAGCGAACCGGCCTTTCTCGCTCGCTTACTCGATGATGCTACGGCCGCAATTTCGGAGATGGGATTTTCGGGGGGCCAGGGTGAGGATATGATCGTCGTCGAGAATACGGACGGCATTCACAATATTATCGTTTGCACTCTCTGCTCCTGCTATCCTTGGCCTGTGCTGGGATTACCTCCTGCCTGGTATAAGGCAGCCCCATATCGTGCCCGCATCGTCCGTGAACCACGGGCGGTACTCGCGGAATTCGGATTAACAGTCCCGGAGACGAAAGAAGTCCGGGTTTGGGATAGTAGCGCCGAAATCAGGTATATGGTTCTCCCTCAGCGTCCTGCTGGCACGGAGGGGTGGACGGCTGAGCAACTTGCTCCCCTCGTCACGCGTGACTCAATGATTGGGACCGGTATCATCTCTCCCCCTGCGCAGGCAGAGAGGGGTGACCTGAATGGAGCGCCGTTATGAATGGAATCCATGACTTGGGCGGAATGCACGGTATGGGACCGGTCAATCCTCCTGCAAGCGAGCCCGTCTTTGCCCATGTTTGGGAGGGCCGGATCTTCGCTTTATTCATTGCGACTTTCGCGGGAGGTCATTTCAATGTGGATGAGTTCCGTCACGAAATTGAACTGATGGACCCAGCCACCTATCTTCGATCCAGCTATTACGAACACTGGGTTCACGCCATTGAGGCTCTACTCATATCACGTCAGGTGCTTTCTGTTGACGAGATTGGCAAACGCATGCGCGAAGGATCAGTGGGATGACTGTACTGACTTTGGATCTCGTTCCAATTGTCGTGCGAACAGGGGCATCGTCTCGGGTTTCGACAGAGGAGATCACGCCGCGGTTCAAGGTCGGCGACCGTATAAGAGCGCGCAACATGAACCCCGCCACCCATACAAGACTGCCTCGCTATGTTCGCTCACGTGTCGGCATAGTTGTCATGGATCATGGCGTTTTCACTTTCGCCGACACAATGGCACATGGAAGCATCCCCTCTCCACAGCATGTGTACAATATTCGTTTTGAAGCATCTGAGCTGTGGGGGGAAGGTGCGTCCGCGCAGGACTGCGTCCATATCGATCTTTGGGAAAATTATCTGGAGGATGTGTGATATGCTGAACGCCTCTGAAGTTTCTCCCTGCGACCATGAAGAGAGTGTGGCACGGGCTATTCCTATGGAGACCGCTCCCTTTGGGGCGCCGTGGCATGCCCGCGTCTGGGGGCTCGCTGTACATCTTCATGAGACAGGGCTGTTTTCGTGGCCGGAATGGGTGAACGTTTTCTCCCGCACCGTAGCTGCCTTGCCAGCCGAAGCTGGCGAATGTGTAAATGATACCTATTACAGGCAATGGGCTTCCGCGCTGGAGAGCCTGCTTTCTGCGAAAGGGTATCTCCCCATTGAGAGCCTTGATGCAAAGCATGCTGCATGGCTTCATGCACATCTCCATACACCTCACGGTATGCCTGTCATCCTGCAGGAGCATGGGATAACTCTGCCGTCTCAGGGCGCTCCAACGGCACCCTTGCGGGGTGTTCCGATCCATATAAGTCCGGCAATCAGAGGCTAGCGTTCCCACGCCCTCCGGTTGGGGCTCGTCTCACTCTCTGGCTTAGGCTCTTCATGTTTTGTGAAAAGGGAGATTGCCAGCTGTGAATAAATCACCCGACTCTCCCTCATCTTCCGGTATTCTTCAACCTGAGGACTGGGCTGACCCTCTGCTCGATTTGTCGGTTCACCAGTCTGGTGAGCGACGTATCGAATATTGGAGGGAAATAATCCTGAGGTTGTTCGCGGATGTGCAGATATCCGCTATTCCGCGGCATGATTTTTTCGGGAAAGTCCTCTCGCAGCGATTTAGCGACCTACGCCTTTCAGTAATATCGGCTTCTGAGCAAAGTGTAGACAGGAGGTTTCGTGAGGCTCGCAGCGACTACGAGGATCGCTATTTCGCGGTACTGATGCTGCAGGGTAAACAGATTATTGAACAGAGTGGCAGCCACGCCATCCTCGAGGTAGGTGACATGGCAATCTATGATGCCACGCGGCCACATTCGCTCCGGTTCGAAGGACAGTGGCAGGAGGTGGTCTTCAGCATCTCCAGACCTATACTCAATAATCTACTCGTCAACGCAGAAGACAGGGTAGCCACATCGCTCGCCGTATCTCAGGGCGTCGGAAACGTACTTTCGTCTTACCTTGGCGCGCTGGGTCGACAGATCGGACAGCTGAGCGCTGACGAGATGACGCGCCTGGCCGATCCTGCGATAAGCATGTTGGCTATGACCTTGGGTGGAATTAATGGTTCCATTGGCGATAGTCCGCACTTGCGCTCGGGCACTCTTTTGCGTGTCAAAAGGTATGTCAACACGCACCTTCATGATCCCGATCTCGACGCAGCGATGATCGCTTCGGCCAGCGGGTTATCAGCGCGGTATATCAACAAGCTGTTCGCTGCCGAGGGAACTTCGCTTATACGTTATGTCCTTCTCAAACGTCTTGATCGCTGTGCACACTCGCTTTCCGGGACTGGAGGAGCGCGTACTGTGGATAGCATCGCCGACGTCGCGCTACGTTGGGGATTCAATGATATGTCTCATTTCAGTCGTGCATTTAAGAAAAGGTTCGGCGTCACACCGCGAGAGTGGCGAAAAGAGGGAGTTCCCAAAAGATGATAGTCAATACGTCGCTACGTGAGGCGCTATATTGATATTATCCTTTCATCAATACTGCGTATCGCATGCCGCACGCCTCACTATCCCGGTGTATTAGAGCGTTTTTATTTCATGCTGGCTCATGCCCCATGACGGTAAAGAAGCTGGCGCATTCGTCGGTCGTGACCCGATCGATAAGGCTTGCGATCCTGTTCCAAAGCCCCTCGCGGGTGCGTGACGACATCCGGCCCGAGGACGATCGAGCGAACTACGTTGCCGCGTGATGGATCAAACCCGACGAGTTTTACCCTTCCGGCAACCGGTGCGCTGAATTTTGGTGCGCCTGTATCGCGTATTTATGAAACGTTATTGATGCCAGCCACGACGCTTCAAGAACTGACGAGGCGATGAGTAGCATCCGGTCCATTGCCGAATATGCCATCCGCTATGGGTACAACCTTGCCCGCTCGAATCTAGGTGATCGCGGAAGGGGGAGAATCACCTCATTGAGGATAATTCACGAAGATGCGTTCGTTGGGTAGTACGGCGATACCTGCAGGCATGGCACCGAGGATATTGGCGACCATTTCCACTGGCAATGTGCCGGCCTGTGCGCTGGTTGTTAGTGCAATACCCAGGCTCAAGGCGGCGATACGAAATCGGAGGAACATGGGATATCTTGCCGGAATGAACGATAGTGCAAGAGGTCTCAACCCTGGGAACGGTTCAGGAAACTCCAAAGCCCGGCGGTGTAGCGGGCCCTCCGCCCCGCGGTAGCGAACCTCGTCTCACGGATTGATCGGCAATGACATGATGATGAACGGCTTTTGGATTTTCGATACGCCGTGCTGAAACACTGGCAGGCGGTCCAACTGGGCGACAGGGAACCATAGCCGCCCATCCTTTGTGAGAAACGGCGCGTCGGCCCAGTGCAAACGATGATCTGTCAGAAGTTTGATGGTCTTGCCCGACGGGGTTCGGCAGTAAATCGTGTCGTTGGCAAGTACCGAATAATAAAGTCTGCCGCGTTCATCCATGATGCTGCCGCCGATCGGCGGAAGATCGGCCCATGGCTTCACCAATGCCGCAAGGCTCGTACGCGACACGGATGGGTCATCGAGAGCCGCTGTTGGAACTTGCGACCAAGGACCTTCGAGTGGCCCGAAATAGAGTGTTCTGCCATCCGGACTGACCTCCAGCGGATCGACATTCACATGAAGTGGTGAATCGTCACTGATCCGCACAGTCTCGCCCTCCACAACGATAGGACGATCCTGTCGCACTGTTGTGGCGGGATTGTCGTCGAGCACCCGTCGGACCGACCCGCTCTCAATGTCGACAACGAGAAGCGCGCCCTTTCCCGCATCAGTTAAATAGGCATGGGCGCCGTTGATACGGATATCGTCGATGTAGCTCCCATCTGGCGCAACATCTGCACCGAACGGATAGACTCGGATAACGGCACCCGTCATCGGGTTTATGCGTACCAGTTTCGCACCGTTCTTCACAATCGTGCCGCCAAATTGGGGACTTCCGGTGTCGACAACCCAAAGGCTACCATCAGGACCGACATGCAGCGCATTGACGTTGACGAACCTGTGGGTGGCATCAAGCCCTGGTTTCCAGTCATTCCATTCTGCAGTTGGAAAAGGCGCAAGCGCTTTCGATTTCGTGACAATGGCGACAGACGGGCCGGAAAAACCCGTCCAGCGTGGCCCCCCGACAAAAACCTGGCCCGCCGCAAGCGCTACGGCATTCCAGTCCATTGTGTCACTTTTCACTTCAACCCGAGCAGAGTTTGCGTATCCTGCCCCGGCATCTCCGAAAACAACGAACGCCGCCACCAAGGCGGTCTTTATGACACGCCCCCGGAACAAGCGTGCGCAGGACAAGGCAAAATGCATGGTGCACATAACGTCAGATCCCTGCGATAAAAATTGGCTGCGTTTCGTTGGGCTGGCCGACGAACGTGACATCGTCCTGCGCCCGACGCGGAGTATCGATCGCGAGGAAGACCACCGACGGAGTCAGGATTTTCGGCAGCGCGTGGATTGCCCGCTGGGGGAACACAAGCAACTGACCGGGAGCGAAAGCGGCTTCGCTCGCGGGATCGTCGATCCAGAACGTTCCCTCGCCGGTCAGGACATAGAGAATTTCGTCGCACTGGGTGTGATAATGGGCAGGTACGCCGTGATAGACCCGAAAGAGGCGGATACTGCGGGACTCGCTATCGGTCAGATAGGTGTCCATCAGCATCGTATCCGCTGTTGTGGGAAATGTGGCGGCAATGGCGTGCAGGTCGAAGCGGCCGCCAGAAGGCAGACCTTGTCCAATCGTCATGATACGGCTCCTTTTGCCCCGAGGAAGCAGCGCGGGTACGCCGTGTCCGCAGCCTGGTAGAAAGCCGAGACCTTGCCATTACCCACCATCCGGAGATGGGCGAACGCACTCCCACCAGGCAGTAGCGTCTTGTCGTCTGACGCAGCGGAGGTTTGCCGCATATTTGTGAAACGGGTTTTCATGCAACGTCTCCCGCTGAGCCGAAGCCTTCGAGCACCAGCTTGCCACGCGCACGACCACTCTCAATGAGCGCGTGCGCGCGACGCAGATTTTTCGCATTGATCGGCCCGAAATGCTCGCCCAGAGTGGTGCGGATGCGTCCGCCATCGATCAGGGCAGCGACCTTGTTCAGGATTTTTCCCTGGTGGTCCATGTCGGCGGTCGCATACATTGAGCGCGTGAACATCAGCTCCCAATGCAGCGACAGGCTCTTACGCTTGAGTGGCATGGCGTTAAGTTCCGCAGGATCGTCGATCAAACCAAGATGCCCTTGCGGTGCCAGAAGTTCGACGATGTTGCTGAGATGCTGCGTGGTCTCGGTCGTACTGAAGACGAATCCCGGTGCGCCGGTCGGCAGCTGTGCGACCTGAGGCGCGAGCGGCTGACGGTGATCGATCACATAATGCGCACCCAGATCGCGCACCCACTCTTGCGTTTCCGGGCGCGAGGCGGTCGCGATGACGGTGATGTCCGTCAGCACGCGGGCTAGCTGAGTTGCGATCGATCCGACACCGCCGGCACCTCCGATGATGAGGAGCGACGGTTGCGTTCCAGGCACCGGGCGGCGGATATCAAGCCGATCAAACAGCATCTCCCAAGCCGTAAGGGTTGTAAGCGGAAGAGCTGCTGCCTGTGCCCAGTCCAGGGTCCGGGGTTTATGGCCGACAATTCGTTCATCCACCAGATGGAACTCGGCGTTCGTGCCAGGGCGTTGCAGCGCGCCAGCATAGAAGACCTCATCACCAATTGCGAAACTGGTGACGTCTGGCCCTATTGCCTTGACGACACCTGCGGCGTCGTAGCCGAGAACACGCCATTGACCGGACTCAGGCTTGGCGCTCGCTCGAACCTTGACGTCGACCGGATTGACCGAGATCGCACGGATTTCAACGAGAAGGTCGCGCCCTGATGGAACCGGATCGGGCAGATTGATGTCCCGCAACGCGTCTGCATTGTCGATCGGATGCGGGGACTGAAAGCCGATAGCACGCATGTCTCTATGCTCCGTGGTTGTATGGAGCACAAATAAGAATCTATGGTGATTTTACACAAGAACGCACATATACTGTCCATAGTATCGGAAATGATACCGTTATGCCCCGCATTCGTCACAAGAGCCTTGATTGCAATCCCGGCTGCGCCGTTGAAGCAACCCTCCAGTTGATCGACGGAAAATGGAAGGGTGTGATCCTGTTCCATCTTCTGCAGGGAACGATGCGTTTCAATGCTCTCCGCAAGGTTCTACCGAATGTTACGCAGCGCATGTTAACCATGCAGCTTCGTGAGCTTGAGGAAGACAAATTCATTCATCGCGAAGTATTTCCGCAGGTTCCGCCCAAGGTCGAGTATAGCCTTACAGATCGCGGCCGGACCCTTGAGCCCGTCATTATGGCGCTTAAGCACTGGGGAGACGCACATACCAAATTCAAGACAAAGGAGGCCGTGCAGGAAGCAATTGTGGTCTGACGGATAGAGTGGCCCGCAAAAATCTTTGCTGCCGGAATTGTATCGTTTGTCTTTTGTGCAGTCTGGTTGATCGGTATGCGGCAGCGTCTATGACTGGCTGAGACACAGGCGCGGTTTTCTGTAGGTTGACGTGACGGGGTTCGGCTGGAATGTCCCAAATTCCGTCTGTCGACGTGAGCACTGCAATGTCAGCTTCTGGAAAACGGTCACAACCGTCAATGTGTGAAAGTTGGAGACGCTAGCTGCCTTTCGGATCCCACGTCGTAGATCAGACAGCTAGGTCTGGTTACTCGGCCGCTCGTGCCAGGCGTTATTGTGGGTCCTCCTGATACGCTTCTTCGGGGCGAATTGGCGTTAATGTAGTCACTTCAATGAAATAGCCACCCTTCGCTCTAAAGTAGAAAGACCATGCGCCATGCGCATTGCATGGAGCCTGTACTTCCCAGCCATCCGCGCTTAGACGCTGATAGAGAGTGTCGACGTCCTCGCGAGACTCCTGAATGAAGCCAATGTGCAGGATATCGAATTGCCCGGGATAATCGAAGCCTTCGAGCTTGTTTTCGAAGTGATTGACGATCAGCACCAGCCCGTCTTTGTCCTGCAGGACGGCCATCTTGTTCCCACGAACAACGAGAGTGCGTAGGCCGAAGTACTGTTCGAGCATTGCGCGATCAGCCTCAGTATCATGGCTGTAGAGGTTGATATGATTCAGCTTCATGACTGTGTCTTTCCGTTGGTGAGACGGACACGAGCCGGCCGCGATCTGGACAACGACGACCGACCACGGACGAGGCCAATCCTCGTCGTGTCCGGCCATGGCCAAGAGCGGGTTCATTCGCTCAAGCGTGACTGTCTCCGGAGAGACCACAGGTTGTCACCATACCTGCATCGCTGTCTTTTTAGGCAATGCATCTTGGATGACGTCAGCAGCAACGGTCAAGCAGCTTCGTCAGTTGTGTCCATATCACAGTAGCTTAATGAATAACGGAACAGAGCGACATGAGGTCCGAGTCTGCCGTCCGGCTTCGAGCAGATCGGCATAAACCAAGAGCCCCTAAGGCACAGTTTCCGTCCCCAAAACGCGCATTTCGTGTCCCCCGCACCTGCTCGCGATAAGCGAAAGAAGCGGAAGCAGGTGTGAGGGGAAGGTCATGCCGGTTCCATAGACGTTGGCTCATTAGCCTCAATCTTGTCCGTGAGTTCCTGCATGGCAGGCTGGTAGTAGCGGTCGAGCGATTTCAGATCGTGATGCCCGGTGACACGCATCAGAGCAAGCGGGTTGGCGAGAGAGCGCGCGAGACGCAATGTCGCCTCATGGCGCGGATCGTGGAAGGTGAGGTTTGTCAGGCCTGCACGCCTGGTCATCCGACCAAAGCGGACAGAGAACGCCTTCTCATTGCCGATATCAAAGATCTTCTCGTGTGGCTCCGGCCTGTGCGGCGTCTGCTCAAGTTTGTCGACGAGAAGGCGTCGCAGTGGGCGTTTCTCAGGACCGAGCTCCTCCCTGTGTCGCTCGCCCTTAACCCGGGCAAGCGAAAGCGTGCGACTGCGGAAATCGATGTCTTTCCAGCTGAGAGAAACGGATTCCGATAAACGGCAGGCTTGTTCGATCGACCATTTGACGAGCCATACATCATCGGGATGCTTGGATGTCGAAACGACCTCGACAAGGCGGTCATATTCACTCTGAAGACTGTGCTCATTGTCAAAAATGGCCAGTCGCCTGTTACGCTTCCTGTCAGCGCCTTGCGGACGTTTCACAACCCTGCCCGAAGCATGATTGACCGTGTGGATATCCCACTCGCTAATCGCATGCTGCACGACGCTTGCGAGGAGATTGAGCCGCTTGACCACGGTCGCTGGCGCATAGCCGTCGGACAGCATGCGATCACGAAAGGCCCGAACGTCAGCAGGCTGCCATTTACTCACAATGACATTAACGACAGGGTCATCAAGGAGGGCAGGGATGTGATCAGTGCGATCCGGCTGGCGATGGATCATGCATTCGTTGCGATAGCACACCACCAATCGTCTGAGAGGCGTCTTGTCGAGGAACAATTTGTGCTTGAACTGGCGAAGATCGACCTCGGCACGTTTTTCAGTGAGCCAGCGACGAGCCAGTGCTGAGGATGCGAAGGTCTTTCTCAGGCGTTTGCCGTCGACCATTTTGCGAGCCTGATACTGGCCGGGTCCACGGTACCATACGCCCTTGGGGAGTGGTTTACCTGTGGCCGGATCGATGCCTGATCTTCATGATTCGCTCATGCGAAGCCCCTGATACCAAAGAGCCATGTCTTCCTGATGGGCTCAGGAATGGCTCAAAATCAACATTCTGGTAAATCAGGATTGTGCTTCTAATCCGCTGCACCCCGCAGAGTACTGCGGCCAATGCCGTGGTGTCCCGTACGGGATTCGAACCCGTGTTACCGCCGTGAAAGGGCGGTGTCCTAGGCCTCTAGACGAACGGGACTGGAGGCGTGAGCGGCTGATTATCCCACCCCCGGATGGGGGTCAACCCTAAATCGTGGCAGCGTCCAAAATAAAAAAGCTCAGCATATCCTGACCGTTCCACTGCTCGCAGCGCAGTTGCCCCGCCACGTGAAGCACCGGCATAGCCCGGTCTTCCAGCAGGGCAGCGAAAGCCTTGTCTGCGGCGCGAAAGACCAGACCACGCAGCCTGCCGCCATCCTCGCCCTGCAGGATGACACGCAGCGTGTTGCCATCGCGCCCGATACGCTCGGTCTTGACGGCACGAACGCGGCTGATGGCAATGACCGGCTCTTCATGGCCAGCCCCGAAGGGGCCGAGGCGTGCCAGTTGTGCGGCAATTTCCGTCGTTGCCCCGCGAAGGGTCAGTACGCCGTCTATGCAAAGTGAGTCGTGGCGCGGGCGGAGTCTGGCCGGAGCAAGCGCCTCGTCAAGGAACTGGTGGAATTCAGCTGCTCTTGCTGCGTCGAGGGAGAACCCGGCCGCCATGGCGTGACCGCCACCGGTAAGCAGCAACCCCGACTGGCAGGCATTGATCACAGCCGCCCCAAGGTCGATGCCCGGCACAGAGCGGGCCGAGCCCTTGATCCTGCCATCCTGAAGGGCGCCAACCAGCACAGGCCTGTTGCAACGCTCACGGACACGACTGGCGACGATACCAACAACACCCGGATGCCAGTCCTCGCCATGCAGGAACAGGGCCGCGTGACCGGCCTCAAGCTGCGCTTCGGCCTGGGCATAGGCCTCGTTGAGAATATCCGCCTCGACAGTCTGGCGCTGCCGGTTGATTTCATCGAGTTTTTCGGCCAGCGCCCGGGCCTCGAACGCATCGTCGCTCAGGAGCAGCTTTACCCCGAGTTCGGCTTGCGCAATACGGCCGCCCGCATTGATTCGTGGCCCGATGGCAAAGCCACAGGCCATGGCGCTGGCTGTCTCTTTCACCCCTGCCACGGAAGCCAGGGTGGATAGGCCCAGCCGCTCGCCACGGCCCATCACGCGCAGGCCTTGGGCGACGAAAGCGCGGTTGAGGTCGCGCAGGGGCATCACATCGCAGATGGTGGCCAGTGCCACCAGATCGAGCTTGCGCAGCAGGGCAGGCTCCTCATGCGCGTCAAACCAGCCCGACGCGCGCAACGTCCGGCAGGTAGCAATCAGCGTAAGGAAGGCAACGCTCGTGGCGCAAAGATGCCCCAGCCCCGACTCGCAATCGAGGCGGTTGGGGTTGACCACCAGACAGTCAGGCAGAATGGCCCCGTCTGGCTTGTGATGGTCCAGCACGATAATATCGCCACCCTCTTTGAGGCTGGTGAGCAGATCAACGGCGGCCGTCCCACAATCGACACAGATAAGCAGGCTCGCCCCTTTGGCGCGCAGGCCTTCCAGGGCTGGCCCGTTGGGGCCGTAACCTTCCTTCTGCCGGTCGGGAATATGGAAAAAGACCGGACACCCCAGCTCGCGAAGGGTTTCGGTCAGGAGGGTGGTGCCGCAGGCGCCGTCGACATCGTAATCACCGAAGACGCCAATGGTCTCACCCCCCTTGACGGCATTGGCCAGTCGCAGGGCGGCGTCGTTCATGCCTGTGAGGCAAGACGGGTCCGGCAACCAGTCGCGCAGCTTCGGGTCGAGAAAAGCAGGGATACGGGCGGCATCGACCCCGCGGCTATGCAGGATGCGGGCCAATAATTCGGGAATGGCGGCGCGCTGCGCGATGGCCAGGGCGATGCGACCATCACCGCTGGCCAGCCTGTCATCGCGCCAGACCCAGGAACGCTGACTGCCACTTTCATGGACAGAAAGAACCGGTTCTGGCGAAGCGATGATCGTAGGAGCGTCAGACATACGCTCCTTTATAGGGTGGGATCAGTGACCTGCCCACGTCTTGGTGGTGAAATTGTGCCGCCCCTCAATGAAGCGCACCGTGGCAGACTTGGAGCGCATGACGATGGAGTGGGTGCGGGCAACGGTCGGGCCATAGAAGCGCACGCCGCGCAGCAATGTTCCGGTCGTGACACCGGTGGCCGAGAAAAGCACGTCGCCACGGGCCATGTCATGCAGGCCGAGCTTGCGGGTCGGGTCATTGCCCGGATCCATCGAGCGGGCGCGCTCGATCTGGCTCTCATCCTCGAACATCAGGCGGCCCTGCATCTGGCCACCCACGCAGCGCACGGCTGCGGCGGCCAGAACACCTTCCGGCGCGCCACCCGAACCCGCATAGATGTCCACACGGCTCTCATCCATACAGGCCGCAATGGCGGCAGCAACGTCGCCATCGGTCAGCAGCATGACGCGAGCGCCGGCTTCACGGGCGCGGGCAATCAGCTCCTCATGACGTTCGCGGTCGAGCGCACACATGGTGAGCGAGGAGATATCCTTGCCCTTGGCCTTGGCAAGGTCACGCAGCGTGGTCTCGATCGGGGCGTCGATATCGATCAGATCGTCCGGCAGGTTCGGGCCCACCACCAGCTTCTGCATGTAGATGTCAGGCGCATGGAGGAAGTTACCGCTCTCGGCCAGTGCCACCATCGTCATGGCGTTCGGCATGTCCTTGGCGCAGAGATTGGTGCCTTCGAGCGGGTCGACGGCGATGTCCATCTTGGGACCGCCGGCACCCACCTTTTCGCCGATATAGAGCATCGGGGCTTCGTCCATCTCGCCTTCGCCGATCACGACCGTACCCTCGATCGCGACGGTGTCGAAAGCGGCCCGCATGGCCTGGACGGCTGCACCGTCAGCCTCGTTCTTTTCCCCACGGCCAGTCCAGGCCGATGACGAGATGGCCGCAGCTTCTGTCACGCGCACGAGCTCGAGCGCGAGGTTGCGATCCGTCACTTTATACTTAGGAGAGAAAGGCATCCGGTATATCCTATCTGTACTCTATCCAGCTGAGCCGGAATTGCGACACGCCCTGTTATGCCGGGATGTGCCGCCTTTGCCACATCACACAGTCTCGATTTTCATGAGCAGCGGTGTGCCGACGACAGTTTCCAGGGGCTCGAGGGCCGTCAGGACGGAAAGCATGGCCGCCTCGCTGGTTTCATGTGTGACAAGCGCCAGCGGAACAACCGTCTGTGAAGAAGCCGTTTTTCCGGCCTCCTCCGCCGCATGTTGCGAGAGGGCGCGCAGGGATACGCCATAGTCGCGCAAGGCCGCCGTAATATCGGCCACCACGCCGGGGCGATCCTGCACAAAGAGGCGCAGATAATACTGCCCGGCCAGGTTTTCGCGCGGGGCACACGCGATTTCGGGCCGTGGGTCCATCCCCCATACGGGCAGGGCTGTTCCCCGGGCGAGATCGATCACATCCGCCATTACGGCGCTGGCGGTCGGTCCTGCACCCGCACCACGGCCTTCAATCAGCATCGGGCCGCTGAAGGCGCCCTCGGTCAGGACGGCATTGAAAACGCCGTCCACATTCGCGATCGGAGCGGATTGCGGCACCATGCACGGGCGCATTGAGGCCTCGATGGTGCCCTGCCCATCACGGCGCGCGCTGCCCAGCAGCTTGATGCGATAGCCCATCTCGCGGGCAAATGCCTGATCGCACGCGGCGATGTTGCGGATTCCCTCGACATGCAGGCTGTCGAACCGCACCGGCTGACCAAAGGCAAGGCCGGCAAGTATGGCGAGCTTGTGGGCGGCGTCCCAGCCATCGACATCGGTGGAAGGGTCCGCTTCGGCATACCCAAGGGCCTGCGCCTCGGCGAGAATATCGCCAAAATCGCGGCCCGACTCGCGCATGGCGGTCAGGATGTAATTGCAGGTGCCGTTCAGGATGCCGCCAACGCGCACCAGATTATCGGCTGCCAGACCCTCACGCACGAGCTTGATGGCCGGGATGCCGCCTGCCACCGAGGCTTCGAATAGCAGGGAGGTGTTGTTCTCGCGGGCCAGCGTGGCCAGAGCCGCACCATGAATGGCAAGCAGGGCCTTGTTGGCGGTTACGACCGGCTTGCCAGCCTTCAGGGCGGTTTCGACCAGCGCGCGGGCTGACCCCTCTGCGCCGCCAATCAGCTCCAGCACCACATCGACCTTCGGGTCGCTGGCCAGCGCAATGGGGTCATCATGCCAGGTCAGACCGGCAAGATCGACGCCACGGTCGCGGGTGCGATCGCGGGCCGAGACAGCGACCACCTCGATGGTCCGTCCGGCACGGGCAGTAATGGCCTGAGCGTTCTCACGCAGAAGGCGCACTACGCCAGCCCCGACCGTGCCAAGACCAGCAATACCAAGATGAAGTGTTTGACCGTTCACGAAACTGCCTCTGCCTGTTTGACGCCGTGTTTGTTGAGGAAGGTCTTGATGGCACGCGTAGCCTGACGCAGGCGCTGCGTGTTCTCGACAAGACCGATACGAACGAAGCCTTCGCCATATTCACCAAAGCCAAGACCCGGGGCCACGGCTACACCGGCCTCTTTCAGCAACAGCTTGCTGAAATCGACGCTACCCATTTCGGCAAAGCGCTCCGGGATAGGCGCCCAGGCGAACATCGAGCCCTGGGGAGAGGGGACGTCCCAACCCGCAGCATGCAGCCCGCGGATCAACACGTCGCGACGCTCGCGATACATGTCCCGAATTTCGGCCACGCAATCCTGCGGGCCGCTCAGGGCCGCGACAGCTGCCACCTGAATGGGGGTGAAGGCGCCGTAATCGAGATAGGACTTGATGCGTGTGAGGGCCTGGATCAGATGCGGATTGCCTGCGGCAAAGCCCATGCGCCAGCCGGCCATGGAATAGGTCTTCGACAGTGAGGTGAACTCGACCGCGATGTCCTTGGCGCCCGGCACCTGCAGGATCGACGGTGGCGGCTCGTCGCCGAAATAGATTTCGCAATAGGCCAGATCGGACAGGATCCAGATCTGCTCGCGACGGGCGAAAGCGACCAACTCCTTGTAGAAATCCAGCGACGCCGTGAAGGCCGTCGGGTTGGACGGAAAGTTCACGATGAGCGCAGTCGGCTTGGGGACGGAATGACGCACCGCCCGTTCAAGCGCGCGCAACATGTCCTCATCCGGTGTGGCGGGAATGGAGCGTACCGAAGCGCCGGCAATGATGAAGCCAAACTGATGAATGGGGTAGGACGGATTCGGCACGAGAATCGTGTCGCCAGGGCTGGTAATGGCCGATGACAGATTGGCCAGACCTTCCTTCGAGCCCAGGGTCGCGATGACTTCGGTCTCGGGGTTCAGATCCACACCAAAGCGGCGCTCATAATACCCGGCCAGGGCGCGACGCAGACCGGGAATACCGCGGCTGACCGAGTAGCGATGGCTGCGCGGGTCGGCCACGGTCTCGACAAGCTTCTTGACGATATGGGGCGGTGTGGGGCTGTCGGGGTTGCCCATGCCCAGATCGATGATGTCTTCACCATGCGCTCGGGCCGCGGCCTTGGCCTTGTTCACTTCGGCAAAGACATAGGGCGGCAGGCGACGGATACGGTGAAACTCTTCGGTCATTTTTTCGGCTCGGGGGCACAGGGTTGAAATAAAATTACCGGAGTCAGGGCGACTCCGACAATCTTCACTAACCTGTTTCCAGAACCGGGTGAACCGTCCTCAGTAAGGCGAGCGGTCAATTCTCACGCCACGCCCCAGCGCACCGGCGCTCAGACGGATATCCGATGCGGAGACGCCGTGCAGAATCAGGCTCTGTGCCACCACGCGCGCGCGCAGCAGGCCTAGCTTGATGCCAATAACCTGCTCTTCAGGGCGGAATGACGTGATTTCGCCGAAGCCCTTCACATAGACCACGTCATGAGGGCCGCGCGTGCCCAAGAATTTGCCGATCGTGCCGTCCTGGCCATTCGCGATCTGATCGGACGCCTGCTTGAAGCGGATCAGCGTGCCATGGGGCTCGGTCAGGTCATAAGAGGGCGGTGCAATGTCCGGCAGGGCGGCATCGCGCGGGATATCGAAGCCGGGAAAACGTGGCGCCTGGGGCGGCAGATCACCGATTTGCGGCAGCTCGCCCGGTTTGATCGGCGGCGGCGCAAAGCGTGTGACCTCAGGCAGGGCGGCTTCGGGCGGCACTGTTTCGGCGGGCGCAGCCTTCTTCGCTGCCGGTTTGGCAGCCGCAGGCTTGGGAGCCGGTGCAGCAGCCGGTGCAGCAGCCGGTGCCGATGCCGGTGCCGATACCGTTGCAGGCGTCGCTGGCGGTGTCTGGCCGGGCGCCACAACGCTCATCGATGAGCCACTGTCATTGCCCGCGGGACGCGGCTTGGGCTGCGGTGGCGGCGCCGGGATGATGAGCGGGCCGTCAGCCACGGCAAGATGCTGGCTGAGATTGCGCTGGAGCGTCAGCTTGTCCGTAAGGGCCTGTCGGGCAGAGGCGCTGGGCAGATCGACCTGGGTGGTCGGTGTCAGCCCGACATGGGGGTAATTGCCATGAGCCCCCGGTGCAGGGGGGCGCTGCTTGGAAATCTCGCCGCCCTGGTACTGATGATACCAGTTACCGACCGTATCGACGGCGTCTCTGTGACCGCAGGCGGCCAGGGGCATCGTGAGCGACGCCATGCCTGTCATGACAAGGCCTTTGTGCAGCCAGCCTGTTTTCTGCATTTCTTCCCAACGACCTTATGAGTTTCTTGTCCGGTATCACCGCGCTCACGACACCCTAACCGTTCCCGCCCCTCGTGGCGAGATGCCTGATCCCGAGCAAAAATCGGCGGGGCTCTTGTGAGGGCCGCCTATCAAGCGCAACATAGAAGGGATGAACAGGCTGTATGGACATAGGAACACCATAATGCGTGGCACGACGCCTCAGGACATCTTCCGTATCGCACCACGTCTCGACGATGAAGATCCCGATACACAGAACCCCGACTCTCCGGAGACCAAGGAGCCCGCAGAAAAGGCCCCCGGTACCGAAATCGAGGGCAAGCTGTTCGAGCAGCGCAAGGTGCTGATCTTTGGCGGCATCAACGACAAGGTGGCCCGTGATGTCACAGGTCGTCTGCTTGCACTGGCCGGAGCTTCGGACAAGCCGATCGATATCTACGTCAATTCACCGGGTGGCCATGTCGAGAGTGGTGACACCATTCATGACATGATCCGCTTTGTGGACTCCATCGCTCCCGTGAACATGATCGGCACGGGCTGGGTTGCATCGGCTGGCGCGCTGATTTTTGCCGCAGGTCGTCCCGAGCGTCGTCTGTGTCTGCCCAACACGCGCTTCCTGCTGCATCAGCCGATGGGCGGCGTTCGTGGCCCGGCAACCGATATCGACATCGAGGCCCGCGAAATCATCAAGATGCGCGAGCGCCTGAACCGACTGTTTGCTCGTGAAACCGGTCAGTCCTACGAGAAGATCGCCAAGGACACGGATCGCAATCACTGGATGTCGGCAGAAGAGGCCATTGCGTATGGTCTCGTCTCGCGCGTCATCAATAAAATGAGCGATATCAAGGAATAAGAAGAGGAAGTCTCTCTCATGTCACGTCTTGAACAACTCTACAGCCATCTTCCCGATGCGCCGTCAGACAAGACCCTGGCCAAGGCCGATTTCGAAGCCCGTCACTGGAGCAGCGCCATTCCAGGCCCGCTCAAGCCGGGCACCGAGGAACACAAGCGCGCCGTGGCCGACATGTTCAGGGAGACTTTCAACCCTTACAAGCCTTCGGTCATCGAGTGGCCCAAGCTCGACCCGCAGACCCTGCATCGCATCACCTCGCTGCCGATCTGGGATATCGCTGTGCAGACCGAAGGCAAGGCACGCCTGCGCATGGCGGCCTATGCCGACATGATCGATGATCCCGACATGAAAGACGCCCTGCGTCGCAATGCCTGGGAGGAGAACCGCCACAAGGAGGTGCTCTCCAAGCTCGTTGAAGCCTACAACATTCCGATGGCCCCCGAGCCGCCCTATATCGAGCCGAAAGACACCGAGTGGGCGTATCTCGTGACCGGTTTCTCGGAGTGTGTGGACAGCTTCTTTGCGTTCGGCCTGTTTGCCCTTGCCGAGCGTGCCGGTCTGTTCCCCATGGAACTGATCGAGACGTTCGAGCCTGTGATGCAGGAAGAGTGTCGCCATATCCTGCTTTTCGCCAACTGGCTGGCCTGGCATCGCGCCACCATGCCGTGGTGGAAGCGCCCTGTTTTTGAAGCGCGTGTTCTGGGTGTCTGGGCGTTCCTCGCCTATGAGCGCATGGATCTGGCCCGTTCGATCGATGCCGAGGGCAACGAGCACACGCAGGACAACAATTTCACCGTGACCGGCGCCAAGGATATGACGGACATGGACATCAAGGTGCCAGAGCTGATGCAGCTCTGCCTTGATGAAAATGACCGCCGCTTCTCCGGTTACGACCACCGTCTGCTGCGTCCCACTACGACCCCGACACTCGTCAAGACCGGGCTGGCTGCCTATCGTCTGTGGGGAAAAGCATCGGGGGCCGTACGCGCCCGCCTCGGGCATAAGGAGCAGCACGCGCCTGCATGAGTGTGATTGAGCCGGGGTCAGAAGCCCATAAGCATTATTTCTGTCAGCAGTTTATCGATACGCATCAGGTTTTCGACCCGGAAACCCTGCCGTGGCCCGAGCTGACAGAGGAGGAGCTGACCCGGCTCCGCGCCGTACCGTTCTGGCAGGAGGTGTATCACACCGAGCGCCGGGCCGGCGCAATTGTCGATGCCTTCACTCCCCAGATCATCGATCCCGAGGTCAAGGAGGCGGTACGGCTACAGGGCTATGAAGAGGCCCGCCACGCCGATCTGATCCGCGTCATGATCGAACGATACGGTCTGGACGCGCGCAAGCAGCCGCTTGAGACATTCCCTGCCGATCTCGAAACAGCCTTCATCGATTTTGGCTTTGGCGAGTGCCTTGACGCTTTTCTGGGTTTCGGGGCTTTCAAAAGCGCCCGTCAATCACAGTTTCTGCCCGAAAAGATGTTCGAGATTTTCGACATCCTGATGTTCGAGGAAACGCGGCATATCGTTTTCTTCATCAATTATATGGCGTGGCGAGAAAAGCGCCGTGGTCTTGGCCGTGCGAGGCGTTCCGTCAAATCGCTGCGTTTCTACATACGCGCGCTGAGCCGACTGCTTGGGATGGTGAAACGCGGGCAGGAGCCTAATGACGGGCGGGATTTCGCGGTGACCCAGACCAATCTCTTTCTCGATGGTTTCTCGTTCCGGGGTTTTGTCGAGGATTGCTATCGCGAGAACGCGCGACGCATGACAGCCTTTGATCCTGGCCTGATGCAGCCCCGGCTATTGCCCGGCATTGCTGATATGGCTCTGCGCGGACTGCGTTTGTGGGACAAGGGGCGACGGCTTAAAGGTTGATGGCGATTTCTAGTCTGCCGCGCGTCAGAGAAAGGTTTCGTCCTATCTTCTGCTCAGGGGCAATCGTTCTTTGAAGCCCCGACTGGCCAGACTGAGAAACGCGGTGTGTCGCCATCTTGATGAATGGGGGCTGGGTTTGCGGAGGTAAGGCGTCCCGATGTAAGGCTTCGCCCTATCTCGCCCAATGACAATCACCCCCTGAATATCTGATTGAGCGAGTCAGGAATCCCGGTGGATTGCTGCTGACCGCACACAAGACAAACCCGTGCATGCATGAAGCCAGCAGCAAAAAATCGTGCCTTATGCCTTGGCTCCGATCAGATCGAGAAGGCGCTCCGTATCCGGGTCAACCGGGATGCCAAGATCAGAGCGGAGATCGGCTTCTTCCCACTCCTTGTCTCCCGGTGCACAGACCGGTACCCCCGGCTCCGCTGCGGGTGAGGCCCGTAGAAGGTCGAGATAGTCCCTCATTCCGGCTTCAAAGGCGTCTTGTCCTATGAAGCGGTTCGGGTCGAAAGCCACCATGATATGACCGACGTTTTGCGGCTTGTGGCCTTCCTGAGCGGCAGCCGTCGAGGTCATGATGGGATCAGGGTCCGCTCCCGAGAGAACGGCTGAAAGGATTGTGACCATACCCGCCAGAGCCGCGCCCTTATGGCCATAGGCCATGCCTCCCAGAGGTTGCAGGAAGCGCGCCTGATTGGCGTCCAGTGTGGGGTGCCCCTCTTCATTCAAAGCAACTTCCGGTGGCAGGGGCAGGCCGAGGCTGCGATAAAGCTTCACCCGGTTGAAGGGAATGGACGATGTTGCCATGTCGAGCAGCCAGGGACGCCTGTCCCGCACGGGGGCCGCCATGGCGATGGGATTTGTGCCGTGGAACGGTGCCCGTCCGCCGGAGAGTGCCACAGCAGGATCGGAATTGCTCAGGACGAGCGACACAAAACCCTGCTCGGCAGCTGCCAGCGCGTAGGCTCCGCCAGCGCCATAATGGGTGGAGTGATGTACGGTGACGGCCCCAATGCCCGCGTGGCGTGCCAGCGTGATCGCCTCGTCCATGGCCTCATAGGATGCAGCATGGGCAAGTCCGAAATCGGCGTCCAGACGGCCGGTTGCCGGTGCTGTCTGGGTAAAGGTGCGTTGGGGCTGTGTGTTGACGCCCCCTCTTTTCAGCATGTCGACATAGTAGCCGATCAGTCGTACGCCGTGACTGTCTGTCCCAAGGCGTGAGGCATGCATCATGGCGCGCACGGTCTGGGAAGCATCCTCCGGCCGTGCACCGGCAGCGACGAGTTTTGCCTGACAGGCTTCGGCCAGACGAGGGGCCGGATAACGATTGGCAGTGTCCATGAGATCCCGTTTCATCGGTTATGTGTGCCGAGCATCTTGTGTGCCCGTTCGCGGTCCAGCGCGCCCTGCCATGCTGCAAGAACAACCGGCGCAACGCAATTGCCTGCAAGGTTGCCTACCGCCCGGGCAATACCGCTAAACCAGTCGACGGCAATCAGCAGGACAAGACTCGAAAGCGGGATGGATGGTGCGGCGGCAAGGGTTGCCGCCAGCACGACGATGGCAATTCCCGGCACGCCATGTGCACCCTTCGACGTGATGAGGGCCGTCGCCAGCATTGATAGAATCTGTGTGAGCGTAAGAGGCGTGTGGGTGACTTCGGCCAGAAAGACCACCGCAAAACCAAGATAGATCGACAGGGCATCAAGGTTGAGAGAATAGCCTGCCGGAACGACAAGCCCCACCACCTGTCGGGAAATGCCCATGGCTTCAAGCTTGGTCATGATGCTGGGCAGCACGGAATCCGAGCTTGTCGTGGCGGTGACGATCAGGATTTCCTCACGGAAATAACGCGCAAAATGCAGAGGGTTGATTTTGCAAAAAGCCAGCAGCCCACCCAGGATGAAGATGATGAAGAAAGCGATGGCGGTGAAGTAGAGGATGACGAACACCGCCAGGTGATCGATGGCATCAAGCCCGTATTCCGCCACCGTCATCGCCACAGCGCCAAACACCCCAAGCGGCGCTGTCATGATGATCACACGCATCATGCGTGAGAAGAGTGAGGAGAAACTCTCGATCAGGCGCGTCACCGGAGCCCCTGCTTCGCCAAGTCGCGACAGGCAGCAGCCAAGTAGTACGGCGAAAAACAGGATCTGAAGAATATTGCCTTCAGCAAAAGCGGCCACAGGGGAGCGGGGAATGAGGTTGAGAATGAACCCCGTTATGCCCTGACCGTGCAACGCATGGGCATTGGCGGCATAGCTGGCAACGGCGTGCGCATCTTCGGGGCTGGGCGTGTAGCTCATGCCGCGCCCCGGATGGAGCAGGAGTGCCGCCCCGACCGAAAGCAGCAGGACCAGTGTGGTCATGGCCTCGAAATAGATGAGCGCCCGGCTGCCGAGTTTCCCCACGGCGCCCAGAGATCCAGCGCCGGTGATGCCGCTCACGACAATGCAGAATAGAAGCGGCCCCACAATCATCAGGATCAGGCGCAGGAAGAGATCGGTCAGCCACCGGCATTGATGGGCGAGCTGGGGCGCAAACAGACCGAGCGCTATGCCGGCCAGCGTGGCGATAATGACCTGAACGAAGATACCGGGGCGATAACGGGCGGATCGTTTCAGGTCATGGGTGCTCAAATCGGCTCTCCGGTCGGGTGGGGTGGGGCAGAGTGCCCCACCTCAGGGGTGGTCGTATCGTGCGATCAATAGGTTACGTTGATCTTCGCACCGACGAAACGGGGCAGGCCGGGAATGACGCCATAGAACGTTGCCTGCGTACCGCCTGACAGCCAGTAGCGCCGGTCGGCCAGATTCTGCCCATAAACAGTGAGCGACCAGTGTTGCTTGGGCGCCGCAAAGGTCAGGAAGGAGTTGAGCAGGAAATAGGCCGGTGCACGATAGATGCCGCCATCGCCAATATGCTGCGGCTGTGTCTGGGCGCCACGATAGTTGTAATCGACGTCGAAACTCATGCGATAATCGGCAAATACGTTCCAGCTATACACGGCAGCGCCAGACAGGGTGAGGTTGGCAAGCCCCATATTGTAGCCATTGTAGTTGGTATAGACGGGCGACCAGACACCGGTAGAAGCAAATTGTGCCGTGGTGGCGCTGCGATTCAGGCTCTGGAACTGGGTGTACACACCATTCTGGTACCCAAAATTCTGGGTGAGCACGAGCCCGTGAAACGGATGGGCCTCCATGTCGAATTCGGCACCGTAGATATAGGAGCGCGGGGCGTTTACATAGCCACCCAGCACGCCGTAGGGGGGCACCAGGATACTGCCAAGGATCTGCTGGTCGCGGTAATCATAATAGAACCCGGCCGCATTGAAGCGCAGGCGGCGGTTGAACAGCATGGATTTGAAGCCGCCCTCATAGGTGAGCACGGATTCAGGCTTGAAGGGGCGAAGCTGGTTGGCGTTCTGGGTGATATTGGCCGAGAAGCCGCCGGGCTTGAACCCTTTGGAGAAGATGGCATAGCCCATGATATTGGGCGTCACCTGATACTGCGCCCCGACGCGGCCGCCGAACTGGTTGGTGAGCGCGCCCGAATTACCGAAATTGGTTTGCGAGGTGGCGAGTCCGGTATTCAGATTGACGTTGGTGCTCGTCAGATTGAGCATCTGGCGGTCGTCGGAATCGTGGTTGATCGCGCCGATCAGCGTGAGCTTGGGCAGGACGCGGTAGCTGAGCTGCACGTACTGGTTGAAGTTCTGCTGGTTCTGACGATAGGACGTCTCGTTCAGCGGCGTGGTGCCGGGACGATCGGAGCTGTCGTACCAGAAGCTCTGTGCCATGCGCGAGCGGCTGTAATACAGGCCGGTTTCCCAATGGAAGCGCGCTTTCGGGTCACGCGATTCCAGCTTTACTTCCTGAGAAAACACATTGGTCTGGTTGTTGCGGAACATGTTGCCATAGGATTTGACCGAGTTGGTCTGGTTCGTCAGCTCATGTTCGTCAACCATCTCATAGGCGCTTTGTGACCACAGACGTGCCCAGTTGAATTCCTTGGTGTAGCGCACATTCGCGCCCCAGAAGAGATTATCCTCACGCGGCTTCGTGTTGTTTGGGTTGATGCCAATGATCTTGGCAAAACGTGGATCGAGACCCCATGCCGTCTGGTAGATATCCCCCGTGATGGGCACACCATAGGAATTATAGAGATTGTGACCCGAGGAGGATTCCGACTGGTCGGTTGTCCAATGGCCCCCGATATCAAGGCGCGAGGTCTCATCAATCTTCCAGCGCAGTTTGCCACGCAGCGCGCCGATATTGCTGTTGCCGTACCCTGTGCCCTGCGCATTGCGCTGAAAGCCGCCACCCGTGAGGGACTGCCCGGCAATGCGATAGGACACGCTTTTTGACAGTGGCCCCGAAACGAAGCCCTCGACGCGATTGCGCCCGTAGCTGGCGATATCCTCCGTCAGGCCGGCATGAAATTGCTGCGTCGGATCGCCCGTGTGGAAGTTGATCTCGCCGCCGGTGGTGGGCTGACCATGGGTGAAGCCCGAGGCACCAGGGGCGACGGACACGTCATCCATATCGAACAGGATACCGGTGGTCATGATGCTGACCGGATAGGCGATGCCATCGACATAGGGCATGACCGAAGGCGTATTATTCTGGGTAAAATCCATCAGCCCCACGCCACGCAGGGCGAAATTGAGGGCGGCGCTGCCAAAGCTCGGCTGGATGGTCAGGTTGGGTGCCACGCGCACGATATCTGTCAGCTGCCGAACGTTCCGGTTCTGCAATTCCTGACGGGACAGAACGGTTTCGGAATGAGCATCATGCTGGCCTGCACTGGTCACGCCACGCCGCGCCGAGACATGCACGGTTTCGCTGCTACCCGCGAGGGATGACGGGCGACGGCTACCTGCCTGACGATGCACATTTGCCTTGCTGGACTTGCTGTGCAGCGCCGGTTTTGCGCTCTGGCCAGCAGCGTTGGCCGGGCTGATCCAGGCTGTCGCGCTCATCAACAGGGGACATGCTGCAAACGTCGTGACGAGAAGCGTGGCACGACACGAGAAGGGGCGGGCAGGGCGTGATGTCGCAAGGGGTGGCATCTATGACTCCGGGCATCAGGATGGCAGGCAGCGGCTCGATGGGGAACTTCTTGTATACCAATTAGAATACAATTGTGTTCAATTCAACTTCGGAATGAAAAAAAGAGCGGGAACCGTTTCATTTCGTATCCTCACCGAGTGGATGGCGGTGACCTGCGTGCCGGTGCTTGCCCAAGTCCGGGGAGATGGGCATAAAACGGGGATGCTCTACGAAAACAGGCTTCCTGAAGACAGGTCCTATGAGAAAAGCGAACCGGAACGTGCCAGCGGGCTCGTGATCGAGGAAAAGATCATTCGCGCCGTTCTTTCGGGGCGGATCGCGCCTGGCGAACGTTTCGGTGAGAAAGAGGTCGGAGAGATCTTCGGCGTCTCGCGCACGATGGTGCGTGAGGCCATGATCAGGCTTAGCTCACGCGGTCTGGTGGATGTCACGCCGCGCCGCGGCTGGTTTGTGATCGAGCCCAGCGTGGCGGAAGCCCGGGAGGTGATCGAGGCGCGTCGTGCGGTCGAATCAGGGCTGATTCTGGATCACGGTCTCGTAGGGCCGGAGGCGATTGCCCGGCTTCGCAGCCATCTCGTTGCGCAGCAGAGTGCGATTGAAGGGCAGGATCTGGCGCGGCGCTCTTATCTGCTCGGGCATTTTCACGTTCATATTGCCGATGTGCTGGGCAATTCGGTCATTGCCAATATTCTTGAGAACCTCACAGCACGCACGGTGCT
The DNA here is from genome assembly GCF_011753235.1 of Asaia sp. As-1742. Lineage (NCBI taxonomy): Bacteria > Pseudomonadati > Pseudomonadota > Alphaproteobacteria > Acetobacterales > Acetobacteraceae > Asaia > Asaia sp. As-1742. The sequence goes on along the minus strand of NZ_VWWA01000004.1, from coordinate 208,582 downwards.
GATCGCTGCGCTCTACCAGTCGGATGAGGATGCCCAGCATTCCTGCCACGATCATGAAGCGCTGATTGTTGCGATGGAGCGTGGTGATCGTGATGAGGCGCTGCGTATCACGCGCGATCATCTGATCCACCTGGAAAAGGCGCTGCGTAATCGCGCTCGCAGCAACCGTCATGATCGCCTGCACGAGGCGCTGGCCGAGCCGTAACCCTGATGGCGTCGGGCTTGTCGGGCCTGATGCGCTTGCAGGCGCGTCTCGACAAGGTTGCCCGGCAAAGGCACAGATAGGTCAGACCTTTTACTGAGCACGATACAAACAATTACCTCTGTCAGGATTGCAGGGCTAAGCCCTTGGTCATGACGATCTCGCCAGTGCCTTTCCCGATTCTTGAGCCCAGTCAGGCTGCGACCCTTCCATCCGAGGTGCTTCGTCACCCTGTTTTCGGCAAGGATCTGCGCGTCGGCACGCGTGCATCGCCTCTGGCGCTGGTACAGACGCGCAGCTTCATGGCGCAACTAGGCGAGGCCTTTCCCTTCCTGGAAATCTTCGGCTCGGTGAAAGAGCATCCGATCTCGACCCGTGGTGACCGTGATCAGGCGCGGCGTCTGGCAGAGATCGGCGGCAAGGGGCTTTTTTCCCGTGAAATCCATGAAGCGCTCAGGGCGGGCGACATCGATTTTGCCGTGCATAGCCTCAAGGATCTGGAAACCTTTCTGCCGGACGATCTGATGCTGGGTTGCGTCCTGCGTCGTGAAGACCCCCGTGATGGGCTGGTTCTGCGTGATCGCGATGCTGTCCGCCCCGAGGGTGATCCACTGGACTGTCTGCCAAAAGGCGCCCTGATCGGCTGCGCTTCGGTACGGCGTCAGGCGCAGCTTCTCGCGCGCCGTCCCGATCTGCGTTTCTGCCTCATACGCGGCAATGTCCAGACGCGTCTGGCCAAGCTGGAGGCCGGGGCGTGCGACGCCACATTTCTGGCGCTCGCCGGGATGAAACGTCTGGGAATGGGGGCTCGGGTCGATGTGATTTTCGAACCTGACGATATGCTCCCGGCTTGTGGTCAGGGGATTATCGGCATCACCTTGCGCCGCCGTGATGCGGGTGCCCGCGCGCTCATGCCTGCTCTGGAGGACAGGCTAGCGCGTTATGCCGCAACGGCAGAGCGTGCATTGCTGGCCGGTCTGGACGGATCATGCCGGACGCCGGTGGGTGGTTATGCCACCATCGCCGGGCAGGTTCTGACCCTGCATGGGCTTGTGGCGTCTGAGGATGGTAGTTTCATGCTGCGTCGTTCCCTAAAAGGCAGCGTGGATGAGGCGGCCTTATTGGGAACTGAACTGGCCGGTATCCTGCGTCGTGATACACCAGCCCGGATATTCGATGCGTTGATTGGCCAACCCGGCTGGTAACACCCGTCCGAACTTTTCCTGATCTCTGATTACGGCGTGTCCTGTCTGGTGAGGCAGGGCATTTTTCGTTGTGGATAAACACGGCGAGAAAATTTTCTCGTCATGGCAATTACAGAATCAGGGTTTTTCCTGTCAGAGATATAGAGACAAACGGTTGGATCAATAAGAATGAAGTCCATAGGACAGAAACAACAGTAATGACCCGGAACAGGAGCGGGTCATTCGTGATTGTTCTGGAGTCTGGAAATGAGATTGCTGAAATTCGGTATGGCGGCCTTGATCGCAACCACAACCCTGACCGCCATGCCTCACGCGGCGCGGGCGGATGGGATCGAGAACCCGAATGAATTCTACTGGCCGACACGTCTGAACCTGTCGCCTTTGCGTGTGCATGACAGCGAGTCAAACCCCTATGGGCCGGATTTCGTCTATACGCGTGATTTCAGCAAGCTCGATCTGGCAGCCGTCAAGGCGGATATCCGCAAGACCCTGACCCAGTCTCAGCCCTGGTGGCCTGCCGATTACGGTACCTATGCCCCGTTCTTCGTTCGTATGGCCTGGCACGCAGCGGGCACCTATCGCGCCATGGACGGTCGAGGGGGTGAAGAGGGCGGCGAGCAGCGCTTTGAACAGCTGAATAGCTGGCCCGATAATGCGAGCCTCGACAAGGCGCGTCGCCTGCTGTGGCCAGTGAAGAAGAAATATGGCCGTGATCTCTCATGGGGCGATCTGATGGTGCTGACGGGTAATGTCGCGCTCGAATCCATGGGCTTCAAAACCCTTGGTTTCGCCGGCGGCCGTGCCGATGACTGGCAGAGCGAGCTGGTCTATTGGGGCCCCGGCACACAGTTCATGAGCTCGAACGTCGATTCACAGGTCAAGAAATCCAGCGTTGAGCCTGGGGGCCACCTGCCCAAGCCTTTGGCCTCGACCACCAAGGGCCTGATCTATGTAAATCCGGAAGGCCCGAATGGTGTGCCGGACCCGGCAGCTGCGGCACAGATGATCCGTCTCGCCTTTGGGCGCATGGCGATGAATGACGAGGAAACCGTTGCCCTGATTGCAGGCGGTCATACTTTCGGCAAGGCGCATGGTGCGGCCTCGGCCACCAAATGCGTGGGCGTGGCCCCTGCCGCGGCACCTGTCGAGCAGCAGGGTCTGGGCTGGGCCAATCACTGCGTACAAGGCAAGCTGAAGGCGACCGATGCCATCACCAGCGGGCTCGAGGGCGCATGGTCGGCTGATCCGATCCATTTCACCTCGCAATATCTCGACAATCTGCTGGGTCATGAATGGGTCAAGACCAAGAGCCCGGCCGGGGCCACGCAATGGGTCCCCAAGGACGCAGAGAACATCGTTCCGGATGCGAGCGATCCGAACAAGCTGCATCCGCTCATGATGTTCACGACCGATATCGCGCTGCGTACCGATCCGTCCTATCGCGCCATCATCACGCGCTGGGCCGCTCATCCCGAGCAGTTTGCCGATGCGTTCGCCCATGCGTGGTTCAAGTTGACCCATCGCGATATGGGGCCGAAATCGCGCTATTTCGGGCCAGAAGTCCCAGCGGCCGATTTCCTGTGGCAGGACCCGCTTCCGGCGGCACAGGGCGCAATGGTCAATGCGGCGGATATTCGCGAGCTGAAGAAGGCAATCGCGGCATCCGGGCTGACAGAGCGCGAGATGATCAAGACCGCCTGGGCCTCTGCCGCATCGTTCCGTGACTCCGATCATCGCGGCGGAGCCAATGGCGCCCGTATCCGTCTGGCGCCCGAGAATGACTGGGCCGTCAATGATCCGGCAGAGCTGAAATCCGTTCTGTCGAAGCTCGAGGCGGTGCAGCAGCATTTCAATGGCGGCGCGCATCATGGGCGCAAGGTGTCGCTGGCCGATGTGATCGTGCTGGCGGGCAATGTGGGTGTCGAGCAGGCGGCGCATAAAGCCGGTGTCGCGCTGGATCTGCCTTTTGCCCCAGGCCGTGTGGATGCCGGTCCCGAGCAGACGGATAAGCAGAGCTTTGCCCTGCTGGAACTCAGCGCCGATGCTTTCCGGAACTATTATCGCGCCGAGCCGGACGAGAAATCACCCACACAGATGCTCGTCGATCGTGCCAGCAATCTCTCGCTGAGCGTACCGGAAATGACTGTACTTCTGGGCGGCCTGCGTGTTCTGGACATCAATACCGGCCATTCCGCACAGGGTGTTCTGACTACGCGTCCCGGGACACTGAGCAACGACTTCTTTGTCAATCTGCTCGATATGTCCACGCGCTGGGAGAAGTCGACGCAGCCGGGCGTGTATGACGGGCTGGATCGTGAGACGAACAAGCCGCGCTGGACGGCCTCCTCGGTCGATCTGATCTTTGGTGCGAATGCTGAATTGCGTGCCGTTGTCGAGGTCTATGCCTCTGACGATGCCAAGGCGAAATTCGTGAAGGATTTCGCCAGCGCCTGGACCAAGGTCATGACGCTCGATCGCTTCGACCTGCACCGCCAGTAATGACCGCACACGGCCCCGTCTGGCATCCAGCCGGGGCCATGAGACAGGGGCCGCAAGACATGGGCTGCAGACAGGGGCCGTTCGCCGGATCCCTGCCAGATTGCCTCCTGCGCCTCTCACTTCGGGGAGACCATTCAAATGACCCGTCTTTTTTCACGCCTGATTGCCCCGCCGCAGGCTCTTCAGGCCTTTTTCCCCTCGTTCTTCATGGTTCTGACCGGTGCGACCCTGATCTGTGCCGCGTCGCTCAGCGTGGCTCATGCGGCGACGGTGGATGTCAGGATGCTGAGCCATGCGCCCGATGGCGGCCGTGGTTTTGATCCTGCCATCGTCCACATCCATGCGGGCGATACGGTACATTTCATCGCGGCCGACCCCGGCCATAATGTGCAGTCGATTCCCGGTATGCTGCCTGAGGGTGCGGCTCCATTCACCGGTCCCATGGGTCATGATCTGAACGTGACGTTCAGCAAGCCGGGCCTGTATGGTTATAAATGCCTGCCCCATTACTGGATGGGTATGGTGGGCATGGTCGTGGTCGACAAACCGGACAATGAAGCGGCGGCCAAGGCTGTGTCGCAGCCCGGTGCAGCGGCAATACGGTTCAGAAAGCTTTTCGACACGCTCGATCGAGGCTGACCCGATGGCGGTCAGGCTGGGTGGCAGGACGTATCATGCGTCAATGCGCGAAAGGCCACCGCACTACACCTTCGTGGCCATTCTGCTGCATTGGTGCCTCGCCCTGCTCGTGATCGGGCAGATCCTGCTCGGGTTTGCGATGGATCGTGCGGGGCTGCCTGACACAGCGGCGTTTTCGGTTTTCCAGATTCATCGCGCTCTGGGTGTGGTCATCCTGCTGCTGGTTGCGCTGCGCGTGATCTGGCGCCTCGGGCACAAGCCGCCACCCCATCCCCTCCGGACCAGCATCTGGCAGGCGCGGCTTGCCGATGCGGTGCATGGGGCGCTTTATGGTTTGCAGCTTCTTGCCCCTGTTTCGGGCTGGGCCCTGGCTTCCTGCGCAACGCTGGAACTGCCGCTCTCGATTTTCGGGTGGTTCGACTGGCCGCTTCTGCCTCTTGCTCACACGGACAGAAACGAAGCGGTTTTGCGTAACGTGCATCACGCTGTCGTCTGGAGTTTTGCGGCGCTGATCCTGCTGCATGGTCTGGCGGCGCTGTATCATCTGATCCGGCGCGACGGGATGGTGCGACGTATTCTGTTTGTCAGGTCAGATAAGTAGGTCATTCCTGCGCCAGTGACGCAGCAATGATTTATTGTTTATTTGTAAAATAAAATGTTGTTGTGAATCATGAATATTGTGTTGTCAAAACAATGAAATTTTTATAAACGGATATTGCTGGCGCATCTTATTTCATATCCCGGACCATCTTCCCGTAACCCTCGGATGGTCCGATGAAAAAATCGCTTCTGTTTGCCGTATCACTAATGTGTCTCGACAGCGTCCGTGCGCAGGCTGAGCCTAAACCTGCCAAACCTTCGCCCCGCCCCGTCATGGCAGTGAAACCTGTGGTGGCAGCAAAAGAAGAGCAGGTGAAAGTATCGGGGCGTCATCGTGAGGGCGGGGGTGGCATGATGGTGAAGCACCTTACCCCCAGGACAATCAGCACGCTCACGGCTGATTTCATCGAAAAACAATCGCCCATGTCCACGCCAACGGGTCTGATTGCCAATCTGCCGGGGGTGGTCGGATCGAGTCAGGGGCCACTGACGGCCTCCTTCGAATCCTTCCACATACGTGGTCTGGACCGGACGGAAATCGGGGTGACCTACGAGGGCATTCCGGCCGCCAATCCGTTTACCTACAGTGTTTACACCCCGTCGATGGTCGATACCGAAAACATGGGGTCGATTTCGGTCATGCAGGGTTCGGCAGACGTCAACGCTCCCGTCTACAATGCGGTCGGGGCGCAACTCTCGATGACATTACGCAAGCCTGCCACCCATCAGAACCTGTTCGCACAGGCATCTGGCGGGACACATAGCCTGAACAAGGAATTCGTGCGTTACGACACCGGTGAGATCGGTCATAGCGGGGTTTATGGTTTTGCCTCCGGGTCCTATTCGAGCGGCAATCTCTGGCGCGGGCCCGGATCGGTCAGCCGCTGGCATGTGGATGCCGCCCTGACCAAAAGCTGGAATACGCACAGCGATTCCGAAGCGATATTCGGCTATACCAAGTCCGATCAGACCTCGTGGCTTTATCCGACACTCGGCCAGTGGCGGACTTATGGTGTGGGGTACAATACCACGAAGGATCCGAGTTCGCCGGGCTTTTATGAAATCAACAAGCGCAATACCGGCACGGTTTTCGGCGCGCTCAAGAACCATTTCGGCTTCGATCATGGACTGTCGCTCGATGCCACAGCCTATGGGGTCGAATTCAACGGCCCCTATTTCTGGGGCGCCAATGTACCGGTTTCGGGCGGCTATATCGGCACACAGCGCTACGATCATCTCGATGGCTACGCGCCCTCATCGGCAACGCTCCGTACGGCTGTCCATCAGCCCTGGTTTACCTTGTCATCGGGGCTGAATCTGGTGGGAAGCTGGAAGCGTTCCTTCAATACTCTGAGCGTTTCCTACTGGTATTCCTACGCCAATGAATCCTCGAATCAGCGCTATTATCCGATCAATGCGCAGGGGCAGTGGACGCGCTCAACCGGCTATCTGACGGCGTTTGGCGGTATGCCGATCAATGAGGACCCCGAGAACGCCCTGCAACAGGCCAACACACTGGCGATCAATGACAAGGTGAGCCTCCTGAACGATCGTCTTGTGCTTGAGGCCGGGCTCAAGACGGCCATGTTCAACCGGCAGTACACGATGGATCTACCCGGTGCCACGCCCTATAAATCCGTGCGCAATGCGTTCATACCGGCCCCGCAATTTCTGGCGAGCTACCGATTCGATCAGGCCAGTCAGGTCTATATCAACGGCACGACAGGTTATCGTATGCCGAGCAGCCTGAACTCACAGGTTTCGATGTACAGCCATCTGAATGGGCAGCCCACTTCCACCCCGCTCGATCCCTATGAGCCGGAATACATGATCGGCGAGGAAATCGGTTATCGTTACAGCGGCGCGATGATGGCGAATATCGCCTATTTTCACTACAACATGACCCATCATCAGATCACGAGTGCAACCTATCAGCCTGGATCGACCAATATCGTGGCGCAGGTGATTGATGCTGGCGGGCAGGAAGCCAATGGCCTGCAGCTCGAACTTGCGACTCATCCCTGGCACCATCTGAGCGCCTATGCATCGGGTCAGTACATGATGACGCGTATCGGCAATAATATCGCCTATCAGGGGGATTATCTGCCCACCAAGGGCAAGCAGGAACCCGGCGCGCCGAAATTCCTTGCCACGATGGGACTGAGTTATGACGACGGAACCAATTTCGGGACCTTCAACCTGCGCTATTCGGACGCGCAATATGCCACATTGATGAACGATCAGAGCATCCCGTCCTATATGACGGCCGATATCTCGCTTGGTCGCAACCTGCCGAAATTCGGGCATGTGCTGCCCAAGCTCATGCTCAATCTCATCAATATCTCCGACCAGCATTATCTGTCCGGTGTCTATGGCTACACTGCCGCTGCCACAGCCCATCGCGGCGTTTATGGGAGTGGTCTGACAGGCTCCCAGCCGACCTATGACATCGGCTCCGGTTTCGCCGCGGTGGTAAGCCTGTCAGGCAATTACAATTGAGCCAAACAGGTATCTCGGGTTGCGGCGGTACGGCTGCGACCCGTTGCCTGTCATGGATGGGTTTGCGTCCTGATCCAGTCAGTCACCGCTTTCAGAGCGCTCGGGTCGATGTCGTTTTCGATCAGGGCGTATTCATTCACATCCCCCGTCCCGGCTTTCTGAAGCAGGTGATTGAGACCGGGGAACTCGACGATGCTGGCGTGCGGGTTGCGTGACAGGGCTTTTTGCAAGGCGGGCCGATGTACCTGCCTGTCCTTGCTGCCCAGGGTGGCCAGAACAGGACAGCTCACCTGCGACAGAGCCACGGCGGGATCGTAGCGGTCGTAAAAGCGTATGGCAGGCAGGGTGAGATCATGCAGACTGTCCGGCAGGCCGGATTGCGTCCCGTTCAGGCGGTTCCATGCACTGTTCGCAGCTTGCTCGGCGGCTTTCTGGGATTGCTGTGGTGTCATGGCGTCGAGCACCGTTTCAAACAAAACATCGCTCTGACGGGAAACAGCGTCCGGCACATGCCGGGCCGCAGCAGCCCAGTGTCTCTGGGCGAGCATGATCTGTCGCCCCGGTACGGCCGGGGCTTCCAGCATGACGATAAAACTGATCTGTCGATCACGGGCAGCAATCATCGCCGCGATGACGCCGCCCTCACTATGGCCCATGAGGCCGGTTCTTTGCGGATCGATATCGTGGCGATGGCGCATGAAGCGAAGTGCAGCAGCGATATCCGAGGCGAAATCTTCTGTGGTGGCGGTCGTGACTGGGCCGGTCGAACCCCCTCTCTGTCTGTCATCCAGACGCAGGACAGCGATGCCCTGACGGGTGAGCGTGTCGGCCCAGAGCAGGAAGGGCTTATGCCCTGCGATCGTCTCGTCGCGGTCCTGCAACCCTGAGCCGGTAATGAGGATGACAGCCGGGAAGGGGCCCTTGCCCTGAGGCAAGGTCAGTGTGCCGGTAAGATGGGACGGTCCGGATGGATTATCGAAAGCGACATCTTCGCTGCGATAGGGGAAAGGGGGGTGCGGTGTCTGCGGTCGCGAAGGCGCCGCACTTTCGGCTGCCGCTGCCATGCCGGTCGCTCGGGCCATGCGCAGGGGAAAGGAGGACGCTCCCTGTGACCATGTCCCCGCAAGAATATTGTCCGGTCCGCTCAGGGTGCCAACATAGCGGGCGGAAAGTCCGGGCAGGTCCAGGGTGAGTGTCTGCCCTTCCAGCGTGGCACGTTGTACAGGCAGGCCAAAAGCAGATTGCGCGGGGCTGTCGAGTGTGGCTGACCACTCGCCTTGTGGTGCGCCAGCCCGCGGCGAGAGGTGTAGCACAAGTGGAAGGGACTGCCCCTGGGGCAGGGCAAGGGTGCCCTGCCAGTCGCCGGCAGGCGTGGGGGGCGCCGCAAGGGCTGTGCCCATGCCGCAGAGCGTCAGAATAAGTCTTGCCAGCGCCATGACCTGAATACTCCATGCCCGAACCCGGCCGATGGCAAAGCCCGCCGGCACAGGTCATATCATGGAGCGATCAAGGTCTGATGCAACGCGTTTTCCGACAGGGTGGGGGTGCGTCACGGGCTTATGAAGCCAGAGCCATCGTGACACCGGGGCAGGAATCGAGGGTAGGGGCGGAGGCGTTGAGAGCCAGCCCCCAACGCCCGATATCGAACGGGCTGGGCCCTCCCCGGTCTGAGGGTCAGGACCGGAGAGGGGGAGAGGCTTCAGGCGTCGAACAGGGCCGAGATGGCGTTCTGGGCGTCTTTCTGGATCTGCTTCAGGTGATCCTCGCTCACGAAGCTTTCGGCATAGATCTTGTAGACATCCTCGGTGCCGGACGGGCGGGCAGCGAACCAGCCATTTTCTGTCGTGACTTTCAGTCCCCCAATCGGCGCATCATTGCCGGGCGCACGGGTCAGCTTGGCCAGAACCGCGTCACCGGCCAGATGGGTCATGGGAAGCTGTTCCGGCGTCAGCTTGGAGAGAATGGCTTTTTGCGCGGCGTTCGCTGCGGCATCGATGCGCTGATAGAAGGGAGCGCCGAGCTCCGCCGTCAGGGCCTTGTAATGCTCGGACGGGGTCTTGCCGGTAACCGCCGTAATTTCGGCGGCCAACAGCCCGAGGATGAGCCCGTCCTTGTCGGTGGACCAGACGCTGCCATCGCGACGAAGGAACGACGCGCCGGCGCTTTCCTCGCCACCGAAACCGAGGGTGCCGTTATAGAGCCCGTCCACGAACCATTTGAAGCCAACCGGAACCTCGACCACCTTGCGGCCGATCTTGGTGGCCACGCGGTCGATCAGGGCCGAGCTGACCAGCGTCTTGCCGATGCCGGCATCCTGGCTCCATCCGGGGCGGTTGTTGAACAGGTACCAGATGGCGACGGCCAGATAATGGTTCGGGTTCATCAGCCCGTCGGGACGCGAGACGATGCCATGGCGATCGGCATCGGTATCGGTCGCAAAAGCCACATCGAACTGCGAGCCCATGCCGATCAGACGGGCCATGGCGTAGGGGGAGGAGCAATCCATGCGGATCTGTCCATCCCAGTCAGCCGTCATGAAACCGAAGGTCGGGTCGAGTTCGGTGCTGACAATCGTGGCCTTGAGGTCATAGCGCTTGATGATGGCTGGCCAGTAATCCAGCGCCGCCCCACCCAGCGGGTCGATGCCGATGCGGATGGTAGAGTTGCGGATGGCCTCCATGTCGATCACGGCACCCAGATCATCCACATAAGGCGTGATGAAATCATGGCCGCGCACACAATCGGCCTTGCGCGCCTCCTCATAGGGCAGGCGGTGCACGTCCTTGAGCCCTGCGGTCAGGAAGGCGTTGGCCTGATCCTGGATCACCTTGGTGATGTCGGTGTCGGCCGGGCCACCATGAGGGGGATTGTATTTGAAGCCGCCATCGATGGGCGGATTATGCGAAGGCGTGATGACCACACCATCGGCCAGACCTTCGCTGCGTCCCCTGTTGTAGGTCAGGATGGCATGCGAGACGACAGGTGTGGGGGTGAAGCGGCTGTTGCAGTCGATGCGGACTTCCACACCGTGCGCGGCAAAGACCTCGATGGCGGAGCGCTGTGCCGGGTCGGACAGCGCATGGGAGTCGATGCCGATGAAAAGCGGCCCCGTAATACCCTTGTCCTTGCGGTAGCGGCAGATGGCTTCCGCAATGGCGAGGATGTGGTTCTCGTTGAAGCTGGTATGGAGCGACGACCCACGATGACCTGACGTGCCGAAGGATACGCGCTGCGCGGCAATGGCCGGGTCAGGCTTGCGGTTGTAGTAAGCCCCGATGAGCGCCGGAATATCGGCGAGGGCGGAGGGGTCCAGCGTCTTGCCGGCGAGAGGGCTGACAGCAGTCATGGGTATCCGGGTCCTTGATCTTGCAGACGGTTTTGACCTTTTCAGGTGACACCGCCCAATGGCACCGAGTCAATGCGGCGAAAGCCACACCTAGGCACTTCACATGGCCGTTATGAGGCAGGCGAGACACGGATCGGGCAATAAAGGGTACTGACAATAACTTGATACAAAACTGTTCCCGTCCGGATTACGATGCGGAACGTTCCTGGCATGGCAACAGGAATGATAACGCTCACAGGACGATATGATGGAACTCAAGATGCCCCTCGCTCGCCGAGGGTTTCTGACGACGGCGCTGGGTGGCGCTGTCTGCGCTGCCCTGCCGGCACGCGCCGCTACGGATGTCACGGCATCACCGCCGAGCGTGATCAGCCAGCCGCCACGTCAATGGGGAGCGTCGGCGGGACCGGCCTATTTCCCGGACCCGGATGTGATCGCGCTCGATCCGTCCTTCAGTAACCTCACCTATTTCGCAGCCCCCATACGCCGCATCTATGACAAGGGCGACTGGACCGAGGGGCCAGCATGGAGCAGCGAGGGGCGTTATCTGGTTTTCAGTGACGTCGTGCAGTCCAAGGCACTGCGCTATATCTGGGAGACGGGCGAAGTCACCGAGTTCCGTCCTGACAGTTATGCAGCCAACGGTAACTGCTTCGATTTCCAGGGGCGGTTGATCACCTGTCAGGACTTCTTCCGTCGCGTCGTTCGTTTCGAGCATGATGGCAGCGTGACCGTGCTTGCCGATAAATTCGAGGGCAAGGGCCTCAACTCGCCCAACGATGTTGTACCGCATCCCGATGGCAGCATCTGGTTTACCGATCCGGGCTATGGAACCAACATCTCCGAAGGTCATGCCGATGAACCGGGCGGCCCGACCAATCCTGATGGCAAGATCAAGTGGAAGATCGGTCGTGAGCTGATTGGCGAGATTGGCGGTGTCAGGCGCCAGCAGGATCACGTGTTCCGCCTCGCCCCGGATGGTACGCTCAAGGCTGTGCTGCTGGAAAAGGACGTGACCTGCCCGAATGGTCTGGCCTTCTCCCCCGATTTCAAGAAGCTCTATATCGCCTCGACCCCGGCTGGGCCGGGTCAGAAAAAGGGTGGTGACCAGGCTATTCACGTGTTCGATGTGCAGGGTGACAGTCTGGCCAATGGGCGTGTTTTTGCTGACATGCGCTTTCATGGCGCGCAGATGAATCCTGACGGGTTCAGGGCCGATGTTTTCGGCAATCTGTGGTGTGGCGTGACAGGGCCGCTCGGTCTGTGCGGTGTGTTCGTCTTCAGCCCGCAGGGCGTGCTGCTCGGCCGTATTCGCCTGCCGCAGGGATGCTCGAACCTGACCTTTGCCGGTCCGAAGCGCGACCATATCGTGATGTGCGCGGGAAGCGCGCTTTATATGCTTCAGGTGGGTGTGCAGGGTGCCGCTTCGTCCTGAGTCATTACACGGCCCGTGGTCGCTTGCGACCGCGGGTGTGAAGCCGCGGGAGTTGTGCCGCGCAGGCCAGACTGTCGCCCCATATCTCTATTGCGCAGTCGAAAAATACCGACGCTTCTCACAGCATGTATGGTTCTCGAAAGCAGGCATGCATAGCGGCGGTTGTAGAAATTCATAAGAAAATACGATTTCTCATCAAAACAATTCAAGTATAATTTTCAATATAAAAAATATTTATAAGATGTTATCACCTAAGAAATCCAAAAATAAATAAGGTTGTTTCGGGTGGCCGGTAATTTCATCATCTCTTCTGGTATATCCAACTCTTACGGGTTTCTAAACGCGACGATCCTCGTGAAAGCAGGCGGGGCACTTGCTGGAGGCACAACGCGGAACTGCGTGACAACCGTAGAGGCTGGCGGAAACATACGCTCTGAAATCGTGAGTGGCGGGGCGCTTACGCTCAAGAGTGGTTCTGCCATGTCAGACTCCTCTATGAGGGCGTCAGTCGGTGTCACCGCCGAAAGCAACGTGAAGTTTACGAATATCACGATTGAGGCTGGTTCGCGGATCACTTGCGGCACTAACGTGCTGCTTCAGGGACCGACAAACAATGCAGGGTCGATCTCTGGTGGGACTGTTTACGGCCAGGGCTCAGTCGAGACAGTAACAGGTTCAGTCCAGAATCAGACCATTGCCTCTGGTGCCACGATTACTGTCCAGAATGGCCAGATTCAGGGAACTGTATCGCTACTTGCTGGTGCAGCCGCTGAGTTGAGTGGAAGCGTAGGAGGTACGATCAACCTTGCTGGCACCAGCTATGCGACGATGACGCTCTCTGCCGGCTCCCTCCCAACAACCCTGATCACAGGTTTTAATGGCGCCAGCGACAGCCTGTCCGACAAGATCCGGATCAACGGCGTGACGAAAAGCCAGATTGCTTCCGTCTCGAAAACGGCCAATGCACTTTATCTGACCTTGAAAGACGGTCGCGTTCTGACGCTGAACATCCAGAACGTGGGGACCACCGGCTATTCGATTATCGATTCCGGCACCGGGATTATCCTGGCCGTCTGTTATCTCGCCGGTGTCCAGATCGAAACGCCCGAAGGATCGGTGGCGGTCGAGCAGATCCGGGTGGGTGACCGGATTACGGCCATTGTCGATGGCACGCCTCAGTCGCGCAAGGTGATCTGGACTGGCAGTGGCCATTGCAGGATTGATCGGACTCTGCCCGATGATCTTGCCGGGTATCCTGTCTGCATCCGCAAGGATGCGTTGGGGGCAGATATGCCGACCCGCGATCTTTACGTCACTGCCGAGCATGGCCTGTTGCTGGACGGCCATTTCATCCCTGCGCGTATGCTGGTGAATGGCCACTCCATCTTCTATGACAAGTCTCGCGAGGAGTATGCTTTCTATCATTTCGAGACGAAAGAACACTCGGTTGTGGCCGCTGATGGTGTGCTATCCGAAAGCTATCTTGATACGGGTAATCGGGCGATGTTCAGCGTCCAGTCCTCGCGTATTGACCCTGTTATCGGGATGTTGAGCTGGGACCGTGATGCGGCTGCACCGCTCATGACGGATCGCGAGCGTGTGGAACCGATCTATAATCGTATCGAAAAAATGCAGCCTGCCGTTACGAAGCCGGAGCAGGCATTGACCGATCACGCTGATCTACATCTGGTGACGGATGACGGGGTGATTGTTCGGCCCCTGCGCGTTGCTGGCGCGAAGCATGTGTTCCAGCTTCCGCCTTCGGCGCAGAGCGTGACCATCCGTTCCCGTACGGCACGTCCCTGCGATATCGTCGGTCCTTTCCATGATGACCGGCGTAATCTCGGTGTACTGGTGGGGAGATCCTGCAATTCGTCTCTGGTGAGATCGTGGATTATGACAGGCATCTCTCGGACTGCGAGATGAGCGGCTGGCACAATTATGCTGGGGGCGCATCGCGATGGACGAGTGGAGACGGATTCCTCTTTGTGGCGGATACGCTTGGAGAGGAACACAGGCTTGTCTCGCTCGAGATCCTCGCCGGAGGTCCCTATCTTTGCGCCGATGAGGATGCCGCAGGCGATTTGAGGGCCAGCGCGGGATAACCGGGCGCTCCGACAGGGGGGGCGGTTTGCCCGGTCCCCATCATGGATCGCCCCGTTTGGGAAGCGTCTCTTACCCACGGGATAGGTGAACAGAGGCATACACACAAACCCGGTCGGGTCTGTTCGCGTTGATTGGACATCCAGTCAACGCGGAGTTCACACAATGCCATCCATCGACGCAGCCCGATCCGGCGTTTTTGCCATAGGTGGTGATCTCGAAGTCGTCCGGCTCGGTTTTGGCGCCATGCGCATTACCGGCAAGGGGGTGTGGGGAGCGCCACAGAGCCACGAACAGGCTGTCGCGACCTTGCGTCATACGCGCGATCTTGGAATTACCCTGATCGATACGGCCGATTCCTACGGACCTTTCGTCTCGGAAGATCTGATACGCGAGGCGCTCTTTCCCTATGGCGGGCAGGTTATTGCCACCAAGGGTGGCCTGACACGTCATGGCCCCGATATCTGGCGTCCTGTTGGTCATCCTGATTATCTGCGTCAATGCGTGCTCATGTCGCTCCGTCGGCTGGGCGTGGAACGTATTGATCTGTGGCAGCTTCACCGTGTGGGGGCTGACTGCCCGCCAGAGACGCAGTTCGAGGCCATAGCCAAACTGCAGCAAGAGGGGCTGATCCGTCATGTCGGTCTGTCCGAAGTCGATGTGCCGATGATCGAACGGGCAGGCGCTTTCTTCCCTGTGACGACTGTCCAGAACCGTTTCAATCTTGTCGATCGCAAATCTGAGGATGTGCTCGATTACTGCGAGGCGCACCAGATTGGCTTCATTCCCTGGGCACCGCTGGCTGCCGGGTCTCTGGCTCGCCCCGGCACGGTGCTCGATGCCATAGCGAAAGACCGTGATGCCTCACCGGGGCAGATTGCCCTGGCGTGGCTCCTGCACCGTTCGCCGGTCATGTTGCCTATTCCCGGAACCGGCAGTCCCGCTCATTTGGAAGAGAATGTCCGGGCTGCTTCCATCACATTGAGCGAGGAGGAGTGCGCAGCTCTGGACAAGCAGGGCCGCGAGGCCTGGGAAAGTTCCGAAAATTAAGGCTTTTCCTGCCATGATTGCAGGGGGCGACGAGGGCGCTGGACAATGCTAGAACGCTTGCCATGATCCACGCCACCACCGCCCTTTCCTCCACCGGGTTCCCCCTGTTCTGGTTCTCGACTGCCCAAGGTGGCGGAGGCAACGGGCGCGTCCCTATGGGGGGCGGGCAACGCGGTCCCGAAGGGGGGCGCCAGCCGCCTCGTGGCCCGCGTTTCCGCCGCTGGCGCCAGGGCCTTGCAATCGCTGCCGGTATTGCTTTGGTGGGGGTGGCCGGATCGGGGCTGTTCGTCTGGCATCAGTATGAGCGTGTTGCGTCCGATCTGCCGAGCGTCGACACGCTCAAGACATACCAGCCGCCGACCGTCAGCCGTATCTATACGTCTGACGATCACATCATGGCCGAGCTGGCAGCCGAACGCCGGATCTATATCCCGATCAACGCCATTCCCGAGCGCGTGAAAAATGCCTTCATCGCGCCTGAGGATCAGAATTTCTATACCCATGCAGGTCTGGACCCTCTGGCCATCATGCGAGCCGAGCTGACCAACCTGACCCATCGCAGCAAGCGGGCTCTGGGTGCCTCGACCATCACGCAGCAGGTTGCACGCAACATGCTGCTCAACAGCAATGCCCGCACGCTGGAGCGCAAGGAGAAGGAAGCCCTTCTGGCGCTGCGCATCGAGCAGACGCTGAGCAAGGACAAGATCCTCGAAATCTATCTCAACGGGATCTATCTCGGTAACGGGGCCTATGGTGTGGCCGCGGCTGCGCAGACCTATTTCAACAAGCCGCTTGATCAGCTGACCAATGCCGAGGCAGCTTTCCTGGGCGCGCTGCCGAAGTCACCTGCCAATTATAACCCATACCGCCATCCCGAGCGTGCCATCGAGCGCCGGAACTGGGTACTGGACCGCATGGCCGAAATCCATGCCATCTCGCACGAAGAGGCCGCAGCCGGACAGAAAGAGCCTCTCATTCCGCATGATGCGGTGCGTTTCGGCCCGCTGCCCAATGCCGAATGGTTTGGCAGCGAGGTGCGTCGTCAGCTGATTGATCGTTACGGGCCTGACCGTGCCATGCAGGGCGGCCTTGAGGTGCATACGAGCCTCGATCGCAAATTGCAGGATGCAGCGACCCTGAGCCTTCGTCAGGGGCTCATGGAGTACGACCGCAGCCATAGCCGCTGGCGTGGCCCTGTGACGAAGCTGCACGATGCTGTGGCCGGTGACGGCTGGGTTGAGGCGCTGAAAGACGTTACGCCTCCTGCTGGCATGATCGATCAGTGGCGTCTGGCAGTCGTCCTGAACCCTGCTCAAGGGCGCGTCGGTTGGCTCTCACAAGGAGAAAAGCAGGAAGGTCAGGTCATCGCCAAGGATCTGGGCTGGATGCGCAATGCCGGGACACTGGCCGCCGGTGATGTGATCATGATCGAGCCTCAGGCTGAGTCCGGTCGCGTCGCCGTGCGACAGGTTCCTAAGGTTGAGGGCGCACTTGTCAGTCTCGATGCGCGCACCGGGCGTGTGCTGGCGATGGTGGGCGGCTGGTCGTTCAAGGAATCGCAGTTCAACCGTGCCACACAGGCGCTGCGTCAGCCCGGGTCATCGTTCAAGCCCTTTGTCTATCTCGATGCGATGGAGCAGGGCATACCGCCCTCCGAGAAGTTCGATGATGCACCGGTTTCCTATGGTGACTGGCATCCCAAGAATTACGAGGAAGACAACTGGGGCCCGACAACCCTGCATGATGCCCTGCGTGAGAGCCGCAATCTCGTGACGATCCGCCTTGCAGCGCATCTGGGCATGAAATCCGTGGCCGATATGGCGATCTCCATCGGGCTGGTCGACCAGATGCCGCATGTGCTCCCTGCCGCTCTTGGAGCGGTCGAGACCACGGTGCTGCGTGAGGCAGGGGCCTATGCCACGATCGCTTCCGGCGGCAAGCTGGTGACACCCAGCTTGATTGATGAGGTGCTGGATCGCGATGGCAGTGTCCTGTGGAAGCCCGAGGGCCTCGCTCTTGGCACGACCATGCAGGCCCCCAACCAGACAGCAATCGTGACCCCGGCTGTAGCCCCCGGCGCAACACCTGCTGCCGCATCCTCCGGCAACCCGGCCGATATGACAGCACCCGCCACGCCTGCGCCTGTCGCCCCTTCGGGCCCGGTTCCCGGCAGTGTGGAGGTGCCGCAGGTGCAGGACAATCGCCGACAGGTGGCCAGTGCGGCAAGCGCCTATCAGATTACGGCCATGATGCAGGACGTGATCAAGCGTGGCACGGGCACGATTGCGGGGCAGGGCATCACGCGTGACATAGCAGGCAAGACTGGCACCAGTCAGGACTTCCGCGACGCGTGGTTTGCCGGCTTCACCCCTGATATCGTCACAGTGGTCTGGGTCGGGTTCGACACCCCGCAATCGCTCGGCAAGAGCGAGACGGGTGGGCGTATTGCCGGGCCGATCTGGAACCGTTTCATGAAGGTAGCCCTCGAGGGGCGGCCGGATCTGCATTTCCGTGTGCCGGAGGGCGTGACCCTTGCCCGCTACGACACAGGCCGACTGATGGCAGTCGATGGATTCAAGGCTGATCAGGTGCCGGGTATGAGCATCGCCCTCAATGGCTTTGGTGCAGGGACAGAAGCGCTCACTGCGGCGGATACCGGAACCGATCTGTATGATACGGAAACCGATATGGCAGGGGCGTCGAGTCAGGCCGGGCTGAGCGAGCCAGGCGGCGAGAATTCGGGCGCCGCCAAAAAACAACAGGCTCCCAATGCCCAGCCACAGGGTGACATTGGCATGGGCGGGCTTTATTGAGACCCATCGAACACGCAGGAGCATGAATCATGTCGGCCGAAACCGAGGCCCTATCGGAGCAGATCAAGCAGTCGGTGGCACTGCTGAGGAGGCATCTTTGACTGGGATGCTGCACAGACACGTCTCGCCGAACTCAATCACCGGGTAGAAGACCCCGACCTGTGGAATGATGCCGACGCCGCGCAGAAGCTGATGCGTGAGCGAACGCTGCTGGCGACCCAGATCGAGGGCGTCGAGAAGATCGAGCAGGACACTGCCGATATGCTTGAGCTTGTCGAACTGGCCGAGGACGAACAGGATCAGGATACGGTTGCCGAAGCCGTTGCGACCCTGCGCAAACTCGCCGAGCAGGCCAATGCACGCCAGATCGAGAGCCTGCTCTCGGGTGAGGCAGATAGCAATGACTGCTATATCGAGGTCAATGCCGGCGCCGGTGGCACGGAGGCTCAGGACTGGGCCGAAATGATGCTGCGCATGTATACGCGCTGGGCAGAGCAGCGCGGCTACAAGGTGACCATCATGGAAACCAGCGAGGGCGAGCAGGCTGGTATCAAGTCTGCCACGCTTCTGGTCACGGGTGCCAATGCCTATGGCTGGCTTAAGACCGAGGCTGGCGTGCATCGACTCGTGCGCATCTCGCCGTTTGACGCCGCCGCCCGCCGCCAGACCTCTTTCGCTTCCGTCTGGGTCTATCCCGTCGTGGACGACACGATCGAGATCGAGGTGAATGACGGCGATCTCAAGGTCGACACGTTCCGGGCCTCCGGCGCAGGTGGGCAGCACGTCAACAAGACCGATTCGGCGATTCGCATCACGCATATCCCGACCGGTATTGTTGTCGCCTGTCAGACCGACCGCTCACAGCACCGCAACCGTGCAACGGCCATGCAGATGCTGAAGGCCCGCCTGTACGAGGCCGAGCTGCAGAAGCGCGAAGCTGCCGCAGCCCAGACCGAGGCAGCCAAGACCGATATCGGCTGGGGGCACCAGATTCGTTCATACGTTCTGGCGCCGTATCAATTGGTGAAGGATCTCCGCACCGGGGTGGAAAAAGGCAATCCCGATGCAGTGCTTGATGGCGCGCTGGACGATTTCATGTCCGCAGCACTTGCCCAACGCGTAGGCGCAACGCGTTCGGAGGCCAGCGCCAACGCCCAATAGATGGCTTTGGCGACCAGGGGCTGAATCTCTTGCGGTGCAAGACTTTCAGCCTCTTTTTGCGCGTTTCATAAATATTACTCTTGCAGTGAATTAATGTTCCGTTTCACTGTGTCTCAAAGTGTCGTGCCGCTGGTATGCAAAACCTTGCCTGTCGGAAAACGGTACGAACGAAACGAAACTGACTTGACAGCAGTGCCTTACCTTTGCCCAATTTGCACGGGAGCCATGCGCTGGGAGCATGGTAAACATTTCGGGATGTGTCGGCCAGACTGACGCCTGACCGGAACGCAAGTCGCATGGGGCGGTTGCGATATTATCAAGTCGGTCCGCCCCTCTCGCCAAGAGAGGTGTGGGGCTCAGGACAGAGGGTTTGGAGTGACACAACCGATGAACTACGCCGAGCAGGAGCGACGCCCGACGAAGTACATCGTCGGCATCGCAATCGCTGTGCTTTTCCATGTCGTTGTGATCTACGCCTTGGTGAACGGGTTGGGTTCGAAAATCGTCGAACAGTTCCATCCGCCGATCAAGACGAAGATCATCACGGAGCCGAAGAAGCCGCCGCCGCCGCCGCCGCCGCCGCCGCCGCCGCAGATGACGACGCCGCCGCCGCCGTACATACCGCCGCCGAAGATCCAGATTCAGCCGCCGCCACAGAAGCATGTGATCAAGCAGGTCACGCATGAAAAGCCGCCGGCACCCGTGCCGCCTGCCAATAATGCGCCGCCCGCTCCCGCAGCGCCGAAGGGCCCGCCTGTGCCGGATCACTCGGCTGGTGCCTCGCCGATCAACGGTGCCCGTCCGGTCTTCCCTGAGGAGATGCTGGAGGAAAACCGCGAAGGCAGCGTCACCGTGGCCTGTGACATCGGTACCGACGGTCGTACGTCAAACTGCCAGGTCACCAATTCGACGGGTGGTCATGCCTTCGTCGAAGCTGCCATGGAGTTCCTCCGCAAGGCCCGTTACCAGCCTGCGGTCACGAATGGACAGCCGGTGGTCGAGCATCACCATACCCTGCACATCAACTTCACCCTGGGTGATGACTGAGTGCATGGCGACCGGAGTGAAAGCCCCGGTCGCCTGACGGAATGACGGAAGAGAAGCTCTGGCTTCTTTTTCCGACGGGGCAGGGGGCAGGCAGCCTCCGCGCCCCGGAAAGTGATAAACCAAGCCGCGCCCGGCAGAGAACGGGGCGGCACTGCCAGAGTCCTTCTCGAAGGGGCTCTTTTTCAGAGGATTTGGAGTTAATGACGAGACTGTTCCGCCTTCCCGCTCTCGCCGCCCCGGCCCTGGCAGTCACGCTTGCCGTGGCGCAAGGTGTGGTCGTGCCGGCCGTTGCTCTTGCCCAGGAAACCCCGGCTGCCCAGCCTGCGGCTCCTGCTCCCGACGCTGCTGCCCCGGCTCCCGCAGCCCCGGCCCCTGCAGCGCCTGACGCCGCTGCTCCGGCTGCCCCCGGCGCCCCGGCTCCCGATGCGGCTGCGCCCGCTCCCGGCGCCCCGGCCCCTGACGCTGCTGCTCCGGCCGCTGGTGCCCCTGCACCTGACGCCGCTGCCCCGGCTCCTGAAGCTCCTGCCGAGGCAACCGCGCCGAAGTCGCAGGAAAACCCGTATGGCCTGAGCGCTCTCTGGTCCAACGGTGATGCCATTGCCCGTGGCGTTCTGCTGATCATGGTCATCATGTCCGCAGGCACCTGGATCATCATGGTCACCAAGTTCCTGGAACAGTCCAAGGTGTTCGCGGCTTCCAAGGAAGCGGCACGTGAATTCTGGACCAAGCCGACCGTTCAGGAAGGCGCTGCTGCTCTGAAGCCGGCATCGCCGTTCCGCTACATCGCCGAGACGGGCATTGTGGCTGCCGAGCACCATGAAGGCTCGATGCGCGACGCCATCGACCTGCATAGCTGGACCGCCATGTCCGTTCAGCGTTCGGTTGACACCATCAACACGCGTCTGCAGGGCGGCCTCGCCTTCCTCGGTACCGTGGGTTCGACCTCGCCGTTCGTCGGTCTGTTCGGCACCGTCTGGGGTATCTACCACGCCCTGACCGCCATCGGCATTGCAGGCCAGGCTTCGATCGACAAGGTTGCCGGTCCGGTCGGTGAATCGCTCATCATGACGGCTATCGGTCTTGCCACCGCTGTTCCGGCCGTTCTGGGCTACAACCTGCTCGTCCGTCGCAACAAGGGCGCCATGGATCGCGTGCGCAACTTTGCTGCCGACGTCCAGTCCGTCCTGCTGGGTGGCTTCCGTCACGGTGTTGCCCCGACGGTCAGCCCTGACCACAGCCCGACGACCACGACCACCAGCTCGCGAGTTGCCTGATCATGGCGATGAACGTCGGTGGGGGTGGTGAAGAAGACGAAGTCGTCTCGGCGATCAACACGACGCCGCTCGTTGACGTCATGCTCGTTCTTCTCATCATCTTCCTGATCACCATCCCGGTTGCGACGCATTCCGTGAAGGTGCAGCTGCCGCGCGACGCCAACCAGCCGACTCAGACCAAGCCAGGCAACATTGTCCTGGCGGTCACGGCGAATGGTCAGGCGTACTGGAACGAAGTTCCTCTGCGTGGTCATCAGGATCTGCTCGATCGTCTCGAGAAGGTCGCAGTCATCAAGCCCCAGCCCCAGATCCAGATCCGGGGTGACGGCAAGGCCCGTTACGAAGCTGTCGGCAAAATCGTCGCGACCTGCCAGGAAGCTGGCATCTATCGCATCGATTTCATCACTGAGCAGCCTCACTCCTGATTTCGGTCAGGACCCCGCTTCAGGAGCCTTCTGCTGATCCCACAGGGTCGCAGGGGGCTCCGGCTCCGTTTTTTCCGGATGCCGGTCTTGGCCGGCTTTCCGCCTGTTGGAGAGTTCTCTCATGGCCATGAGCGTCGGATCCGACAGCACGCATGAAGACGAGGGCATCGTCGATATCAACACGACGCCCCTGATTGACGTCATGCTCGTGCTGCTCATCATGCTGATCATCACCATTCCGCTTCAGACGCATTCGGTCGCGCTGGACCTGCCGCAGGGCAATCCGCCGCCGAGCACCGAAGAGCCCAAGGTTGTCACGGTTGCGGTCGATTTCGACAATTCCATCAGCTGGAATGGCGAACCCGTCTCTTCCGAAGCCGATCTTCAGGCGCGTTTCATGAACGCGGCAAACCTGCCCGATCAGCCCGAGATGCATATTCACCCCAATCGCCTGGCAGACTACAAGACGGTTGCCCATGTGCTTGCCGACGCCCAGCGTCTTGGCATCACCAAGCTCGGTATCGTCGGTCAAGACCAGTTCATGGAAGGACAGTAAGTGCGTTTTCCCCGTTGTTCTCGCGCCCTCCTGGTTGCCAGCTCGCTTCTGGCAGCCTCCTCTTTCGTTCCGGTCATCGGGTCTTCGCTCGTCACGATCGCTCATGCTGAAGACCAGCTGAGTGCCAAGGTCGGCAAACCCCTGCAGGAAGCGCAAACGGCTCTGGGCGCGAAAAACTACGCCAAGGCCATGAGCGCCGTGAACGCGGCTGATGCGATTCCGGGGAAAACCGATTACGAGAAATACACCATTGCCCAGATGCGTGCGGCTGTTGCTGCCTCGTCGGGCGATGTGGCCGCAGCCTCCAAGGCCTATGACGTCCTGATCGCGTCACCGCGTACACCCGCGGCAGCCAAGCAGCAGATGCTGATGGCCAACGCGACCATGGCCTATAATGCCAAGGATTATGCGCACGCTGTTCCGGCTATCGAGCGCTATCTCAAGATTGCCGGCCCGAACGCCCAGATGCAGACGCTTCTGGTCCAGTCCTATTATCTGCAGCAGGACTACAAGAACGCTGCGCGCGTGCAGCAGGACCAGATCAACGACGAGATCAAGGCCAAGCGTATCCCGCCCGAGAACCAGCTTCAGTTCCTGGCGACCTGCTATCATCAGATGAAGGATTCGGCGAACGAGACGCATGCCTATGTGCTGCTCGCCAAGTACTACTCCAAGCCTGATTACTGGGCGATGCTGATCCATAATCTGGCAGCCGACCCCCAGATGCCTGACGCCCTGCAGTTCAACCTCGAGCGTCTGCGCATGACGACAGGCGTGCTCAAGGACCCGTCAGATTACATGGATATGGTCGAGCGCGCTGTTCAGTCCGGCCTGCCGCAGCTTGGGCTGAACCTGATGAATCAGGCCTATGCTTCCGGGGCGCTGGGCAAGGACCAGGGTGCCGCGCGTGAAGCCCGCCTGAAGGCCATGGTGGTCAAGCGTGCCGCCGAGACCAAGGCCACACTGGCGGCGGATGCTGAGGCGGCTCGCAAGATGCCGAGTGCAGCACCGTCTCTCACCGCGGGATATAATCTTGTGCTGAACGGTCAGGTGGATGAGGGCCTTGCGCTGATGCGCGAAGGGCTTGGCAAAAACCCGACAGCACCTGAGGGAGCCAAGCTCCAGTTTGGCATGGCCCAGATGGATGGCGGTCGAAAGGCCGATGCGATCAAGACTTTCGCTGATGTTCATGGGGATCATGGGTCGCAGGATCTTGCCCAGCTCTGGACACTTCTCCTGACAAAACCATCAAAGTAAGGTAAAATAAGTCCTTTCCCATCAATACGGTTGTTCTTGCGCGAACCGAGACATAGATTGTATCAAATCTCGTTTACCACAGAATGATCGATGGGATAATGACGACAGCTCCTACTGCTCCTTCCCCCGCTGCTGACCTGCCGGCGCGTATCCTCATCGTGGAGGATGATCCTGGTATGCGTACCCTGATCCAGCGCGCCTTACAGGGTGATGGATTTCGGGTCCGCAGTGTCGCCTCGGGGGACGAGATGTGGGACGCTCTGGCTGTTGGTCCGGTAGACCTTTTCGTCATGGACGTCATGCTGCCCAAAACCAGTGGTGTCGAGCTTTGCCGCGCCATCCGCAGTGGGCAGGGCACCAATCACCCCGGTGAAGCCCCTCTCGCCCAGACCCCGATCATCATGGTTTCTGCCCGTGGCGAAGAGCGCGACCGCGTTCTCGGTCTCGAGATCGGCGCGGATGACTATGTAGCCAAGCCTTTCGGCCAGCGCGAACTTCTGGCCCGTGTCCGCGCCGTGTTGCGTCGCGGCCAGGGTGCGGCCCCGACCGAAGTCTCACGCAAGGAGACAATTCTCTTTGCTGGCTGGAAGCTCGATCTGCGTCGCCGCGAGTTGACCGATCCTTCAGGCGCTGTGGTCGATATTTCCGGCGCCGAACACGATCTGCTTACGAGCTTTCTCGACAACCCGCAGCGCGTCATTGCGCGTGACCGACTCCTTGAGCTCTCCCGCACGCGGCTCGGCGACGTATCTGACCGAAGCATCGACGTTCTGGTCAGCCGCCTGCGTCGCAAGCTTGGTGCCGATGCTGATGCGCTCATCCGTACTGTGCGTGGCCTCGGTTATATCTTCGTGGCGGAAGTCGAGCGCGTCTAAGACCTCATGCCTTTGAGTCTTGGAGGGGGTAACACACCCCGAATCATCCGTTTATGGCCGGTTGGTCTTGTCGGCCGCGTGAGCATGGTTTTGCTCGCGGCGGTCGTCCTGGTCTTTGTGGCGAGCGCCTTTTTCTACGAAGAGGCCGAGACCTATATCGATGATGATAGCCGTATAACGCAGCTCGCCGAGGAGCTGAGCACCGATCTGCGTGTGCTCCGCACAACGCCTATCAGCCAGCGCGGATTACTGGGCGCCCTCCTCTCGGATAACGGAATCAGTGTCAGCTGGCGGTCGGCCAATCAGCCAATTGATCTCGACCAGCCGCACAGGCTGCGTCAGGTCGAGGAAAGCCTGATTGCGAATGACCGTGATCTGGGTAAGGCGGACGTGCGTGTCTGGGCTGATCGTGCCGATTCTTCGAGCATTCACGGCAGCCTTCAGCTGGCGGATGGCAGCCGGTTGGCTTTCAACGTGCCGGGCATTCTCAAGCACAGGCATATGACGGGTGGGCTGGCATCCGCAGCTATCACCGCAGGTGCTGTGGCAATCGCCGCTGCCATGATCGTGCGGGCGCTCAGCACACCTCTGCGCGCTCTGGCCCATGTGGCTGACAGCATTGCCAAATCTGACGATATGCAGTGGGCAATGGTTGATGAGCGGGGACCGCGAGAGGTCCGCGGGCTCGCTCAGGCAATCAACAAGATGCAGCACCGCATACGTCGGCTCATTACCGATCGGACCGAGATCCTTGCTGCCGTCTCGCATGACCTGCGTACGCCGCTTGCGCGCTTGCGATTGCGTGCCGGCTTCATGGACGATGAGGAGACGCAACTCGCGATTGAGGCGGATATCGATGAGATGGAAGCCATGGTGACAGGTGTCCTGGCCTATCTGGCAGGTGATCTGGATCCTGAGCCCATCAAGCAGGTCGATCTTGTGGCTACCCTGAACACATTACTTGACTCCCAGAGTGATCGGGGACGCGAGACAAGCTATACGGGGCCGGATCGTTGCCACGCCAAGGTCCGCCCACTCGCAATCAAGCGTGTCTTTGCCAATCTCATTGATAATGCCTGCAACTATGGTGGCGACGCCCATGTCACGCTGGAGACAGACGGGAAGGAAGTCGTTATTTCGGTTGTCGATGACGGACCGGGTATTCCGGAGGCCGAGTTGGAGAATGTTCTCTCGGCATTCTATCGGGTTGAAGGCTCGCGTTCGCGTGCGACAGGTGGCATGGGTCTGGGGCTTGCGATCGTCACGCGTGAGGTCGGGCGGGCAAAGGGCAAGGTTGATCTGCATAACGTGCCGGGACGCGGATTGTGCGTGCAGGTCATGCTGCCGCTGGAACCACCTGCGGCCTGAATCGGGGGATAAGGGACTTGCGGAGTCGCGATTGATGGCACATGTCACAGCGATAACTGTGATCCGAGAGCTGTGATGTTTATCGAGACCGAAGATACCCCGAACCCCGCCACCCTCAAGTTCCTCCCCGGTCGGGCCGTAACGGGCCACCGTGGAACAGCCGATTTCGCTGATGCCGGTGCTGCTGAAGGCCGTTCGCCCCTCGCCACCACCCTCTTTGCGGTGCAGGGTGTGTGCGGTGTTTTCCTCGGTGGCGACTTCATCTCCGTCACCAAGACAGACGAATTCAGCTGGAATACGCTCAAGCCTCTGCTCCTAGCAGCTATCACCAGTCATTTCGATTCCGGCCAGCCAAGCCTCGAGTCGGTCGCCGAAGCCCAGGAAGAGGCAATTGCCCCTGAGGACGAAGCCGTTGTCGCCCAGATCCGCGAACTGCTCGATACGCGCGTTCGCCCTGCCGTTGCAGGAGACGGGGGTGATATCGTATTCAGAGGCTATCGTGACGGTGTTGTGCGCCTGACGATGCAGGGCGCCTGCGCTGGCTGCCCTTCATCGCGTGCCACACTGAAGCATGGTGTTGAAAACATGCTGCGTCACTACGTCCCTGAAGTGGTGGCAGTAGAGCAGGTCGAGGATTGAAGCCGTGAGTGAGAGTCAGCCAGAGTCCCCTGTCCCGGTGTCGCTGGATGGCTCGAGCCCTGATCAGACTGTCATGACTGGCAGTACCCGGCGTGACCATGACGTCGCCCCGGGTGATGCGCCCGCTTTGCCGCAAGCTCTTGATGCGCTGGCACTCGATCGCCTGTTTCGACAGGCCCGTACACCCGTCAGCTGGTCAGCCCGGTCAGTCGAGCGTGAGACGCTTGTAACGCTCTACGATCTCGTCAAGCTTGGGCCCACATCGGGCAATTGCTGTCCCGCGCGTCTCGTTTTCCTAACCTCTGACGATATGAAGGAGCGTCTGCGACCAGCCCTCTCTGCGGGCAATATCGAGCGCTGCCTCAGCGCACCGGTCGTCGTGCTTGTATGTCACGACCCTCTGTTTTTTGAGCATCTGCCCCGCCTGAGCCGCGAGGAACACCTGCGGAACTGGTTTGCTGCGGATGTCGGACTGTCGGAAGAGACAGCGTTTCGTAACGGCTCCCTGCAAGGTGGCTACCTGATTCTGGCAGCACGTGCCCTCGGTCTTGATGTCGCACCGTTCTCCGGGTTCGACGGCTATACAGTTGAAGACGATTTCCTCTCCGACACAGGCTGGCGCATCAATTTCATCGCCGGTCTGGGCTACGCGGATGCGCCGCCACCCACAGAGCGCGCCATGCGGCTTGCCTTCGACGAAGCCTGCCTCGTCCTCTGATGGCATTGACGGCAGATACGCGCAGCCTGGTGCTGAATGGCGCGACACTGGGTCCATCGAGCGCAGGGGATCTGGCGATTTTTGAGGGGCGTCGTTGCGTCGCCCATGTGGCAATCGAAGGGCTGGGAGCGACGGCATCCCTTGCCGCACGTTGTCGCGACTTCTTCAGTTTGCCTGGCTGGCAACAAGGGCCGGAGCTGATCGTCGCCGTTCTGGGGCCAGGGTCATTCACTGGTTTGCGTGCCAGTCTGGCCTTGGCGAACGGCCTTGCGTCAGGCTTTGGCGCGCAGTTGAGAGGCGTCACGACAGGAGCCTGTTTTCGCACACGCCCCGGGCTGGAAAATGCGATCTGTCTAACGCAGGCACGACGTGATCGTTTGTTCGCCGAATGGGCTGACGGCTCATTCTGGGCAGGAGCACCAGAGGCATTTCTATCCGGACAAAGTGAAGGCGAGGATGCACCGCTCGTCGGGAGTGGTGTTGATATGCTGGCGCGGGACGTCTCTCCGTCAGCCGGGCCGGAAACCTCTCGCCCAGACATACACATGATTCTCGAAGCGGGCCTTCTGGCAGCCAACAGCGCTATGCTCGAACCTCTTTACATAGATGCCCCTGAAGCCAAATTGCCGGCTCGTGGGTTGCGCCCCGCACCACGGGGATGACGCATCAGGTTTCGCTCGTTGCCTTGAACGTTGTTCATGCTGGGATCTGTGCTGAGTTGCATCGGGAGGTTTTTGAGGAACCCGAACAATGGGGGGAGGCAGCGTTTCAGGACCTGCTGGTCACGCCCGGGGTCGTGGGGTGGCTGATAACGGAGAGCGACGCGCCTGCCGGATTGCTGCTTGTGCGTCACTGCCTCGACGAAGCGGAAATCTTGACGATTGCCGTGTTGCCCACCTGTCGTCGAAAGGGGTTTGCGCGTCTGATGATGCAAAATGGCATGAATTCTCTCGCTGCCCGGGGTGTGCGAAGTCTTTTCCTTGAAGTCTCTGTAAAAAACAGGGCTGCAATCGCACTTTACAATGCCCAAGGATTCGTGAAGTGCGGAGTGAGGCGCGCCTACTACTCTGACCGGAGCGATGCCCTGGTTATGCGTCACGATTTACATAACGAGATGCGATAATCACCCTCTGCGACATCGTCCGCAACCGACCATTCGGCCGTCTGCCCAAGGGTCTCCAGCAGGGTGAGCACGTTGCGACGCGTCTCTTCTCCTTTAAGGAAAACAACAAGCCTCTCGCCACTTGCAGCTCGATCGAGCGCAAGACGGACGTAGACTGTGGTCATGGGGCATATCTTGTTAGTGATATCAATAATTTGCGTAGACATTAAGATGTTTTCCTTTATTCGATGATTATATTTTCTTGTACTATGCGGTTTCGTCAGTGTATTCATGTCTGAAAGATGTATTCATTGAGGAAATATATATGTCGAGCGACCCAGATAACTTGATTTTGCAAAAGCTAACAACACAGATCATCTCTGCCTATGTGGCTCATAATGAAGTTTCGGGTCAGGACCTGCCTAATCTCATCCGGACAATTCATCAGACTTTGTCAAATGTTGCCAATACCAAGCCCGAGATTATCAAGCCGACGCCTGCGGTCCCCCCGAAGAAGTCAGTATTTCCGGATTATATCATCTGTCTTGAAGACGGCAAAAAGCTGAAACTGCTCCGTCGTCACCTCCAGACTGTCTATGACATGACGCCCCAGCAATATCGCGAACGATGGGATCTGCCGCCGGAATATCCGATGGTCGCGCCGAATTATGCAAGCCATCGCTCAAATCTCGCTCGCAAGATCGGTCTTGGTCACCGTCGATGAGAAAGGCGCCCTTTGCCCGATACTTAACGTTGGCAAAGGGCCGGATTTTCGGCTACGCCATATTTCATGGTATCTGAAGCGAAAGCTGACGCAAAGCGAAGCGGGCGGGCTCAGGAAGAGTCACGCATCGGGCAATTATGTATCGACCGGGGCCTCAAGATGACAGGGCAACGCCGTGTCATTGCGCGCGTCCTGTCCGAGGCTGAAGATCATCCGGACGTCGAGGAATTGTACCGACGCGCCTCCCAGCTCGATGCGCGGATTTCCATCGCCACAGTCTACCGCACAGTTCGCCTGCTCGAGGAAAAAGGCATTCTGGAGCGTCGTGATTTCGGTGGTGGTCGTGCGCGTTATGAGGCCAGCGAGCCCGGCCATCAGCATCATTACCATCTTATCGATGTCGACTCCGGTCATGTGGTCGAATTTGAGGATGAGGACCATGCCGCCCTGATGGAGGCTCTGGCCCGCCGCCTTGGCTTCGATCTGGTGTCGCATCGTCTCGAACTCTTTGGCCGCCGTATGCCCCAGAAGGCAGGCGGCTCAACAGGTCAGGATTGATGAGCGCCAACCCTTCCCACGCCGAAATCCTGCGTCTTCTTGTTACGGATGGCGAAAGCGCCTCTTCCGCAGGTCAGTCGCTTTCCAGCCTCGACCTTTCCCGTGAGTCCTTTCCTGAACTTCGGGGTGGGCAGCTCGGTGTGCGTATCGCCACCACCGATGCTGAGCGCGAGGCCGCGCAGGCTCTTCGCTACCGCGTGTTCTTTGAGGAAATGGGAGCCCGTGCGGATGAACGCACAGCTCGCCTGAAGCGCGATATCGACGATTTCGACGAAGTGGCGGACCATCTTCTCGTGATCGATCATGCTGTTTCTTCAGGCGCTGAGGGCGTGGTGGGAACCTATCGCCTCCTGACCAGTGACAAGGCCGCTCAGCTCGGGCGTTTCTATACGTCGAGCGAGTACGATATCTCGACGCTCACCGAGTTCCCTGGCCGCCTGCTTGAGGTGGGTCGTTCCTGTGTCGATCAGCGTTACCGCGGTCGTTCCGCCATGCAACTGCTGTGGCGGGGTATTGCTTCGTACATCTTCCTGCATCGCATCGATGTTTTGTTTGGCTGTGCCAGTCTGCCGGGGACCAATCCCGACCTCATGGCTGATGAACTAACTTACCTGTATCACAATCACCTCGCCCCACCGGCGCTTCGCATCCGCGCTCTGCCAGACCGCTACGTCGATATGCAGCGCAGTGACCCGCATCTGCTGGATCATCGGAAGTGCCTGTCTAAGCTGCCGCCCCTTATCAAGGGCTATCTGCGGCTTGGAGGATTCATCGGCGATGGGGCCGTCGTGGATGAGCAGTTCAATACGACGGATGTGGCTGTTCTCGTCAAAAGCGAGCTTCTGGCGGACAAGTACTACCGCCATTATGAGCGTCGTCTGAGAGACGCTCTCGAATAAGACCAGGAGTAAAATGTGACTTTCCGGCTCCGGAACGCTTCCTTTCCCTCGAGCCGGCTTCCATTTTCCACTTGGAAAATGATTCTGGCTGACCTCGCCGTCGGGGCGCTTGCCTCACTGGCGCTCCCGCCTCTGTACTGTCTGCCTGCGCTTGCCCTTGGGCTGCTATATCTTTATCGCTGCACACAGGACGCGGCGAGCATTCGCCAGCTTGCGCTGCATGCCTTTTTCTTCGGTCTTGGCTATCACACTGCGGCGCTGTCCTGGCTGACGAATGCCATATTGACTCGAGCGCATGATTTCTGGTGGGCCGTACCTATCGCCGCACCGGGCTGTGCGCTGATTCTTGCGCCTTTCATCATGGTGCCCGTCCTGCTGTGCCGCCTTATGCCTGAAGGCGCATCACGCATGGTCATGCTGGCCGCGCTCTGGACGCTGGCTGACATGGCGCGCGTTTTCATTTTCACAGGCTTTCCCTGGAACCCGACCGGCAGTGTTTTCGAACTTCCTGGTCTTTTGGGTGACATTCTTATCCAGCCTGCGGCCGTCATCGGGGTGGACGGGCTGACCCTTGTGGCTGTCCTGTGCGGGTTGCTGGTCTGGCATGGTCGCAAAGCCCGTCTTGGTTTGATCGGAGCCGTGTGCATCTGGTGTGCGTGGGGCGCCTACAGCCTGACCCATCCCCGGCTTTCGTCTGTCAGGAACCCTGTAGTGGCGCTCCTGCAGGGAAACGTGCGCGAGCGCGATATTCTCTCGCGCGATGGGGCCATGCAGGCCTTCAGGCTCTATCTGCGCCTGACCAACGAAGCCATCGCGAAGGCGAGAGATCTGAATGAGGATCGGGGTCTTGTCTATCTCTGGCCTGAATCGGGCTTCCCCGGACTTCTGGACGAAGACGAGCCTGCAAGGCGAATGATTGCCCAGGCAGCAGATGGTGCCTGGGGAATGATTGGCTCGGATCGGCGCGATGCTGATAACCGGTTTTACAACAGTATCTTCGCCCTTGATGAAAGCGGGCAGATCAGGGCCGTCTATGACAAGTCCACGCTTGTCCCGTTTGGAGAATACCAGCCACGATTCATACCGTTCAACCTGCTGCCGGGACAACTGACGCCCGGGAACGGCCTTGCCACCTGGTCACTGCCGGCACTGGGAGCGGTGGGACCCCTCGTCTGTTACGAAATCATATTCTCCGGGCATGTCACAGGTGCCAAGCGTCCTGACTGGTTGGCGAATGTTACCAACGACGCCTGGTTTGGTAACAGCGCAGGGCCGCGCCAGCATCTGGCGACCGTCAGGATCCGCGCAGTAGAGGAAGGCCTGCCCGTCGTTCAGTCAGCGAATATGGGAATAACCGCGGCCTTCAATGGCGCCGGGCATGAAATCGCCCGGTTACCGTGGGGCACGGCTGACAGCCTTGTGCTCGCCTTACCCTCGCCGCACCAGCCCACTATCTTTTCTTCCTACGGAAGAATTGTGCCTGTCAGTTTGTGTGTCCTCTGCATGCTGCTAGCTGTTTTTCTTGGGTATCGTCGCAGATAGATAATAAAAAGTTAATCGGCACCATTCGGTGCTTGTGATTAACCCCGAATATGAGTCCTTACTTCATGAGTAATACCGCAAAAAGCGCTTCGGCGGCTGGTCCGATTGATGCACTCGTTGGCGCACGGATCAGGTTGCGGCGGACATTGCTTGGTATGTCCCAAGAAAAGCTTGGTGCTGCACTTGGATTGACGTTCCAGCAGGTGCAGAAATACGAGCGTGGGGCAAACAAGGTTGGAGCGAGCCGGCTTTACGAGATGTCACGTGTTCTGAACGTACCTATTGGCTTTTTCTTTGATGACCTGGCGGCAGCTGGCGGCCCACAGAGTGTGCGTGGGAGCAGGATGGGCACGTCTCCTTCCGGTTTTTCCGAAGCGCCTTCCTCGTTTATCAATGCTGACTCTGACACCGGCTTTACTGTCGCTGGTCCGGTGGCCGGTGGAGAGATTGGCCCACAGCTTGATGTGTTGTCTGTCGAGCTCCTTCAGGCTTTCCGGAATATCGCCGATGCAAGGGTAAGGCTCCAGCTGGTCAATCTGGTGAAAAGCATGGCGTCCTCGGATTGATGCACAAACGCGCATTTTTCCCTCTGTCAGGGCTTATTCCCGGCGTAACACCTTGTCTGTCACGAACGACGCCAGTCTACCCGCCGTGAAATCCTTTTTGAGCCTGATTTCGTCATATTCATGCTCGACCCAGTGCATGAAGGGTATGCGCCCTTCAGCCTCGGCCTGATAGCGCAGGACAAATGCGTCGAGAATGCCGGTACGAGCCCGGTTGAAATGCCCGAAACGCCAGTGCAACTGGCGCAGCGCCTGAGCGGCTGTCCCGCCTTCGAACAGGATGACCAATGCCGAGGCCAGGCCTGCGCGGTCGGCACCTGACTTGCAGTGCATGAGCATCGGGCGTTCGATCTGTGCATACAGTCCGGCAAAGCGCAGGATCCTGTCGCGATGCGGTGCGCCACGGCTTTCGAAAGCCATGTCGATATGATCGAGGCCCAGTGTTTGCGCGGCCTGCCGTGAGAGGGCATCTGAACCGCAGCGCCGATGCCCGCGGAGATTGATCAGCGTGCGCAGGCCCAGCTTCCGCTTGAGCCGGGCCAGGCGTGCGGGGGTGGGGTGATTGCAGCGATAGACCTTGCCTGGCACGACGGTAGCGAGATTGGTCCAGGGTAGACGGAAAATGGCATGATCGACGAAAAGACTGTCGATCCACGCCTTGCGTCGGCCTGTGGCAGTTGCCAGCGATCCATCAAACACGAAAACTCTCCCTCGATTTGCTGTGCGATGCCTGCCGCACGCGGCATCATCCGTCAATTGCCGCCAGTGAATGAGGTTGATACAAGATTCGTCATGCGTTCAGCCTCGCTCCTCCTCTTTCTGATGGTTCTTGCCGGCTGTGCGGATAATACATTCGGCCCCCCGAAGCCGGATCTGGCCGTGAATGGTCCACCGGGACATCCGCCCGGTCAGTCACCCCATCGTGATCACATGGCACGCGCCTATGCTTCGCTGCCGGTTGCCATACCGGGCATGGACGGGGCGTCGGGTCCGCCGGTTCTGCCGGGCCTCGCCACCGAGACCGTGACGACCAGTGAGGTCAAACCCCAATATGCCGTGCCCGATGCCGAAGTCTCCTACGGCAAGAGAGGGAATCCATGAGCGAATTCGTCACCGGGCATTATGGCCCTCGCGCCAATGATTATGTCAGCAGCCAGACCCACGCAGTCGGGGAGGATCTGGAGCGTCTCGTTGCGCTGCTGCGTGAAGAGACCCCCGGTGTGGCCCTCGATCTCGGTTGTGGCGGCGGCCATGTAAGCTATGCCATGGCTCCGTTCTGCGGGCAGGTCGTGGCTTATGACCCGACATTGAGCATGGCTAATGCCGTCAGGAACGAGGCAGAGCGCCGTGGGCTGACCCGGATTCGCCCTGTCGGGGGTTTTGCGGAATCCCTGCCCTTTGCAGAGGGCATTTTCGATGTGGTGGCCAGCCGCTTCAGTGCCCATCACTGGTGCGATCTGCAGGCGGGGCTCAATGAGGCGCGCCGCGTGCTGAGACGGGGCGGTCTGGGGATCTTTATCGACACGGTCGCCCCGGAGGCCCCTATGGCCGATTCCGTGCTGCAGGCGATCGAAACCCTGCGCGATCCCTCGCACATGCGCAATTATCGCGTCTCGGAGTGGAGGCGCAGTCTTGAGAGTGCTGGATTTGCGCTGGAAGACTATCAGCCCTTGCGCCTGAAGCTTGACTTCGCCTCATGGGTTGCGCGAACCCGGACGCCTGCCTTGCATCAGCAGGCCATTCTGTCCCTCCAGAGGGCGACAGATGCCGGAACCCGACAGCATTTTGCTGTCGAGGCTGACGGGAGCTTTACGCTCGATACGGCGCTTTTCACGGTGCGTTAGAGCACGGCGCCGGTCATGGCGTTTCAGTCGGCCAGAGGGCGGGCTTCTTCCGGCAGCATCACCGGGATGCCGTCGCGCACCGGGTAAGCAAGGCGGGCCCCCTTGCTGACAAGCTCCTGTGCCTCGCGATCATAGACGAGCGCTTCCTTTGTCACCGGGCAGACAAGCATGGAAAGCAGGCGGGGATCGAGATCCTGAGCCATAGGTGAATCCTTCTGATGGATAGGAGAGGGGGTTGAATGGCTTCGACCCTGCCTTCGTCATTCCCCTTTTGCAGGGGAAGAAGGCAGGATGGCAGCCGCGATGTGTGGTTCAGGAAAAGAGCAGGGCTGACAGCTTGCGTCGCGCAGGCAAGGTTGCCGGATCGGT
Source organism: Asaia sp. As-1742 (assembly GCF_011753235.1). NCBI lineage: Bacteria > Pseudomonadati > Pseudomonadota > Alphaproteobacteria > Acetobacterales > Acetobacteraceae > Asaia > Asaia sp. As-1742. The sequence goes on along the minus strand of NZ_VWWA01000004.1, from coordinate 173,270 downwards.
ATTGCCCCAGGCTTCGAAGAAGCGCAGCAATTCGGCGCGCGCTGCGCCGTCATTCCACTCGCGGTCCTGTTTGATGATGGCAAGCAGGGTGTCAGCTGCCTCCGATTTATGGCCCGCACCATTCAGGGCACCAGCCAGACGAAAGCGCAAAGCGAGATCGTCGGGAGAAGCCGCACACTCCGCCCGGAGCCCGTCGAGCGCCGATGCCGCCTGATGGCTCTCCTTGTGCAGGGCCAGGGCAGCGCGTGCGCCTGTCACGGCCGGGTGCTCTGCCAGCTTGGGTGGTACCTGACTCAGGGCTTCGTCCGCACCCTCATCATCACCCAAAGCCGTCAGTGCCCGGATCATGCCACCCCAGCCCTCGGGGTTTTCCGGCTCGATTTCGAGCAGCGAGGCAAACAGCCCGGCGGCTTCCTCTGCCTGACCTTCCTGCAGGGCAGCCGAAGCCGCGGCAAGGATATCCGCGCTTGGCAACGTGGCGCCCGTTGCCTTGACGATCTGCTCGATAAAGCGGCGTACTTCGCTCTCGGGCTGGGCACCCTGCAGGATGTCGACAATCTGGCCCTTATAAAAGGCGGCCACGAGCGGGATCGACTGGATAGGCAGACCAACCTGCGCAAGCTGTGCAGCAAGCGCGGCATTGGCTTCAATATCGACCTTGACCAGCTTGACCCGACCGCCGGCCGCCGTCACGGCGCGCTCGAGCACGGGGGTCAGTTGCTTGCAGGGTCCGCACCAGGGCGCCCAGAAATCCACAAGTACGGGAAGCTGCCGGCTGGCTTCGAGCACCTCAGGCATGAAGCTGCGCTGATCGGCATCTACGATAAGTGCACCTTGTGTACCAAGAGCGCCGGGGGACGGGGTCAGACCTGCGTCGTTTCCGGGCTGGGGGCGATTCTGCCCAATGATATAGTCCATGGAATCTCTCTGTCCCGATGATGCACGGCTTTTCGCTGGCATCACCTGTTGATCATCATGGCTACAAGATTGTTCTGAAGCGTGCAGGACGCAAGTCCGAGCCTGGGTGCGCGGCGTCGGGAGAGGCTCCCAAGAAAGAAAAGCGAAAAAAAAGCATATTTTTTAAAAAACCCTCTTGCGCGCTACGGCCTCAGGCAGTAATTACCCGTCCAACGGAACGCGGGCGTAGCTCAGGGGTAGAGCACAACCTTGCCAAGGTTGGGGTCGTGGGTTCGAATCCCATCGCCCGCTCCAGATAATCTGCTGATTTATCTGGAGCGGCGCTTTCGAAATACCATCAAAAATTATGAGAACTTTTCGAAGAGCAGGAATTACTTTCCTGAATTCTTTGTGAGCTTCTGCGCTTAAACTCCTTGCATACCAACGAAGCTGACTCTTCGATCAGTTAATTCTCGCGCTGGACAGGTTGCGTCACCCTCGGAAGGTTTTTAACCGTCTTGGGGTAACAAAAAAATAACGCGGCGAGATTTTGAGACATTTTCCCACGATCAAGAGCTTTTTCCGGTCAGTTCCAGCCATTGCGGGGCTGATGTCTGCTCTCTCACTTCCCTGCGGCATGGGCAACAGGGTCTGGGCTTCGGATGCTGAGCCACAGCCGAAGCGCGAGCAGTGGTACACAGGCTCTCTCATTTCGCCGTCCGGACCGCAATTCAAGGCGGGTGTGCTCGGGATCGAACCCTACCTGACTTATAATCAGCCCGTTGACTATCTCGGGGCCAATGGTCGCACCATGTCATCCGGGCCAGGTCAGAGAACCATCAGCAATTCGACGATGGTCAAGTACGGACTGACTGACAATGTCAGTATCCAGATCTTTCCGGCCATCTCTTATGGTTGGAAGCGTGGAGATGGCACGACCAGCAGTCTGAAATTTGGCGATATGCCGGTCGACTTCCTTTGGCGCTTTCTGGACCCCAACCCCAAACGTTATATCCCATCGCTGAGCCTGTTCGTGGGCATGCTCATGCCGACGGGTGATTATTCCGACCTTGGCCGCAGTCAGGATGGCGTGGGCAATGGTGCCTATGTTTTCCGCACGGCGCTGGTGGAACAGTCGACTTATGACCTGCCGCATGATCATACCCTGCGGCTTCGTATGTGGGGGACATTCCGCCGTGCCGTTACCTCGGCTCGTCTGGATAACGTGACCAGCTATGGCACCACCAAGGGTTTCGTTGGGCGTGGGCGACCTGGCATGAGTGGCCAGACCGGCTTCTCGCTCGAATATGGGTTCAACCAGCGCTGGGTGCTCGCGGTTGATATGGTGCGTGACTGGGCCAATGGTGCGCGTATCTGGGGTTCTGACGCGATGGGGCGACGTGTCGATCACATCAACGGGTCATCTGGAGACTGGATGGTGGCGCCGGCGCTGGAATTCAGCTGGTCACCGCGCTTCGGCGTCATTGCGGGGGCGTCGGTTTTCTATGCGGGGCACAATACCACCATGGATGTTGCACCGCAGATTGCAGTTAACATGATGTTCTGATTGCGAAATGGATAGCCGTATCGCCTCGGTGGAGTTTTTGATAGCTGAACAGGGCTTGCCTTGGATGCGAGACCACGCCACAGCTTGGCGCTGATCCGCTTTAAGGAACCCTTTCATGGCGACAGACGGCCCGTCTCGCACTCTTCATCGCCAGCTCGGTCCATTCAGCCTGCTGATGATGGGGATCGGTAGCGTGGTGGGCGCGGGTATCTATGTTCTGCCCGGTGTCGCCGCTTCGCAATATGCCGGTCCGGCTGTCTCCCTTTCCTTTGTTCTTGCGGCCATCAGTTGTGGCTTTATCGGGCTCTGCTATGCCGAGCTCGCCTCAGCGCTCCCGCGTTCCATGGGCGGTGCTTACGGTTATGCACGAGCAGTGCTGGGCGTGGGGCCTGCCTGGTGGGTCGCCTGGATGCTGGTGCTGGAATATGCGCTGGCCGGATCGGCTGTTTCTGTCGGGTTGACGGGCTATCTCGCCAAATTCCTGTCGGGCTGCGGCATTACCCTGCCTGCTTCTCTTAGCGGGTCGACCGTCATCTGGCAGGATGGCGGCTTCCATCTCGTGGCGCAGATCAATGCAGTGGCGCTCTTTCTGGTGCTTGTTCTTGGCTTGGTCCTGTCACGCGGTATCCGTCAGGCAAGCAGGGCTAACGTCGCCTTTGTGCTTCTGAAGCTTGCTGTGCTGGTGGTTTTTGTCGGGGTAGGGTGTTCGCAGGTAAAGCCGGCTCTCTGGCATCCCTTCCTGCCGCCTTCAGAAGGCGGGTTCCACTTTGGCATCGCCGGGCTGTTGCGTGCGGTTGCTGTCGTGTCTTTTGCCTATCTTGGCTTCGATTCGATTTCGATTGCGGCTTCTGAAGCGCGACAACCGGGGCGGGATGTTCCGTTCGGGCTTATTGGCGCCCTGGCAATCAGTGCGGTGCTCTACGTCATGGTTTCACTGGTGATGACCGGGCTTGTGCCGTTTCGCCAGCTTGGCACCGCCAGCCCTGTTGCGCTGGCAGTGCAGGCGCTGGCCATGCCTGCTCTGGCGCTCGTGCTGCAATTTGGTTCTGTCATCGGTCTGGGCTCAGTGCTGTTTGTCAGCCTTTATGGGCAGTCCCGCCTTTGCCACATCCTTTCCCATGATCGCTTTATCAGCCCGCGACTCAGTCTGGTCGATGCCAGGACGGGTGCGCCAGTGCTCGCCATTGCGCTGACCACAGGCCTGACCGCGCTTACGGCTGCGCTCCTTCCCATTACCTTGCTGGCCGATCTCGTCAGTATCGGCACGATGATCGGCTTTCTGGTGATCGCCTTCGCCGTTATGAAGCTTCGCGGTGATGAAAGCCTGCCTCAGGCACGGTTTCGGGTGCCGCTGGGCGGTATGCGTTTTGGTGGGCTCTGGATCGGAATCGTGCCGGTTCTGGCCATACTGGCCTGCCTGATCAATCTGGCGACAGTGCTGACCGACCTGACCGCGCAAACCCTGCGCGGCGAGTGGATCCCGCTAGGGTTTCTCGCGTTGTATTGCGTCGCGGGTTGGTTGCTTGGCCGCAGGCAAACCAAGCCTGGTCACGCATCAAACTGATCGAGCGCAAAATGCAGGGGGGGAGATGGTGCCGACACTCGGAATTGAACCGAGGACCTACTGATTACGAATCAGTTGCTCTACCCCTGAGCTATGTCGGCGTCCTTGGCGCGGTGCTATAGCCGAGACCGGGGCCGACTGCAACAGGGCAAACACCTATCTCTCAATGGAATCGTCCGCTACACTATGATTCATGTCTGATCGCTTCCACAAGCGTCTCTGGCGCAACGCTGTCACCATGACTTCCGCCGTGCCTCCCACACCAACCCTCAAGGTCGTGGAGGGTCTGCGGGAGTGCCCCGATTGCGGCCTGTTCCAGACTGTACCCCGCCTGAGGCGGGGTCAGGTGGCCTATTGCACGCGCTGCGATGCCCAGTTGGCTCGCAGGCGTCGAACACCGCCGATTGCAGCACCTACCGCCTTCTGCCTGGCCTCGGCAGCGCTTTATATTGCGCTACTCATCACGCAGCTTCTCACCATCAACGTGCATGGGCGCGTCAATACAGTCACCATTCTCACCGGGCCGATCGAGCTTGGTCGGGAAGGATTTGGCGAGATCGGCCTGATTGTCGGGTTGACCACGCTCATCATGCCCGGTGTGGTTATTGCCCTTATGGGGGCGATTCTGGTGGGCGCCAGCCGTCGCACTATGCCTGACTGGGCGCCGCGTCTGATGTCCTGGTACGAAAGACTGCGCGAATGGTCGATGATCGAGGTCTATATTCTCGGTGTCTTCGTCGCCTATACCAAGCTGATCGATCTTGCGATTGTCGACCTTCAGGCCGGGGTCTTTCTGATTGCCGCGCTCATGATCACCATGGCGGCCACAGATTCTACCCTCGATGTCGAGCGCATCTGGGACAACCGCGATATCCGCGAGGAGATGGCGGATGGTCAGGGGCGGATCCTGCCTGTCGAGCATCTGACGGCAACTGACGAATCGATGCCGCCCATTCAGCATATGCTGTCCTGTCACTCCTGCGGACTGGTGATGGCGTTCGATCATGAAGTGTCGCGCGAGGGTGACATGGGCGATTGCCCGCGATGCCATCAGATCCTGCGTCGTCGGAAGTCGAACAGCCTGACCAATGCCGCTGCCCTGCTTCTGGCCGGGATCATCTGCTATATCCCTGCCAATATGCTGCCTGTGATGACCTACACAAAGATGGGTCAGCCCGACACAAGTACTATCATTCATGGTGTGATCGAACTGTGGCAGTCCAATCTGATTCCGCTTGCCCTGCTGGTGCTGTTCGCTTCCATCACCGTGCCGGTACTCAAGATCGTGTCATTGGCGCTGATGGTTTTCGGTACGTGGCGTAAGCAGAAACGCGGCTTGCGCCTGCTGACCAAGCTCTATCGTCTGATCGATATCATCGGGCGCTGGTCGATGATCGATGTTTTCATGATCTCAATTCTTGTTGCGATCGTTCATTTTAATTTTCTCGCCAATGTTTTGGCTGATCCGGGTGTGGTTTTCTTCACCATCGTCGTCATCGTGACGATCTTTGCGGTGCATAGCTTCGACCCACGCAGCATGTGGGATGCCGCAGGGGAGAACGGCCCTGTGCCTGCCCCGGACGAAGCGAGACAAAATTCCGGTCAGGGAGGGATCTCCGAGGCCGGTTCTTCATTTCCTCCTCACGATATGGAGCCTGAGCGCGCGTGAGCGACAACAACGATCAAACCCCGCCCCAGACCTCTGGCATGAAAAAGGCAGGAATCAGGAAGACACGTTTCTCGATTGTCTGGCTGATCCCAATCATTGCTGTGGTTATCGCCGGGTGGCTTGCGTGGCGCAGCTTTGCCAATCGCGGTCCTGACATCACCATCACCTTCGATACGGCTTCCGGCCTGACCGCAGGGCAGACACAGGTCAAGAACAAGGCCGTCACGCTGGGCACGGTGCAGGATATCAGCCTGACACCAGACATGCGCCGCGTGATCGTCCATGTGCGCATGAACGGGGATACGGAAGACATCCTGACCGATCATACGCGCTTCTGGGTAGTGCGACCCCGCATCAACGGGGCCAGCATTACCGGGCTCGAAACTCTGCTTTCCGGTGCGTATATCGCGATCGATCCGGGTGAGAAGGGTGGTCGCTATGAGTCCAATTTTACAGGGCTCGAAGCTGCACCCGGCGTGCGTTCCGACCAGCCCGGCTCCACCTTCATGCTGGTCACGCCGACGCTGGGGTCGATCGGTGAAGGGGCTCCCGTATTCTTCCGCGACATGTCTGTAGGCGAGGTTCTTGGCTACACCATGCCACCGGGGGGCGAAGGGCCGATCATGGTCCAGGTTTTCGTCAAATCACCCTATGACCATTACCTTCGCACCGATTCGCGTTTCTGGAACGTCTCGGGCGTGCAGGTGGGTCTCGGTGCCGGCGGCCTCAAGGTTCAGCTGACCTCACTCCAGGCGCTCCTCTCCGGCGGTGTGGCCTTTGGACTTCCGACGCGTCGCCTGAAAGTCGATGCCCCGCAGGCACCGGCCAACTCGGTGTTCCGTCTCTATGCAAGCCAGGCTGAAGCCGACAATGCGCGTTACCATCAGCGTGTGAAGGCAGCGACCTATATCGACAGCTCAGTGAAGGGACTTACGTCCGGAGCTTCGGTCAGCATGTTCGGTATCCAGGTGGGCAGTGTGACCGATGTCTCACTCAAGGTGAACGAGCAGGACGCCACAGCACGGGTACGTGTGGAAATGGAGCTTGAGCCCGAGCGCGTTCTAAACAGCGAGGAAACATCGCGGGACTCGCAGCACAAGCTGCTGGAGGCTTTCGTTGCCAAGGGGATGCGCGCCTCAGTCGAGAGCGCCAGCTTCCTGACGGGCGAATCGATGATCGGTCTGCAATTCGTCAAGAACGCCAAGCCTGCGTCGCTGACCTATGAGGACGATGTGGCCATTATCCCGAGCCAGCCTGGCGGGATTGACGGCATCATGGCCTCAGCCGCCACGACCATGGACAAGGTGGCCGCCATGCCCCTCACCCAGATTGGCGAGCATCTGAATGATCTTCTGGCCCATGCGGACCAACGTCTCGCCAGCCCCGAGGTCAAGCAGTCGATCGTCGCGCTGCGCGATTCACTGCGTCATATCTCGGAGCTGACCCAGAATGCGAACGAAGGGATGAAGCCGCTTCTCAAGAAGCTTCCTGCCATGAGCGACGCCCTGCAGGGCACACTGAAAAATGCGCAGACCGTTCTCGCAAGCTATGGCGGCGATACCGATTTCCATCGGGATCTGCAGGCCATGATCACGCAGCTCAGCCAAGCCGCACGCTCCATTCGTTTCCTGACGGATTATCTCAACCATCATCCTTCAGCCTTGATTACGGGACGCCACTGACGTGCAGATTTTTTCCTCCCCTCTCCTCGGTCAATCGCGTTCCCGGTCGCTGGGGCGCGTGATGCCTCGACTATGCGCCAGCGCGTTGATGCTGGGTGTCATGGGCACTGCACTGACCGCCTGTGGCAGCGACCCGACACTTTATTCTGTGGCGGCTGTTCCCGGTGTGGCCCAACCCGGGGGGCCGGTCACGGTTGAAGTGCGAACCCCGGTCGTGACGGCCAGCCTCGATCGCGATGAAATCGTGCGACAGGACAAGGACTACAAGCTGGAAATCGCCAAGGGAAATGCGTGGAGCGAGCCCATCGGTGACATGATCGGTCGTGTGCTCACGCATGATCTGGCCCAGCGCCTGCCGGGCAGTACGGTCTTTGCACAGAACGATGCCGTCTCGACCAAGGCGCAGGCCTTTGTTGAGGTCACGATTACGTCGTTCAACGCGGATCAGCAGGGCAACGCCCTGCTGACGGGATCGCTCTCGGTGCATGGTGACAAGCCGGGTATTGGCCCTAACCTCACTGTGCCGGTGCAGCTTCAGGCCCATCTGGACAACAAACGGGCCAACACGCTCGTGGCGGGGCTCAGTACGTTAACCGGTCAGCTCGCTGATCTGGCTGCGCAGAAAATCCGCGCTCTGCCGGTGTTGCCGATCACGCCCTGAGGGTAAGCGGGGCCTTGCCCCGCCGCCGTTGGCGAGAAAGGCTCTCCTGGTTTGGGGTAGAGGGCATAAAAAAAACCCGCCTCCTTTCGGAAGCGGGGTTTTTTTGTCTATCGCGAGACGATCAGAGCTTTTCGACCTGAGTGTAGTCCAGCTCCACCGGGGTGGAACGACCGAAGATCGAGACGCTGACCTTGAGGCGCGAACGCTCTTCGTCCACTTCCTCGATGACGCCATTGAAAGAGGTGAACGGGCCATCGGCCACGCGGATCTGCTCGCCAATCTCGAAGGTAAGGGCGGAACGCGGACGCTCCACACCTTCTTCTGCCTGCTTGAGCATACGCTCTGCTTCGGCTTCAGTGATGGGCGACGGACGATTGCGCGTTCCCAGAAAGCCGGTGACCTTGGGAGTGTCCTTGACCAGATGCCATGCATCATCGGTCAGTTCCATTTTCACCAGCACATAACCGGGGAAGAACTTGCGCTCGGCATTGATCTTGCGACCACGACGAACCTCGGTGACGTCCTCTGACGGAACCAGCACTTCCTCGAACTGGTCGCTCAGACCCTTCTGGGCTGCCTGTTCCTTGATGTGGGTCGCAATCTTCTTCTCGAACCCGGAATAGACATGCACGACGTACCAACGCTTAGCCATGGTTGTTCGTCTTAGCCTCCAACGCCAAAGAGTTCGCGCACGCCAAGCCCGATGACCTGGTCGACAACGAAAAAGAAAACTGAGGTAAGGGCAGCCATGGCAAGGACGGCGCCCGTGGTGACCAGCGTGTTACGGCGTGTCGGCCAGGTGATCCTGGTCGCTTCCGTACGTACGTCCTTCAGGTACTGAACCAGATTGAAACGGACGGCTGGTTTGGACGAGGGTTTCGGGGCGTCTTTCGAAGCGCCTCCCTTGGAGGGCGAAGACTGCTGCGACCCGTGTTTTGGGGTAGTGACCGACACCGTCATCCTCATATTCTTCAGAAAGCCGCGCGTGGCGGAATACCGCGCCCGACTCCGCTCGCTGGAGTAAACCAGCGGCTGCGGCGTGGTGGCAGGGGCGGAGGGTCTCGAACTCTCAACCTCCGGTTTTGGAGACCGGCGCTCTAGCCAATTGAGCTACACCCCTAGCGTCGTCCGCCTGGTCAACCGTCAAGGATGAAACATCCGGTCGGGTTGGGTCATGACGAGACCACTTGCGGCGTAATGCGGCGCTCGGGCTTTTAAGTCAAGAGATCATTTGCAGTTTTTCGAGCAAAACTGTCTCTTGCTTCAATGCGGGATCAGCGTTAGGGAGAGCCATCAGCTGAAGCGCGGGCGTAGCATAGTGGTAATGCAGTAGCCTTCCAAGCTTCTGAGGAGGGTTCGATTCCCTTCGCCCGCTCCAGCCGATATCCCTCCGGAAAAATCAGTCTTTCTTAAAGGCTAATGTCTCGCGCCCTGCCGTGGGCTGATGCATGTCGTCTGTCATTCGGTCGCACAGGGCCTGTGGCTCGCATGGGCCGAGGCGAATTGCGTGATCATGAGCGCAACCGGCGCGTCGCCCACATTCCCGGACAGATGGCCTGTATGGCCCTGTGCATCGGACTTTGCCCCGACATCCTCACTGAGAAGAGCATCACCGGGGTTCAGCTCGACGCGCGTCCCATCCATGCTTTGCACGAACCACACGCCCTGAATGGGGATGATCCATTGCACGCTCTCAGGGGCGTGCCAGCCACCCTTCCAGTGGGCGGGCTGGATGCTGGTCACCATGCGTGCCTCACCCTGCTGGGCATGATTCACCCATTGCGGATCGGCGTGGGCAGCAAGGCGGCTCAGGGTAAAATTCTTCAGCTTGCATTTCGTGAGATGGCTCACACCCTGCTCATCAGTCCAGTTATCCCAGTAAGGCACACCGGCAGGTTGCTCGACGGATGGCATCTCTGGCTGGGCTAAAGCCGTGAAGGGCACCATCACCGCTAGAATCGAAACAGAAGATAGCGTGCGGCGGCAGGGCAGGGGGCGTGCAAGGTAGGCAGGAAGCATCAGGTAAAGGGGCCTTTGGCTCTCAGTTGGGGGTGGTGACGGGGTTTTGGCAAAATCACACGCATAAGTGCAACCTCGGGAACGAACCGGTCTGGCATCGGGTGTCCACGCGAGAGAGTCATGACGCTGCCTTGAGCCTGCATGGGCGCAGGACCGGGCAGGGGCGGTGTTTGGGCAGGTGCTCCCCGCCAGAAGAGAGGCAAGGCGGCGATTTCAGCGCCCCAGGCCCTAGAGTGTCAGTTGCACTTGGCGCGGCCTGCGTGCTAGACGCCCCGCGAGGCCTGATCCGTTATTGCGGAATCGGGACGAACAGTCTCGTTATCTGAGTCATGATCAATCGGTTCCATGAACGATGCGTTGGGCACATGCCCTGCACTATGGTCGCGATGGTCATCAGGATGTTTGTGTAATTGGGGTGGGAACGCCGGACGTGACAGTGGTCGAAACAGCCGAGGCACCGCAGGTCAGCATGGATGCGTCGGGGGGCATGGCGCAACGCTACGCTCTCGCGCTCTATGAATATGCTGAAGAGAAATCGGTGCTCCCTGAAGTGCTGGATCAGGTGCGCGCCCTGCGCAAGCTGATTGCGGAAAGTGCGGCGCTGCGCGAATTTCTGGCCGACCAGAGCCTCGATTCCCGCCAGGCAGGCCAGGGCCTGGAAGCTGTTCTCAAGGCGCAGGGCTTCAGCGAGACGCTCAAGCGCTTTATTGGTGTGGTGTCACGCAACCGTCGTGCATCACGCATTGATGAAATTCTCGGTGCCGTTCTTGCCCTCGACGCCAAGCGTCGTGGCGAGACGATTGCCGAAGTGCGCAGCGCGCAGCCTCTTACGGCTGGTCAGCGCAGCGCCTTGCAGACTCGCCTGGCCGAGGCGGGCTATGCCCGTGTCTCCATGATCGAGCGCGTTCAGCCTGAGCTGATCGGTGGTCTTGTCGTGCAGATTGGCGCCAAGCTTTTTGATACCTCCATTCGCGGGCGTCTGACCCGCATCCAGAATGCCATGAAGGGAGCCGCGTGATGGATATCCGTCCCGCAGAGATTTCGGACATCCTCAAGCAGCAGATCGCGTCCTTCAATGACGAAGCGCAGGTCTCCGAGACGGGCACCGTCCTGTCCATCGGCGACGGTATCGCGCGCGTCTATGGCCTGTCGAATGCCATGTCCGGCGAAATGGTCGATTTCCAGGCTACGGGCGACCGCGGCATGGTGCTGAACCTCGAAGAGGACAGCGTCGGTATCGTCGTGTTCGGTGATGGCGATGGCATCCGTGAAGGTGACACCGTCACCCGTACGGGCGCCGTGGTTGAAGTGCCGGTCGGCAAGGGGCTTCTTGGTCGCGTTGTTGACGCGCTCGGCAACCCGATCGACGGCAAGGGCCCGCTGACCGACGTCGTCATGAAGCGCGCCGAAGTGAAGGCTCCGGGCATCATGCCGCGCCAGTCCGTGTGCGAGCCGATGCAGACCGGTATCAAGGCGATCGACGCCCTGGTGCCGATTGGCCGTGGCCAGCGTGAACTCGTGATCGGTGACCGTCAGACCGGCAAGACCGCCATTCTGATCGACACCATCGTGGCCCAAAAGCCTGTCAACGCCACGGGTGACGAGAAGCAGAAGCTTTACTGCATCTATGTCGCGATCGGCCAGAAGCGTTCGACCGTTGCCAACCTCGTTCGCACGCTGACGGAAGAAGGCTCGATGGAATATTCCATCGTCGTCGCCGCCACGGCGTCCGATCCGGCACCGATGCAGTACCTGGCACCGTACTCGGCCTGCTCGATGGGTGAGTTCTTCCGTGACAACGGCATGCACGCCCTGATCTGCTATGACGATCTGTCGAAGCAGGCTGTGGCCTATCGCCAGATGTCGCTGCTGCTGCGTCGTCCGCCGGGCCGTGAGGCTTTCCCGGGTGACGTGTTCTATCTGCACTCGCGTCTGCTCGAGCGTGCTGCCAAGATGTCCGACGAGTTCGGCGGTGGTTCGCTGACGGCTCTGCCGGTGATCGAGACGCAGGCTGGTGACGTTGCCGCCTATATCCCGACCAACGTGATTTCGATCACTGACGGTCAGATCTTCCTTGAGACCGACCTGTTCTACAAGGGCATCCGCCCCGCCGTGAACGTCGGTGGTTCGGTGTCGCGCGTTGGTTCGGCTGCCCAGATCAAGGCGATGAAGCAGGTTGCCGGCAAGATCAAGCTCGACCTCGCCCAGTACCGTGAAATGGCTGCGTTCTCGCAGTTCGCTTCCGATCTGGACCCTGCTACCCGCAAGCAGCTTGAGCGTGGCGCACGCCTGACGGAACTGCTGAAGCAGCCCCAGACCTCGCCGCTGCCGGTTGAGGAGCAGGTTGTCGTGCTGTTCGCCGGTACGCGTGGCTTTGTCGACGTGGTCAAGGTCGATCAGGTCGTGCGTTACGAAGCCACTCTGCTGGCCGAAATGCGCAGCTCGGGCAAGGCCATCCTCGACGCCATCCGCACCGATCGTCAGATCAAGCCGGAAGTCGAAGCCAAGCTGACCGAACTGCTGACGGCGTTCAACAAGCGCTTTGCAGCCTAAGGACGGACCATGCCCTCGCTGAAGGAACTGCGCGCCCGGATCGCGGGCGTGAAATCGCAGCGCAAGATCACGAGTGCCATGAAGATGGTCGCAGCGTCCAAGCTGCGCCGTTTTCAGAAGCATGCCGAGGCCTCGCGTCCCTATGCTGCCGCCATGCGCCGCATGTTGTCCGAGCTTGCGACGGCAACTTCAGGCCAGGGCGAGTTGCCCGTGCTTCTCGAAGGCGGCAAGGGCTCGACCCATCTTGTCGTTTTGCTGACCAGCGATTTCGGTCTGGCGGGTGGCTTCAATGCCAATCTGGTGCGCTCGGTGCGCCAGATCGTCTCGCGTCTCGAATCGCAGGGCGAAACGGTGCGTATCCTGCCGGTCGGCCGCAAGGGCGGTGAGGCCATGGCGCGCATCTTCCCCGGCAAGCTGATCGAGCGTTACGAAGGCACGGCTGGCCGCGAGGTACAGTTCCAGAAGGCTGTCGACCTCGGCCAGCGCGTTACGGAGCTGCTTACCGATGGTCAGGTCGATCGCGTGACGGTGGTGTTCAACCGCTTCGTCAACGCCATGACCCAGATCCCGACGGAAGAGGCACTCGTCCCGCTGCCCGTGGCCGAGAACGACAACGCCAGTGAATATACCGCTCAATATGAATTTGAGCCCAACGAAGCCGAGCTGCTCGCTCAGCTTCTGCCGCGTAATATCCAGGTCCAGTTCTTCGCTGCGCTTCTTGAAAGTGCGGCTGGTGAGCAGGGTGCACGCATGACGGCCATGGATAACGCGACACGGAATGCAGGCAAGGCGATCGACTCTCTGTCGCAGCGCTATAACCGCACCCGCCAGAGCAACATCACCAAAGAACTTATCGAGATCATCTCCGGCGCTGAAGCCGTCTGAGACTTTTACGCAGGAGCCGAAATACGATGTCCGAAACTCTGTCGTCTGCCAGCAGCAACGTCGTGGGTCGCGTGACGCAGGTCCGCGGTCCCGTGGTCGATGTCCAGTTCGAAGGCACGCTGCCGCATATTCTCAATGCGCTGCACGTCCAGATTGGCGACCAGACCCTTGTGCTCGAAGTGGCACAGGAAATTGGTGAGCGCGAAGTGCGCTGCATCGCCATGGACAGCACCGATGGTCTGGTCCGTGGTAGCGAAGTGAAGGATACCGGTGCCCAGATCACGGTGCCGGTTGGCCCGGCGACGCTCGGCCGTATCCTCAACGTCATCGGCGAGCCCGTCGATGAGCGCGGCCCTGTCGTGTCCGACAAGCACTATCCGATTCACCGCAAGGCTCCCTCTTTCGAGGACCAGGCTGCGGCTTCCGAGATTCTGGTCACCGGTATCAAGGTTGTCGATCTGCTCTGCCCGTACCTCAAGGGCGGCAAGATCGGTCTGTTCGGCGGCGCTGGCGTTGGCAAGACCGTTATCATCCAGGAACTGATCAACAACATCGCCAAGGCTCATGGCGGCGTGTCCGTCTTTGCCGGTGTCGGTGAGCGTACGCGTGAAGGCAACGACCTGTATTTCGAAATGCAGGATGCCGGCGTGATCAAGATCGGTGAAGACGGCTCGACGGCTGGCTCCAAGGTGGCACTGGTTTATGGCCAGATGAACGAGCCGCCGGGTGCCCGCGCCCGCGTTGCCCTGTCCGCCCTGTCTCTCGCAGAATATTTCCGCGATGAGGAAGGCCAGGACGTGCTGTTCTTCGTGGACAACATCTTCCGCTTTACCCAGGCCGGTTCGGAAGTCTCGGCTCTGCTGGGTCGTATTCCTTCAGCCGTGGGTTACCAGCCGACGCTGGCCACCGAGATGGGCGCCCTGCAGGAACGCATCACCTCCACCAAGAAGGGCTCGATCACCTCGGTTCAGGCCGTTTACGTGCCTGCCGACGATCTGACCGATCCGGCACCTGCCGCGACCTTCGCCCATCTTGATGCCACGACCGTGCTGAACCGCTCGATCGCGGAAATGGGCATCTATCCGGCTGTTGACCCGCTCGACTCCACCTCACGCTCGCTCGACCCCAAGATCGTTGGTGAAGAGCACTATCAGGTGGCCCGTGACGTGCAGCGTATCCTCCAGACCTATAAGGGCCTGCAGGACATCATCGCGATCCTGGGCATGGATGAGCTGTCGGAAGAGGACAAGCAGGTCGTGGCACGCGCCCGTCGCATCCAGCGCTTCCTGTCGCAGCCTTTCCACGTGGCCGAGGTCTTCACGGGTTCGCCGGGCAAGCTCGTCGCTCTCGATGACACCGTGCGCAGCTTCAAGGCTATTGTGGCCGGTGAGTATGACCACCTGCCGGAAGGCGCTTTCTACATGGTCGGGCCGATCGATGAAGCGATTGCCAAGGCCGAGAAGATGAAGGAGTCGGCGTAAGCCCATGCCGGTTCAGGTCGAAATCATCAGCCCGGAAAAGCTGCTCTTCCGCAAGGAAGTCGAAATGGCAGTCATCCCGGGCGAGGAAGGCGATATCGCGGCCATGCCGGATCATGCGCCGATCATGCTCCTGCTGCGCGGTGGCGTCGTCTCCCTTTACGAGGGGGGCGTCGTAACCGAGCGCTTTTTCGTCTCCGGTGGTTTCGCCGATATCACGGCTGATCGCTGCACGATTCTGGCTGACGAGGCCCTGCCAATTCAGGACATCATCCTCACGGAAGCTGAATCACGTCTCGAGACCCTCGAACTTCAGCTCACCAATGTGGCTGCTGACGACCTCGTGGATATTGAGCGCATCTCGCGCAAGATTCAGGCTACACGCGCTGCGATCGAAGCCGCTGAGGCAACGCACCCCCTCTACTGATTGATACATCGATCAGTAGTAAGGCCGGTCGTCTATGGGCACCGGCCTTTTTTTTGGTCTTTTATCGACCCTGCCTGCCTCACTGCCAGAATGCCGGGCTGGCTTTCTGGCTTAGCCTCATCAGATCCTGCGCAGGACCAGCGCGCAGGGAGGTGTAATCCTGGCATTGTGTAAGATACCAGCGATACGGTGGTGCGTCGGTCGATTCGCGAATTGTTTCGGCATAGGAGTCTGCGGAGGAAACCGGACTGTAGCGTACGCCATCTCCCTGTTCACGGTCCTCGGCAGGTTCATTGCAACGGCCTGACTCAAAAACGCGTCTGGCTTGAGCGAGCGCTGTTTCACCTGTCCGGGTACTCTGCCAATCCTCGCGCGACCATTTTTCCCACCGTGCCAGACCGAGCCCCCATGCCAGATAGAGGCGTTCGCGCTGCTGAGCCGGTCCGGGTTGGCCTTGTGCATTGGCAGCACTGTAATGCACCGAGATGAGGCTCGGAAATCTGCGGCCTGAGCGATAGACATAGTCTTCCCTGACCCAGCTGAAGGCGGCTGCGCGATAACGGGCCGGGCAGGCCTGACCGCTAGCCCTGCCTTCCTTCTGCATAAGGTTGCCGCTGTGCGTTACGCCATGTCCTGCCAATGCGCGGGTGTTGTGGGGCGGTCCCAGGACCCATGAGTCCAGAAAACGCTCGGAACGATCTGGCATGGTTTCGCATGAACTGTTCGCAAAACTGGAGAAAGCGACGGGGCTCCAGCTACCGAGAACCGAGAGGTACAATGGGCCAGCCCCCTCGATAGATACGCCCCCTCGATCGGTTGCGTTGCTGGCATCAACATGCCCATCCGGGCTGACCACCCGCCATTTTCCATTTCGCCAGACGGGCACATTGATCATATCGATGCGACCTGCACCTTCAAGGCCGTTACTCAGGCGATAGAGGGGGTCTTCACCGGGGCTGATCGGGCGCATATGCCCACAATGGAGATCACCCGGAAGAGCGCCCGGTGTACTGCACCGTTGCTGAATCAGAAAGAGCATCGTGTCGGGCATGGCGGCTGATGCGTCTTGTGCGATGAGCGGGGCCGGATAAAGGGCGATGCCAATACAGATGGCCACCGGGCAGGACAGGGCTAAACCGTTCATATCATCGCTCCTGAAAGGATGGAGTTACCATCCTCTCAGACCTGCACCGGCGAGCGCCATTAAAACTGTTTTTCTTGTGCTCAGGGCAAGAGCGGGAACAGGGTTTCGCCCCTTGTGACTTCAGCCGCGACCACGATAGCCAGGGACATCCTGTGCAGGCACCCACACGCCCTCGGGCGGCAGGCCGGTCTGCCAGAATACGTCGATGGGAATACCACCGCGCGGATACCAGTAGGCACCAATACGCAGCCATTTGGGGTTCAGCACCTCGACCAGTTTCGTGGCAATGCTGACAGAGCAATCCTCATGAAACGCACCATGATTGCGAAAACTGGTAAGATAGAGCTTGAGCGACTTGCTCTCGACGATCCATTCATCCGGAATATAGTCGATCACGATATGAGCGAAATCGGGCTGACCCGTCACCGGGCAGAGCGAGGTAAACTCTGGTGCGGTGAAACGCACCACATAATCGCGGCCCTTATGCGGGCTTGGCACACGTTCGAGCGTTGCGGTTTCCGGGCTGTCTGGCTGTACGGTCTGTCGGCCAAGCTGGCTGAGTGCCGCGAGATCGTTCTCTGATGTGGTCATGTGGGTCTGCCCTGATGTATGGATGGGAAATGCAAGTGTCTCAAGCCGGTTTCCCAGCCCCAGTCATCGTGTCTTCTACAGACGATTTGGCGCAACTCTGCGCCCGACTCAAGCAGGAGCCGTTCGTTACGATCGATACGGAGTTCGTGCGCGAGCATACATACTGGCCCGAACTTTGCGTGGTGCAGCTTGGCGGCGTGTCGGATGTTGCCGTGATCGACACGCTGGCACCGGGGATCGACCTTGCGCCGCTGGCCGATCTGCTGGCAACGGAAAGCTGTGTGAAGGTCTTCCACGCTGCCCGACAGGATCTGGAAATCTTCCTGCATCTGTTCGATGCCCTGCCTCGCTCCATTTTCGACACACAGGTGGCGGCAATGGTGGGGGGCTATGGCGATCAGGTGGGTTATGACACGCTTGTCAATGCCATTACCGGCGCGAGCATCGACAAGACCCATCGCTTCAGCGACTGGGCAGCGCGTCCGCTCTCCACGGCGCAGATTGCCTATGCCGCAGCAGATGTCACGCATCTGCGCGATGTCTATCTTGCCCTGCATGACGAACTGGAAAAGCAGAACCGTCTGCACTGGGCTGATGCGGAGCTTGCTGTCCTGAATGATCCGGCGACCTTCCGCCCCGATCCGCGCCGCCAGTGGGAGCGGCTGAAGGCCCGCACCAATAACCGTCGCATGCTTGGCGTCTTGCGTGAGGTTGCGGCATGGCGTGAACTTGAGGCGCAGGCGCTGAACATCCCTCGTCAGCGCCTCATCCGCGATGAGAGCCTGCTCGAAATTGCGGCTGTTCGCCCGCAGGATACTGACGCTCTCTCCCGTGTGCGTGGTGTCTCCCGTGGTTTTGCCGAGGGCAAGGCTGCGCCGGGTCTTCTGGCGGCAATCCAGACAGGCCTTGTTCTGCCCGAGAAGGACCTTCCGCGGCCACCGCGCAAATCCGAGGGGGCCAAGCCTTCGGCGGCATTGGTTGCGCTGCTCAAGGTCGTGCTTGCCGCCAGTTGCGAGGCCAACCGCGTGGCCCCCAAGCTTGTCGCGACGAGTGAGGATCTGGACAGTCTGGCACTAGGTGAAACCGATAGCCCGGTTCTCAAGGGATGGCGCCGCGCTGTTTTTGGTGAGGATGCCCTTGCGCTCTTGCGAGGTGATATCCAGCTTGCCGTTGAAGGCCGCTCGGTACGGCTAATCCGCAACGATCAGGCCTGAATACTGCCCTGATTTCGTGCCAGATCCTGCCCTGCGGTATCGCCCGGAGGCATCATACGCAGGCAAGGCGTGGTACAGGGGAAGCCTGACAGGGAAGGGTGAGGGCGATCAGCGATCAGTACCCCCTGTCAGAGAATGTCACGTCATTCTTTGGTAATTCGAGCGGGTTCAGATTGACTCCGGCAAGAGCTCTGTGTTTATGCGCCAGTCTCATCATAGAAAAATCCGATTTACGGATTGAGCAAGTCGTATCGACACCCTAGTTTTACGTCACAGGACTGAATGAGGAGCACGGGCGATGGAATGGACTGACGAAATAATCTCCCGTCTTCAGACGCTTTGGCAGGAAGGACTATCGACAGCCGAGATCGGACGACAGCTTTCGATCACGAAGAATGCTGTTGTGGGCAAGGCGCACCGTCTTGGTTTGCCGCCACGCCCTTCGCCCATCCGTGCTGCGGCCAAGTCCCGCAAGGATGCTGCTCCTGAGACGGGTATGGATACCACATCGGCGCCGTCCGCTGAATCTGTCGCGCCAAAAGCTGCGGAACCGGTCACAATCCCGGCCAGCGAAAAGACGCCTGCCAAAGCTGCTGAAAAACCCGTCGAAGCGGTGCAGGAAAAGGCCAGTGAGGTTGTCGGCGTCAAGGCAGCACCTGCTGCACTGGTAGAGGATGCGCCGGCCCCGGTCATGGCTGACCGCCCAACCGCCGCCACGCCGACATCGTCCGCTGCCGGATCGGCATCGGCCAGTCCTGCTGCGACAATCGAAAATGAGCCTGCAACTGCCGCGAAATCCGCTCCGCCCCGCAAATCCGCAGAGGCCAAGACCATGGCGCCAGATCTGATGCTCCGCCCGCTCCTGCGCCCGCTGACGGCTAACACGTCACCGCGTCGTGGTCCGGCCTGCTGCTGGCCCAACGGCGATCCTGGAACCCCGGGTTTCCATTTCTGCGGAGCCAAGCCCGTTCCCGGCAAGCCCTACTGCGCCGAGCATTGCGCGATTGCTTATGTGAAGCTGCGTGACCGTCGCGAAAGCGTTGGCTGAAACGGGCCTGCACAAGGATGAATGAAAAAAGCCCGGTCCTGCTGGACCGGGCTTTTTTGTTGCCTGTCGCCAGAACGGATCAGGCTGAAGGGGTGGTCTCTTCAGTCTTCTCGATTGCAGGGACAGGGGCCTCGACAGGGGCCGGTCGGGCAGGCATGTCACCGGTGATCATTTCCAGATGACCCGTGATCTGGCCGCCATCCTCGACCTGCAGGCGGCGGGTGCGCGTCTTGCCAATCAAACGGCCCGTAGCACGCACGGTCAGATTGCCACGAACGGTCAGTGTGCCGTCGATCGTACCTGCAAGGTCGGCATCCTCAACTTCGATTTCACCGCGGAAGACACCGCCCTGTGCAACCGAAAGCTCGGTAGCCTGAAGCAGCGTGGCCTCAACCGTTCCCTCGACAACAAGGCGCTCGGCATCCTGAATCGAACCCTGCACCGAAATGCCGCGTCCAACGACCAGCGTGCGGCGGTCGGTTGCTTCACGACGCCCGCCAGGTGCCGAAGCCGCTGCTGCCGCGGGGCGGGCAGGGGCTGCCGGGGTGGCAGGCGTGGCAGGTGAGGGAGGGGTGGGGAACGGCGAACGACCCATCGCGGCAGAATCCTTGACTTGTGAGGCTGGTGAGGCGTCAGCCGCTGGGGCCGGACGCTCGGGGAAAAGCGAAGCGCTGCCCGTCGTCGGGGCAGCCGGTTTTTGGCCGATACTGGCCGATGCACCTGAAGATGAGGGCGTTGCTGTATCTTCTGGTTTGCGTCGTTTAAACAAGAGAACCCCGCTGCGCGTTCTGAAAGGTGGCGGTTTGGGTGCCGCTGGCGGCTGGTGACAGACGCAAAATCCCCTCTGGGGTGCTTCACGCCCTAACCCGGCTTACACGTTATGTTGCGCAAGCGACAAGCGGATAAACAGCAGGTTTTCGCGGTTTTTGACCCTGACCCGGTCTTGTGTCATGGCCTGTCGGAAAGAATGCCGAACCTGTCGTTCACGCAACATTACGATCACGTCTGATCATGTTGATTTCATGGCGTGAACCCTGTTTTCTCCACTAAATTTCATCGCATCGGAGCTCTTATGACTGCACCCACTCTCGACCTGCTTTGCATTGGCAACGCTATCGTCGACATTCTCGCTCCGGTCTCACAGGACACACTTACGGCGCTCGGCTCGCCGCTGGGCAGCATGACACTGATCGACGCCGAGCAGGCTGCCTCTATCGAGGCACAGATCACCCCGGAGCAGATCATGGGGGGCGGCTCTGCCGCCAACACGGCAGTCGTTGCAGCCCGTCTGGGCGCTCGCGTGGGGTATCTGGGCAAGGTGGCAGATGATGAGGCAGGGCTTGGCTACGCCCGTGACATCGCCGCGCAGAAGCTGTTTTACCCATCAGCCCCCGTTCAGAACGCCGATCGCCCAACCGCACGCTGCATCATTCTCGTCACGCCCGACGGGCAGCGTACCATGCACACCTATCTGGGCATCTGCACCGAGTTCGGACCCGAGGATGTGGATCAGGCAGCCGTCTCTGCTGCCGCCGTGACTTATATGGAGGGCTATCTGTTCGACAAGGACCGCGCGCAGGCCGCTTTCATCCTTGCGGCCGAGACGGCGCACAAGGCCGGTCGCCGCGTGGCCCTGACCCTGTCGGATACGTTCTGCGTGGCACGCCATCATGCTGCCTTCCGTGCGCTGGTCGCCGGGCATATCGATATTCTCTTTGCCAATGAGGCAGAGATCTGTGCCCTTTACGAGACCGAGGATTTCGACGCCGCCGCCACGCAGGCCGGGCGTGACGCTGCCCTTGTCGTGCTGACCCGCAGTGAGAAGGGCGCGGTCATTCTCTCCAATGGCGAGAAGCTGGTCGTTCCGACGGAACCCGTGAAGGTGGTCGATACGACGGGTGCGGGCGATGCCTTTGCTGCCGGATTCCTGGCTGGACTGGCCAAGGGCCGCAGCCTCGAAGCATGTGGCCGTCTGGGCAACGAAGCTGCTGGTGCGATCATCACCCGCATGGGGGCACGCCCTGCCGCGGATTTCGCGCTCAAGGCCTGAGGGCTTTTTCGGGGCGCCGCCCCGAACTCTGCCAAAGGGCGGTCGCCCTTTGGAAACCCGCGCCTCGATACCGTGCCTCACTGCACAGGGAGGAAAGGGCCTACTTCTATCAAAGAGGCGGGGCAGGGGCCTGTATTACGTTAGAAGAAGGCCCGGAAATGCTAAAAAACCCGGTCTTTCCGATCCTTTCATTGCACTCTGACGGGAAATTGTGCAGAACACGGCCAATCCGTCAGTCCCGGCTTTGTGTCGTTCCCAGGGAGCGATCCGGCAGGGCATGACCCTGCAAGCCCGATCAGGACCGCTTCATGGAAATCCGTAACATCGCCATTATCGCGCACGTCGATCATGGCAAGACCACCCTTGTTGACCAGCTTCTCAAGCAATCCGGCTCGTTCCGCGAAAACCAGCACGTTGCTGAGCGCGCGATGGACAGCAATGACCTCGAGCGTGAGCGCGGCATCACCATTCTTGCCAAGTGCACCTCGGTCGTCTGGAACGAGACGCGCATCAACATCATCGACACGCCGGGCCACGCCGATTTCGGTGGTGAGGTCGAGCGTATCCTGAGCATGGTGGACGGCGCGATCATCCTGGTCGACTCGGCTGAAGGCGCTCTGCCGCAGACCAAGTTCGTGCTGGGCAAGGCGCTGGCCCGTGGCCTGCGTCCGATTGTGGTCGTGAACAAGATCGACCGTGGCGATGCCCGCCCCGACGAAGTTCATGAAGAAATCTTCGACCTGTTCGCAGCTCTGGGCGCCGACGAGCATCAGCTCGACTTCCCGATGCTGTACGCCTCGGGCCGTCAGGGCTGGGCCGATCTGGAAATGAACGGTCCCCGCAAGGATCTGTCCCCGCTGTTCGACCTGGTGCTGCGCCACGTGCCGACGCCGGGCCTCGACAAGGAAGCGCCGTTCGGCATGGTTTCGACCATTCTCGAAAGCGATAACTTCCTGGGCCGCATCCTGACGGGTCGTATCGAGCAGGGCCGCGCCCGCGTGAACATGCCGGTGCGCGTGCTGCGCCCCGATGGCACGATCGTGGAAACGGGTCGTCTGACCAAGCTGCTGTCGTTCCGCGGTCTGGATCGCGTGCCGGTGGATGAAGCCGAAGCCGGTGACATCGTGGCTGTGGCTGGTCTGTCCGACGCCACTATCCCCGACACCATTGCAGACCCGGCTCTCGATGCGCCGCTGCCCTCGACCCCGGTCGATCCGCCGACCCTGACCATGACCTTCCGCATCAATGACGGCCCTCTGGGTGGTCGTGAAGGCAAGAAGGTAACGTCGCGCCAGATCCGTGACCGTCTGTTCAAGGAAACCGAAGGCAACGTGGCCATCAAGGTGACCGAGAGCGCCGAAAGCGAGGCCTTCGAGGTTGCCGGTCGTGGCGAACTTCAGCTTGGCGTGCTGATCGAGACCATGCGTCGCGAAGGCTTCGAGCTGACCATCGGTCGTCCGCGCGTTCTCTTCCGGAACAACGAAGAGACCGGCGAGCGTGAAGAGCCGTACGAAGAGGTTCTGGTCGATGTCGACGAGCCCTATTCGGGCGTGGTCGTCGAAAAGATGTCGATGCGTAAGGGCGTGATGCAGGACATGCGTCCGTCGGGTGGTGACAAGGTCCGTCTGACCTTCCTCATCCCGTCGCGCGGCCTGATCGGCTATCACGGCGAGTTCCTGACCGACACGCGCGGCACGGGCATCATGAACCGTCTGTTCGCGGGCTATAAGCCCTATGCAGGCACGATCGATGGCCGTCGCAACGGCTCGCTGATCTCGGCAGAAGACGGTGCGACCACGCAGTACGCCCTGTTCTCGCTGCAGGATCGTGGCACGCTGTTCGTCGAAGCTGGCGAGAAGATCTACACGGGCATGATCCTGGGTGAGCATTCGCGCGAGAACGATCTCGATGTGAACGCTGTCCGTGAAAAGAAGCTGACCAACATCCGTGCCGCTGGCAAGGATGATGCGCTGCTCCTGACGCCGCCGCGCAAGATGAGCCTTGAGCAGGCGATCGCCTATATTGAGGACGATGAGCTGGTTGAGGTGACGCCTTCTGCCGTGCGTATTCGCAAGCGCTACCTGGACCCGAATGAGCGCAAGCGTATGTCGAAAGTCAAGTCAGACGCCTGACACTAAGGAAAGGCCACCATTCGGTGGCCTTTTTTTATGATCATGTCGGCATTAAGGCATAAACATGCCTTTACGGTGCGATTACACGTATTTTATCTAATTTTCTTCAAGACGAGACTGAAAAATACTGATAGCGTTCGTTATGTCATAAGTGCAGGCGGCCTGTTCTACAGTCTGACTGACGCCTGTGATTATGTGAATTTGTATTCTGGAGCTTGTTTTATGCTCGTTTTCAATCGTCGTCTTCTCACCGGTGTTGCCGCTCTTGCCATGACGCTGAGCGCCCCTGCTTTCGCTCAGACCACGCAGGAAGCAGCCCCTGCTGCTGCAGCTCCCGCTGCCCCGGCAGCCGCGCCTGCTGCTCCGGAAGCTACGGCCCCGGCTCCGGCCTCTGAAGCAGCTCCCGCTGCTCCGACGGAAGACAAGGCTGCCACGCATAAGGGCAAGCATAAGCACAAGCACAAGCATCACAAGAAGGGTGCAGCCGCTGCCGCCGAGAAGGACGCAGCAGGCAACTGATCGATCACATGATCGAGTCTGAAAAACGGGGCCCGAAATGGCCCCGTTTTTTTGTGCCTGTCACTTCGGGTCTATCTCATTGGTTTCTTGGCCGATTGATGAATGATCGATATAGGTTCACGCTGAACGGGGCGTCTAATCACCGGTAATGCTCGCCTTTATACCTCTCTCCATCGGCGATGCTTCTTTAGGAGGCATACCCATACGGGAACGGGAGACAGGGATAGTGAGCAGGGAAATCGTGGTCGTCATCGGTGCGGGTGGTATTGGTCTGGCCATTGCGCGACGACAGGGCATGGGCAAGCATCTGCTCCTGGCCGATATCGATCAGGCTCTGTTGCAACGCACGGCTGGGACCCTGCGCGACGCCGGCTATGACGTGGCAACCCAGGTGATCGATGTCTGCTCGCCAGAAAGCGTTCACACACTTGCCCAGATGGCTGCTGCAATGGGGCCGGTCATGCAGGTGATCAATACGGCTGGCGTTTCGCCCAATATGGCCCCACCCGCCAAGGTGCTTGAAGTCGACCTTTACGGTGCTGCACTGGTATTTGAGGCCTTTGGCGAGGTGATTGCCTCTGGTGGATCAGGCCTGATCGTTGCCAGCATGGCAGGGCATATGCCCCATCCACTTTCCCCGTCGGACGAGACGCAACTGGCGCTGACCCCTGCGGCCTCACTGCTTGAGCTGCCCTGCCTGCAACCTGATGTCATCACTGACAGTATGATGGCTTATATCGTTGCCAAGCGCGCAAACAGTCTGAGGGTGCAGGCCGAGGCGGTGAGATGGGGCACACGCGGTGCGCGGGTGAACGCCATAAGCCCAGGGATTGTGGTCACCCCGCTTGCCACGCATGAACTGGCTTCCGCATCGGGTGACGCCTATCGCGCCATGGTCGAGGCCTCACCGGCGAAACGTATGTCACCCCCTGATGAGATCGCAATCGCAGCTCATTTTTTGCTTGGGCAGGATGCCGGTTTCATTACGGGGGGTGATCTGCTGATCGATGGCGGTGTTATCGCGGCCATGCGTGCGGGGCAACTATCTGCACCGGGCTGAGCATTGGTGTTTCCGCCAGGCCCGGCAGGAAGGCATTCGAGGGGGAGGATCCCCCTCTCATACTTAGGCGAAAGCCTTGTGTGGCTTCAGGACGTGTAGCGGTCCAGCGACAGATCCAGCGAAGGGATATCGGTGCGCTTGCCGCTGATACGGTCGGCGAGGATACGACCCGAGCCGCAGGCCATGGTCCAGCCCAGTGTGCCGTGGCCCGTGTTCAGCCACAGATTGCTGTAGCGCCCGGACGGCCCGATGACGGGTGTGCCATCCGGCGTGCAGGGGCGCAGCCCGGTCCAGTAGCGGGCACGGCTCAGATCGGCACCGCCGAACATGTCGTTGAACGACAGTTCGAGCGTTTCGCGACGGTCCTGGCTCAGCTTGAGGCGCCACCCCGTCAGTTCTGCCGTACCACCAATGCGAATGCGATCGCCAAGGCGTGTCATGGCAACCTTGTAGGTCTCGTCATTGACCGTAGAGGTCGGGACACGGCTCTCATCGGTGATCGGGGCTGTCAGGGAGTAGCCCTTGACCGGATAGACCGGCAGATCGAGTTCAATGGGCTTGAGCAGGCGGGGCGAGTAGCTGCCCAGTGCCAGCACATAGGCATCGGCCGTCAGGCGGCCCGCACTGGTGCGGATACCGTAGATGGCGTCGCTCGCCGCTTCGATGGCCTCGATTTCGGTGCGGAAGCGGAAGCTCACGCCCTTCTCTGCTGCCATGGCGGCAAGGCGCTGTGTGAAGAGATAGGCATCTCCGGATTCGTCACCGGGCAGACGCAGGCCACCCTTGAGAATCTGACGTGCGCCGGCAAGGCCGGGCTCGTATTTCAGCACGTCGTCCACGCCCAGCAATTCGTGGGCAACGCCGCTTTCCTCAAGCAGGCGCATGTCCTCATGGGCATGTTCGATCTGCTTGTCGGTGCGGAAGAGCTGGATCAGGCCCTTCTGTCCATCGTCATAGGTAATGCCGGTGCTGCGGCGCAGTTCGGCCTGACAGTCACGGCTGTATTCCGCAATGCGCAGCATACGGCTCTTGTTGATGTCATAGGCATGATGCGTACAGTTGGTCAGAAGCTGCGTCATGAAGCGCAGCATCGGCATGTTGACGGCAGCAGCACGCACAACCAGCGGCGCGTGCTTTTCGAGCATCCAGCGCATCGCCTTGAGCGGCAGGCCCGGCATGGCCCAGGGCGTGGAATAGCCGGGGGAGACCTGACCGGCATTGGCGAAAGAGGTTTCGAGCCCGACGCCCGGCTGGCGGTCGATGACCTCGACCTCATGACCCTGCTCGGCAAGATACCAGGCTGTGGTGACGCCGATGACACCGGCGCCCATGACGATGATCTTCATTGTGAACTCTCGATATATTCACGATGGAAGCGCTTCCCGAGTCCGGTCAGCAACTCATATCCGATCGTATCCAGTGCCGCGGCCAGTTCGTCCAGCGGACGATGGGGGCCGATCAGCTCGAAACCGGTGCCGGGGGGCAGGGGGCTGTCTCCCAGCGCGGTCAGATCCAGCGCCATGCAGTCCATCGAAATCCGCCCCACGATGGGCAACAGGATATCAGGGCTGTCAGGCAGAACGGCGCTGGCAAGGCCACCGCCGCGTCTGTGGAAACCATCGGCATAGCCGACGGAAAGGGTTGCGATACGCGTGGGCTTTGTCGCGATGAAACGCGCGCTGTAGCCTACCGCCACATCCGGGGCGATCCAGCGATCCTGCACCATGCCGGCCAGCAGGGTGACAACCGGATGCATGGGATTGGCGCGATCCGGGGTCGGGTTGCCGCCATAAAGTGCATAACCCGGCCGGACCAGATCATGATGGAAGGCTTCCCCCAGGAAAATACCGCTCGACGCTGCAAGACTGGCAGGCAGGGCCGGGAGCTTGCGGCGCAGGGCCTCGAATTGCAGGCGCTGTCCCTCATTGCGCGGCGAATGGTATTCATCCGCGCAGGCCAGATGGCTCATGATGTAATCAATGGCCAGATCGGCAAGGGTGTTTTCAGCAATGAGCGTATCGATATCGGCCTCGGACAGACCGAAGCGCGACATGCCGCTGTCGAGCTGAAGCAGACAGGGGGAGCGCACGCCCGTATCACGGCACAGTGCGGCCCAGCGGCGCACATGGACGAGGCTGTTCAGAACCGGTGTGAGCCCTTTGTCCTGCAAAAGCGCCTCGCTGCCCGGAGCCGGGCCATTGAGGATACAGATGACAGCATCGGCCGCCAGAATGGGGCGCAGCTCCAGCCCCTCCTCAACGGTGGCAACAAAGAACCGGCGGCATCCGGCGCGATAGAGGGCAGGGGCGACACGCGTCACACCCAGCCCGTAGGCATCCGCCTTCACCGCGGCCCCGACGGCGACATCGGGTCCCACACGGGATTTCAGCAGCTGGTAATTCTGCTTGATGGCGTCGAGGTCGATACGAAGCCATCCACCGGCACGTCTGACTGCGTCGGTTTGCGCCTCGTCTGGCTGGGTTGTCATCAGGGTTCGCGTCTTTCGATCATTTCGGGATCATACTAAACCGGGGCCCTGTCACGGCTCAAGACCCTGACGGCACACCCTTACTTGTGGAATATTCAAAGTGAAGCGCCTGATCGGGGTGGACGATGGGGTGAATGGCATGGGCTGCCATGGCTCCCTCGCTGAACCCCTGCAGGATCAGCTTCAGCTTGCCGGGATAGGTGGCGATGTCACCAATGGCAAAAACGCCGGGCAGGCTGGTTTCCATGCTGGAGGGCGTGACGGGAATCGTGCTGCGCACGGTATCGATATTCCAGGTGGCAATCGGGCCGAGATCGGTCGAGAGACCATAGAAAGGCAGCAGCGTATCGGCTTCGATGCGACGGGTCTGGCCCTCGAGATCGATCACATCGACCGCGGTAAGGGCGCCATTCTCGCCCTGCAATGCGTGAAGCTGATAGGGCACGACTTTTTCGATACGCCCTTCGGCCACACGGGCTTCGATCTGGGAGAGGGTTTCGGGCGCACCACGGAAGCGGTCGCGGCGATGAAGCAGATAGATCTTTTCTGCAATGTCGGAGAGCGACAGCGCCCAGTCGAGGGCGGAATCGCCACCGCCTGCCACCACAATGCGCTTGCCTGCAAAATCGGCGCGCTTGCGCACGTAATACTGAACAGCGCCACTCGCCTCATAGGCATCGAGACCATCGAGCGGCGGCCGATTCGGGCCGAACGCGCCTGCTCCTGCCGCGATGATCACGGCGCGCGCCGTCACCACATTGCTCTTGTCTGTCTCGAGCGTGAAGGCGCCGCGCTGGCCCGACAGCTTTTCCACGCGCTGGCCCAGAAGGCGGGGCACATCGAAGGGGGCGATCTGGGCATCGAGCGCGGCAATTAGGGCACCGCCTTCAATCGAGGGGTGCGCCGGAATGTCATAGATCGGCTTTTCAGGATACAGCGCCGCGCATTGGCCACCAATCTCGCTCAACGCGTCAATCAGGACACAGGAAAGTTTGAGCATGCTGCACTCGAACGCGGCAAAAAGCGCGGTCGGCCCTGCACCGATAATGGCTACATCGATGTCGAGAGGGGTCTGGCCCATGTCAGCTGTCATCCATATCTGTCCGGCCTGTTGGCCCGGTCATGCTTCGCAACGAGGCTGAAAGAAACCACATTCTTTCCTGCGATGCACCCCCCTCACATGGCTTCTGTGCCTGTTGGGTCGTGTCACTCTGTTTGCAGGCGGTTGTCGGCTGATAGACGGCCGAAGAGGCTCACCCTTGCCGTGGCGCTGGGGCTTTGATACGAGAGACCCAGCATCAAGAGCCGGTATCGTTTCACCGGCGCCAACCTGCTCCCGGGCAAGGTGGTATCTCCGGGCAACCGGAGAGATGTGGCCGCTCCGGCAATCTCGGGACACGCCACACCCTCCTTGCCGCAAGCCCATACTGCTTTTTCAGAAGCGCAAGGATTTCCAGCCTGTGGCCCAGCAATTTGCCAGTGACAATTATGCCGGTATCTGCCCCGAAGTATGGGACATCATGCATCAGGCCAATAAAGGCTCCGTTCCGGCCTATGGCGATGATGAATGGACCAGCCGCGCCGCTGACAGCTTTCGTGCACTGTTCGAGACACGCTGCGAGGTGTTCTTTGCCTTCAACGGCACGGCGGCCAATTCACTCGCGCTGGCGGCGCTCTGCCAGTCCTATAACAGTGTGATCTGCTCGTCTTTCGCCCATGTCGAAACCGATGAGTGTGGAGCCCCCGAGTTCTTCTCCAATGGCTCCAAGCTGCTGGTGGCGCGGACCGATCATGCCAAGCTTTTCCCCGAGGATATCCGTGCGCTGGCAACCTGTCGCAGCGATATCCATTACCCCAAGCCCAAGGTGGTGACGATCACCCAGCCAACCGAGACGGGCGAGGTCTATTCCCTGGCCGAGATACGCGCCATTTCAGAAACCTGCCGCGAGCTCGGCCTGCGTCTGCATATGGATGGCGCACGCTTTGCCAATGCCTGTGCGGCACTGGGCTGCACCCCTGCCGAAATGACATGGCAGGCCGGTGTGGATGTATTGTGTTTCGGTGGCACCAAGAACGGCATGGGGGTAGGCGAGGCCATTCTGTTTTTCGACTCAGCCCTTGCCGAAGGCTTTGACTATCGCTGCAAGCAGGCCGGGCAACTGGCCTCGAAAATGCGCTTTATTTCCGCGCCCTGGATCGGTCTGCTCGAAAGCGGGGCCTGGCTGCAAAATGGCGCGCATGGCAATAGCTGCGCCCGCGCCCTGGCCTCGCGTATCGAGGCACTTCCGGGCTTGTCGCTCATGTTTCCCGTGCAGGCCAATGCGGTGTTTCTCAAGGCGCCAGAGGCTGTGCTGGAGGGGCTGCGCGAGCGGGGCTGGCGTTTCTACACCTTCATCGGCGGGGGCGCGCGTTTCATGTTTGCATGGGATGCCGATCCGGCCCGTGTGACGCAGCTGGCTGATGACATCGAGGCCCTTGCCGCGTGAGCCCAGCCACACTTGCTTCCATCCATGCATTATCGGTCTCCACCCTGTCGGATCTCGATATGGCAGGGACGGCAGTTTTTGCGATCTCCGGCGCGCTCGTGGCAGCCAAGGCACGGCAGAACATCGTGACCTTTGCCTTCTTTGCGGCCATGACAGGGGTCGGTGGCGGGACGTTGCGTGACCTGCTGATTGGCGCTCCGGTGTTCTGGATGCATGCGACAGCACCTCGGGCCGTGTGCCTGGGCATCGCCTTGCTGGTCTGGTTCACGCCGCATCGCTACTGGCACGAACGGGCGATCGACTGGTTCGATGGGCTGGGGCTGGCATCCTATGCCGTTTACGGCGCCGCCAAGGCCATTGCCTATGGTATTCCCTGGCTGCCTGCTGCCATCATGGGCGTGGTGACAGCCTGTATGGGCGGCATCATACGCGATGTTCTGGCCGGACTGCCCTCGATCGTGATCCGTCCGGAATTATACGTCACCGCCGCCGCGCTGGCCGCCGGACTCTATGTTGGCCTGACCGGGATGGGTGTGCAGCCCATTCTCGCTGGCGCGGTCGCGGTCGTTTTGGGCTTTGCCCTGCGTGGTCATGCGATCCTGCACAAGGTTGATCTGCCTGCTTACCGGCGGTGAGTTCTGCTACCGTTGCAGGATGCGGGGTGGTGCCCCGCTCCTTCTGATCGTGCGTTAAAGAATCTCCCGGATCAGGTCCCCGGCCCGCTGGAGGGCTTCGTTGCTGTTAAGGCCGCTCGGGGATGACAGATG
Organism: Asaia sp. As-1742; assembly: GCF_011753235.1. Taxonomy (NCBI): domain Bacteria; kingdom Pseudomonadati; phylum Pseudomonadota; class Alphaproteobacteria; order Acetobacterales; family Acetobacteraceae; genus Asaia; species Asaia sp. As-1742. Next base: position 142,369 of record NZ_VWWA01000004.1, on the reverse strand, counting down.
AGGCACGACGGCAAAAGGAATCTCGCCAGATTGCAGGTACACGGTCTTGTTGTGGCCATTGACAGTAAAGTCCCGCTTCTCCGGCGCAGCGGATGCGCCCAGTACGACCCGACAAAAATCATCAAGATGTGTAGTGCCCACGCCGATGAAAAGGCGTGGTTTGTGGGAGAGTATCTGCTGATGCATCAATGCAAAGCATGAGGCCCGCACGGCTGCAATATAGGCATTTTTGTCTGTATAGCCGCTGCGTGCCTGAGCCTGTTCGGACCATGTTTCGAGGGAGTGGCACTCGACGGGGAAAAGATTGGTCTGGAAATAGGGAGCTATCTTGCTTTCGAAGATTTTCTGCTTTTCCGCATAGGCCTGTGCAGACTCGACAGGTTGCCCCTCTATCGCTGAAATCAGCTTGAAGGCGTTGCGATTATAGGTCCAGTTTCGCCATTGCATGGCAACACTGTAATCCTCGATTTCCTCTGCTGAGCCACGTTGATCCGGAGATTCTCCGTATTCTATACCGCAAAGCCAGAGCGCCCGTGCATCGGCGGAACCCGGATTGCCCGGTCCACTAAAAGCGTGGTTCTGCACCAGTTCTGAAATTGCGTTATTCGCAGTCTTGTTCATTGTCGCTGTCGTTTCGATTTTTATTGGATTGGTTTCTTGCAGCTCAATTGATGCCAATCCTTATCAAGAGTCCATCATGAATGTCGCTGTGGTGCTGCAGGATAGTCTTGTCGCAATGAATGCATGGGAACGGATCCCGCCTGTCCTGATCGAGCCAGTAGAAATTCGGAAGGATCGGGGCTCGACAGCATAGTCATTTTTTGGGAGTCATCGGTTCCGCTGGCCCCTACCCATCCTGTTACCCCGGCTCTACACTGTCAGTATGAGCCAAATCGACCTCCCCGATCAGCCCGCCACCGAAGCCCTTGCTGCCCGTCTGGCAGAGTTGTCGCGGCCGGGAGATGTGATCGCGCTTCATGGTGAGATGGGTATGGGCAAGAGCGTCTTTGCCCGAGCGTTTTTGCGTGCGCTGGCGGATGATCCCTCGCTCGAGGTACCCAGCCCGACATTCTCTCTGGTGCAGATTTATGAACTGCCCAAGGCCACCGTGGCGCATTTCGACCTCTGGCGGCTGGACGGACCTGATGCCCTGTTCGAACTGGGCTGGGACGAGGTTCAGGAAGGAATCATGCTGGTGGAGTGGCCCGAGCGCGCGGGTGACGAGCTGCCGCCGCATGCTCTGCATCTGACCCTTTTGCCGGGGCCGGGAGAAACGGAGAGGCTGGCGCGGGTCACGGGGTGGGACGACCGGCTGTGACACTGGCGACGATTCCACCCGATCGCTCCTTTCTCGACGATGTGGCGCGTCGCTGGCTGGCCGGACCGGCGCAGCAGGAGGCCGATAATGCGCTGATTCTCGTACCGAGCCGACGCGCTGCCCGTAATCTCACCGAGGCGTTTTTGCGCTCTCTGGATGGCAAGGCAGCACTACTACCCCGCATCGTGCCGGTTGGTGATGTGAATGAGGAGGATCTGGCGCTTTCGGGAGCCGAGGCGTTTTCCTTCCCGCCTGCGGTGGACAAGCTGCGCCGCCTGTCGGTTCTGGCGGCACTGGTGCTTCAGGCCAGAGGCGTATTCAGCGCTGACCTGACTCTGGAGCAGGCCTGGCCGCTGGCTTCCGCCCTTGCAGAGCTGATGGATGATGCCGAGCGCGTTGGTGTCGATCTGCGCGAGCGTCTGCCCGATGCCGCCGAGCCGCGCTTTGCCGATCACTGGCATAAAACGCTGCAGTTTCTGCACATCGTTACCGACGCCTGGCCGCAATGGCTGCAGGAAACCGGGTTAGTGAACCCTGTCGCACGACAGGTGGCGGTCCTGCAGGCGCAGGCGGCGCGCTGGCGTGATGCTCCGCCTCAGGGGCCGCTTTGGGCTGTCGGATTCACCGATGGCATGTTTGCCGTCTGTGCCATCCTGCGTGCGGTGCTCGATGCGCCTCAGGGCTGTGTCATTCTGCCCGGTGTGGATCTCGATCTGCCGGAAACGCTGTGGGACACATTGCCGGAGAGCCATCCGCAATCCGGATTCCGACGTCTCGTCAGCGATCTGGGTGTTTCCCGTGAAACCATCGCGCTCTGGGACGACCTCCCGCCCAATGCGGACAAGGCCGCCGCACAGGCCCTTCAGGCACGTGCGGCCCTGACGAGCCTGTTCATGCGCCCGATGGAAGGCCTTTCGGCCTGGGGAGAAAGCACGACCCCCCTGCCACTGGCCGGCATCACGCGTGTCGATGCCGATGACCAGCAGCAGGAGGCCGCCACTCTCGCCATGATCCTGCGTCATGCGGTCGAAACTCCCGGTCGGACGGCCTCACTGGTAACACCCGACCGCGCTCTGGCGCGCCGCGTGGCAACGGAACTGCTTCGTTACGGTATTGTCGCGGATGACAGCGCAGGTGAGGCGCTGGCACTCACGCCTGCTTCCATCCTGCTGCGCCTTGTGGCTGAAGCGGCTGTTGCCAATCTGGCCCCCGTTGCCCTGCTGGCGCTGCTCAAGCATCCGCTTGTCGCGCTGGGCAGCACACCGGGCAATTGCCGTGCCACGGCGCGTCGCCTCGAGCGACTGGTGCTGCGCGGTCCTGCGCCACCACCCGGCATGGCCGGACTGCGCCTTGCGCTGCAGAAGCAGGATCAGAGCGCGGCCGAGACAGCAGACAGCCCCGATCAGGCCGAGCCACTATCGGATTTTCTGGAACGGCTTTCGGAAGCGATGTCGCCGCTTCTGGAATGTGGGGATCTTCCCTTGCCGGATCTGCTCACCTTGCTCGTTCGTGCGGCAGAGGCGCTGGCCACGACACAGGATCAGCCGGGTGAAGAGCGCCTCTGGCTTGGGGCAGAGGGCCACGCCCTGTCGCGCCATGTCGCCAGCCTGATGACTCATGGTGCCGTTCTGCCGCCGCACGGTCTGGCGGGCATGCCTGCCTTCCTGCTCGCCTCGATGGCGGGGCAGATGGTGTTTGGCCAGCGCGTGTTGCAGGGGCGCGATGGCGAAGCTCTTCACCCCCGGGTCTCGATACTGGGTGTGCTTGAGGCCCGGTTGCAGTTTGCCAATCTTGTCATTCTGGGTGGGCTCAATGAGGGGATATGGCCGCCTGCCACCGATCCCGGCCCGTGGCTCAGCCGCCCGATGCGCACGCGCGCAGGCCTGCCTTCGCCAGAACGACTGGTGGGCACGGCGGCGCATGACTTCACCACAGCGTTCCTGTCGGGTGAGGAAATTGTCCTGTCGAGCGCATCGCGACGCGATGGGGCACCTGCCGTTCCGGCACGTTGGCTTGTGCGGCTCGATGCCCTGCTTGAAGGACGGGGGCAAAACCTGCCCAGCCATCCGGCCCTTTTCTGGCAGGCCCATCTGGACCAGCCGCAAGGGGCAGCCCGTCCAGTGCCGCCGCCTGAACCGCGCCCGCCTGTGGCCCGCAGGCCAAGGCGGCTTTCGGTAACGGAAATCGATCTGTGGCTGCGTGACCCTTACGCCATCTATGCCCGTCACGTGCTGGGCCTGAGAGCCCTGCCTGCTCTGGAAGAGGCTGCGGACCGCTCGGATATCGGTGTGGTGGTGCATGACGGCATCGATGCCTGGCTGGCCGCAGGGCAAAACGGGGGCAGGGCGCTTCATGCAGCGCTGCTCAAGGCAATGGAGGGGCGAGACCTTCGGCCAGCTCTTGCAGCCTGGTGGCGCCCGCGACTGATGCGTATTGCCGATTGGGTTTGCGAGCGCGAGGCCGGGAGAGAGAAACCGTCCCGGATCAGTACGGAGCAGAAAGGCACCCTGACCCTGACGCCGCCCTATGCACCCTTCAAACTCAATGCACGCGCGGATCGGATCGAGATTGGATCGGACGGGCGGGCGACCATCATCGATTACAAGACCGGAAGCCTGCCAAAGGTGAGTGATGTGGAAGCCGGGTGGAGCTCGCAACTTGTGCTGGAAGCCGCCATGCTGCGTCTTGGTGGTTTTGCCGGTCTGCCGCCCGCCGAGACAGCCTCTCTGCTTTACTGGCGGCTGACCGGCGACCGGAATCGCGGTGAGGAACTTTCGGTACCGCGCAAACCGGAGGATCTGGCCGATCTGGTCGAGACATCCCTCGACAGGTTGCGCCGACGCATCGAGGCTTTCGATAACCCGGCAACAGCGTATCGCTCACACCCGCACCCCGATTATGTGCCGCGCTACAGCGATTACGCCCATCTGGCGCGTGTGTCGGAATGGAGTGCGGCGCGTGAGGAGGGCGGAGAATGAGCCAGAACCCGGCGCACACCCCCCCGGCGCACAATACTCCGGCGCACAATACTCCACTTGGCAATGCCCAGATCATCGCATCCGCCAATGACATCCAGCGTCTGGCTTCCGACCCGCTGGCTTCGGTTTTTGTCTCGGCCTCGGCGGGCAGTGGCAAGACCAAGCTGCTGATCGACCGCCTGTTGCGGCTCATGCTGCCTGTTCTGGTGACCGACCCGCAAACAGGCTCCCCCGTGCTTCTGCCCGGCTGTGACCCTGCCCGCATCCAGTGTCTGACGTTCACGCGGGCGGCAGCCGCCGAAATGGCCAATCGTCTGCAGTCCCGCCTCGGGCGCTGGGTGTCGCTACCCGATGCGGCACTCGATGGTGAATTGCATGCGCTGAGCGTACCCGTCTCTCCCGAGACGCGTCAGGCGGCCCGCGCGCTTTTTGTGCGGGTGCTTGATCTGCCCGGCGGCATGAAGATCGGCACGATCCACGCTTTCTGTCAGTCATTGCTGCGTCGTTTCCCGCTTGAAGCTGCGATCAACCCGCATTTCACCCTGATGGAAGAGACGGATTCCGGTCTCGCTCTGGCCAATGCCATCGAGCAGACGCTCTCACGCGCCGCCCGTGACCCCGTTATGGAAGAAAGGCTCTCCCTGCTGGCCGGGCAGGTCGGGCTTGAAGACTATCTCGATCGCATCAGGGCGCTTCAGGGGCGTGCGGCGCGGCTGCGTCAGAGTTTTGCCCGATGGCAGATCGAGCCGGGGCGCATCGAGCGGGCCTATCGGCGCGCTTTCGATGCCGGTGAGGAAAGTCTTGACGACCTTCTGGCCCAGCGCACGGTCTCACCTGATGAGGCGACGCTGCGGCGTTGCGCCCAGGAGGCTCTCCCCCTCGGTACACCAACCATGCAGGCTATGCTGGGCCGGATGCTGGATGCCCTGTCCCGCACACCGCAGGAACGGGATGCAGAGGACTGGTATGCGGTTTTCGTCACCGGTACCGGCACACCCCGCGCCGCCAAAGGCTTCGTGCCCGCCGCCATCAACCGGGATCGCCCCCATATCATGGAGGCGTTTAACCGCGAGGCCGAGCGGCAGATTGCGCTGGGGCGCCGCATTGCTGTCCAGCGTCTGATCGCGCTCAATCTGGCTCTCTTTGCGCTGGCGGCTCCCACGCTCGAACGCTACGCACAGGACAAGACGCTCCGTGGGCTGGTCGATTATGACGATCTGATTGCCAGCACGCGCGATCTGCTGCGCGACCCGGGCGCATCATGGGTGCTCTATAAGCTCGATGGCGGGCTCGACCACCTGCTGCTGGACGAAGTGCAGGATACGTCTGCCGCGCAATGGGAAATTGCCACAGCCCTGATCGAGGAATTCTTCGTGGGTGAAAGCGCCCGCGACATGGAAGGGCGGCCCCGAACGGTTTTTGCCGTAGGTGACTTCAAGCAGTCCATCTATGCCTTTCAGGGGGCCGATCCACAGGGATTGTTTCGTGCGCGCGACCGCTTTCGTGACATGGTCATCGGTGCCGCGCAGGAATGGCGTACGCCCGAAATCGGGGTCTCGTTTCGCTCGGTTGCCCCGGTTCTCGATCTGGTCGATGCCGTCTTTACCAACCCTCTGGCCGCAGACGGATTGCGCGAGCCGGGGCGCGATACCCTGCCGCCCCATCGTTCTGCCCGCCCCGGTCAGGGGGGGCGCGTCGAGCTGTGGCCGCTCGTGCCAAAGGATGAGAAAGACGGTATCGACGACCCCTGGGCTGCGCCGACAGGCAATGCAGGGCAAAGCCGCGCACCCCAGAAGCTGGCCGATCATCTTGCCCAGTGGATTGCTGCCCAGATTGGCAAACCGCCCCAGCCCGGTCAGACACCGTTGCGGGCCGGTGAGGTGCTGGTTCTGGTGCCACGTCGCTCATCCTTCCTGCGTGCCCTGATCCGTGCCCTCAAGGGGCAGGGGGTGGAGGTTGCCACATTGGTCGGGGTCGGGCTGACGGACTCGCTGGCGGTGCAGGATATGATGGCGCTCTGTCATGCTTTGCTTCTGCCTCAGGACAATCTCACCCTGGCTTCCGTGCTGACCTCCCCATTCGGGGGCGTCAGTGACCATTCGCTGATGGATCTGGCGATGGAGCGAGGTGAGATACCGCTCTGGACAGCCCTGCGGGAGCGCCATCGTGAGCGTCCGGAATGGCAGAGCGCCTGGGAGCGTCTGTCAGCGCTACAGACCCGAATCGATTTTGCCACGCCCTATCAGATTCTCGCCGATGCGCTGGGCCGTCATGAGGGGCGGGCAAGGGCTCTCGCCCGTCTCGGTCCCGAGGCCGCCGAACCGCTTGATGATCTGCTTTCCGCCGCCTTGCGCTTCGAGGCGCTGCACGCCCCGTCCATGCAGGGCTTTCTGCACTGGCTGGCGTCAAGCAGCCTGACTGTCAAGCGTGAAGCGGAAGCCGAGATCGATGCCGTGCGCATCATGACGGTGCATGGCTCCAAGGGCTTGCAGGCCCGTCTGGTGGTGCTGCCCGATATGACCGGTGATGTGCAGGGCGAGAAAAAGCTGCTCTGGACACATCAGAACGGGCTTGATCTGCCAGTCTGGATGCCCGGCAAGGAACTGGCGTCTGACCTGGGTGACAGGCTCAAGGCCGAGGAGAAGGCCGCAGCCCAGGCCGAACGTAACCGTCTGCTTTATGTGGCGCTGACACGCGCCAGTGACTGGCTGGTGGTGTGCGGTTGGGAGCCAAGAAAGAAGCCTGCGGAAACATCATGGTATGCATTGTGTGAGGCCGGGTTCCAGTCGCTCGCTGCCGTTCCCGCACCGTTTGGGGGTGGTTGGGAGGGGGAGACCCTGATCATTGAGGCGGCACCTGCCCAACAGGCCCGTCAGGCCAGAGCGGTCTCACCGGTCGTGCCGGACGCCATGCCGGCCATTTTCGGTCAGGCACCGGAATGGCATGCTTTGGCTGCCCCCCAGGAATCACCTCTGACGCGCCCCCTGGCTCCGAGCCGCCCCGATAATGCGCAGTATGGCGCCGCGCCGCCCGCCATTTCGCCCCTCAGACTGGTGACCGGGCGTGAAAACAGGCGTGCCCGTGCGATCGATCGCGGCACACTGGTTCATCGCCTGCTGCAGTGGTTGCCTGACAGGCCGGAAGCGGAATGGCGGGATCTGGCCCATGCCTGGCTCTCTCATCCGTCGCATGATCTGTTGTCTGACGATGTGACGCGTCTGGTCGGGCAGGTGCTGGCCATACTCACTGACAGGGCGCTGGCACCGCTTTTTGGCCCGGGCAGTCTTTCAGAGCAGCCGATTACCGGCGTGGCCTTTGGTCAGGTGGTGCTGGGGCAGGTGGATCGCCTGTGCGTCAGCGACAGTCAGATCATGCTGTGCGATTACAAGACGGGGCAGAACCCGCCACGGCCCGGTCAGGCCATTCCTGCCGCCTATCGACGGCAGATGGAGGCCTATGGCGCGGTGCTCAAGCAGATCTACCCTGATCATGAACTCGTTATGGCGCTGGTATGGACCGAAGGCCCCACCATCAGTTTCATCTGACGGTCTCGCACAGCGTGAGCAGAGGTGGGGCTGAAGCAAAGGCGATACCTGACTGATAAGAGGTATTGCCTGCACGAGGAATGGGTGCAGGGCAGGCTGGGACAGTCTAGTGACGACGCCAGTCATGACGGTGGTTGTCGTGATTGTTGTTCCGGCGGTCGTAGTTGCGTCGGTAGCCCGGCCCACCCCAACCCCTACCGCTATAATGGGGGCCTACGGTGTAGCCAGTGTTCCAGCCGTGACGCCCCCAACCACCCGGATAGCCGTAATAGTTGCCGCCGTAATAGTCGTCATAGCCACAGCCTGTCAGACCAAGCGAGCATATCGAGAGAAGCGCGAGGCATGCAAAAGGCTTTCTCATTGAGCTGCCCCCATTTCCAGCAGATCTTTCTGGGCTTCGATGACGCCAAAAACGGCTCCTGAAGGATCAGACAGGATCGCGACGATCGCACCATCCCTGTCGACGTGTGGGGGCACAATGACTTCTCCACCCAGTGCGGTTGCCCTGTTGGCTGCGTCAGCCGTGTTGCCGACCTGTACGAACTGGATCCAGCGGGCATGGTCCCTTTCTTCCATGCCATCGGGGAGGGTATTGAGGCTGGCTCGTTCCTTGTCCTGCGAGGCAATGATAAAATGACTGCCATTATCGGCTTCAGGCGCGGCCATGACCTTGTAGTTGAAGAGGAGCTGATAATACCCGGCCTCCTCCTTGGGGTTCGGCGCCAGCAGCGTGGCCCACGACCAGGTATTGAGAGTGGGATCCCCCGGCTGATCGGCGGGATCACCGGCTTGGGCGCTGAGCGCCGCATAGATGCCGTGTTGCGGGTCGGACACGATAACAGTCTGGCCTAATCCGGTGATCTGATGAGGACCGAACAACACCTTGCCCCGTTGTCTGCGGGTTACGCGAGCTACGGTCGCCGTGTCCGATGTCGAGATGAAAGGTATCCAGAACGGTGTGTCGCGTGCAGGGTGAAGCTGAGCATGGGCGACCATTGTTCCGATAGGCCGCGTACCCTGAAGAATCTCGACCCGTGGTATCTTGCCATCCCCAACGGCACGGAAGCTCCAGCCGAAGAGTTGAGAATAGAAAGCCTGTGCCTTGGTCAGATCCGGGGTGACCAGCATCGAAAAGACGATCTTGCCCGGTAGAATACGGTGGGTTGCTGGTGTGCTCAGCGGGGTGAAAGGCTGGACCGGTGCAGACTCCGCCATGGCGGCGGGGATAGCGGCGAGAACGCTTGTACTGCAGAGCAGCCCCACCCAGAGCTTGCGAAAAGCAGATTGTTCGACCAAGGAAAACCTCCAGTAACATGATGACGTTGTTGAATAAAACGTCCCCGCTGCGTCGGTGTTTCTCCAGAGGATGTGTTTCAACCTTCACTAGCTCTTGAAGGCTGCGGCCGAACTGCTGATATGTCTCATTCACGCGAGCCCGTAACGGCTCGCAGGCATATGGGAGAACAAGATGAGCGAGAACACCGTTGCTGTCAGCGACAGCGGATTTGACAAGGATGTGCTGCAGGCCGAAGGCCCCGTGCTGGTCGATTTCTGGGCGGAGTGGTGTGGCCCGTGCAAGATGATCGCTCCTGCGCTCGACGAGATCGGTGGTGAGTACAAGGGCCGTCTGACGGTTGCCAAGATCAATATCGACGAGAACCCCGAGGCACCGACGCGCTTTGGCGTTCGCAGCATCCCGACTCTTATGGTCTTCAAGAATGGTGAAGTTGTCGCCCAGAAGACCGGCGCCCTGCCCAAGAGCGCCCTGAAGGCCTGGGTGGATTCCGCCCTCTGAAACGTTCCGCCCTTTCCGGGGAGCCGAACCGGCTTTGTGGAAGGGGCGGTCAGTAAGGCGGGCACCGCAGCCCGTTCTGCCGCAGACGCGACCGGCTCAGGCCGCGTTCATTGTCCGTCCTGACCAGTCACTCAGCCTGATATTGGCTGAGCGCACAGCCTGACGAAGCTCCGGGCTCACAAGGGCATCGAACTCGCCGCTTTGGTCGTAATCCGGCATGAGGCGGTGCAGCAGGTTATTCTGGCTCAAAGCCGGATGAAAATAGAGTTCTGACAGTCCCTCGGGCAGATGCGGGATCAGTCCCGCCACGCGCCCGGCGCGCATCTGTCCGCTCCAGGCCAGTCCGAAGCAATGATCGTTGGTGTTCATTCCGGCGCGGGCAATCTGATGGCGCAGGACATTGCACCAGCGTCGCAAGGCCGCTGCACCCAGTGAATCGAAATGCGTTTCTGCCGCTGCCAGTGGCGCGGGAGGCTCGCAGGGTGTCCGGACATGGCGCAGGCCGTAATGCTGCCCGGTCTCGATCAGAAGCCGCCCCACGGTGGGATGCAGATGCATGTGCTTGTGGGCATTGGCATGATCGAGGGTGAGCCCTGACGCCAGAAAAGCCCGAAACTGCGCCTCGATCTCGCGGGATAGCGCCCGGCGCGCGGCAGGGCGGAAGAAATAGGAAACGCCAAGGCCGAGCTGGCTCGTGCCGAAGCGGTCATCAGGGGTGGCGATGGCCGGTATGGTGGCACCGGGCAGGGCGGTGTCGCCCTCGATCACCACCAGATGAAGCCCGACCCGCAGATTGGGCAGGCGTCTGGCCCGGCGCACGGCATCCATGCTGGCCGGGCCGGAAACCATGAGGCTGGCCGTCGAGAGCAACCCGTCACGATGGGCGATCTCGATGGCTTCGTTGACCTCTTCACTTAGGCCGAAATCATCGGCCGAGACAATCAGACGACGCATGGGAGTAAACGACGCCTGAGCGATCAGGCGGCGTTGCGGCCCTTGAGGAACTGGAAGAACTCCACGCCCTCGCGCAGACGGCGCTTCATCATCTGCGGGCTGCGGACCATCTCGTTGACGATCGAGGCGATCTTCGGCGCACGGAAATAGAACTTGCGGTAGAATTCCTCAACCGAGTTGAATATCTCGGTGTGCGACAGATGTGGGTAGTGCAGCGGAGCAATCTGCACGCCATTCTCGTCAATCAGTTCGGCTTCAGCTTCGTTAAACCAGCCATTCTCGGTGGCCTGCTTGTGCAGTGCGGTGCCGGGATAGGGAGCTGCCAGCGAAACCTGCAGCGTGTGCGGGTTGATCTCGCGGGCGAACTGGATGGTTTCCTGAATGGTCTCCTTCGTCTCGCCAGGCAGGCCGACGATGAAGGTGCCGTGAATCTTGATGCCCAGCTTGTGGCAGTTCTTGGTGAACTCGCGCGCCACTTCAACGCGCATACCCTTCTTGATGTTGTGAAGGATCTGCTGATTGCCGCTTTCATAGCCAACCAGAAGCAGGCGCAGCCCGTTTTCCTTCATGATCTTGAGCGTTTCATAAGGCACGTTCGCCTTGGCGTTGCACGACCAGGTGACACCCAGCTTGCCCATTTCACGCGCGATGGCCTCTGCACGGGGCAGGTCATCGGTGAAGGTGTCGTCATCGAACATGAACTCCTTCACCTGCGGGAAATACTGCTTGGCGAGACGGATTTCGGCAGCCACGTGCTCGGGGCTGCGCGTGCGGTAGCGATGGCCACCCACGGTCTGCGGCCACAGGCAGAAGGTGCAGCGCGACTTGCAGCCACGGCCCGTATAAATCGAGATGTACGGGTGCATCAGATACCCGATGAAGTAGTCCTCGATCTTCAGGTCGCGCTTGTAGACTTCCGTCACGAAGGGAAGGGAATCCATGTCCTCGATCATGGCGCGGTCACGGTTGGCGATAATTTCGCCATCCTTGTTGCGCCAAGTGATGCCGTCCACGTCCTTCAGGTCGCGGCCTTCGGCAATTTCCTTGATCGTGAAATCGAACTCGTTGCGCGCCACGAAATCGATCGGGCTGCCCTTGGCCATCGACTCGTCCGGCTGCACGGCAACCTTGGCACCGACCATGCCGATCATCAGCTTGGGGTTGGCATCTTTCAGCATCTGCGCGACGCGGACGTCTGAGGCGAAAGACGGGGTTGAGGTGTGCATCACCACCAGGTCGCGATTCATCACGTCCTTGAGGATCGGCTCCATGCCCATACCGGCCGGGGGGGCGTCGATGAGGCGCGAGCCCTCGACCATGGCAGCCGGCTGGGCCAGCCAGGTCGGGAACCAAAAGGAACGGATTTCGCGCTTGGCCTGATAGCGCGACCCGGCGCCGCCATCGAAACCATCAAAGGAGGGGGGCTGAAGGAACAGCGTGCGCATCATGATGAAGGCTTCCTCGGTAATAACGGCCGGGTCGTAAGATCCCGTGGGAGTGAAAGAATCAGTATTGCCTGACGAATGCCCCAGCATATGGGGCGGAAACAGTAAAAAGTCTAATCGCCGGGTTCGACAGGTTGCACAGGCGGAGGCACCGGCACGGCGCGACGTATGTGGAGCGTCTGCCCACGCCATTCCACTTTCTGACCTCTGGCGCTCCCCACCATGATGGCAGCAGAGAGCCATTCACGCAGGGGAAAAAGAGCATAGACAGCCGCACTGAACTGCCCCACCAGACGGTCTATGAAAAAGGCCGCGGCACTGCGGATCATCCAGACGGCCAGGAAAAAGATTTCTGCCCACAGAGTGGCCTGGAAACAGGCCAGTGTGACGCTTGCCCAGAACAGGGGAAGCTGGATGGCGGATAATCCATAGCCGACGGGCTCGACATTCTTGACCGTGCGGCCCCAGCGCAACTCGTGATCGATCATGTCGCGTGTCGAGGCTTCGGCCACCGTTGTCCATGTCAGGCAGCGAGCGAGCGCAATTTCCTGACCGTTTGCACGGACAAGCTGACCCAGAACGGCGTCGTCGGCCACATGCTCTGCAAGCGCGGCCAGACCACCAATCCGTTCGAGCGTGGTGCGGGTGAATGCCATGGTGGCACCCAGGCAGTCCTGTCGTCCGAGAAGGCGCGACATCATGACGCCTGGCATGAAATTATGGTTGATCTGACTGGCCGCAAATTGGCGGACCACACTGCGCGTTGCCGCCAGACCAGCATAGAGGGTTGTGACAAGTCCTATCCCGGGGGGCGACAAGGCAAGAACGATATCGCTCAGATAGCCCTGTCGTACATGGATATCGGAATCGGAGATGATCAGGATGTCATGCCGCGCTGAGGGATACATGTTGATCAGATTGGCAATCTTGCGATTGGTCCCGTGAGGGGTGCCATCGATCACAAGGTCCAGATTGAGGTCCGGATATTCCTGCTGGAGGCGCTGTACGATAGCTATGGCAGGGTCATCGCTGCGCTGGACGCCGAAGACGACCTGATACAGCGGATAATCCTGCTCGCAGAAGCTCCGCAGCGCCTCTTCGAGCAGTGGCTCGTCCCCGTGCAGGGGTTTGAGCACCGTGACAGGCGGCCAGCCATGCTCAGAGGGCGCGGACTGGGCGCGCGTCCGTCGCTCGCGACGTTGAAATGCAGCAATCAGGCCTGCACCGATGACAGATTGTGTGCAGCCGGCCACGGCAAGACAGGCTGAGGCATAGCCCAGCACGTCGAGAGCGCTGGCCCAAGTCAGGGCTCGAAGCAAACGACACCTCTGCCCTTTCCGGGAGCTTCCATCTCTTGCGGCCGACAGCGCATCTTAGTTGTTCATGAACTTTGCAGTCTTGCGGTTAAGCAAGGTCACCAAAGCATCTGCACCGCCACGGGCGAGGGTCGAGCTGAAATCGGCACGCTGGGCGGCAACCTGGCTGATATGGCCATTCAGCAGAATATCGACGATGCGATAACCGCCGCCCGAAGGCATCATGACATAATTGATAGCAGTGGCCGTATCGGAGCCATCGCCAATCGTCGTGTTGACGAGCGTGCTGCCGCCCGTGGGTGCGGGTCGCGTGGTGGGGCTGACGGTGAACTTCGCTTCGCCGCCCTGTTTGAAGCTCGACACATAGCGCGCGATCGTGAACTGACGAAAAGCAGCAAGAAGTTTCGTCTGCTCATCGGCCGAGAGGGTGGTGTAGCGCATGCCAATCGAGTTGTGCAGGACAGTCGACAGATCGAAGACCTTGTCGATAACGGGGGCCATGATTTGGGCGCGTGCTGCAGTCGAGCTGCTGGACGGTGCCTGGATCTGCCCGAGGGCTGCGTAGAGCGCATTGATTGGTGCGATAGCAGCTGAAGAAGGAGCGCTTGTCTGGGCAAGAGCGGGCGTGATCAGCGCAACAGAAACGACTGGAGCCGACAAAAGGGCCAGAACACCGAGGGCCGCGTAACGGGACGCAATTCCTTTGCGGCGCCGGACTGAGGCGGCTTTGATCGTTCTGCTGGTAAGCTGTGTCATGCTGCGTCCTCAAAATCTTCCCGCGCGACAGGCCTGCGCGGCGGGATCGACATATATCTGGATCCGTAGTCGGAAAACTGGGATGGCTCATATCAATTACAAGTCATCAGAAGCCTGACCACGCGGGCATATGTCCGACATAATGTCGAAAAGTGCAATCTTGCCACTCTTCTCCAGTAACGGTGCGTGGGAATGAGCGCATCGTTTGGAGTTGCGCAACTTGTTTCAGCTTAAAATTTGGTTAGTCATTACGTTGTGATGTCGCCAAAATGACACAGCCTGTGCAATGAAACGTCGCAGATGTTGAGATGGGACCACGGGACGGTGTATAGGCCACGTTTTACCGTCCCGTTCGTCTCGTTTCAGGTCTTGTATCGGGTCTGGCACGCCTGTCATTATTCCGATGTTTATTTCTTTCGGATCCATAAGAACCGGCGGGTCTCAACGCCAACGGGTCTCAACATATGACGTCTGAGTGGCAGGGTCATGGCGCTTTTTCCTGCGCTGTCAGAGCCTGTCACCTGGTGTAGGAGCATAGAGTTACATGGCCGTTCCATTGATGCAGGCCGTCCGTGTCGGGCGCTATGTGGTCAAGCAGCATCTTCTGGGTCGCAAGCGCTATCCGCTCGTTCTGATGCTCGAACCCCTGTTTCGCTGTAACCTTGCCTGCGCGGGTTGCGGCAAGATCGATTATCCGGCTCAGATCCTGAACCAGCGCCTCAGCCTGCAGGAATGTCTGGATGCCGATGCCGAAGCCGACGCCCCTGTCATCGCCATCGCCGGCGGTGAGCCTCTCCTGCACAAGGAGATGCCCGAGATTGTCAAGGGTCTGACGGCGCGCAAGAAATACGTTTATCTCTGCACGAACGGTCTTCTGCTCGAGAAGAAGCTCGACGATTATGAGCCGAACCCGTTCTTCTCGTGGGATATCCATCTCGATGGCGACAAGGCGATGCACGACTCGTCCGTCTGCCAGGAAGGTGTGTATGAGCGCGCGGTCGCAGCCATCCGCAAGGCCAAGGAGCGCGGCTTCCGCGTCTCGATCAACTGCACGCTGTTCGACGGTGCTCAGCCCGAACGCGTGGCGCGGTTCTTCGATGAAGTCATGGCGCTTGGCGTCGATGGCGTCATGACGGCACCGGGTTATGCCTATGAGCGTGCGCCCGATCAGGAGCACTTCCTGAACCGCCAGAAGACCAAGCAGCTCTTCCGTGACATCTTCCGTCTGGGCAAGGGCAAGAAATGGCGCTTCACGCAGTCGCCGCTCTTCCTGAACTTCCTGGCTGGCAACGAGAATTATCATTGCACGCCCTGGGGCAAGCCCCTGCGTACCGTCTTTGGCTGGCAGCGTCCCTGCTACCTGCTGGGCGAAGGCTATGCCAAGACGTTCAAGGAGCTGATGGACGATACGGCCTGGGAACAGTACGGCACTGGCGCCTATGAAAAATGCGCCGATTGCATGGTCCATTCAGGCTACGAATCCACAGCTGTCATGGATGCAGTCAAGCGCCCCTGGCACATTGCGAAGGTTGCGCTGTTCGGCCCTGAGACCGAAAAGCCGATGGTCCCCGAGATCTCGCTCGAGAACCAGCGCCCGGCGGAATACAAGTACGAGGCTCAGGTGGCCGAACAGGTGACCCTGCTCGAATCCCGCAAGCCGGCTCGTGGCCCGCGTGTGCGCGTCCACAAGGCTGAGGAAAAGCCGGTCGAGGTCGCTGACGCCGCTGACTAAAGGGCCTTGCACCCGGACCATCCTTTGCAGGGCAGGGCAACCATGCCCGGCATACTGGTCAAGACAGGCATGAGCGCCTTATCCTGAAAGGGCGGACATACGATGTGTATGTCCGCCTTTTCTTTTTCTCTGAACGAAGGGCACCATGCTCACCCCCATTCTGGTCATCTGTCTTCTCATTGCCCTGAACAGCATTTTCGCCATGGGCGAAATGGCGCTGATCTCGGCCAAGCGGCCGCGGCTTGCGGCGCTGGTCAAGCGTGGGGTACGTGGCGCAGAGCGGGCGTTGCGTCTGGCTGATGAGCCGCATGCCTTCCTGCCCACCGTGCAGATCGGCATGACGCTTGTCTCGATTCTCGAAGGTGCTTTCGGCGGTAGCCAGATTGAAGAGGATCTGGCCCTGCTGATACGACGCAGCGACATGCTGCGGCCCTTCGCCAATGAATTGTCGATTGGCATTGTGGTGATGGCCATTACCTTCGCCATGCTGGTGTTCGGCGAATTGGTACCCAAGCAACTGGCGCTTCAGCAGCCCGAAAAAATGGCGGCACGCCTCTCTTTCATCCTTTCTGCCCTACTCACCATTTCACGTCCGATTGTGGCCCTGCTGAGCGGCACATCGAATCTCGTGCTGCGCGTGTTCGGGGTAGGCGGCCTGACCCGTGCCGCCATTACCGAGGAGGAGTTGCGCGCCATTCTGGCAGAAGGTGCCCAGGCCGGGGTGCTGGAGACCGAAGAGCGCATCATGATCGAGCGCCTGCTTCGTCTGGCTGATCGTCCTGTGCGTGCCATCATGACCCCGCGTAACGAGTTGTTCTGGGTCGACCGGCATGCAAGCCGCGATGCACTGATCGTGAAGCTGCGCCAGTCCACCTACACACGTATTCTCGTCTGCGAGGGCGATGTGGATCATCCTGTGGGTGTGGTGCTGGCCAAGGACCTGATGGATCGTCTGCTTCAGGGGCTGCCGATTTCGATTGAAGCGGCCCTGCGCCAGCCCATCGTTGTACCCGATAGCCTGACGGCACAGGACATGATCGAGCGGATGCGCGGCGAGCGTCTTGGCATTGCCTTCGTGCTGGATGAATACGGCTCATTCGAGGGCATCGTGACACCGTCTGATATCTTCGAGGCGATCGTGGGCGATGAAAGTGCTGAGAAGAACAAGACAGAGCGCGAAAATCCGCAGCAGCGCGACGAATATGTGCTCGACGGTTTCATGCCTGCCGATGAGGTGCGCTCGGTGCTGGATCTGCCCGATCTGCCTGCTGCAGGCAGTTATCATACGCTGGCCGGGGCCATTCTTGCCCTGCTGCGCCGCGTCCCCGCCAAGGGTGACAAGGTGGTTTTTGCGGGGTGGTTGTTCGAGGTGGTGGAAATGGAACAGCGCCGCGTGACCAAGGTGCGCGCAAGCCGTCAGGTTCTGGCTGAAAACTGAGGTTCAGTGTCGCGCTCTGACCTCTAAATGGCGTGAGGGAATAATGTGACGACAGAGCACGCGACACCGTCCTCTTCCCATTCGGCGGAATCCCTCCCGACGCGCATGGCTGTTGCCCCTTACAGCCTTTCTGCCTTCTTTCGCCTGAGGCTGCGTTATCTGCTGCATGCTGGCAAGGCGCGTCTCATGCAGCGCTGGCTCGTGCTGCTTGTCATTATTTTCCTTTCCCCGGCCCTGCCAATCGTCGCCCTATTGGTTCGGGCGGCGCATTTCATGGTTTTCCTTTTCGCCACGCCGGGCGTTTTTCCGCAGGCAATGGGCCTGCATCTTGGGGCAATGGCTTTTGCGCAGATCAGCGCCCTGCTCTGGGTGGAGGGACTCCGGCCGATCCTGCGTGGCGGACCCTTTCGCGGCTATCTGGACAGCCTGCCCATCCCACTGAGCGAGCGTCTGACGATTGCCGCAGGGCTTGCCTTTGTGCTCGATCTTCCCCTGCTTCTGCCTCTGCCGGTCGGCCTCGTGCTGATCGGCTTCAAGGCCCCGATGGTTGTCCTGCTCTATATAATGAGAGGCCTTGTTTTTACGGGGCTGACCATTCTGCTGCAGGCCGCGCGTATCGAAGCTGCGCCAGTTCTGGTGCCCTTCATCGTAATGGCCGATGCGGCACTCGCGATGGCGTGCGGTATGGAGGCTTCTGGCGCCACCCTGCCGATGCTCGCCTTGCCGGTTCTCATTGCCGGGGCAGGCCTGAGCCTGAGTGCGCGTCTGGGGGACTGGAACGGCGCCGGACGTTACGCACGCCGGGTCTCGTCGTTTCCCCTCACGGGACTGAGCCGCCTGAACCCGATCCTGCGTCTACAGATACGGTGCTGTATCGAGCGCGGTAACACAACGCCCGGTGTGATGCTGATCGTCTGGGTCCTGCCGGTTGCCCTATGGGCACTTCTGCATGGCTTTGATTACGATTCCCGCTCCATGCCCGTTGAGATCGTGGCCATGGGGCTCATCGCGCAAGGCAGTCTGGTGCCTTTCGCTGCGCTTGCCGAAGCGCATGAGCAGGCCTCGGGATTCTGTCTGGCCTTGCCTCTGCCTCGGTTCTTCTGGGTCAGGCGCGATATCGGTCTCGTAGTGGGTTTGTTTGTGATCCCGGGGCTTCTTTGTCTGCTGCCTCTTGTTCTGCATGGGCTGATCTCGCTGCTGGGCGCGCTCCTCGTGCTCGCCTCCTATCTGTTACTGGTTTCGGCGCTGAGAGCCATCATCCCGATCGATCCGCGCTGGCGACCCATGCCTGCGCTCGCCCTTTCCGCGCTGTGGATTTCAGTCATCCTCTTTGGGGCTTTCGCATGACCGATATACTGCTCTGCACCGACCTTGAGATGGCCTATAAGGGACGGCCAGTATTCTCTTCGGTGACCTTCGCACTTGGTGTGGGTCTGCATGGGCTCTGGGGCGGCAACGGCACGGGGAAATCAACCCTGCTTCGTGGTTTGTCCGGGGTCGCGAAACCGCAGAAGGGCCGGGTGATGATCGCGGGCCATGACCTCGCACGCCAGTCCGTCGCAGCCAAATCATGCCTTGCCTATGTCCCGGACGAAGGAGCGGTCTATCCGTTCATGACCGGGCGTGACCTCATGGCCCTGTGCGCCTGGGCACGCAAGGCGCCCGATGTCTCGCCGGATCTGATCGAGGGGTTCGGTCTCACATCGCATCTCGACAAGCGCTATGACGCGCTGTCGCTCGGAACGCGGCGCAAGATGCTCATCGCCTCGGCTTTCATAGGTACACCGCAGCTATTGCTGATGGATGAGCCAGGCAACGGGCTCGATGCGGCCTCACGCGATTATCTGATGACGCTGCTTGCAGAAACAGCGCGGTCGGCCTGTATCCTGCTCTCGTCCCATGACAGCCTTTTTCTCAAGGCGCTTGGGGCGCGGATCATCAGAATGGAAACGCTGGGAAAAGAGTGAGGGCGACACCGTGTTCCGGCATCGCCCTCATCAGGAACCGCTTGCCTGCCTGAGGCAGGCATCAAGTCGTGGAGGTCAGGCGACGCCTGACGACCTGAGACCTTCAGTGATAGGTCACTGGCCGCGCGCTGGCGATTTCCTGTTCCTCGGCGAAGGCCGGCCACTGGGCGTGGGCCAGAGCATGGAGCGACGGCGCGGGCAGGCCGAGCTTGTCGGCATAGATCCACAGATAGGTGAAGGCGTGATGGACGTAGTCACGCGTCTCGCCGTTGGGGAGAAGCTCCATGAAGAGAAGCGGATCATGGGCCAGCTCTGCCTCGTGGGGCGTGCCGCTTTCCCAGCGCGCGATGGCACCCGGTCCGGCATTATAGGAGGCAAGGGTGTGAATCAGATCGCCCCCCTTGGGTGAAGCATCCGAGCGCTCCGAAAGGCCAGCCAGATACTGAACGTAAAGCTGGCCGATCTCGAGATTGACCGCCGGGTTATGCAGGCGACCGACCATATCGGCCGGGACGTTGATGATCGCGACGCCGTGGGAGTCGAGAGCGGGTTTGGGCCCGCTCACAAAGCTCGCCGTCAGGGGGCGGATCTGCATCAGACCGTGCGCGCCGGCACTGGATGACGCCTTCGGATCGAAATTCGATTCCAGACGCGTCAGGGCATAGACGAGCGCCGGATCCATCTTGAAACCATGACGTGGTGAAAGCTGCGGAGTGGGGAACCCGGCCAGATGGGCCGGACGCCCGTCGCGTGAGCCAAGGATGGTGGCAATCTGCTCTGACAGGTCATGCAGCCCGGCCGCAGCGGCAACCAGCTGCACGGAATGGCAGAGTGCGGTATCGGAGACGATGTCGGGCCACATGCGACGCAGAAGCGCTTCCGCACGGGCCGTTTCGCCAATCTGAAGCAGGGCGAACAAGCGCGGTCCCTGCGGCGTAGCGGCGACGGCATCGATATCGATTTCGCCCATCACCGGGATCGGATTCTGGAGCGCGGTCTCGTCCGACTGAAGCGCCGTGGCATTCCCTGCCTGGGTGTCCTCTGCACTGGCAGCGATCTTGCCAGCATGATGCAGCCCAAGGGTTTGTCTGGCCAGAATGCCATAGAATGTGCCCGGTTCAGCCGCAGCGCGCTGCAACCACGATGTTGCCAGAGTGGCAGGGCCCGGCAGATGACGGTGCACACGAGCAGCCCAGTAGGCGCTGGCAGCGCGAATGTCGTTGTTGGTGGTCCGGGCGCGTGAGGCCTGCTCGAAAAGTCGGGCCGCATCACTCAGTTTGCCCTGACGCCAGGCGGCAAGGCCTGCCACGTACCCGGCATAGCCAAGCTGGCTCTCGCTCTGGGCGAATCCCTTGCGGGCCGTTTCCAGGGCAAAGCCGGTTTCACCGGCGCTCAACATGCCTAGCGCCACTTCCGCCTTGAGCTGCGCGGCATAGAGCGGCGTCATGCCTGGGGTGGAATCAATGAGTTTGACGGCGCTCTGACCGCCCTTCAGCCCCCAGGAAACACGCTCGCTAACGGTGCGGTCCAGCAGGGGATTACGGTTGAGAAGGTGAGAGAGCGGGTCTGTCGTACCCGTGGTGACGTTTGATGCCGTATCTGAAGGGGCTAGAGGCGTTGGGAAGTTCTGCAGGGTCACGCTGCCTTTGGGGCTGAGTGAGACCAGCAGGTTCTGTATGGCCCCGGCATCGGCAAGGCTCGAGAAGGTCTTGAGCCACAGGCGCAATTGCACCGGCTGTGGGTGATAGGATGGGTTGAGATAGCGTTCCGCCAGAAGGTCACCCATCAGGATGCCATCATGGGCAGCACGGGAGCGGGCAATGGCGGTCTCGAAATCACCGGCACGCTGGGCGCGGAACGCCTCTTTCAGCAGCGCGGCATCTGACGCGGTAAGGGGATGGGGAAGACCATTCGAACCCCCAGGCGTGTAGGATCGCGGCGTAGCAAACGCCGTTTCCTCGCTCTGGGCATTGTCATGATCGGCAGGGTTAAGCGTCGGTCTGCTTTCCTGGGCACGAAGCGGGTTGAACGTCGCTCCCGCCACAAGCATCGCGCACAGCATGAAAGCACGGGCGCTATTACTCGACGCGAAATAAGAAATTCCTCGCATGGTGGGGATGCTCGTAGCCCCTCCTGCATGTCAAAGCAAGAGTGGCCAAAAGGTCACACCAAAGGAGTTCGCTATTCTAAGATTGTTTGCTGAATTCTACCAGAGGGATACAGGCGAAAAACCGCGTTTTTCCGGGCAAAAATCAATTTTTTTTATTAAGCCTTTGCAACTGTCCGTGTCAGCCCGCAGCGGCGAGGCTTTCTGCCATGAAAACAAGGTCTTTCCACATCTCCCGGCGGGCACGGGCACTCGCAATCATCTGTTGTGGATGCTGCAGAACGAGCGCCTGCACGTCATGTCCATCGTCGAGTCGCAAAGCGATCCACGCGCCACGCGAACGGGCCACGCTCGCCTGTTCATCAACGAGAATGCGCAGCGGTGTCGGTCCAAGGAGAATCAGCCGCTCTGGCCGGGCATGGGCAATGACCGCATTGAGCAGGGCCCGACATTCCCGGCTCTCTATGGTCGAGACAGCGCGGCCGCCCGGCGGACGCCAGGGAAGGGCAGGTGCCTGCGAAAGCGTACTGCGATCGAGCCCGATGCTGGGCAGGATCATGTCGAGCAATTTGCCTGTCTCTCCGGCAAACACATCACCCGACCGGTCTTCATCGGCGTCGGGCGCATCGCCAATGAGCATCAGCTTCGCGCCGGGCACGATATGGGGCCGGACACTGGTCGAGGCGGTGCGTGACAGGGCGCACTCCGGAAAGGCCCCCACACCCCACAGCCGTGCCGTTTCAGGATCGATCGGTGCGGCACGTGCTGTGACCGCCGGCGCAGCACTGCCCGGTGCGCCGCCATGCACACGGTCACCCGTGCGGCTATTGCCCCCGGTGGCGGCTCGGCCTGACGGTCGTGCTGTGAGCAAGGCAGGACGATCGAGCCTTTGGGGCGGGGTCTCATCCAGAAGACAGTCCACCCCCCACTCCCGGTAGAGCTCCAGCAGGGCGAGAATTTCGGATTGGTCCTGACCGGACAGGGAAAGGGGCATCATATCTTATCAGTTTGGTGTCTGCTCGCGTTCAGTCTAGATTGCGGCACGATGCAAACCAAGCACTCTCCGCTCCGGCGCGTTCTTCTCGCCACTCTGACAGCCGTGCCCCTCGTGACGGTGCCGGGCGCTGCCCCTCATGCGGCCGAGGCAATCCCGTCGGCACGTGACCATCAGCCCGGAGCCTTTCAGGTGCGGGAGGCTGCCGCCCCGGCCTGGTCGCTCACAGGGAGCCTGCTTGGAAGTATCGTATCGGTTCAGCGCAACAATATTCCCGATGCGGCGCAGGCATTGTTCGGTGCCGTGATGCACGGCTATCGCGAGCCGGATTTCATGCTCATGGCCCTGCGCTACAACGCCATGGACGCAGGCGAGGAAGCTGCCGGCCACGCCCTGACGCTGGCGCGCCTTCTGCCAAAGGAGAGCCTCTCACGCATCGTGATGGGAACCGCAGCCTTTCGTGACAGGCAGTGGAAAGACGCGGCAGCTTATTTCTCCCTGCATAGCAAGGCCTCTCAGGGTTTCCTGCGTCTGGCTGGACAGGGATTGCTGGACTGGTGCCAGTACGGAGTCTCTCCCACGCAGGATGATGCCAATCGTCCGGCACAATCCACCGCTTCGCTCGACCCGGTGGCCTATCTCGCCTTGCTGCAAGAGGCACGTATCGCATCGCTGCGCGACGAGGCCCGCACCGATGGGCTGTTTGCCCGCTTGGATGCCAGCGCCGGATCCATGCCTCCGCTTCTGCGGGTGCAGACGATGCAGTTCGAGGCCGACTGGCTTGCCTTCAGACATCATCGTGACGCTGCGCTCAAAAGACTGCATCAGGTTGGTGGGGTGCTCCCCGCGTTTCAGCTCGTGGCTGACCGGCTGCGCCCGCAGGAACTTGGCGCCGGATTTGACCCGTCCCAGGGGCTGGCGGAATTCTATGTTGGTATCACCACCCTTCTGGGTGACACCACCACCCGCGACCGTGGTGAGGAGGGAACCGCCGGCCCCGCCGATCAGGCTGACCAGAATGATGACAAGCTGAAGGATATCCGGCAGCTCAAGATCCTGCTCCTGCGTCAGGCCTTGCTGCTCCGGCCGGATCTGACCCTGGCAAAGATTCTTCTGGCCGAGGAACTTCGCAACGATGGTCAGGCCGACCTGGCCCAGACGGCACTCGACCACGTGGCGGATGAGGATCCGCTGGCCCCCCTGTCAGACCATGCCCAGGCCCAGATCGCCCTCAGGCGCCATGACCTGAAAGCAGCGTTGCGGGCGCTTGAGCGTGTGGCCAGGGCCAATCCTGACAACCCTGATATCCTCAATGAACTGGGCGCCACGCAGGACCAGCTTGGGGCGTATCAGGCAGCGGTGGATACCTACACGCGGGCGCTCAATCATGTCAGCGTCATGGAGGCGCGGGTCTGGCCGTTGCTGCTTGGGCGCGCGATGGCATGGGATCATATGGGCCGACGCGACAAGGCTCAGGCCGATCTCGACCGGGCGCTTGCGCTTGCGCCTTCGGAGCCGATGCTGCTCAACTATGCGGGTTACTCCGATGTGCTGCATGGCGAGCGACCGGAGCAGGCGCTCAAGCTTCTTCGTCACGCCATGGACCTTGCACCGGATGACGCCGAGATACGGGACAGCTATGCCTGGGCGCTTCTCAAGCAGAATGGTGATCTGGCGCAGGCGCTTCCGCTTCTGCTTTCCGCCGTCAATGCTGCGCCGGGCGATCCCGAGATCGCGTATCATCTGGGCGTGGCCTACTGGTATCAGGGGCGCCAGCTCGAAGCGCGCGACCAGTGGAGCCAGGCGCTCAACAACAAGCCCGAGCCGGAAACAAAGGCCCTGATCGAGGCTGCGCTCGCCAATGGGCCCGATCTGCCTGTTTTGCGTGGTCGGCCCATCCCCCCGTCACGATGAGACAGACCATGAGCCCAGACGGCATGACCCCCGATCACTCCAGCGCCCGCGCCAAGATCAACCTGTTTCTCCACGTCACGGGTCGACGTGACAACGGTTACCATGAGCTGGATTCGCTGGCCGTTTTTGCAGACACGGCCGATCGTCTGGTTCTGGAGGCACCGGCTTTACCCGGTGAAAAAGGGCGTCTTGTCATTGACGGGCCCTTCGGGGCCGGGCTGGATGCCGGTCCGGATAATCTGGTGCTCCGTGCCGCCGCGGCCTTGCGCGAAGCTGCCGCGGTGCCATCCTCGACCCCGGACTGGCATATGCGCCTGACCAAGAACCTGCCTGTCGCTTCAGGCATCGGCGGTGGCTCGGCCGATGCTGCTGCTGCACTTCGCCTCCTCTCTCAGGCATGGTCGTGTGAATCGGCTGATCTCGCCACGGTTGCGGCAGGGCTGGGGGCTGATGTGCCTGTCTGTCTGGCTCAGAAAACACAGCGTATGCAGGGTATTGGTGAGACGCTGGTGGCTGCGCCGGTCTTGCCGCGTTGTGCCATGGTGCTGGTCAATCCCGGTATCGCGGTGCCGACGCCCGCCGTATTCAAGGCATGGAAGGAATCGGGCGCAGGGTTTCGACCGCCAGCCAGTCTGCCCGCGCGCTGGGATGATGTGCATGCCATGTGCGCGACGCTGGCAGCGACATCGAACGACCTTCAACCCCCGGCCATTGCGCTTCATCCGGTTATTGGCACCGTTCTCGACGCCCTTGCCGATACCGAATCCTGCCTTTTCTCACGCATGAGTGGTTCGGGCGCGACCTGTTTCGGGCTATATGAAAACCTGTCTGAGGCAATGCGTGCTGTGAGTAGTCTTCGTCGCCATGGATGGTGGGCCGAGGCTGGATGGATCCACGCACCAGCAAACTGATCTGAAAAACCCGGGAAGAGGACGATCACGACATGGGTGCAAGAATGCAGGTTGTGCAGAAAGACGATGGCACAGGCGCGACATTGCGCTTTCTCGAAGGTAGCGGGATCTCCGGAGAAATAGATCTGACCCTGAACCAGCTGAGCCAGCTTATTGCGAGCCTTGGTCGGGTACGTTTTGCCATGACAGCCGGGCAGGCCCAGCCCCCCATTGGCAATGCGCCGTTCCTGCCCGTTTACAGCACGAATTGGGCGCTTCAGATCGATGCCCTGACTGAAGGCTCGACGCTGGCTTTCCAGCATCCGGCATTCGGGCCGGTCGGGTTGGTGTTCGGGCCGGAGGACGCCGAGAAGCTGGTCAATGGCCTCAAGCACCATCGTGCGATCATGTCGACGAATACCAGCCGCCGACCGAGCTAGGCGTGAAAGCCCTGATTGTCCGTTTGCTGACAATCAGGGGGTCAAGGCTTTCAGGAGACGGGACGCGGCGTCAGTTCTTGTCCCGTGCAGCGCGCCACAAGGCCACGATCCCGGCCAGAGCCAGCAGGGACGCACCCAGACCGATGCGCCGCGGAATTGTCAGCAGCAGCGGCTTGCGACCCTGTTCGCGGAGCGGAATTCCCTCATAGGGACCGTGTGCTGCGTAAGCGCCTTCGACGCTTTCCAGAAAGGAGTCCGGTGCATCTTCCGGCGTGCCGGTGCCAAATTGTGCCTTGAAACCCTTGCGCGCCAGAAAGCGGTCGCGCAGCGAAGGGGCAAGCCCATTGATCAGGCTTGGCAGAATGGATGATGCCCCAACCCAGATGTCACGATGATGGCCCAGGACAGCCTGGCAGATCGCGTGGGCTGCAATCTCGGGCTCGTAGATGCGCCCGACTGGCTTGAGGGTATGACCCGAGAGGTTGCGACTCCAGCCCAGTCTTGTCGTGTTGATGGAGGGCAGATGCACGACTGTGAGATCGATGCGATCAGAAAGTGCGCGGATTTCGGGGCGGACACTGTCGCAAAAGGCGCTGATTGCCGCATGAGCGCCATTGACGGCAGACTGCAAGGGCAGGCCGCGCAGCGGGTGAGCCAGACCCAGATTGACGATCGTGCCGCTGCCACGGCGGCGCATGCAGGCCAGCGCTGCCTGTGTGCCGAAAACGGAGCCTAGGTAGGTTACATCGGTCACGCGGCGCAATGTGGCCTCATCGAGCGACAGGACCGGGCCGATGGCGGTAACGCCCGCTGCGTTGATCCAGACCGTGATCGGACCCAGATTGCGTTCGACCTGCTCGGCAGCCTGGGCGAGCGCTGCGGCGTCTGACACATCCACCTGCAGGGTGAGGGTGCGCACCGCGCTTGCCTCAAGTTCCTGAGCGGCGTCCTGAAGTCGCTGCTCGTTTCGACCAATCAGGGCAATATCGAAGCCATAGGATGCCAGCATACGCACGGTGGCTCGCCCGATACCGGCTCCGGCGCCTGTGACGACGGCAATCTGGTTGGGCATGGCGGCAATCCTTATTTGGTCTACAGAAGGGTGACAGCCAGAATGCCAGCGATGATGAGAAAGAGAAAGCCTGCGAGAACGAGGGTCAGGCGGCGCTCGATGAAATCGCGGATAGGTGCCCCGTAGAACCAGAGCAGGGTTGCAACCAGAAAGAAGCGTGCCCCGCGTGTGACCAGACTGGCTGCGATAAACGGCAGGATCGCGAAATGCGCTGCACCTGCCGCGATCGTGACGATCTTGAAAGGGATGGGTGTCAGCCCCTTGAGCAGGATGATGGCCACACCATACTGGCGGAACTTCTCCTGCATGACGGCAAGTGTGTGCTCGGCATGATAGAAATGGACGATGGGAAGCGCGACGTGCTGAAGCAGCATGGCGCCGATCACCCAGCCGAGCATCGCCCCGGTGACGGAGCCGACCGTGCAGATGGCCGCGAGCCTGAAGGCGTGCTCACGGGAAGCCAGAATCATCGGGATCAGCATCAGGTCGACAGGAATAGGGAAGAACGAGGCCTCTGCAAAAGCGACGGCAAACAGCCACCAACCGGCATGAGGCGAAGCCGCCAAGGCCAGGGTGCGTTGGTAGAGGGCATGAAACAAGAGGCGACTCCGGGTGGGGCAGACCTCAGGTCAATGGCTCAAGAACCCGGTCATGTCGAGCGCGGTGCCCACAAAATTACCGCCGTACCGATGAGGCAGATGGCACCGCCAAGCAAATCCCAACGATCAGGCGTTCGACCCTCAACCGCCCAGATCCATGACAGGGATGCGGTAATGTAAACACCTCCATAGCTCGCAAAAGTGCGCCCCGCGCTATCGCTGTCGACGTGCGCCAGAAGGAAAGCAAAAAGCATGAGACTGGCCACGCCAGGAACAAGCCACAATGCGGACTTTCCGAGCCGCAACCATGACCAGCATGCAAAGCACCCGGCGATTTCGGCGAGGGCTGCGATCAGGAAGATGAAATAAGTTGCCACAGAAACAATCTATCCCGGCAGAGCGAAAAGGGAAGCAGAAGAATGCCAATTCAAGAACAAAAATTAAAAAAGATAGTATAAATTGTTAATTATCATAAAAATTCGGTTGATATGCAAAACGATTGTGATTAACAGTCGGTTTAGGACAGAAAAACAGAAATCATAGCAAAACCTCAAGAATAGTTTGCAAAAACTAAAGTAAATAGGAATTTGTAATGGCGGATACGACCATCAGGGGCGTCTGGAGCGCCGTAAATGTTGACGGAAATACCGTATTCAAAAGTGGTGCCACGATTGTTCAGCCACCGGTTTCACCGGCTGCTGGTACCGCATTTTATATCCAGAATGGTGCTGTCGTATCGGGACTGTCGGGTTATGCGATCAATGTCTACGTCTCAAACGGCGGTATGATGAAGGATTCCACCATAGTAGATGGTGGTCTCACGATCCTGTCCGGTGGTGTGACAATGAATAACACCCTGAACTCGATACCGAGTACGATTTATTCTGGTGGAACTACTATAGACGACAATTGGTACAATAGTGGTTATGGCGAAGATGCTATAAATATATACAGTGGAGCGACGATTAGCTCGACAACATGTGGCAATGGCGCCGTTATGAATATCCAGTCGGGGGTTACCATTTATGGTGATGTTACTGTTAGTGCTGGCGGCAATCTGACCACTTATGCAGGGTTCGGGCGTGATGTGATTATCCCAACGCCCCCGTCGCCATCCGTCGGCACAAGTCTGCAAGGCGTATGGTCGGCCGTCGCAGTGAATGGTGGAACAGTTTATCAAAGCAATGGCGTCACGGTCAGGGCTCCGGTTGCCCTGGCAAATGGCGCGACGATTTACGTAAAAAGCGGCGCTGTGGCTTCCAATCTTTCCGGGTATGCGGTCAATATATATGTATCAGCCGGTGGAATATTTGAAAGTTCCTATATCCGCGATGGTGGTATGACTGTCTATTCTGGTGGGATCAGTCGTGAAAATCTGCTTAACTCGATTCCGACAAATATTTACTCTGGTGGATATTCTCTCAACGATACCTGGTATAACAGCGGTTACGGAAACGATCCGGCACTTATTCATAGCGGTGCGATTGTGGACAATCCACAGATCGGTTCAGGCGGTGCCATGTCAGGGGCCTGGGGGGCAGTAATCAATACCCCCGCTGTCGCCAATGGTGGTGTTCTGTGGGCCAACCACACTTCTGTGACAGCCTGCTTTCTCCGAGGCGCGCAGATCCAGACAAGGGGAGGGGAAATCGCGGTGGAAGATCTGGTTCCTGGCGATGAGATTGCCTGTCTTACGGACGGTGAAATTACTTATCGACCAGTCAAATGGGTAGGCTGCGAGCCAAACCATTATATCCCGCATGAATCGCGTGACCGTGCTGGCTATCCGATCCGGATCCGTGCTCATGCTCTCGCAGAAAACGTGCCACATTCAGACTTGCTGATAACAGCCGAGCACTGCCTGCATCTTGATGGCTGCTTTGTGCCGGCACGTATGCTGGTCAACGACATCTCTATTCACTACGAGATGTCCAGGCCAATCTACCATTATCACCATATCGAACTCGACGGACACGCCGTAATCCTGGCGAACGGCGTGGCAACGGAAAGCTATCTGGACACCGGTCATGACGGTCTCTTTGTCGGCCGTGACGCGGTCAAGGAGACAAGGACCTGGTCCATGGATGGAGCGGCAAAACTGAATACGAGCCGATCCTTCGTCGAGCCTTTGTTCTACACCCTGCGTGAGCGCGCGCTCGATCTGTTCGGGAGTGAAGCCGAGACGGAGCGGCGCGTCTCTTATGAGATGGACGTGCGACTGACAACGGCCTCGGGCAAGGTGCTTCGCCCCGTACGCAAGAACGGTCAGACCTGGATGTTCATGCTGCCCGCCTACACTCATGAGGTGCGGATCACCTCCCGCGCAGGCAGGCCATGTGATGTTATGGGTCCGTTCGTGGATGATCGCAGGCGCCTTGGGCTCAGAATTGGTGCGATACAGCTTCATGCCGCTTCCAAAGCGATTGCAGTGACAAACCACCTTACCGAAGTCGGGATGCGCGGCTGGCACGAGGTCGAGGATGGAACGTGTCGCTGGACCGATGGCATGGCACATTTGCCTCTGGATGTCGGTCTTACATCACAGCCAGCGCTGTTGAGTCTCACCGTGCTCGAGATGGCAGGCCATGTCGAATTTCACGAAATGATACCAGCTGAATGTGCCGCCTGACGTCGGGATGAGAAGTCCTGCTCCGAGCTGTGGCACGGAGCAGGATGTCGTTCTTCGGAGCCAGGGCATGCGCGCCCAGCGAATAATGCCAAAACCACGGGAGGGTGACCCAAAGAAAGGATTGCTTCTGCCTCACGGCGGTATATGACAGATGACAATCGTTCAATCGGCCGCTCGTTCACAGATGAACGATTTGGTTTAGTTGATTGCCCCGAGTTCTGTCAGTTCCGGATCGTTCGCCTATGACCCTTCCTCTCCTGCCGCGCCGTTCAGTGCTGTCGCTGCTCGCTGCCTCGTCTCTCACTCTCGGGAGCCGTAAGGCCTTCGCCGAGGGCAAGCCCATTCGTGTGGGAATCATGGCGGGCGAGGATGAGGATATCTGGCGTCTGGTCAGCCAGAACGCGCAGAAGCAGGGGCTGGCGCTCAAGATCGTCACGTTCTCTGATTATTCGACACCTGACGAGGCGCTGGCATCGCACGACCTCGATGCCAATTCCTTTCAGCACAAGCCGTTTCTCAAGGCACAGTGCGACGCGCATGGCTACCGTATCACCCCTGTGGGGGATACGTATGTCGCACCGATCGGCCTCTATTCGCGCAAATGGAAAACGCTCGCCGCCCTCCCCAAGGGTGCCGTGATCGGTGTGCCCAATGACCCGAGCAATGAAGGGCGTGCGCTGCTGCTGCTTCAGACGCTGGGCTTCATCAAGCTGTCGCCATCTGCGGGCCTGCTGCCGACGCCGCTGGACATCACCGAGAATCTGCATGAATTCACCATACGCGAGCTGGATGCCGGGGTCGTGGGGCGTGCCCTGCCGGATCTGGATGCCGCGGTGATCAACACCGACTGGGCACACAAGGCCGGGGTCGATGTGGTGCATGAGCGGCTTGCGCGTGAGGGCGTAAAGGACAATCCCTATATCTGCGTGATTGCCGTCAACACTGATGATGTGCAGGCGCCCTGGGTAAAGCCGCTGGTCAGCGCCTATCAGCAGCCCAATATCCGTCAGGCGCTCATTGATGTTTACGCCAATACTGTCATCCCTGCGTTTTCATGACGCTGCTTGATGTTTCAGGTCTGTCGTGCCGTTTCGGGACGCAGACCGCTCTGAGCGATATCAGTTTTCAGGTCGATAAAGGCGAGATCATCGGTGTGATTGGCAGCTCCGGCGCCGGAAAATCCACGCTGCTGCGCTGCCTCTGTGCGCTTGAGCGCCCTTCGGAAGGGCGAATCCTGCTCGACGGGGCCGATCTCGCTGCCCTGCCCGAACGCGACCTGGTGGCGGTGCGCCGCAAGGTCGGGCTCGTGTTCCAGCATTTCAACCTGCTCAACTCACGCGATGCGGCTGGCAACATTGCCCTGCCGCTCGAAATTGCCGGCTGGCCCCGTGCTCGGATTGCCCCACGCGTGGCGGAACTCCTGACACTGGTCGGGCTCGAAGGGCGCGGGCACAAGCGCCCCTCCGAATTGTCAGGCGGTCAGAAGCAGCGTGTGGGCATTGCGCGTGCCATTGCCAATTCACCCTCGTTGCTTCTGTGCGACGAGGCGACATCTGCCCTCGATCCGCACACGACGTCCTCCATTCTCGAATTGCTGGCGCAGATCAACCGTGATCTGGGCCTGACGATCATCCTGATCACGCATGAGATGGATGTTGTGCGACGCTTTGCCCATCGCGTGCTGGTGCTCGATCATGGCTCGCTGATCGAAAACGGCACGATGGCCACCTTGCTGCGTGACAGTCGCGGCGATGAGCGTCTGGAGCGGCTTCTGGCCGATATCCGGCCGACCCTCCCAGCCTATGTCCGCGAGAAGCTTTCGCCTGATCCGCGCCCCGGAGACAGAACCCTGCTGCGTGTCGTGCTTGGCGCACAGGCTGCCTGCACGGCGTTTCTGTCGGAGATCACGCGTCGTTTCGATCAGGATATCACGCTTGTGCAGGGCGGGGCGCTCGATTGCGGGGGAGAACCCCTGACCGACATGATCCTGGCCCTTTCCGCGCCGCTGAGCCCATCGCTCAGCCTCTATCTCGACCAGCAGGCCCATGTGACGGAGATACTCGGCTATGTACCGGCTGATCGGTAAGCTTATCATCGATTCCACCCTCCAGACGGTGGAAATGGTCGCAGCCTCGACACTGGTGGCCCTTGTGTTTGGCCTGCCTCTTGCCGTGCTGATGATCGCGACCCGTCGCAAGGACCTGTATGACGTGCCCTGGCTTGGCTACCCCATCGGCTGGCTGATCGACGCCATCCGGGCCATTCCGTTCATCATCCTGCTGGTCCTGCTCATTCCGGTCACGCGGCTGATTGCCGGTACGTCTCTGGGTACGCTGGCGGCCATTGTGCCGCTTTCGATTGCAGCCATTCCCTATTTTGCCCGCATTGCCGAAATTTCCCTTCAGGAAATAGAGCCCGGGCTGATCGAGGCTGTGCGTGTCATGGGTGGAACGCGCTGGATGGTCATTCGGTATGTGCTGATTCCCGAAGCCCTGCCCGGGTTGCTCTCAGGCCTGACCGTTACCGCCATTACCCTTGTCGGTGCCTCGGCCATGGCGGGGGCGATCGGTGCAGGCGGTCTGGGCGATCTGGCCATCCGCTACGGCTATCAACGCTTCAACACCACCATCATGTTTGCCGTGGTGGCTGTGCTGATCCTCCTTGTGGGGCTTATTCAGGGAGCGGGTACTCTGGCGGTGCGAACAGTCAAGCGCTAGGCAATAGGTGACGCGGGGCGCTGCCCCGCACCCCGCCAGAGGCGCGCCTCTGGACTCGATTAGATAACGAGGCGAGCCAGTTAGAGTGGTCACTGACTCCTGTCACCGAAAGGGTAGCAATCGCAGGGCACGCAGGCTGATGCAGGGTCCGCGTGCCGCGCCCTGCGGTGTCCGTAGCGCACTTCCGGACCGGGTTTGCCGGTCATCAAGCTGAAGGGTAGGGAAAGGTGGCCGGGTTCGGGCAGAACCCGGATTGCTTACAAAGGCAGGATGACGCTTGCGCGCAGCCCCCCTTCGGGGCGGTTGACGAGGGTGACATCCCCGCCCTGACCGCGCACGGTAGAGCGGGCGATGGCCAGACCAAGGCCGGTGCCGCCGGTTTCTCGGTTACGACTGGTTTCGGCGCGCACAAAGGGTTCGAACATACGCTCGAGATCTTCCTGCGGCAGGCCGGGGCCGTTATCATCGATGCGGATACAGACGTTCTTCTCCTGACCCGGCCCACGGGCGCAGGTCACGCTGATCGTGGCGGAACCACCGTATTTGAGCGCATTCATGACGAGGTTGGTCAGGGCGCGTTTGAGCGCCAGCGAACGTGCCTTGATGCGGATCGCATGATCCGGCTCCTGGTAGCTCACCTGATCAGCCAGGTCGGGGCGGGCCTCGGCCGCTTCATCCGCGATGGTCTGCAAAAGTGCGCCCAGATCCAGAGCAGTCATGGGCTCCTGGGTCGAACTGTCACGACCGAAGGCGAGGGTCGCAGCAACCATGCTTTCCATCTCGTCCAGATCGGCCAGAAACTTGTCACGCAACTCGTCATCATCGATGAATTCAGCACGCAGCTTCAGGCGCGTGATGGGCGTGCGCAGGTCATGGCCGATGGCGGTGAGCATCAGGGTGCGATCCGTAACGAAACGCCGGATACGCGCTGCCATCGTGTTGAAGGCCATCGCAGCCTGACGGATCTCGGTTGGCCCGGATTCGGGCAATGGCTGCGTATGAACATCACGGCCGAGCGCCGTGGCTGCGTTGGCAAGCGTTGCGACGGGGGCGATGAGCCGGAGCGAACCCCAGAGAATCAGGCCGCCTCCACAGATCGTCATCAGGGCAAACGAGATCATGAAGGTGGGTGAGCCAAACGGATTGGGCGGCCGCACCGTGTAGTTCATGACCAGCCAGCGATGGTCATCGGGCATCTGCAGCGACATTGCATAATGGCGTGTGCCGGGCTTATGGCCCATCACCATGCGTTGCGGGCGCAGACGCGCAGGCAGCATGCCGATGCCGGAAAGGGCCGGGGGCATGAAGGGCGGTGGTCTCCGCTCCTCGGAAACACCAGGATCGAAACCTGCCGGAGGAGGTGGCATCCCCTCGAAGGGGAAGGGGTTGTGTCCTTCACCGCCCATGTCGCCCGGTGGGGGAAAACCCCCTTCCTCCTGCCGCTCGGAAGGCGGATTGCTGCGCATCATGGGGTTCATGGCGAATGGCAGGGGAATGAAAGAGTTGGGGAAATGCGTGTCCGGTCTGGTGTCGAGAACGATCTTGAAATTCGAGGGGATTTCTATCGCATCGAGCCCGGCCTGACGGTCAGCGGGCGGAAGTTCGACCAGCGTATGATAGATCGAAAAGGCATGATGCTCGTTGTCATGCATCTCCGCCCGGTCGGCAATATTGAGGTGATCGAGGGCATGGATGGTCAGGCCGGCAGCCTGAACCACGCAAAGCCCTGCAATCAGAAGCAGATTGGTGCGCGCTCGCAGCGAGCGCGGCAGAAGGTGGATCACGGTGTCAGAGGCGTTCAACATCGGCGGCCAGAACATAGCCGCCCCCGCGTACCGTCTTGATCATCTGGGCGTTGCGCCCGTCATCCTCCAGCTTGCGGCGCAGACGGCTCACCGCAACGTCAATGGCGCGATCGAACGGCCCGGCCTGTCGGCCACGCAGCATTTCCAGCAGCATGTCACGTGTCAGGACACGGTTGGCGCGTTCGAGAAACGCCAG
The DNA here is from genome assembly GCF_011753235.1 of Asaia sp. As-1742. NCBI lineage: Bacteria > Pseudomonadati > Pseudomonadota > Alphaproteobacteria > Acetobacterales > Acetobacteraceae > Asaia > Asaia sp. As-1742. The sequence goes on along the minus strand of NZ_VWWA01000004.1, from coordinate 107,762 downwards.
AAGCATGTCGTATTCGCCACCCGTCAGCGGCACTTCGGCCCCGTCCGGATTGAGCAGACGACGGCGCGCAGGCTCAAGTGTCCAGCCCGAAAAGCGGATCATGCGTGAATCCGCCGAAAGCTTCTTGTCGGAACTGTCGGCGGTGCGACGAAGCACGGCACGGATACGAGCCAGCAATTCACGCGGGTTGAACGGCTTGGCCACATAGTCATCAGCGCCAAATTCGAGGCCGATGATACGGTCTGTCTCATCGCTCATGGCGGTCAGCATGATGATCGGAACATTGTCCTGGCTGCGCAGCCAGCGGGCAATGTCGAGCCCGCTTTCGCCAGGGAGCATCAGGTCGAGCACCACAAGCTGATAATGGCCGGCCGCCCAGGCACGACGGGCTTCACGCCCGTCGCGTGCGGCGGTCACGCGAAAGTGGTTGCGCTCGAGAAAGCGGCAGAGCAGCTCGCGTATCTCGCGGTCATCATCAACGATGAGAAGGTGCGGGGTCGTTTCCATGAATGTAACATTGGTCCGAATCGAATGTCCCCTTCAAGGGGCTGTTTCATTCCGTCACAACTTGCGAAAACCTGTCTCAATCGAGCCAGGGTGGGGTCGGCAGGTTTTTGGCCCGCAGGAATTCAGGATTGAAGATCTTGGACTGGTAGCGTGCTCCACCATCGCAGAGGATTGTTACAATACGATGGTCCGGACCAAGGCGTCTTGCCACGCGAATCGCTGCCGCCACGTTGATCCCCGCCGAGCCGCCCAGCGAGATTCCCTCGCGATCCTGAAGCGAGAAGATCTGCTCAAGCGCCTCGGCATCAGGAATACGTTCGGCATCGTCAATCGTGATGCCTTCCAGATTGCCCGTCACGCGGGATTGCCCGATCCCTTCGGTAATCGAGCCGCCCGAAACACTCAGATCGTTCGATTTGACCCAGCCGTACAGACCTGAGCCCTCCGGGTCGGCCAGAACGATCTCGGGGCGCTTGCGACCCGCCGCCTCGGCCAGCTCACCAAGGCCCAGAGCAACACCTGCCAGCGTACCACCCGTGCCGCAGGCGCAGGTGAAGGCATCGACACGACCATCGAGCTGCTGCCAGATCTCAACCGCCGTGGTTGTGCGGTGGCCTTCGCGGTTGGCGGTGTTGTCGAACTGGTTGGCCCAGACAGCATTGTCGGTTTCCTCGGCAATACGGCGCGAGACATGCACGTAATTGCCGGGGTCACGAAAGGGCTTGGCAGGCACGAGGCGCAGATCGGCCCCGATCATGCGCAGGAAATCAATTTTCTCGCGGCTCTGCGTTTCCGGCATGACAATGATGGTGCGATAGCCACGGGCCTTGGCGACGAGAGTAAGGCCGATACCGGTATTGCCTGCCGTGCCTTCAACGATCACACCGCCCGACTTGAGGGCGCCCCGCTTCTCGGCATCGAGAATGATAGCCAGAGCCGCACGATCCTTGACCGACCCTCCGGGATTCATGAACTCGGCCTTGCCGTAGATTTCGCAGCCTGTTGCTTCCGACGCCAGCTTCAGACGGATCAGCGGCGTGCCGCCAATGGCGCCGATCATACCCTCTGAAGGGTGCTGCCAGCCCGGAATGACACTGGTGGCGTGGGAGGGGGTCACGTTCTGAGTGGTCATCTACATTCCATCCTATACGTCTGCGGTTTGAGAGTTTAACGTCGCGACATGTAAAATAAATGAGGAAAAACGATGGTCGACTGTATTTCGGCACAAGCTGCCTGGGAACGCCTGACGACAGACAAGGATGCCGTCCTGATTGATGTGCGCACCCCCGGCGAATGGCAGCTGGTTGGATTGCCCGACCTTTCAACCCTCGACAAGGATGTGAAAACCCTGAGCTGGGACCCTTACGATGCCAATGGGTTCGCACGCTCGCTGCGTGAGCTTGTGCCGTCGCTGGAAACGCCCGTGTTGTTCCTGTGCCGTTCAGGCGTGCGCTCACAGCAGACGGCGGAACTCGCGGCGCATCTCGGCTATGTCGAGGCGGTGAATGTGGTCGAGGGATATGAAGGCCAGCCGGATGCGAACGGTCAGCGCGGGCGGGTCTGTGGATGGCAATACCAGAATCTGCCCCTGTATTTTCCCGGCTGACAGCGGCACTGACTACGTCAGAAACCCTGTAGTCTCAGGGTTTCGCGCAGGCGTTCTGCCTCCTGCGCCACGCTTTGCGGCGTGATGGCGTCCAGCAGAGGAATTTCGGCCAGCACAGGCACCTGCCCGAAATGCTCTATGGCCGCCCGATTGGCAGCATTCGGGGGGCCGCTCATCACCACGCCGGCAATGGCGATACCGCGCTGCTTCAGGGCTTCGAGACTGAGCAGCGTGTGATTGATCGTGCCCAGTGTGGAACGGGTAACAAGAATGACCGGGAGGCCCAGTGTGGCCGCCCAGTCGATCAGCAGGGTCTCGTCATTGAGCGGCACCATCAGCCCGCCAGCACCCTCGACCACCAGAGGCCCCGTGCAATCCGGCAGGGTCAGGCCCTCCAGGTTGACCGTCCGGCCCTCTGCCGCCGCTGCGTCCTGCGGTGAAAGCGGGGCGAGAAAGGCATGGGCGGGGGCCATCACGCGTGAAGCGGGGAGGGCGGCAAGCGTGCTGACGCTATGCGTGTCGCCTGCTTCATCGCTCAGCCCGGTCTGAAAGGGCTTCCAGTAGGTGGCATCGAGCGCACGGGTGAGAATGGCTGACACAAGGGTCTTGCCGATCCCGGTATCCGTGCCCGTGACGAAAACGCCCCGTGTCTTTACGGCGCTGCCGGAAGCGATCTGGTAGTCCATCTCGTTGGTCATCCTGTCGAAATGCTGCATTACGCGCCGAAGTTCGGGGGCTGTCAGCTTGCGGCTGGCCTCCTTGGGCGTTGTCGCCCCAATTTTCCTGAGGTCGAGCAGAAACGTGCGTGCGGAACCTACAGGATCACGCTGCGTCTCAAGCGACCATTCGCCCTGAAGCGACGGGGGGAGTTCAGCCAGAAGCGTTCTGGCCGTGGGATAATCAGGGAAGCCGCAGGGCAGGGATTGCGCGGCGCAGGCCTCGCGCCATTGGGCAAAGCTGCCTTCAGCCAGCGTTGTCACCTCAAGTCGCCCACCCGGTGCCAGAAGATGGGCCAGTCGACGAAAAGCGGCTTCCCGATTGCTGAACCACTGCATGCAGAAGCTGGAACAGATGAGATCGAACGGCCCGGGCAGGGTCGGGTGCTCGGCATCCATCACGTGATAACAGATATCGGGCACGGCGCGTGCAGCGCGGGCGATCATGCCGGGTGAAAGGTCGATGGCGGTGATCTCTGCCGCCGGGAAAAGCCCGCGCAGGAGGCGGGTGAGAGCCCCTGTGCCGCAGCCCAGCTCCAGAATCCGGCGGGGCGGGTTGTCCGGCGTGACATGCGAGGCAATACGCTGTGCAAGCGCGATGGCCGTGAGGGCCTGAACACGCGCAGCCTGATCATAGTGCTCGGCCATGTCGAAACGCGCGGCAATCGGGGCGAGGCGGCTGGCTTCCTCACTCATGCGCCTTGCTCCAGCCAGTCCCGGATGATGGCTGCGCAACCCTCAGGATCGGTCAGGGGCAGAAGATGCCCGCCTTCGCGTTGCATGGTCTTCGCCAGAGGGAAACCGGCCTGGGTCATGGCAGGCGTTACCAGCGGATCATTCGTGCCGCTGATTGTTGTCAGACTGGCCCCCCAGCGGCGCGCTTCGGCTCTGGCATCGGCCGCTATCAGCGCATCCAGCCCGGCCTGCAGCCTGTCGGGTGCCAGCGTGGTGCAGGGCAGGAAGGGCTCGAATTGCTGCCGGAACTGCGTGACAACCCCCGCCGGATCATCGGACAGGCGATTGGCCATGCGTGAGAGGATACGGGGAGGAAGACCTTCGGGAAAATCGTCCGACCGGGTGAAACGGGCAAAACTGTTGAATGCCACGATGCCGCGACATCCTGCGAGGTCGCGGGCAAGAAGATCTGTCGTGCCTGCTGAGTGGGTGATGGCAAGATAGGGGGCGTCGGGCAGGGTCAGTGTTTCGGGCGCACCTGTGTAGCCGCGATCGAGAAAGACCGAGTCAGGATGGCTGAGTGCCTCGTGAACCGGGGACCAGAACCGGGCATCGAAACTCCATCCATGAACAAAGACGAGCTTCATGACTGCCCTGGCCGCAGGGCTCCGGTCAGGGCATCGGCAAGCCTGTTGATGGCGGCTTCATCATGGCTGGCACTGAGTGCCAGACGCAGGCGCGCCGACCCGGCGGGGACGGTTGGCGGACGGATGGCAATGGTCAGCAGGCCCTGCTTTTCGAGCGTTTCGGCAAGAGCGAGGGTCGCCTCTTCATCGCCGATCATGACAGGAATGATCTGCGTGGTTGAACCACCTGTATCGATCCCGGCTTCGTTGAGTCGTTGACGCAGGAGCGCCGCATTCTGCCGCAGTTTCAGGCGGGCCGCCTCCAGGCCAGGCATGAGTTCCAGAGCCGCATCCATGGCGCCCAGCATCGGCGGGGATGGAGCCGTGCTGTAGATGAACCCCGAGCATGCCGTGATGATCCAGTCGCACAGGGCACGTGAACCGGCAATATAGGCGCCCATGCTGCCCAGCGCCTTGCTGAATGTGCCCATGACGAGATCCACCTCATGGCCATGAGACAGGCCGCGCCCCTGGGGGCCCAGAACACCCGTGGCATGGGCTTCATCAAGGTAGAAGAAGGCATTGTATCGTTTTGCTAGAGCGCTCAGCGCGGCGATATCGGCCGTATCGCCATCCATGGAAAAAACGCTTTCCGTCACGATGAAGCGCATGCCGGGCTGTTCGGCGTGGCGCTCAAGCAAGGCCTCGAGATGGGCCAGATCGTTGTGACGGAATCTGATCTGCTTCACCCCGGCCGCAGCACAACCGTGATGCATGCTGGCGTGATTGAGCTTGTCGGCAAAGACCAGCGGCGTCACGCCGGTCTGTTCACGGGCCAGGCGGAACAGGGCCGGCAAAACAGCAGCATTGGCTTGCCAGCCCGAAGCGAACAGCAGAGCGGCTTCTGCCCCCTTGAAACGGGCAAGGCGCCCCTCGACCTGTTGATGCAGATCCAGCGTGCCACTGACCAGCCGTGACGCCCGCGCGCCCGTGCCATGCTGCACGGCCCAGTCGGCGGCGCGGTCTCGCAGGAGCGGATGACCCGAGAGACCAAGATAATCGTTCGACGAAAAATCGAGCACTTCGCGGCCCTGACGCAGAACCGCATCGGGGGTGCGATGCAGGGGGCGCAAGGTGCGACGCAGGGAACGGGATTCCAGCGTATCGAGTGCCTGTCTGAGAAGCGGATCAAAGCGCGTCATGGCTTGTCCCTGCCGCTACGGCGTGGCCTTGTCAATTCTTCGGCATGACCCGACCCCGGTATGGGTGTCCCTGTTCAGCCGCGATGCCGAACCTTCGCGTAATTACGTCGTCCGATTGCGTAGAGCACAGGCAGTGTCAGACGTAGCAGCGCCGGAGCGACCATGCACATCTTGCCAAATACCCCATCAATAGCGGGCATGAATTGCTCGCGGCAGGTATTCTGCCGGTTTCTGCCCAGCTGGTTGACGACGGCCTGCGCGACTTTGGCAGGGTCGAGGGGCGTACTGACGTAGTTCAGGACGGAGCCACCCTCTGCCATTTCACGGAGCAGCATGGATGTCTGTACCGCACCCGGAAAAACAGTGCTGACCGACAGATTTGTCGGTTGCAGTTCCTGGGCGAGCGAGAGTGCGAAGCTCCTCAGGCCTGCCTTGGCCGCGGCATAGGCTGCGCTTCCGGCCAGTGGCATGACCGCCGCCATGGAGTTGACGAAAACGATATGTCCGCCTGTCCTGTCGCTGTTGGCCTGACCACTCATGAGCGGCAGGAGATGGCGCGTGAGAAGAACGGGTGCGGTAAGGTTGAGGGCAATCTGGGCTTCGATTGCGGCGCCTTCGGCCTCGGCAACCGGGGATGGCATGATCAGCCCTGCACAATGAATGAGGGCAAAAACGGGTCGATCGAATTGCTCGATGGTCTCGCTGACCGGAGCGAGCGTGCCGGTCCGGGCAAAATCGCAGGCAATATGGAGGGTACGACCGGGATCAAGATCGGGCTTGGAGCGGCAAATCGCTATGAGATCGTAGTCCTGCGACAGGAGGGTCCGGCCGATCAGGGCACCGATTCCCCCTGAAGCACCCGTCAGCACCACCAGGTTTCGCTCCTTCTGCCATTGTTCAGGCGCGTGCGCTGAACCACGCGAAGGGGCAACAGGATGGGAGTCTCGCAGGGGAGAAGAAACCGTCATGACCTCTGTCTTAACGCCGAACGTCGAAGCGAGACATGGGAATTCGGCTCTATGGGGTCTTTTTTAATTCCGCCTGTAACGTGGCCTGCTGCAGGACAAGCGAAGGCCCCGTCACCCTTCCGAACCATCTGGAGGGTTCGGAAGGGTGGGGAACATGACATGACGTGATGCGTGTCATTGCATCATGCTGTCAGATGATCAGTTGATGCGGCCGAGATTACGGAAATCCTGTTTTGTCTTGTCAGAGAGGGCTTTCATCTGCTCACGCTGGGCCTTCTGATCGGCCTTGAACTGATCGATACGCTGGGTGCGCTCCTGCTTCAGGTTGTCCAGCTTCTCCTTCTGGGCATCAATCTTGCCCTGGATCTTTTCGCGCTCGCGCTCGGGGGCGTTTGCATATTTGTCACGCAGATCATCGAGCTTCTTCTGACGGGCTTCGGCCGCTTCTTTGTTTTTGTTCTGCCAGTTCTGCACCCGGTTGTTCAGGCAGTTTTCCTTGGCGGCGAGGCGACCGATCACGCCCGTATTGCCTGTATTGTTATCACAGCCGGAGGTTTGTGCATGTGCCACAGGCGCTGAAACAAGAGCTGTCAGGGCCAGGGCGGGCAGAAAGCGTGTCTTAAACATGTGTCCTCTCAGTCGAATACTGTACGAGGATAATCAATGATCCCAATGTGTCGAATATGCGGCAGCCTGAATCACCGTTTAGCGCGCTTTTCCCAGGTTTATCGATTTCTGACGCGTTTTTTTCAGTAATTCCCGCGCCTGTGAAAGATTAAATTTCTGCGCCTGTTCGTGTCCGCGTCTGACGCATTCTGCTCTGAGGTCTTCATCATCAATCAGGCGGAGCATTGCTTTTTCCAGCGCATCCCCGTCATCGGGGAGGGCCAGAAGCGCAGCCGTACCGACGACCTCGGGCAGGCCGCCGCGTGGTGAGGCGATAACAGCCGCGCCGCTCGCCATGGCCTCGAGCGCGGTCAGCCCGAAAGGCTCGGGCCAACGGCTGGGCACGACGACAATCGAGGCCGCAGCCATGGCTTCGAGCACCTGATGATGCATCTGATAGCCACAGAGCGTGATTCCAGCAGCGCTTGCGCTGGCCTCGACCCGATCGACAAAGGTCGTGCGCGGCGAATTGAAGCGAAAGCGATCGGCCCCGATCATGATTGCTTTCCAGCCCGGCGCCTTCTGGCTGATCGCGGCCCAGGCGCGCACGAAGGCGTCGGCCCCCTTGTCCGCCACCATGCGGCCCGCGAAAAGCACCAGTTTTGCCCGCTTCTCAGGGGCGGCGGGCAGGGCGGACAGATCGAGACAATTGGGCATGACCGTGACCGGTCCGTCATCGAGGTCTTCCAGAAAGCGTCGTCGCAGCCAGAAAGAGACCGTGAACACCTTCACATGCTGCATGAGCTCCTGACGCTGGCGCGGACGACGGGCTCCATGCATGTCCTGTGGGTCGTTATGCAGGATAAGGTGAACCGGGACACCGCACCCCCGGAGCGCACGCGCCAGAGCCGGTCGGTTATGGACCTCCACCAGATCGGGTCGATGCCGTCTGATCTCACGCTGGCAGGCAATGCGATAGCGTGTGCCGTCACGGCGCCAGCGATGCAGCCCGCCCGGTTCGGTCACGGCTATGAACTGGCCACCCGGCAGAGGTGAGCCAGTGATTTCGGTGCCGATCACGATATCTTCCGGGGAGGCCAGACGAGAGACCAGAAGCGCGATGGCCCCCGCACGGTCAGGCGCATAGCCCTCCCGACGGGGGAGAATGGTCATGACCTTCATGGCGTCAGTCGTAATCCGTCGCCAGATCCGGTTGGTCGTAATGATCGAACATGCGGCGAAGCTGATGGGGGAGGAGCCGTGTCAGGGAGAGATCATCAGGCAGGTTATTTCGGTTGAACCAGCCGATCCCCGAGGTTTCAAGGTTGTCGATGGTGGGGGTGCCCCCTGTCAGACGACACAGATAGAACACCTTGGCACAGGAAAAGACGTCAGGCGGATGGCCCTGTCTGTTACGGTCCCAAAGGGCAGCCAGCTTGATGATTTCCGCGCTGTACCCGCTCTCTTCCATGACTTCCTTGAGCGTGTTTTCGGCCGTGGTAAAATTCACGTCCGCCCAGCCGCCGGGCAGGGTCCAGCGATCCTGATCGATGGCTTCACGCACCATCAGGATTTCGCCTGCCGTGTTGAATACCGCGCCACGGACATCGATCTTGGGGGTGGCGTAGCCTTTTTCACTCGTGAACAGGGCGAGCACTGTCTCGGGTGTGTCCTGGCCCAGCGCGGCGATCATGGACGATGCGAGTACGCGCAACTGCTCGTACCGCTCGCGATCATAGGGATTCTGGCAGAAGGTGAGCCCGTTCTGGGCGATCGCCTGTACGTCCCGTGCCCAGGTCAGCCATTGCGGTTCGCTCATATTCCGGTCCTTTTGCCTATGCCTCAATATAGACCGGATCGGCCCGGTCGTAAAACCTTGTTCCCGATCATCAGCGTCGTTCCACAGCTTGTCAGTATCGTGGCAGATTCATGAAAACACCCGACGCGTTACCGGAAATGAGGGCGCAGGAACTTGAGTCCTTCCCCCTTATTTGCCACATGCTAGCCCTCTGATCATGACACCGGCTCCCTTGTCAGGAAGCAGTTCCCCCGCATTGCGTGGCTCACAAGACGGATACCCATATGAAAATCAACGGTACGCCCTATCGCAGTGTCTGGCGCGACGCCCAAGACCCGGCTCTCGTGCATATCTTCGACCAGACCAAGCTCCCCTGGACGCTCGATGTTCTCGCCCTGCGCGAAGAGGATCAGGTGGCCCATGCCATTCGTACCATGCAGGTGCGCGGCGCCCCCCTGATTGGCGCGGTTGCCGCCTATGGTCTGGCCTTTGCCCTGCAGAAAGACGCCTCCGATGCCGGCCTGAAGGACGCAGCAGCGCGTCTTGTCGAAACGCGCCCGACGGCCATCAATCTGCGCTGGGCCATCGAACGCATGGTGGCGCATCTTCAGCCTCTGGCGCCCGATGCCCGCGTGAAGGCGGCCTATGAAGAGGCGGATGCGATCTGTGACGAGGATGTGCAGGTCAATGAATCCATCGGTCGTCATGGGCTTGAGCTGTTCCGTACGCTCTGGGAGAAGCGCCGTCCCGGTCAGGAACGTCTCAATATCCTGACCCATTGCAATGCAGGATGGATTGCCACGGTCGATTGGGGCACAGCCCTGGCCCCGATCTATATGGCCCATGATGCCGGGTTGCCCGTTCATGTGTGGGTGGATGAGACACGCCCCCGCAATCAGGGCGCATTGCTGACAGCCTGGGAGCTGGGGGCGCATGGTGTGCCGCACACGCTGGTCGCGGATAATGCCGGTGGGCACCTGATGCAGCATGGCGATGTTGATCTGGTGATCGTAGGAACAGATCGCGTGACCCGTCAGGGAGATGTTGCAAACAAGATCGGCACGTATCTCAAGGCATTGGCCGCTCACGACAATGACGTGCCTTTCTGGGTCGCGCTGCCTTCCTCGACCATCGACTGGCGGGTAACCGATGGTGTGAAGGAAATCCCGATTGAGGAGCGTTCGGGCGAGGAGGTGACCTATGTTCATGGCATCGATGAGCAGGGTCAGGCTGCCCGCGTGCGCGTCACCCCCCGGATTACCAAGGCCGCCAATCCGGCCTTCGACGTTACCCCGGCCCGACTGGTTTCAGGGCTGATTACCGAACGTGGCCGCTGCGAGGCAACTGCCGAGGCTCTCGCTTCCCTGTTCCCTGATCAGGCTGGCTGAAGCCCCGGCAGCCTCCCGCAAGGCAGTCACCAAGGCATGACGAGGGCGGCACTTGACCGGAGCGCCGCTCTCGTTCCTATCTCGCTGTAATGAACCGGCGCTGTTCGGCGCTCGTTGCGCATACAGGGAGAAGAATCACATCATGGGCGCCGGACTGTTTTCTTTACGATCATATGCGCAGAATACCCTTGCCATGCAGAGTCGGGTTGTCGGCGCTCTTGGCGCGCTCATGCTGTTCTCGGGGTGCGCGTCGACTGCGGTTCAGAATGCAGCGCAACATCCGGCGCAGACACCTATGGCGCAATATGCCAATGGCCGTGTCGGGGCCTATGGCTATGATGGCCATGTGCCCGACTTCGCCTCGCGCAATTTTGTGCCGTTCAACCGTCAGGATGTTGTGGCGATCGCCATGCGCGAATGGCGCATGTTCGGCAACCCTGTCAGCGATGACGATCCCGAGGATCGTCCCGAGCCAAGTGCCCCCTCGCTCAAGCCCGAGCGTATTCCCGGCCTCTGGCAGCGTGTAGGCGAGTACTGGTGGATCGGGCAGGACCCCTATGAGACGGAAGTCTCATGGAGCGGCAAATACAATGCGGATGGTCAGCTCTTCCGCCCCGAGAATGACGGGCATTACGCCTGGTCGGCGGCGTTCATCTCCTATGTGATGCGCGTGGCCGGTGCGAATGACCGCTTTCCCTATTCGCCCAACCATTCGACCTACATCAATGCCGCCGCTTCGGGACAGTCCACGGGTCTGCGCGCGCAGGACCCGAAAACCTATATTCCCCAGCTGGGTGATCTGCTCTGCGTGGGTCGCGGCAAGAGCCGCAGCGTGACCTTTGCCATGCTGCCAACCTCCTACGGGTTTCCTTCCCATTGCGGCATCGTGGTTGCCACGCATCAGAATGCCCCGCCTTTTGGCAATGAGCTGAGCATCATCGGCGGCAATGTGGATGATACGGTATCCCTGACCCATGTTCCGACCGATTCCAACGGTGCGCTTGCAACCGCCGAGGGTCAGTTCTACGATACGCGCTATCCGTGGTGCGCCGTGCTTCAGGTGCTCTACGATGCCGATCGTGAGCCCGATAGCGGGCAGTAAGGCATGACATCCGACAAGCCTTCTGCAAGCCCCGTCTGGCTGCCCTATACCCAGATGCAAACAGCGCCTGCGCCGCTTATCGCCGCGCGGACGCAGGATACGCGCATCGTTCTGGAAGATGGCCGCTCGCTGGTGGACGGGATCGCCTCGTGGTGGACGGCCTGTCACGGCTATAATCATCCTCATATACGCGCCCGGGTGGCGGCCCAGCTCGATGCCATGCCCCATGTCATGCTTGGTGGGCTGGTTCATCGGCCGGTCATGGAGCTGTCAGAGCGTCTGACGGCACTCCTCCCGGGTGATCTTGCCCATTGTTTTTTCACCGATAGCGGTTCGGTTGCTGTCGAAGTGGCCATGAAAATGGCGATCCAGTTCTGGCTCAATCGCGGTGAGAAAGGACGTACGAAGCTGCTCTCCTTTCGCGGGGGCTATCACGGTGACACGCTTGCAACGATGTCGATCTGCGATCCTGAAGAGGGGATGCACAGCCTCTTCAGCGGTGTGTTTCCTGAACAGGTCATCGCTGATTTACCCCTCGATGCCGCACGCTATGAGGCACTCGATCAGCTTCTGGCGCGTCATGCGGGCAGTATCGCTGCAATCATTACAGAGCCTCTGGTGCAGGGTGCTGGTGGTATGGTTTTCCATGCCCCCGAGGTGCTTGCCCGACTGCGGCAACTGGCCGACAAACATGGCGTGTTGCTGATACTCGATGAGATTTTCACGGGTTTCGGGCGCACAGGCACCATGTTTGCCTGCGAGCAAGCCGGGATTGTGCCCGATATCATCACCCTCTCCAAAGCCCTGACCGGTGGCACAATGGCGTTGGCGGCTACCGTTGCGCGCCGCCATGTCTATGAGGCGTTTCTGTCCGACTCACCCATGGCCGCGCTCATGCATGGCCCGACCTTCATGGCCAATGCGCTGGCCTGCGCCGCCGCCTGTGCCTCGCTGGATCTTTTCGAGCGTGAGCCGCGTCTGGCTCAGGTCGCCGCGCTTTCGACGATGCTGCGTGACCAGCTGGAGCCCTGTCGCGCTCTGTCTGGCGTGCGCGATGTACGTGTGCTGGGGGCGATCGGTGTGGTCGAACTTGAAGCGATCGAGGATATGGCCGGGCTCAAGGCCGCGCTTGTTGCATGTGGCGTCTGGGTCAGGCCGTTTCGCAATATCATCTATCTCACACCCGCCCTCACGATCACTCCTGAGGATCTAGCGCGCCTGACGACGGCGATATTCACTGTTGTGCAGGCGGGGGCGTTCAGGAAGGCAAGTTCATGACCAAAGACCCTGCGGCCCTGGCTCCTCCCTTTACCGCAGAAACGGCGCGGCTGAAGGTACGTCGTGCCGAGGATGCATGGAACGGTCGCAACCCGGCTCAGGTCTCTCTGGCCTATAGTGTCGAGAGCCGGTGGCGTAACCGCAATGAGTTCCTGCAGGGGCGCCCGGCTATTGTCGCGTTCCTTGAACGCAAATGGGCTGCCGAGCACGATTACCGGCTGATCAAGGAGCTCTTTGCGTATCAGGATGACCGTATTGCCGTGCGTTTTGCCTATGAGTGGCATGATGCATCGGGCCAGTGGTTTCGCTCCTACGGAAACGAAAACTGGGTTTTCGACGCACAAGGCCTGATGGCGCAGCGTATGGCGTCGATCAATGATCTTGCCATCAACAGCGCTGATCGGCTGTTCCACTGGCCGCAGGGCCGTCGCCCTGATGACCATCTGTCGCTGAGTGATCTTGGTCTATAGCCTCAGGACCCATTGATACGGATATGGAAATCTGGTTCAGGCCCTGCGAGGAACCTGAAGATCGACGATCCATCCGGCCCACACACCCGTAGATAACCCGTCTGAAGCTGTTTCTTCTACAGAGCTATGGGATCGCCACGTGTTGCTGATAGGCCTGTGTCGGGCAGGATCATCCTTGTAAACCGCATTGCCCTGCGCTGGCAGCACTGAGGCACTGTGTGTGACGTAGCTTGCAACGCGTTCAGAAGCGCCATGGCCCGCGGCAATTCGTGCGTCTGCTCCGTCACCAAAGCGAATGGCGGGGCTTGTCTGCGCTCGTTGGCCAACAGGCAGACCCTGCTGTAGAAGCCTTGGCGCGGACGACCAGGCATCTGCCAATTGCACGGGTCTTTTCGAGACAGGCCTCATTGGCGGCTTTTACCTTTGGGTGACAGTATTTCGATTAATGGATGCCAGATGCGCAACGCATCCTCACAAATCAAGGGGCGTATCATGCTCGTCTTAAAAAAACTGTGCAGATCCACGGTATCCTTGAAATCTGACGGGCCCTAGATATGCACAAAGAGTTTTGCGCTCTTCGCCCTGCGCTTCGTGGCGTGTAATGATGCCTCAGCGCTGCGCCTGACAGGGCTAGGCCTGAAAAATAAACGACGCGTGCCTCGATCTGCCAAACGTATCCTTCCGGGGCGATCTGCTCGCGCGTTACCTGAGTGCTTCGATCAGGCGGATAATCTGCACTTCATATTCCTGTCGTTTGTGCAGAAAGCGGGGAGCAGAGCACGCCTGTCCGAACGTCGATCCGGCGGCACAAGCCCGTCGTGTCCAGCTTCGGTGAGGCACATAGTATCTGACCGGTGACGCAGCGCGATCATCGGGACGACGCGCCCTGTTTCCTTATGGGGTGATATCCGACGATCAAGAACATTGGGAGGCGTAGCCGAAGCGGGTTCGACCGGGTGTGTGAGCGTGCGGGCTTTGTAAGGACATCTTCTGAACAAAGAGATTGTCATTCTGTATGGGGTGGATATAAGAACAAATCGTCAAAAATTCGTTCCGATTCGTATAGAGAGATCAATAATGATCGAAACCTCAAATATAAATAAAAAACTAACGATATGTAGTCAGTAATATACGCGGATTTGTTTGTTGTTTTATTTTTGTTGCGAGTTTGGTTAAATCGAAACGCCAGATCTGGTTTTTTCGTACTAAACAATCAACGCCTGGGATAACGAAAGCCAATCCTCCTTCATGAAGAAGTGGTGAATATCTTTGAAAATTATATCATCTCGAGCGATATAAAATAAACATAGATTGGTTATCCTATGGAAGAAACGCGCGCCGGCACGCACAACAAGAAGCGCATTCGTGTGATAGCCAATACTATAAATAATAATAGTACATATAAATGTACATCGAGCAACGGTAATATACTGTTATGTCCGCAAATACAAAAAAGAGAATATATTACGCATCGATATTGATGTGTGTTATATATTGGTTTTTTATCTCGTCACCGAGATATCTTTCCCAAGCCGACATTATTGTTCAGGAGAGGCGAGGGGATATGGCGAGCCCGATTTCGGGCACGTCATCTGATGAGCATTACGTTATATCGGCTGATGGGCGTGCAATAATCAATGCCTGGCTGAGATCGGAAGCGCCTTTCTGGTTGATTGAGAAAAATGGCGTCCAACCAGGACTATACTCTGAGAAAAACTGGTTCATCCGGCTGTTTCATCTGGGCTCATTGCACGCAGTGGGTGACTGGCGCCGTTGGCAGCATTTCAGAAAATCCCTGAAGATCACCGAGAGTCCAGAGAGCACAGGTATCGCGTTATCAAGTTTCGATCCTGGTGTTTCCTATGACGTCCTACGGGAGATCATGGGGGGTGCGGAGAGATACCTTCTTGCCCGCTCCCGGGAAGAGGATGCGTTGTACCAGATGCGTGCGGATAACGCCGTCGCATATTATCAGAAGAAGCTTTCCACTTACGAGGATGCGCATCACGCTGATTTCCAGACACTGGCCCAGACTATTCTGCCGAACATCTACCTGCGGCGCGAGCATCTGCTGGAGAAAATGCGCGACGCAACGCTCGCCTATGTTCTCAAGGAAAAGAATTATGGTGTTGGTGCCGCGAATGCGAGCGGGCTGAACTTGCAGCTAGACTGGCTCAGGAAAGAGCTGGGTAGCGTAGATCGTGAGTTGGCGGAGAACAGGGACCTTCTGTCGCGGGAGGTAACCCGCGATGCCTACCTGAAGGGAATCATACAGCAGCTTGTTCAGTATGACCGCCCGAACATCAGTAGTACCGGTCAGCTGTATATACCCCGATACAAAATTACTTACCTTAGTGAGCCAGCGCGGTTCAGTCAGGAATTCGGGCCATATAGGGTCAGATCACTCATAATAACCCTGATTGTAATAAGTGTGCTTTATTGGATAGTGAAGGACTGATCTGTGCGCGGTATTCATGTGTATATATGTATTGTCACGCTCTTTCTGTCCGGATGCAGTTTGCCAACGTCGGGCCCATCCCGGGAGGCAGTTGTAAAGTCCTTTCAGGGGCGTCTGGTCAATGTCGATGAAGCGACTGCGACCCGAATGAACGCGGCGGATCGGCAGGAGCGAGAGGACAAGGACCAGCAAAACCTGACGGCCCTCCGCCGTTCATACCGACGCTTTACGCCGCTTATACAGAATGGTGACCAGATCGATGTGAAAATTTCCAGTTTCACACCGGATACAGTCACGTCCACAGGTCAGGACAAGGTTCTGGAAGGTTTTCAGATCAAGGAGCTTGGGCTTTATATTGTGGATGAGACAGGGAGTGTCGACCTTCCATATGTTGGCCGTATGCGTTTGTCCGGCCAGAGTATCGTCTCGGCACGCCAGGCAATACAGATCGCCTATGATCACGCCGGTCTGTTTGTCCGTCCCTATGCGCTGCTGACAGTTCAGGGCAACGGGCGCAACGGTATTGCAGTTGCAGGAGATGTGTCCAACCCCAAAGTGCTGGCGTGGCAGCCCGGCGGCGTGGATCTTGCGACAGCCCTTACCTTGACCGATGGTGGTGAGCAGGAAAGCTCGAAGAAGAACAACGAGACCCGTATCCTCGTCAATATCGTTCGTGACGGTGCGACCTACAGCATACCTTACGATACGGCGCTTCGGGATCATATTCCTCTCGTACCAGGTGATCGCCTGGTCGTCAGAAGGATTCCATCTGTCAGGGCAACCGTCATGGGC
Organism: Asaia sp. As-1742; assembly: GCF_011753235.1. Classification (NCBI taxonomy): domain Bacteria; kingdom Pseudomonadati; phylum Pseudomonadota; class Alphaproteobacteria; order Acetobacterales; family Acetobacteraceae; genus Asaia; species Asaia sp. As-1742. Next base: position 91,570 of record NZ_VWWA01000004.1, on the reverse strand, counting down.
GGAGGTATCCTGCAAAACGGGACTTACAGCTTCCCGAACACGCCCTCACTCATGGAGGTCGTTGCTCGTGCGGGTGGCTTCAATGCGAATAATGCCGATATTACGAATCTCTTCGTCTTCAGGCGTATCGATCACGAAGTCAGAGTGCTGAGGATTGATTTCAAGAGTGGAACGGGCGTCACGACGGCCGCGGCCCTTCCGGTCAAGGACGATGACGTGATCTATGCTCCCGAAGCCCGGATTGTGCCTTGGCTGAGGGTCATGAACATCGCCTTCCAGCTCGCCCTTCCAGCAGCGGTCATGAGATGATGAGACGGACGTCCAGTTCCCCGGCCAACACAGCTACGGACGACCCGCCTTTGCATCTGTCCCGTCGTACGGGCAGCAGGCGTCGCCCGATTGGCGGGTCACATGTTGACCCCAACGAGACGTCATCACTGATGGATCTCACGCGACTGGGTGCTGTTACGCCGACGAGTTACCAGCGAACGATCGCTTTCAGGCGTTCTTTCAATGTGGTGTTGTCGGCTTTTCTATCGGTGATCGCCACGGTCATCTGCTATCGCTCAATCGTTTCCTCAATCGAGATCGAACTGATACGTCTGCTGTTTTCGGCTATTTTTTTTATTCTGACCTATCACGCCACGACCAGCCTGCTCAAATTGCTGTTCGGCAATATTCTGGCTTACGCTGTAGACAAGGGTAACAAGGATCCGGTCCCGGCAGAGGCCCTTCTGCCCGAAACGCGTATTGCCATTCTGTACCCTGTTTACAACGAGGATCCCTCACGTGTCGTTGGCAGTATCCTGGCAACGTGGGATCAGCTTCGCGTTATGAAAGGCACGGAAGACCATTACGAATTCTTCGTGCTTTCTGACAGTCGGCCATTTCTGAAGCGCGTATGCGAGGAAAAAGCGGTTTTCGAGGCGCGTTGCCTCAGACCCGATATCAAACTGACCTACAGATGGCGATCGATCAATTCGAACGCAAAACTGGGAAACGTGATGGATTTCCTGCGTCGATTTTCGGCCGATTTCAAATATATGGTCGTCATGGATGCGGACTCTCTGATGAGTGGAGACGCCATACATCGTATGTCCCTCCTTTGCGAGGGTAATGACAGGATTGGCATCATACAGACTAATCCTGTTCCTATCCTGAGGACGTCCATATTCGGGCGGATGCTACAGTTTTCATGCCAGTTATATGGAGCGCCGTTTTTCAAGGCGATCAAACATTATCACCTTAGTGACTCGTTCTATATAGGCCATAACGCGATCATACGTGTGGCGCCCTTCGTCGATTATTGTATCTTGCCAAAACTGGAGGGTTTGCCACCCTGGGGCGGTAAACCGATCAGTCATGACCTGGTGGAAGCTGCGTTGATGTCAAAGCATGGCTTTGACGTGTGGTTTATTCCGGAGATCATGGGAAGCTATGAGGAAATTCCCTCGAATATTATCGCGTTCCTCATACGTGAACGACGCTGGATGCAGGGTAATATCCAGAATATTCGCGTGGCCTGGGGATTTGGGCTGAAACATATTCACCGCGATCTTCTGATGTCCGGATTCATGGCCTATTTCAGTTCGATTTTCTGGGCCCTGTTCGTTGTGATCATGACGATCATGCAGATGGGTTTTATCGGCGGCAATGGCGTTGCAATCGACCAGATAAATTATGAATTCGGTACGAGATATCTTCTCTTCTTTTCAGTCACGCTACTGTTTTTTCCGCGTGTGATTGGCATCGTTCATTGCATCGCATCGCGTAGCTTCCGGCATCATGGGGGATTGCTGGCCGTGCTGTGTTCCTGCGTGCTGGACACGCTATTTTCGGCTCTCTTCGCCCCCATTGTGATGGTGTTTATTGTACGCTTTCTCCTGATGTACATAAAATCGATTCCAGTGAAATGGGGAACGCAGGATCGAGACGATGACCAGGTGCCATGGTCGGAGTGCCTGCGTAACTTCGCTATCCCCGTATTTTGCGGTATCCTTCTGTTGTTCATGAACATTCCTGTCGACCTCGACAGCCTCTTTTATGATCCCGATATTCTTCCGGAAGTAGCGCCTAGATTCTCTCTTGATGACCGTCTTTTATGGGCGTCGCCGATGATCATCTCCCTGATATTCAGTCCAGTGATCTGCCGCCTCACGTCGAGAGGACTGCCCTCGTTTCTCACCAGGAAGCTTTTCGTGACGCGAGAGGAGGTGGAGGAACCGGATATAATACAGCGCATGCACGATCATACAGCGTATATGGAAAGCCAGATTTCAACGTTACGAACAGAGATGGATGCTCTCCGTTACGCATATGCAGATCCTGATTTCATCAGGCATCATGTCCATTACACTTTTACACGTGCGTCACGGCTTTCGGAATGGCCTCGTGATATCGCGCATGATCCGTCCAAATTCATATCGGCCTTCTATAACCGGCATGATTATCTGGCACTTTGCGACATGCTTTCTGGGGGAGGCATCGCGAAGACTGCGGGATGATCGCACATGAACGTCAGTGGCGTGTCCATAGTGATATAGTGAAGTATTAATATCTTATATTTTAAAATCGGGCAGTTCCAAACGGGCAAAGTTTCACACGTGCACGAATTCGACCTGAAATCTGCTTTCGAACAATCGCGTCAGGGTAGTGGCACTGCTGCCTATGAGATTGGCCGATTCTTCTACAGTCAGCCTGTTCCCTGGGCTCCATGTGCGGCGCAGCACTGGTTATTAAGGGCGCTCGCTCTTGGTCATGCGGACGCCCATTATCTGCTCTCCTGCCTTCACCTTGAGAAAAAGCGGTCGGCCTGTATCGCCTATGATCTTTTCGAGCCGGATCTTGCTACGGCCTTGTCGCATGCAACGACCAGCTGCGAGATGGGTGTCCAGAATGCCCATACGCAGAAATGTCTTGTTCTCAGCCGTCTGGGGCTGGACGATACGGAGTCGTATCGGCTGAGTTTTGAGAAAGGTCTTGAGCTCGGCGACGACTGGTGCGTGATGCAATACGTCATTTCGCTTCTCAAACTGCCGCGCTCAGCAACAACGAGTAGCGTAATCGCTGGGTTGAGAAGCCGGATCCCGCAAGGGCGGATGACATCTTACGCTTACGCAGTAGCGGCGCTCCATGGGTATGAGTGTGGTGATCCTATCACCCTGGCGCGCTTCTCAGCACAGGCCGGCTTGTCGGCAGCGCAATGGCTACTGGGTCGTTTGCTTCTGGTGCAGGAAGATCAGAGTGAGGAGGGTGTCCGTTGGTTGTATCGGGCATATCATCAGGGAATGATGGAGGCGGGTGTCACGATTGCCGATTGGCTTAGTACTCACGACCCCGATAATCCGGAATCAGATCGTTTGTATTTCGAGACGGCCAGGGAGGGGAGCCTGTCGGCGCGTGCGGTTCTGGCTGTCAGGTATTTTGCGTGTTCCAGACAGACCTGGCTTACGGCGGCAACAGCCTCGCTCTGGATGAAGGAAAGCCTTCGGGCCGAGATCCCTCTAGCGAGAGCATGGCAGCAGTCAACCAGAGCGGCTTCCTGTGGATTGTGAAGCGTCTTGCAGCACTGTGGCCTCCCAGGGGAGCGGATAAGACTGCTGGCTTCATCCTGTCTGTGTTTCAAATCTGGCCAGAAATACCCCTTTAGTCGGTTGTACCGTCCTGATGCCAGAACTGTGATATTGAAAATTCAAAATAAACACGAAACAATATTAACGTGATTTCAATAAACACAAGTATAAATATCACTCTCATAGAAATGGAGGCGAAAGTGTTGGATTCCACACAAGAAAGCGAGATTTATTATGACAAGTCGCAGTCAGGAAGCAGCATCGAGGGGGGAGAGAGCCTCCTTATCATGCCGGAGGACGTGTCGGCTAAAGATATCACTTTCCGAATTGTCAGCAATTATGATGTCGAACTCTCGATTGCAAACGATAGTGGCGGTCAGGGTAATGACACCATTACCCTGAAGAATCAGTACAAGTATAGCGCGTCCGGAGACAATTTCGCCGTAGCATCAATCCAGTTGAGCAATGGTGTGGTCTGGACAGCTATTTCGCCCAACAACGACATGACCCATCCGGGGAGCCTCTTTCTTGAGAAAGAAGTTGTAGACTCTGGCGTCACAAAAGCCATCTATGCACCCACCAAAGTAGCGGCGGACGTTGTTTCGTATGGCGGTAATGCCTTCGTCGAGGGTACCGGCCTCCTGAATGTCGTTGGAACTTATAATTTCCTGAGCATTCACAACACGAATAACGACTACAATAGGATATTCTGTACCATAACCAATTACGGTGAGATACAAAATACCGGATATTATGCCTATAGCAACGTCACGCTGCAGGGTGCAAATTCCATATTGAATATAGAAAACGCCAAAGCTAACGTCCTCGGTGACGGCGGTAGTCTCTATACAAGTGGTTATGGGAATATTATTGCCAACGGCACGTTCAAGGATATGATCGTCAATAGCTGCGATATCAATACGCTCAATGTGACGCTTCTCGGAAACGGCCTTATCCAGAATTCGCGTGGATGGAATGGTTTTACCCTGACAGGTAATGCTTCAAATCTCACGGCCGACAATTCGGCCATATCGGTTGTCGCTGATGAGGGTTCGATCACCCTCAATAATGGCGCCTCCTGCCTTCTCAAGGGATCTTCGGATCAGGGCCAGAACGTCTTCGTCAACGCGAATGGCAAATCGCTTTCTTACACTGCCGATACGAATACGAATGTCACGGTCAATGTAAAGGCTGGCGAGGCCACGGAGGTTTACGGCGCTGGCTACACAACCAATATTGTCGACCTCAATGGGTCTGGGAAACTGGATGTCGCCAATTTTACTGGTGCCAACGGTCGAATCGTCGCCACAAATATGACTGATCTGTCCAAACTGCATGTCACGGCTGACGGTTCGGATGCTGTTGTGTCTTATGATGGAAGTGATGCAGTCATTCGATTGCATAACACCAGTGTGTCAGCCCTGACTGTATCTGCCCCGACTTATGACGAAACACTCCGCGCCAATGCGGTATCTCTGATCCTTGATCAGTCCAGTCATGGTATGGCGGCGTTTGCATCGACCGACTCTTCTTCCCTGGTCGCTGCGCACGGGTAAGGGGACCGCAACCAGGTTTGAAATCTCTGCTGCGGGGCGTTGCTGCAAGGTGAGACTTGCAGCAACAGAGGCGCATCAGTCTCCGCTCGTTTTAGCCTGCTGAGGAAAGATCAATGGCGGCAATCACGCCGTCATCCGTGCCGAACACCATTACGCCGCCCAGCGGTGAAAAGACCAGGCCGGTTACCTTGCCGCGCTTGCCAAGGCAGATGGGCAGAACACGCTCAGAGCCGAGTTCGGCGAGAAGAACCGAGCCGTCTTCAAACCCTGCGGCAATGATATCGTTCTTGGGGTGGGCTGCAACGGCCGAGCAGAACACGCCGGGCAGGCGCGCAAGTTCGGTCGGGGGCTTGCCCATCGGGCCGCCGCCGAAGAATGGCCAGAGAACGATGGCATCGGCGCCTGAGGTCGCAAGCCAGCGCCCGTTACGGGTAAAGGAGAGCGAGGTCACGCGCTTGGGGTAGCCGCTCATGCGCATGTTATGGCTGTCAGACAGGCGCCAGCCATGCAGGTCATTTTCCTGCATCGCGGTCACGAGGGCCTCGCCAGCTGGATGAATGGCGAGGGTGGTGTGGCTGCCCTTCCATTCGAGGGGGCGTACCGTGTCCACTTTCGCGCCAACAAACCACATCGACACGCCGTTATAATGCGACGCGGCGACACGCTTGCCTTTGGCATCAAAAACGATGCCGGTAACGGTCGAGGGGTGCTCAAGGGTCTTGAGAGTGGTCCCCCCAGAGGCGTCGCGGATCTCAAGCTGCTTGCCGGTCGAAAAGGCCAGATGGTCAGGTGTTGTGGCCACGCAATCCACCCAGCGACGGCCCTTGTGCAGTTCGCTCACCGTGCCATCGGGCAGGGTGCGGCACAGGCGGTTATCCTCGCCACCGCTGACGAAACCTGTTTTGCCGGTATCGGCAGCGAGGCAGAGCACGGCACCGTCATGAGCCTCGATGCGCTGCCATGTTTCAGGATGCCTGATCCCGGCAACAGGGATCAGGAAGATCTCGCCTTCGACCGTGCCGAGCGCGAAGGTCTGGCCATCGCGGGCACAGGCGGCGACGGTAACGGGCGAACCAATGGTCTTTTCCGCGCCGCGTGTGGCGAGGAGTTCAGTCATCTCGCTCATGCGCGGCAGCTTTCAAAGCCACGACGAAGCTGCGGACGGTTGAGGTTGCGACCGATGAAGACGATGCGCGATTCCTTGCTCTCGCCCTCCTTGCCTTTGCCGATATAGTCGCCATCGGCCATCATGTGCACGGCCTGGAACGCAAAGCGCTCATCCTTGCCCGCAAAATGCATGATGCCCTTGGACCGCAGGATATCCGCGCCCTGTTCCTGAAGGATCGCGCCGATCCACGCCTGAAAGCGCTGTTCGTCAAGCGGCTCCTCGACGGCGAAGGACATGCTGGTAACGCCCTCCTCATGCGAGTGCTCGTTGTTCTCAAGGAAGTCCGGCATGGTTTCCAGCGCGCGTTCAAGGTCGAACCCGCCCTGATCGAGCACGGTGCTGAGTGCCACGGCGCTGTGCTGGGCACGATGGATCTGCACGCTGGCATTGATCCCGCGCAGACGCGCCTCGATGGCCTCAAGCGCGGCTTCATCCACGAGATCGGTCTTGTTGAGAATGATCACATCCGCAAACGCCACCTGACGGATCGCCTCGGGGCTCTCGTCCAGCGTCTGGATGACGTTATAGGCGTCGACCACGGTCACGACGGCGTCGAGGCGTGATTTCTCGCGCAGGTTTTCATCCACGAAAAAGGTCTGGGCCACGGGGGCCGGATCGGCAAGACCGGTGGTCTCGACAATGATACCGTCAAACTTGCCACGACGACGGAGCAGACTGCCGAGAATACGGATCAGATCGCCGCGCACGGTACAGCAGATGCAACCGTTATTGGTCTCGAACACCTCTTCATCCGCATCGACCACCAGATCGCCATCGACGCCCAGTTCGCCGAACTCATTGACGAGCACGGCATATTTGCGCCCGTGCTCGCTCGAGAGAATATGGTTGAGCAGCGTGGTTTTCCCGGCACCGAGAAAGCCGGTGAGAACGGTGACGGGGATCTTGGTCTCGGACATCGGCACTCCGGGTCTTAGCGAGAGGTTACGGTCGGCACAGCATATAGGGTCGCCTTGTCGCGAGGAACAGAGGTGGCCCCCAAGGTCGGGGCCCCCAGAGCCGCTGCCTCGGCCAGTCCGACGCCAAGCAGCATGAAGGCCCATCCGCCAAGAGGCAGGTTGAGGAAGTCGCTGGCTGAGGCAAAGGGCCATTCCTGAACGAAAAAGGCCGCGAACAGGCCGATGCGCCAGGCATGATGAGCCCCTTGCACAGGCCAGAGTGCGCGCAGGCACGCAAAAACCAGCCCACCGAACAGGAAGAGCCCCGGTAGCCCGGCATTGGTCAGTGCCTGCAGATAGTGGTTATGCGCGTGCTGGACGCAAATGCTCGTGCCGCCGCCATCGCTGGCTGTGCTGAGCCAGGATAGACCATGCAAATAGGCCGGATTGGCGCAGGCATGACGGAAGGCGTCGTAACCGAGCCCGGTGACGGGATGGGCCTGCGCGATGACAATCGCACGGGTAAAGAGCAGACCGTAATGCGACTCCCAGAAATGCGAGAGCTGATGAGCGGCCAGCACGATGAGATGTTGAAAGGCCTGAGGCGCAAGAACGCGCACCAGCAAGACCAGAACGGGCAGACTGAGGGCCCCGACCAGGGCAGCAGGGCGCAAAGGGCGATAGAACAGGGCACAAATGCCGATCCCGAGCGCGGTAAGCGCCATGGGAATACGCTGCCCGGCTAGGACCATAATCCCCAGCACAATAACAGCCAGCCCACTCATGGCCAAGAAAACGGGGAGGGTTGTCCTGTGCGGATTGCCGTTGCGCGTTCCCGGGGAGCCTGTGGCAGGTGCCTTTCCGGGGCGGGCCATCAGCCAGGCACAGCCCAGCATCATGACGGGCAGAACCAGACGGGAGAAAGGCGCTGCCGCTCTGGGGTGGGCATAGGGTCCGGTCAGCGTCCCGTCGATATAACGCGGGTAGCCGAAGAGATTATGCCCGAAGATGGCCTGCACCAGAAATTGGAGCACGAAATATCCGCAACAGGTGATCAGAACCCAGCGCATTGTCGTCCGCGATGGTTCATCGCGCAGCGTCCAGACCTGAAGGGCTGCCGCCATGAGGGGAAACCGTATGGCGAGAATGGACTGCGTGAGCGCCTGCGACGAGCCAATGCCGATATGGGGCAGGGAGCAAACAATCTGCCAGCCCCACCACAGCAGGGCCACACGGACCCAGAACTGCCGACCCCAGCCCCAGCCAAGCCCCAGCGCCGAACGCGCCAGCAGGCCGATGGCCAGGAGGTCCATCATGATCTCTGAAAACAGCCTGCCATGAGTCAGAAAGACCGGCAGAAGCAGCGTCGCCCCGAAACCAAGGCGATCAAGCACGGAAGTAAGGCGGGCGCGGCGTGTCATGATCTGCGGTGATGCCCGCTCGGCGCATCAGGCGCAAGTGAGGCAACGAACACGGTTCTCCACCGTATGAAACAGCATGTGACCTCACACGAACGGAGAAACATCTCATGACTGCCGATACGATCAGCATCAGGAATATCGACAAGCCTGTAACCCGCATTGCCCTGGGAACATGGGCGATTGGCGGCTGGATGTGGGGTGGCCCCGATGACGACAACGCCATACGCACGATCCATAAGGCGATCGATAACGGCATCAACTTCATCGATACAGCGCCGGTTTACGGGTTTGGCCACAGCGAGGAGGTTATCGGTCGGGCGCTGGAGGGCGGGCGACGCGACAAGGTCGTGCTGGCCACAAAGCTTGGTCTGGCCTGGTCAGATGACCAGAAAGTCTATCGTGACAGCCGTCCCGAACGCATCCGCAAGGAGGTGGAAGACTCCCTGCGACGCCTTAAGACCGATGTGATCGATCTGGAGCAGGTGCACTGGCCTGACGGCAAGACCCCGGTTGAGGAAACAGCCCATGAGCTGGAAAAGCTTCGTCGCGAAGGCAAGATCCGCGCCATCGGGGTCAGCAATTTCTCGGTTGATGATATGGACCGGTTCGGGACCATCACCCCGATCAGCACCATCCAGCCGCCCTACAACCTGTTCGAGCGCGTCACAACCGAGCGCGACATCCTGCCTTACGCCAAGGCTCATGACGCAATCGTGATGGCCTATGGTCCGCTTTGTCGCGGCCTTCTGGCGGGCAAGATGACGTCTGAAACTCATTTCCCCAAGGATGACCTGCGCAGCAGCGATCCGAAATTCCAGCAGCCGGTATTCGGGCGTTACCTCGCTGCTGTCGAGGCGCTGAAGGCTATTGCCGCGCGTCACGACAAATCCATGCTGGCGCTGGCCATTCGCTGGGTGCTTGACCAGGGACCGACTGTGGCGCTTTGGGGCGCACGCAAGCCCGAGCAGATTGATGGTGTGGCCGAGGCCTATGGCTGGTCACTGAGCGATCAGGACAAGGCCGAGATCGAGACCATCCTGCGGGACAACGTGCCTGATGCCATCGAGCCGGATTTCATGGCCCCGCCGCAGCGCGACTGAACCATCCCCCGCGCGCCCTTTGCGCCGCGTTGGCCCGCCTGGAGGTCAACGCCTCGCGATCATGCAGGCGGGGCGGGAACGAAAAGCGATGCAGGGAGTTAACGAACCGCAACGCATTCCCTTTCTGAGAGGAACAATAACAATGCGCTCATTTACCCGCCGTGCCCTTGCTGCTTCGACCTTTGCTGCTGCGGCTCTGGCCGTCATGCCGGTAGCGCATGCAGCCCCCGATGCACTGGGCACCCCCGTTGGCCACATCACCCTGATGGCGAAATCCGCCGATGTGGGCATTGGCTACACTTGGGGCCAGGGCACGCTGACCTATGGTCACAAGACCTATCGCTTCAAGATTTCGGGCGGTAACATTGCTGCTGTCGGTTTCTCGAAAATCGAGGCAACGGGTGTCGTCTATAACCTGAAGAACCTGCACGATTTCGATGGCGGTTACGGCGCTCTGAACGGCGACGCGACGCTGGATCGTGGGATCGGTGGCGCTATTCTGAGCAACAGCAATGGCGTGAAGATCAAAATCACGACCGCAACACGTGGGGCGCATCTCGCCGCCGGTGGTCAGGGTCTGTCTTTCCAGCTGGTTGACTGAGCGTTCCAGCCGGACTGAAACGGAAAAAAGCGGCCACCCGGCCGCTTTTTTCATATCCGGGAGCCTGTTGCTGGGTTGGCATCAGTTCTTCCGCTGCCCGCGCTCTTCAATCCAGCAAGGCGGCAAGATGCTCCAGCATGTCGGCCCGTTTCATCGTGACCCAGGCTTCGGCGGCGTCACGCCCCCAATGAGGATAAGCTACGGCGGCAAAACTGCCCCATGCCTGCCGGTAGGCCAGAAAAGAGCTCTGGGCCTTTTCGATATCGCTCGAATTGATTGTTGTGCCGCCGATGTTCTGATGGCCAGCAAGGCGTTTCAAGGCCACTTGCATGCGCGTATTGGCGGTATTGAGTTGGGCGCTGCCGAGAGGCGGCAGGGGCCTATGCCCGAGGCGTGCCAGCATCTGGGTGAAGTCGCGCAGTTGCAACATGCGCTCCTGTATCTCGAAAGCCGCGCGCAGCGTGCCTGAGAGATCTGTTTCGTTGGCGGCGCGGGCGTCTCCCCAGAGTTTCTGTTGCGCCACGAGCGCGGAAAATGCCGGGCGGGCAGAGTGAGGGAGGCTGGCCGCAAAATCCCGGATTTTCCGGTTCTCGACTTCGCTCGCAATCCTTGCCTGATGGGCCGCGCAATAGCCGCCCGTAACGCCCGCCGTGGCGTCATGGCAGTAATCGAAAGGGCCCTTGTCCGTGCCTTCGGATATGGCCTGCAGATGCAACACCCGCAGGTCGCGCTCCGCCGGGGCAAAAGAGGTGGAACAGGCCAGATTCTGCGCATAGGCAATGTTGCGGGCGGTCCCCTCGCCATTGGCGTAGATCATCATCAGCAGATGGCTGCCTGTATAACCCCACACGACCCGGGATGATTCCGGGGACTGTTCGGTAAAGGCACAGAGTCGCGCCCTGACGGGATCGGCCTTCATGCCGATACCAAAATACAGGGCCTCGCTGTCACATCCCCTCAACGCCTCGCGTTGCGCCGGATCCGGCCGGTCGCTCGCAGGGGGCGCACTCTGCTGCACGGCCGCACAGAGCGCATCGACCCGGCTGACGGTGAGAGCCCTGTCGGTTGTCTCACTGGCCAGAGCAGGCCGGGGCTGCCACGCCAGCAAGGCAAGGGCAAGACCACAGGCGGGGGAAGGGACACGCGGCATGGCAGGAGGATCCGGAGATGTTTTGCCTCCCATGAACCGTTGCCCCGCGGCTTTGCAAGAGGGCACGGGAAGGCGCCGATGTCAGATCTCGTGATCCTGCCCCGTCATGCTCTGGAACACCCTGTCGCGCCTGATCAGGAAATGAAAAAGCGCCGCCCCGCTATGAGCCAGAATGAGCCCGAAAAGACAGAAGGCCAGTATGGTATGGGCAAGGCGTAGCCAGCCCCAGAGTGCTGCATCATGCGGCAGGATCGGGGGCAGAAGAAAGCTGTGGCCCAAAAGCGGGATTGGGTAACCGCCCGCCGAGAGCATGGCCCAGCCGACCAGAGGTAACCCGATCATGAGTGTGTAAAGCGCCCAGTGCGACGCTTTGGCCATGAGCGCCATGAGATTCGGCAGATCGGCGGGCAGGGCAGGAGGCGGGTTCAGCCAGCGGTTGAGCAACCTCAGGACAGCCAGAAGCAGAATGGCAATACCCAGCGGGCGGTGAAATGACACAAGGCTGTGGTAGTGCGGCCCTACACCGGAGGCCATGAACAGACCGATAAAGATCATGATCAGAATCAGTACAGCCATCAGCCAGTGCAGCAGGCGCGATGTCAGGCTGAAAACAGGGTGAGGGCTCATGATGCTTTCTCCGGCATCTTCTGCTCAAGCGTCGTGGGTGTGACGGCAGGCTGAGGCACGGGCTCGCGTGACCGTTCGGCAAAAGAGCGCATATAGGCCGCTGAACGGGCCTGAAGAACCGGATCGTCCGAGGCGCTTATTCCCTGCGGCAGGATCAACGGGTCATAAGTGATGCCGGTGCAAGGGCCGGTCTCCTCGCTCTCGATCCTGTCAAGCGTCAGGGTGCCAGCCTCGATCTGCCTGTCCTGCGCAGACCAGGCCCTGCTTGGGTCATTGATGGCATCACCCGGACCGGCCAGGGTAAGCACCAGTGTCCAGCGCAGGGGATGGGCACTCATGGCCGCAGCAAGCTGCTCGAAGAGGGCGTCATCGCCCGTCAAGGGGGTGGTTACGACATTTTCCGCGGGGCGCAGGGCGAAGCGCATAGGGGTCGTGCCCCCCTTGGCATCATGCAGCAGAAAGGAATCGAGGCTGTTATAGCGATCGTTTTCAAATCCGGGGGTAATCGGCCTTTTGGCCAGCGCCGCGCCGGCTTCAGCGAGCCACGGATGGGACGCTTTGAAGGCCTGCACGCGCGCTGGGTCTGGCTTGCCCGTGGCCGGGTCGGGGCGAACAGCGATCTGGAGTGACTGGAACTCCGCCGGTGTGCGAACCGGAAAGACAGGAATGTCATTGACGCCCATGCGCCATTCCTGCCCGTTCGGTGCTTCCAGACTCAGCGCCAGCGAGCGCACCTTGCCCGGCGCGTCACCCTGATAGGGCATGCCACCGGCAAGAGCGAAGCGCCCGATGACCGGCACGCGACCTGCCTCGAAGAAGGGGGCTGTGGAATAGGTGGCGGCGGCACCATTGCCCTCGAACCACCCGGTGACACAGACACCCTTGGCATGGTTGCGCCGAAAGCCCGGATGATGGCCGTCCACACCCTGCAAGGCGCCGAGCAGTGTATTCTGTGTGACCCTGTGGGGGCTCAACCATCCGCCAGCGACAGCGAAGCCGAGGGCCAGAAGGCAGGGAAGAGACGCCACACCAAGCCAGCGCCACGCACCGGACGAGGGGCTTGAAGCCTTGTCTGCCATGACCAATCAGCCTCGTGTACCTTCGGGTATGCCGTGAGCTGTCAGCACCATGCTGGCAGGGCTCACGGCATACGCATGGCCTGAGGCTAGAGCATCGACACGCAGGGTGTTAGAAAATTCCGGTTTAAAAACGACTTCAGGAACGACTCAAAGGCCGGGGCAGGGTTGCTCCCGTAACACACGGCGCGTCGAGGCGGGGCTGGAGGCCAGAAAGCGTGATGGCCGAACAGGGCGGGGCACCAGATCGCCGCTGCAATTGGGACATACGCCCTTGAGTTGATCGGTGGCGCAGCGCACGCAGAATGTGCACTCGAAAGAGCAGATCATGGCATCGTTCGTAGCGGGGGAGAGATCCGCGTCGCAGCATTCACAATTGGGCCTGAGTTCGAGCATGGTGTTGCCTCCTTGTGCCTGGGGGTAAGCAAAACCAGTTTCGGGCAGGAACGCGGGCGGCACAAGCGTGGCGCACGGTTCTGGACCGAGAATAACCGGGACGACGCGTCAAGACGGTATGTTGCGAATCGGTCTCAACTCAGGCAAGCTTTCTGTTTCCCGTCCAGAACCTTTCCTGGCTGTCATCCGTTTCGGAACAGCAGCGTTCTTTTCAACGTCGAGGTCAGATCTCATGCGTCATGCCATGAACAAGATGCTTTCTGTTTTTCTCCTAGGGGGGGCGGTCATCGCTCTCTCCCCTGCTGGTCTGTCACGGGCGCAGGCGGCAGACAGTGCCAAGGGCACATTGCTGGGCACGGACGGCAAGGCGCATGGAACGGTCAGCGTGACCGAAGCCCCGCGGGGTGTTCTGCTGCGTATCACGGCCCAGGGTCTGGCGCCTGGCTGGCATGGCATGCATTTCCATGAGAAAGGCAGCTGCACCTCACCGAAATTCACCAGCGCGGGTGGTCATGTTCATGCAGTGACGCCTGTCGTGCATGGTCTGCTTACGCCAAACGCGAATGATGCCGGTGATCTGCCCAATCTTTATGTGGCGCCCGATGGCACGGCGACTGTCGAGCTGTATTCGACGCTTGTTTCGCTGCATGGTGCAGGCGAGCGGCCCGCACTCAAGGATGCTGATGGTGCGGCACTGATCATCCACACCAGCCCCGATGATTATACGACCCAGCCGATCGGTGGCGCCGGTGCGCGTATCGCCTGCGCCGTACTCGACTGACAGCGTTCGGGCCTTTTAACTCTGCGCGGGGTGAGAGGCCCTGACCTCTACAGGGGCAGCTTGTCGAACCCGTGCAGGCTGGCCCCCGTCAGAACCACAAGCTCGGTGATGATGGCTGTCGCCCCCAGCACGTCGCCCGTGTAGCCGCCAATCAGGCGATAGGCGACGCTGCACAGGCCAAGTGTGGCCAGACAGGCCACGAGAAAAAGAGATAGCGCACCAAGTACGGAAAGCGAGCTGGCGATCAGGGCGGTCAGGAGCATGGCAATCAGCAGGCCACGCGCTGGCAGATGGCGCAGCTCATGGGCCAGCCCATCGGCTCGGGCAGGACGCAGCCAGAGCAGGGGCAGCATGAGCGACAGGCGTGAGAAGGCTCCGGCTGTTGCCAGAATCGAGATGATATGGATCGGCTGGGCGGCAAGGGTTGTCATGGTGCCAGCCCGCAGCAGCATCAGCAGGCTCAGCGCCAGCCCGCCATAACTGCCGATCCGGCTGTCGCGCATGATTTCAAGCCTGCGCTCTGGCGTGCGGCCGCCGAAAAACCCATCCACCGTATCGGCAAACCCGTCCTCATGAAGGGCGCCTGTCAGGAAAAGCTGGAAGGCGATGGCCCAGCCCGTGGCAACGATGGCTGGCATGCCAAGGCGTATGCACAGCACCATCACAGTGCCGGTAAGCGCACCGATGGCGCCCCCGATCAGAGGCCAGCACCAGCTGGACCGTGTCAGGTCTATCTTCTTGTCAGGGGCAAGAAGCCAGCCTGTTGGCAGGCGTGTCAGCAGGCTGAGACCCGCAGCGAAATCTGCGCGAATGATAGGCATCTAGCTCTTTATTGATCGATTATTCTCATCAAGAACGGCAATATCATCAAAACTTGCCATGCCATTGTGGCAGGCGAGGGCCGCTCGCACAAGCGGGATGGCCAGAGCGGCCCCGGACCCCTCTCCAAGGCGCAGCCCCAGATCGAGCAATGGCTCAAGATCGAGATGGGCGGAAAGACGGCTATGGCCCTGCTCGCCCGAGCAATGGCCCAGCACGGTGTGAGACAGGCCTGATGGATGCATCAGCGCCAGAGGCGCGACCGAAGCCGTCACGACAAAGCCATCAAGTACGACAGGTATGCGCCGGTGACGGGCGGCCAGCGCGGCCCCCAGCAGGGCGGCCAGTTCCCATCCGCCATAGCGTCGCGCGAGTTCCAGAGGCGGGTGTTCGCGACCATGCAGGGCCAGCGCCGTATCGATGGCCCTGGCCTTGCGCGCGATACCGTCGTCATCCAGCCCTGCGCCGCGACCTGCCCATGTCGCGCCATCCCCGCCGAACAGGGCAGCAGCCAGCGCCGACGCTGCGGTGGTATTGCCCACACCCATTTCACCAAGGGCGAGCAGATCGCATTGCGCCGGAACGGCATCATACCCTGTTGAGACGGCTTCAAGGAAGGCCTCTGTCGTGAGCGCTGGCGCGCATGTCAGGTCGGCGCTGGGGTTGAGGTCTCCCACGGGCACGACGTGAAGCGACGCACCGGCCTGACGGGCCAGCTGGTTGATGGCGGCTCCGCCCTGTCTGAAATTGCTGATCATGGCAGCGGTCACGCTGGCCGGCCAGGCCGAGACGCCCTGCGCCAGAACGCCGTGATTCCCGGCAAAAAGGCAGATGGCTGCCTGATTGATATGCAGGGGGCGCCAGGCGCCGAACCAGGAAACGAGCGTTTCGAGACGCCCAAGGCTGCCCGCGGGTTTTGTCAGCCGTGCCTCTCGTTCCCTGATGGCGTCTTGTGCCGCAGCATCGGGCTCCGGCAGGGTTTCGCACGCGTTCCGGAGGGTTTCGAGAGAGAGGAAAGGTGACATGGCGCCTTTGTGTTGGGATAAGCGCGGTTCTGCAAGGGGGAGCGGTCATGAAAACCATACTTGTTCTGGGTGGTGCCCGATCCGGCAAGAGCCGCCATGCCGAAGCGCTCGTAACGGCGGAGCCGGGGCCGTGGCGCTATATCGCGACGGGGCGTGCCTGGGATGATGAAATGCGCTCCCGCATCGCCCTGCATCAGGCACAACGCGGCGCCGGTTGGGAAACAATCGAGGTCCCCCTCGATCTGGCCACGGCGCTGGACGGGCCCGAACCAGCGCTTGTCGATTGCCTGACCTTGTGGCTCACCAACCTGATTCTCGAGGAGCGCGATATTGAACAGGCGACCGAAACCCTGCTTGATGCGCTGGACAGGCGCAGCGCCCTGACAGTGCTGGTCGGCAATGAGGTCGGGCTCGGCATCGTGCCTGAAAATGCCCTTGCACGGCGGTTCAGGGATGAGGCAGGGCTGTTGCACCAGAAACTGGCCCAGCGGGCGCAGCGCGTCCTGTTTGTCGCGGCAGGCTGTGCGCTCGAAATGAAATGACCATGTTTGTGGCCTCCTTCCGGAGTCTGCTTTCTGAAGATGATGTGTCTGGAGACGAATGCGATGAGTGACCTGCCCGCCACCCCTGAGGGGGATCCTTCGGAGGCCGAACGCGATCGTCACCGCACGAAAATGCAGCGCCGCAAGGAGGTGCAGGACCGTGAGGTGGCTGAAAAGACGATCGAGAAAGGGTTGATCGCGGTTCATACCGGCCCCGGCAAAGGCAAATCCACAGCAGCCTTCGGCCTTGCCCTGCGTATGCTTGGCTATGAGCGCAAGGTGGTTGTCGTGCAGTTTATCAAGGGGGCATGGGATACAGGCGAAAGGCGGGCACTCGCCCGCTTTGGCGATCTGGTGCAGTTCCACGCACTGGGGGAGGGATTCACCTGGGAGACGCAGGACCGTGAGCGGGACATTGCGGCCTGCAAGCGGGCCTGGGAGCAGGCCTGTGTGGCGCTGGCACGCGAGGATGTGGCGCTGGTGGTGCTGGATGAGCTGAATATCGCGTTGCGCTATGGCTATCTCGACGAGGCCACGGTGCTGGCAGGTCTGGGCAGCCGCCCCGCGCATCAGCATGTTGTCATTACCGGGCGCAATGCCCCGGCATGGCTGATCGAGGCTGCCGATCTGGTCACCGAGATGACCCTTGTGAAACACCATTTCCGTGATGGTGTAAAAGCCCAGCAGGGTTTCGAATTTTGAGCCCTCGCGCCCTGATGTTTCAGGGAACGGGCTCCAATGTCGGTAAATCTGTTCTGGTGGCCGGTCTCGCTCGGGCACTGACCCGACGCGGGCTACGTGTACGGCCCTTCAAGCCCCAGAACATGTCCAACAATGCTGCGGTAACGCCAGATGGTGGCGAAATCGGCCGTGCCCAGGCGCTTCAGGCGTTGGCCTGCGGGGTGGCGCCATGCGTGCATATGAATCCGGTCCTGCTCAAGCCGCAATCAGAGCACGGATCGCAGATCATCGTACAAGGCAAGATCTGGGGGCAGCGCAAGGCGCGTGAGTATCAGGCGGTAAAGCCTCTTCTGATGCCTGCCGTGCTTGAAAGCTTCCATCACCTGCAAGCTCAGGCGGATATTGTGCTTGTCGAAGGGGCAGGCTCGGCCTCAGAGGTCAATCTGCGCGCCAATGACATCGCGAATATGGGGTTTGCGGAGGCGGCCGATCTCCCCGTTATCCTGATAGGCGATATCGACCGCGGGGGCGTCATTGCCAGCCTGGTTGGAACGCGCACGGTTCTGCCGCCCTCGGATGCCGAACGCATCAAGGGATTCATCGTCAATCGTATGCGTGGCGATGCCAGCCTGTTTGCCAGTGGCATGAGTTTCATTGCTGAGCATACCGGCTGGACACCCTGCGGTCTGGTCCCGTTTTTCCCTGCAATGCGCGAATTGCCGCCAGAGGATACGGGCGATCTGCCTACCGGCTGGCAGGGGGCAGGAACGTGGCGTGTCGCGGTGCCTCTCATGCCCATGATTGCCAATTTCGATGATATGGATGCCCTGCGCGCCGAGCCAGCCCTGTCGCTGGTCTTTGTACCGCCGGGTGAAGCACTGCCTGTCTGCGATCTGGTCATTCTGCCGGGATCGAAAGCGACGATTGCCGATCTGGATTTCTTCCGGGGGCAGGGCTGGGATATCGATCTCGCAGCGCATCATCGGCGTGGTGGTCGTATTCTAGGGATCTGTGGTGGGTACCAGATGCTGGGACGCAGCGTGAGTGACCCGCATGGTCTGGAGGGCACACCTCAAACCCGCGATGGGCTGGGATATCTCGATATCGAGACCGTCCTTGCGCCAGGGAAGACGGTGCGTCAGACAGGCGGCCATCTTCTGCCGTCAGGTGCCGCAGTTTCGGGTTACGAGATTCATGCCGGGATTACACAGGGGCCAGCCCTGTCACGGCCCGTATTATGCTTTGCCGATGGGCGGCTGGATGGTGCCTGTTCTGAGGATGGCCGTGTTCGTGGCACTTATCTGCATGGACTGTTCGATCAGGCGGCAGCGCGCGCTACATTCCTGTCATGGCTTGGCGCCGGATCTTCCCCGTTCGATAACAGGGCCCGTATCGAAACGGTGCTCGATGCGCTGGCGAATCACCTTGAAGAGTATGTCGCGATCGATCGTCTCTTGTCGATCTGACGGGTCGCTTGCAGGGCGCTCTATCTTGCCTGTGTGCCGGGGAGAAGCCGGGAGTTGCTACCGGTGGCCCGTCCGGCACGGGCCATGAGATGCAGAAAACCGGAATTCAGAAAGCTGGGACAGCCCGTGCCGTTTCGGAGAACAGCATGCGCACGTAGTTCAGGGCGTCGAGCATGACGCCATTCTCGCGCACTGAATACGGATCGCCCTTGACCGACAGGCAAACCGTCTCATCTGCACTGGCTGCGGAAACCTTGGGGAGGTAGACCCGCGAGACGTTTTCCAGCAGGTTCCAGACGACTCGGATCGATACAGGATCGTTCTGCGCATGGGCGAGAAGCCCTGTATCCGTGCCGAGGAAAGAAATGGCGTCGTCCAGACCATCGTTCTCGACACAATGGGTCTCGCGGTCATCATCGAGCGCATGCGAAGCGCTGTCAAATACCATCTTTGACTCGTAGTACTCGTGATGGGAGTCGGAAAAATTGCGGACGAATGCAGAATTCCCCAAGGAATTATTCCATTTGTTCACAGTTTCATTATGCAATGTCGAAGGTGGGTTAAATCTGTGCATCTCAATCTCCGGTCTTGTTTTTTATCGTGGGCCGCGTTTTCTAGAGAGACATTCGTAAAGGCGGTGTTACCTATTTGATTCGTTCGATATATTTAACGACATGTAACGAATAAGACTGTTATGTATCTAAAGTTTCATCGTGTTTTTACGATTTAGAGCATCGGCTGAAATGCTGTGTAAAAACAAGGAAAAATTTTGCGACGGATCGTGCGGTTTTTTAGAACGATCCCCGAGGGAATCCATGAGAAAAAAGATAAATTTCAATGGCATGGTTTACTTCATAGCGGTGGTCGAGGCGGGGTCGATCTCCGGTGCAGCGCGTACGCTGGGCGTGTCAAAAAGCGTTATAAGCAAGGCGATTATCGAACTTGAGGCCTTTCTGCAGACCGATCTGCTGATCAGAACGTCAAAACAGATTCTCCCGACGCGGGCCGGCGAGGTGTTCTACAGGCGCTGCAATTCAGGTGTGGAGGCTATCGAGACAGCTTTTCTCGACACACAGAATCATGGCTCCATCCCCCAGGGCAAACTCCATATCCTCGCCAATGCGGCCTATGGGCGATATGTGGTCCTGCCGGTGGTTCACGCCTTTGCCGCACGATATCCGTCATGTCAGATCAGTTTTGCCCTCGGCGACGACGTGTCTGAAGCCAAGATGACATGGTTCGATGTAGCGATACGCACCCGCCCGTTCGATGACCCTTCACTGCATGTGCGACGGATCGGGGGGTATGAACGGCGTCTGGTGGCGGGACGATGTTTTCTGGATCAGTTTGGCCCGGTGGAGAGTTTCGATCATCTCACCCGTCTGCCGTTCATCGGCTATGTCGATGATCCCGGGCGGGATGGATGGCGTCTGTCCGCCGGGGGTGAGCCCCGTAGTCTGGGATCAAGCCCCTATCTGTCGCTGGGGCCAATCAACCTGATTCTTGAGAGTCTGATGGCTGGACAGGGCTATTCGGTTTTGCCGGATTTTCTCTACGACCATCCGAGTGTCGCGTCTCAGCTGGTCAAGATCCTGCCTGAGTGGTCAGCCCAGAGCGGTGATATTCTGGCCTATGCCTACCCGACAAAACAGCGTTCGGCGGCGGTGCGTCTGTTCATCGACTGGATGAGCTGCGCCGCTCACGGGCTGCCTTTTCCCGATTGAAGGGGGTGCAGCATGGGGCGGTCAGGCCCCGGGAGAGGTCAGATCAGGGCCGGACAGCACCGGACGTAATCCGGGCGCTGCTCAGCGCAGGATCCAGCGATGACGATCACCCGAGCGCTGCTCCCAGCCGCGTCTTTCAAGCTCGGGGGTGCTGTGCTCCTCCTCGGGATAGCCAACGCAGAGATAGGCCATGAACTGCCAGTGCGGCTCGGCATCCAGAAGCAGGTTCATATGCGCCGGGTCGAGAATGGACACCCAGCCAAGCCCGACATTATGGGCCTGCGCTGCCAACCAGAAACCGTGAATGGCCATGACTGCCGACCACTGGACCGTCTCAGGCATGGTCATGCGCCCCAGACCACGCCCCTGAGCGGGGTCGGGGTCACAGAAGACGGCAATGTGATGCGGGGCATCCTCAAGTCCTGCGAGCTTGAGGCGGGCATAGGCCGTGTTATCCGTAGCGCTTCTCGCGGCCAGAGCCTCGGCATTGCGCAGCATGAACTCCTGACGCACGGCCTCGCGGCGCTCGGGCGCGTCAATGCGCATGAAACGCCATGGCTGGCTGAGTCCCACCGACGGGGTGGCGCAGGTCACCGCCAGCAGGTGGTCAAGCACCTCTTCAGGGACAGGGTCGCGCCGGAAATGGCGGACATCGCGGCGCCACTGGAACAACGTGTCGAGCCTGTCGCGAAAATCCTGATCGAAAACCGGCGCACTGGTACAGGCGGGGGGGCTCATGAGCATACTCCACAAAACAGGGCGAGCAGGAAGCCGCCCTGTATCAGGCACCCCAGACGGTAGAGTGTGAGGGCGCGGGCAAGATCGCGGGTGTCGGCCGTCATTTTCCCATCGCCCATCCAGGAATCGGCAATGATTGTACCACCATACTGCCGCGGGCCTGCCAGACGCAAAGCCAGCGCGCCAGCCATGGCTGCTTCCGGCCAGCCCGCATTGGGGGAGCGATGGCGGGAGGCATCACGCCATACCGTGCGCAGGGCACCCCGTGTCGCGTAGCCCGGCGCGAAACTCGCCAGAACAAGCCAGAGAGCGGTCAGGCGGGACGCCGGGATATTCACGCAGTCATCGCACAGGGCAGCGGCGCGTCCGAAGGCTTCATGGCGCGGCGTCATATGGCCGATCATGCTGTCTGCCGTATTGATGGCCTTGTAGGCCACGGCGCCGGGCAAGCCGAAAACGGCCAGCCAGAAGACAGGGGCCACAACACCGTCAGAGAAATTTTCGGCAAGACTTTCCGTGGCAGCGCGAACCACGCCGGCAAGATCGAGAGCCTCGGGGTCGCGCCCCACAATCATCGCGACTGCCTTGCGCCCACCGTCAAGGCCACCTGCGCGCAGCCCGGTCAGAACCGCCCGGACATGATCATGAAGGGATCGCCCCGCAATCAGTGTGCTGGCCGCGCAGATTTCGAGGCAGAAAGTGACCGGCATTGGCAAGACGGCACGGGCAAGAGCCTGTGCCCCGATCGTAAGCCCCGTCGGGACAGCGATGATGAGGGCAAGTGCCAGCAAACCACGCGCCCGGGCATTGACGATCGAGCGTTGCCCTCGGGGGGATGACGCGCAGGAGGCGACAACGGGCGGATTAAGCCCCTTGTCCAGCGCCGTGATCAGCCGGCCAATCCATGTTACCGGGTGGCCAATGAGGCGAAACAGGGCGTCCGGATACCCGAACACGCTCTCTGTCACGAGAGCGCAAAGGGTCAGGAGAAGGAACATGGAGCAAGATGACCGCAAAGCATGAGGAACGGCATCATAGCATGACGCCCTGGCCCGCGCATGGGGGTCAGCTGAGCACGCTGGCGCATCGCTTTCCGCAGGCTCCCACCCCCCTGATCGATCTTTCAACCGGTATCAACCCGTTCGCCTATCCGTTCACCCCGCCCGGGGCAGATGCTCTCTCGCGTCTGCCTGATCCCGCGGAGGAAAAGGCGCTGCGCCTTGCGGCATCACAGGCTTACGGCGTGTCGCCAGACCATGTGCTGGCGGGTCCGGGTACGCAGATGCTGATCGGAATGTTGCCTGTCATGCTCTCGCGGCTGCAAAAGGTAGAGGGTGTTCGTATCCTGACACCCACTTATAGCGGGCATGAGACCGCCTGGGCAGCAGCGGGGGTACCGATCACGTTCATTCCGCATGGTGCATCCCTGCCAATGCCGGGAAGGAACATCGTTACGATCATCTGCGCGCCCAATAATCCGACAGGGCATGTTCTAAGTGTCGGAGAGATAGCCTCTCTCGCCGAAAGTCACTGCCATGCGGGCGGGGTGCTGGTCATTGACGAAGCCTTTGCCGATTTCCAACCCTTCAGTGCAGCGTCCCTGCTGCCGCACAGGGCCCTGATCGTCTGTCGCTCTTTCGGCAAGACCTATGGTCTCGCAGGGGTCCGTCTTGGCTTTCTGCTGGGTACCCATCCGGTGCTTCAAGCCATGCGCGAAGCCATGGGCCCTTGGGCCGTAAGCACGGCGGGTTGCCAGATCGGGCGAGAGGCGCTGCTGGACATGGCCTGGCGCGACTCGATGGGCCTGCGTCTCACGCATCAGACACAAATCCTGCGCCATATCCTGCATGACGCTGGCCTGTCGTTTGTGGGAGGAACGCTGCTTTTCAGCCTCTGGCGAACGGCCCACGCCCAGGAGATATGGGAAAGGCTGGCGCAGGCTGGAATACTGGTGCGGCGCTTTGCATGGGATGAAACCCTGCTGCGTTTCGGCCTGCCTGCGGATGAGGCCGCTCTGACCCGTCTGACCAAAGCGCTGACAAGCCCGGCAAGCTGAACGATCCCGATGCGATGGGGCGGGGTTGTGCAAGGGACTCTCTGTGCCACGAGAGACGATCTCTGATTGCTTCGCGCAAGGGCCGCCGGTATCCTTGGCCTATCATGAGCAATCTCTCCTCTTCCGACGTGGCTGGGTCGAGCCGCGGCCTTGAACTACGCCCGATCGATCTTGGCGGCGGTGTCGTGATCGAAACGCCGGTCATTCTGGCGCCGATGTCGGGTGTCACAGATCTGCCCTTCCGTCAGCTGGCGCGTGATCTCGGTGCCGGGCTTGTTGTTTCGGAAATGATCGCCTCATGGGCCATGGTGCGTGAGAACGAGAATACCCTGCGCATGGCGCGCAGCGCCGAGAACGGCCCCAACTCCGTTCAGCTGGCAGGATGTGACCCCGAGGCGATGGCGCAGGCCGCCAGGATTGCTGTGGATCAGGGCGCCGACCTGATTGACATCAACTTTGGCTGCCCTGTGAAAAAAGTGGCGGTGGGGCAATCTGCCGGATCCGCGCTCATGCGTGATGAGGTCAAGGCCGCGGCTTTGCTGGAAGCGACGGTCAAAGCCGTTTCAGTGCCGGTGACGCTGAAGATGCGCATGGGGTGGGATCATCAGTCGCTCAATGCCCCGCGTCTGGCCCGCATTGCCGAAGATGTTGGTATTCGCCTTGTGACCGTCCACGGGCGTACGCGCCAGATGTTCTATAACGGCACGGCAGACTGGCATTTCGTTCGCTCGGTGAAGGAAAGCGTCTCCCTGCCTGTGATCGTCAACGGGGATATCGTTTCCATCCAGAACGCCCGCGATGCGCTGGCGGCCTCGGGGGCGGATGGTGTGATGATTGGTCGCGGCTGCTATGGGCGCCCGTGGTTTCTGGCCCAGGTGGCGCAGTCGCTTCGTTCGGGCGAAAACATGCCGGATCCGGACCTCGAGACAGAGAAAGCCATCGTTCTGCGCCATTACGGGATGATGCTGGACCATTTCGGCGAGCGCCCCGGCCTGCGTCTCGCCCGCAAGCACGTCTCTTGGTACTCGCACGGCCTTCCCGGTTCAGCCGCGTTTCGTGCCAGCATCAATAAGATGGATACAGCGCAGGATGTGATCGACCACCTCACGGCGTTTTACGACCAACAGATCGCCAACGGGGTCGTGCGCGACCGTGAAGCCACGCATCAGCGCCCCGATTCCGGCGATGCGGTTGAAGAAGCTGCCTGAATGACGCGTTCGCTGCATCATGATGCGTCCTTGTATTCTGGACTCCTGCATTCTCTGAATGAGAAAGATCTGACCGCGCCTTGCCCTACCGGTTCAGGCCAGTCGGGCGCATGATGATCGCAACCGTGTCAGTGCGCTCCTGATGCCGCACGATCGCGCCTCTCCAGAAAATGCGGGGACGAATTCTCAAGGCGCGGCAAGCGTTGCACCTCGTGCTCCGAAGCACCTTGCGCCAGCCAGTCTTGGTTTCGACGGGCAGTCTGAAGCGGTGCGACAATTGCGAGATCGGCTTGAGGCCTGCCTGCCATCGCTCGACGCACTCATGCTGTGCGGTGAGGCAGGTAGTGGCCGAACACGGGCTGCGCGTTATCTCTGGGTGCAGTCTGCCCGACCAGGGCGCTTCGTGCCGGTTATCGATCGCCTCTCTTTTGAAGAGGCTCTGGCGGATCAGGCCGGGTGCCTGTTCATCGGTGAGATCGGCCTTGTCGAGCCAGGCCTGCAAGCCAGCCTGCTTGCGCTGTTGTGCAATAAACCGGCCAATGAACGCCCGGTGGTGATCTGCACCAGTTCCTGGACGCCTGCGCGCCTTGTGCAGGATCGCCGCATGGATGAGGCCCTGGCCACCCTTCTGAGCCGGCACTGTGTCACCGTTCCTGCCATGCGGGAGCGCCATGACGATATGGGGGCGCTTTGCGCCGTCTGGGCCGAACAGAATGGCGGAGAGGCGGTTTTCCATCCGGATTGCGCCGCCTGGCTGGCACAGCAGGACTGGCCCGGTAATTTCCGCCAGATACGCCAACTCCTGTCTCACGCTGCGCAATCCCGAATGGGCGGGGTCGTGACGGCGGCACGTCTTGCTGCGTTGCATCGGGTGGACACAACTGCTGATGCTGCCTCTTTTCAGGGGCTTCTGGCGCGTTATCTTCCCTCCATGCTCGATCTCGAAAGCGATGTGCAGGGGTCGCTTCATGCCCGCGTGCTGGCAGAGGTCGAGCGACCCCTGTTCCGCCTTGTGCTCAGGGCGACAGAGGGCAATCAGATCAGGGCGGCTGCCCTTCTGGGGATCAACCGCAATACGCTGCGCAAACGGCTGCAGCTTCTTGGGATCGAGACAGGGCGCACACGGTCATGACAGACAGGGACAAGCCCGTAATCACGCAAGCGTCTGACCCCATCCCGGATGATGCCATGCCCGGAAGCGGATCGCAGACAGAGAATGACTCTGCCTTCCTGCGGGTTATACGGCGTGTCAGCCGTCTCAAGACGGCAATGGTTCTGGCCTGCGCAGCGCTGGTCCTGCTGATCACGACATTTGTCGTTCTGGCGCGTGGCCTATCCTTTGCTTACCGGCCCCAGATCGAATCCGTCGTGTTTCTGCTCGATTTCGTGGTGCTGCTTCTTCTGGGGGCGGCTGTCATCATGCGCGTCGGGCGCATGCTTGCCGAGCGCCGCACTGGTCTGGCCGGGGCGCGGCTTCATGTCAGGCTGATTACGCTTTTCGGCGTGGTCGCTGTGGCCCCGACCGTGGTGATCGGGGGGCTTGCAGCCCTGTTCTTCCATTTCGGGATCCAGATCTGGTTTTCCAACAGGGTGAACACGGCGCTGACCGAAGCACGTGACGTGGCGGCAGGCTATCTGCAGGAGCATAACGACAACATCCGCACCGAGGCCTTTGCCCTCGCAAACATCATCATCACCGCCAATAATGACGAGATGTATCGCCACGGCGTGGATCTGATGCGTGATCCGGGTCAGCTCGGGATGATGCTGGATGTGGAAGCCACTGAACGCGGCCTGAACGAGGCCGTTGTGTTCGATTCCTATACCAACAAGGTGGTGGCTTCAGGCGGTCTGGCAGCCTTGCAGGGCAAGCAGCTTGCCCTGCCGCCAAAGGATGCCACGACCCTGGCACGCACCAATGATGTGGCCATTCTCGATAGTCCCGATGAGCGCACTGTGCGCGCTGTCGTCAGCCTTGGGCCAAGTTCCGGACTGATGCTGGTCATCACACGCCCGGTCGATGCCAAGATTCTCGAGCATATGCGCCATACCGATGCGGTTGTTTCGGAATATCAGCGTCTCGACGCGCATCGCTCGGCCATACAGGTGAGCTTTGCGCTGATCTTCGCGCTACTGGGCCTGCTGGTGCTCAGCATAGGCATGTTGACGGGGCTGGTTCTGGCCAAACAGATTACCCAGCCGCTCGGGCTCCTGATCCTTGCAGCGCGACGGGTGAGCGAGGGCGATCTGAGTGTGCGTGTGCCTGAAGCACGGGCCCGCGACGCGCGGCGTGATGATGAGGTTGGTACCCTCTCTCGTGCCTTCAACCGCATGACCGATCAGCTTTCCACCCAGCGTACCGAGTTGATGGAAGCCTATGAGCAGATTGATGAGCGGCGTCGCTTCACCGAAACGGTGCTTTCGGGTGTATCGGCCGGCGTGATTGGTCTCGATGCGCATCAGGTGATCGAATTACCCAACCGCGCGGCCTCCAGGCTGCTCCAGCGTGACCTGGACAGTGGCAAGGGACAGGCCCTGCGCGATGTTGTGCCGGAATTCGGCACCATGCTCGATCAGGCGCGGGCAGAGCCCGGACAGGCGCACACGGCCGAGATCCAGATCGATGTCGCTGAAAAAGGGGCGGTGCTTGGCGATGGCCCCAGCGTGGGTACTTCCGGCCGCACACTTCTGGTGCGTGTTGTGGGTGAGCAAGGAAGCGATGACTCGACAGGCTATGTTGTCACGTTCGATGATATCACGGCGCTTCTGGCGGCCCAGCGCAAGGCGGCCTGGGCCGACGTGGCCCGTCGCATCGCCCATGAAATCAAGAATCCGCTGACGCCCATCCAGCTCTCGGCTGAGCGGCTGAAGCGTCGTTTCCTGCGCGAGATCAGCTCCGATCCGGAAACCTTCGGGCAGTGTGTGGATACGATCGTGCGTCATGTTGGCGATATCGGACGTATGGTGGATGAGTTCTCGTCTTTTGCCCGTATGCCGCAACCCGTTCTCAAGGACGAGGATCTGTCGCGTCTGGTGCGAGAGGCTCTGGTCCTTCAGCGCAATGCTCATCCCGAGATCATCTATGATACGACCGATATGCCGGCCCGTGGTCCTCTCGTGCATTGCGACAGGCGTCTGATTGGCCAGGCCCTGACCAATCTGCTGCAAAATGCCGCCGATGCCGTGGCCATGGCAGCTAAGGAGCGCGACGAGCAGGGCGACAGCAGTCAGATAAGCGCTCAGGGCGAGGGGGCAGGCGAAAGACGCACGACCCAGGGGAGTATTCGCGTGGTTCTGGGGGTTGCAGGGGGCGAAGCCATGGTGCAGGTCATTGACGACGGTATCGGTTTGCCTTCTGTTGACCGCCACCGCTTGACGGAACCGTATATCACGCACAAACCGAAAGGGACGGGGCTGGGGCTCGCCATTGTCAAGAAGATCATGGAGGATCATGCAGGTGGGATCAGGCTGGAGGATCGACCGGATGAGCGCGGAACCGTCTCGACGCTTACCCTGCCCGCACGCGAGATGTCCGATGCACAGCCCGACCTTATGGTCCAGACGAGCAGGGAGCAGTGAACTTCTGATGAGGAATGCGTATGGAGCATGAAATCCTGATCGTCGATGACGAGCCGGATATCCGGCTTCTCATCGAGGGGCTCCTTCGTGACGAAGGATATGAAACGCGCGTTGCTGCCAATTCGGATCAGGCTCTGGCGGCATTCCGGGCGCGTCGTCCGTCTTTGGTTATCCTTGATATATGGCTGCAGGGGTCGCGCCTCGACGGCATCGATCTGCTCAAGACCATCAAGGCCGAGGAGCCAGGTCTGCCGGTCGTCATGATTTCAGGCCACGGCACAATCGAGACAGCCGTCTCGAGCCTTCAGCACGGGGCGTATGACTTCATCGAGAAGCCCTTTCAGGCTGATCGCCTGATTGTGGTCGTCCAGCGTGCGCTGGAAGCCGCACGCCTTGAACGCGAGAACGCCGAGCTGCGTCTGCGCTCGGGAAACGAGACGCTGCTTTTCGGTGACGGCCCCGGCATCAGCGCCGTGCGGGGGCAGATCGAGCGTGTGGCGCCTACCAATTCACGCGTGCTGATTACGGGCCCCGCAGGATCGGGCAAGGAAATCGCAGCGCGTATGGTTCATGCCCGCTCGCGCCGCGGCACAGGTCCGTTTATCGCCCTGAACTGTGCAACACTTGCTCCGAACCGGTTCGAGGAAGAGCTTTTTGGCATCGAAGGGCAATCCGATGGCGTGATGCGCCGCACCGGCGTGCTCGAGCGTGCCCATAAGGGCACATTGCTGCTGGACGAAGTGGCGGACATGCCGCTCGAGACCCAGGGCAAGATCGTGCGCGCGTTGCAGGACCAGACGTTTGAGCGGCTGGGTGGCTCGACCAGGGTCAAGGTGGATGTGCGCGTGATCGCGACCACCAATCGCGATCTTCAGGGCGAGATAACCCTGGGGCGATTCCGCGAGGATCTCTATTATCGTCTTGCTGTCGTACCGTTGCGTCTGCCCTCACTTCGTGAGCGTCGTGAGGATATCCCCTCACTTGCACAGCATTTTCTGCGTCGCTACGCCGAGAATGCTGGTCTTGCGCCGCGTGAGCTCTCAGTTGACGCCCTTGCAGCCCTTCAATCCTATGAATGGCCAGGCAATATCAGGGAACTGCGGAACCTGATGGAGCGCCTGCTGATCATGATGCCGAACGGGCAGGATTTCATTCGCGCCGACATGCTTCCCAGCACGGTCAGTCAGGGCGCACCGTCCATGACGCGCCTCGACGCCGGGGCGGATGTCATGGCGCTGCCCCTGCGTGAGGCACGGGATCTGTTCGAAACGCAATATCTGCAGGTGCAGCTTCTGCGTTTTGGCGGTAACATCAGCCGCACCGCGAATTTCGTGGGGATGGAGCGTAGTGCGCTGCATCGCAAACTTAAACAGCTTGGTGTGACACCCGAGGACAGGACCCTGTAGGTCTGGAAACCCAATTTCAACAAAGTTAAGCTAGGGGCCATAAAGCCGGGAGCAAGTTTCACGCGTTGACTCCCGGCCTCCTGACAGGGGCCCCCCGCAAACACCTGAAAAAAAGAAGATTAATCGTGGCCAGAGCAAATCCCAACCCATCGTCCCAGACCGCCCCCTTTTCGGAGTTCCAGGAGGGCGAAACGGTTCAGTCCCTGTTCCTGCAGCACCTGCAGCAACATGCTCTTCCTGTGACCGTGTTTCTCGTCAACGGCGTGAAATTGCAGGGTGTCATTCCTCAATTTGATCATGAGACCATCATTCTGCGTCGTGACGGCCATACTCAGCTTGTCTACAAACATGCGGTGAGCACGATCATGCCTGTCGCTCCCCTGGCACTCTTTGCCCAGGACAGTGAGCTAGGCCTGTAAGGACTGGAGTTATCCCAAGACGTGTCAGTGACGACGAGTACGACACCCCCCGCGACACGCGCTGCGGTCATTCTACCCTGGGCGCGCCCGACACCCAATGACGAGTTCCGTGCTGCGGAGGCCCGTCTTGAAGAGGCTGTCGGGCTGGCGTCTTCCATCGGTCTTGTCGTGGTCAGGCAGGCTGTTCTGGCAATCCGTGCAGTACGCCCTGCAACCCTGTTCGGAAAAGGGCAGGTTGAGCAACTGGCCGAGCTGGTGCAGGAGAATGACGTCAAGGTCATGATCGTGGATGCGAAACTGTCTCCCGGGCAGCAACGCAATCTCGAGAAGGCACTGGACTGCAAGGTGCTCGATCGCACCGGACTTATCCTGGATATCTTCGGTGCCCGCGCAGCGACCCGTGAGGGCGTATTGCAGGTCGAACTGGCGCATCTGGAATATCAGCGCTCCCGTCTGGTCAGGCTCTGGACCCATCTTGAGCGTCAGCGCGGTGGCTTCGGCTTTCTCGGCGGTCCGGGTGAAACACAGATCGAGGCTGACCGTCGCATGATTGATGAGCGTCTGGTCAGACTGCGCAAGGATCTCGATCAGGTACGTCGCACGCGCGGCCTGCATCGCTCCGCCCGCAAGAAGGTGCCATTTCCGGTGGTTGCCCTTGTGGGCTATACCAACGCGGGTAAATCGACGCTGTTCAATGCGCTGACCGGCTCTGCTGTCCATGCGCAGGACCAGCTTTTTGCGACCCTGGATCCGACGATGCGCGGCTTGCGCCTGCCTTCGGGGCGCAGGGTCATCCTCTCCGATACGGTCGGGTTCATCAGCGAATTGCCGACTGAACTGGTCGCAGCTTTTCGTGCGACGCTCGAAGAAGTGGCTGAGGCTGATATCATCCTCCATGTGCGCGATATCGCTCACCCGGACAGTGCGGCTCAGCGTGCCGATGTCATCAACGTGCTGGATGGCATGGTGCGTGATGGCATGCTGGATGAAAACTGGCCCGAGCGAACCATCGAGGTCCTGAACAAGGCCGACCTCATGGGCGGTATCGAGGCTGTGCCCCGCCATCCCGGTTGTGTGGCCATATCGGCCATGACAGGCGAGGGGCTGCCCAATCTCTATTCGATGCTTGACCAGCATATGACGGCATCAATGAGCCTGACGCGTGTAAGCCTGGATATCAGCAACGGTGCTGCGCTGGCATGGCTCTACGAGCATGGCGAGGTGCTGGAACGCCTGGACCAGGAAACCGAGATCACGCTCGATGTCCGGCTGTTCGAACAGGACCGGTCACGCTTTGGCCAGCTTTATCCAGATTGCCTTGTGTCTGCCTGAAATCCTCCTGATAGTGGATTGAGGGAGAATATTGGTTTCCCCGGGGAGGAATGATTGAGCAAGGGTGAGGCCACCATGACAGCGCTGCGGGCCCGTACCGTGACGCGAGCGGTGCTTGAGGATCTGTCTGCGATCGCACGGGATGCCGCGACCCAGATCATCATGCCGCGTTTTGGTCGTCTTTCCGGGGACGATATACGCACGAAATCATCGCCATCTGATCTGGTCACGGTTGCAGACCTTCTGGCGGAGGAATTTATAGCGGGTCAGTTGAAAAGCCTGCTGCCGGGGGCTGTGCTGATCGGTGAGGAACGATGCGCTTCCTGTCCAGCACTCGTCGATGAAGCGGGAAGATCTCCCCTTTGCGTTACGATCGATCCGATTGACGGGACAGCGAATTACGCTGCGGGACTCCCGGTGTTCGGCGTAATGATGGCAGTGCTTGAGCATGGCGTTCCGGTCGCCAGCGTCATTCATGATCCTCTCACACGTTCTTCTGCCCTCGCCTTGCAGGGGGAGGGCGCCTGGAGCGAAGATGCGAGCGGCGCCACGAGACCCATGCAGGCCGCCAGACCCTTCTCCCGTATTCAGGATGTGACCGGGAAGATTGCATGGCGCACGCTGCCCATGGGAGATACGGAAAGGGCCGATAAGAATCTGCGCGCCATGACGGGCTTGTGGGACCTGCGCTGTGCCGCTCACGAATATCGCATGGTCGCTGCGGGGCACGGGCACGTCCTGGCTTATAGCAGGACCTGCCTGTGGGATCATTGCCCGGGCTGGCTACTCATGCATGAGGCAGGCGCCTATGGAGCCCGGTTGAACGGTGCTTCCTACCATCCCAGCGAGCCTGGACGCGGGCTGCTCTATGCGCCCGACGAGGCATCGTGGCATCTGCTGCGCAACGCTCTGGCCCTGTCCTGAAACGCATCATTCAAGTAACTGTGTGAACAGAAACCGCTTTTACCGTGTGGCGTTCATTAATCGTGAACACAGGAGAGGTTTTTATGGCCGTTCAGGACCCAGTACTTTATGCAGTTTGCGATGGTGAAAAAGCACGCTTCCTGCGCTACGATGGCCAGCAGATGCGTACGATCCAACGCTTTGGTGCCCATGACAAGGCAACCGATGCAGCAGGCGATGTGGCCTCGATAAAAGAGCCGCGTTCGGATCCGAAAGTGCAAGTCAAGGAGCGCTTCGCAAGACAGATCGCGGACGAAATCGAAACGGCGCTCAACGATAATCCCGCTCTTGAGGGACTCGTGCTTGCTGCCGCCCCCCATGTTTTGCATGACATACGCGAGCATTTGTCGAAGGCGACCAGCAAGAAGCTGATCAAGAGCGAGAGCAAGGACCTGACGAACATCCCCGATCAGGATCTGCTGTCGCATTTCGACCGCCCCGCGACTGGATGGCCCAAGCCCTGAGAAGGGTTTTGGCCCTGCCCGGGCCGACGAGAAACGTTCCAGAACGCCCGGCTCGTTGCGCCGGGCGTTTTGCTCGATCAACGCCGGACTATGTGTCCGTCAAAAGACTGACGGTATGGAGAATTCTTCCCACTCAAATTTGACGGAACGATCCAGATCATAGTGCCCTGTCGGGTGAGAACAGAGATATCCGAGACGCGAGCGTATGTGATGGTGATGATTACGAGCGCTCCTCTCCAGTGTGAAGCCGGAATCACGGGGCACGTCTGACATCAGTACCTTCCCGTCCTGTTCATAAAGATAGGTCGTTTCTTCGCCGGTCGTGATTTGCATCAGATGATAGCCGCCTGACCTCCGTATCACTACCTCAGGGCAATTGGGTGTGGGCCCAAACAGGTCTCTGCCGGAAAATTTCTTCGTGGCCATATCGTAACATAAAAGATGACCGTGGAATCCCAGGGGTGCACGAGTGAACTGGCGCAGCGCTGCACTGGCCACTATTTCCCGATTGATTTCCCTGCCATATCTCGCCTCCAGAAAAGGTAAGCCGAGGCAGAAACTGGCTTTTTCGAAGCTACCTCCCTCGGAAAATCGATGCGACAGGCGCGCCATATCCAGAGTTCTTTCCAGAACGGGTTTCAGATTGGCATGTTTCAAGGCTCTGTCTGATAGTATTGCCCGCAAGGCCCTCTCGGGCTGGAAACGAATATTGCGAAGGAACATAGTGACAAGGGTTGAGGAACTCGTTTTCCGTTCCTTGGCATAGGCTGCTTTTATCTCCTGATCGGAGCCGTAGGCGAGCATCCGGATCATGCGTCCGAATTTTTCGCTGCCCTGTATTGTCAGATGCACATCGTGCTGAGCATAAAAACTTTTGATGAGCGTAGCATTGCAGGAAGCGAGTTTTTGCTCGATCAGTCTTGCGTGGTAACTGTCGTGCGTGTGGTCAGGATCGTGTACGATGAAAACGCGACCGGATACGTTCTCGGGATCAATTTTCATCCCTCTCATGCGTTCGCAAAAATATTTGTCTACATAGCCTTGTTCGATATCGCATAGATCCGGATCAAGGGAATACTTCGGGCACATCGAGAAAACTGTCTTTGCGCCAATTCGGCGGGACCAGTTCAGAGCGGGGTAACCACCCATAGAATAGCCAACGGCAATGCGGTTATTGATACCTTGAAGACGATCATTGATGATCATGATCACATGTTCGACTTCGTCAGATATATACCACACTGGAGATTTTGCAGTTATCCCCAAGCTTTTGATATTATTATAACGCAACGGTTTTTCAGCAAAAAAAGTAGTCGTCGCGTGCTGGCTCTGTTCGGCGGGCTCAAAAGTAATAACCGCGTAATCGGAATCACCGTCTGTTTCGTGGACGACCAGATCGTCACCTTCGAAGATAACAGCCATTACGCCTTTTTCCCGATAACAAGCTCTGCGGAGGTACAGATTCGAAAGAGAAAAGGAAAGTAATATAAAGTTTCTATCATGAAAACTTATTTGTCGTAATTATATATATAGAACAAATATTAATTTTAGATACTTACTGGCATATAAATCCTTATTATGTTAATAATGACTATTACGATTGTGAAATAAATTCATAAATATGGGCGTTGAGATGCATCATTCCCGTATATTATAAGATTGGTGGGGAAGTATAACGACCCGTCGTTGCAACCCGGTAGAGCTGCGAGCAGCGTTGTGGCGCACATCGTGATCAAACCTATCGCGATGTGCGCAGAGAGGGTCAGTCGGGGAGTGCTTCGTCAGAGCCGAAAAATTCGTGGTGCAGGTGCGCGCTTGGCACCCCGAGCTGACGCAGCCCCCCGATCAGGTCATGTTGAAAGCCCCTGGGACCACAGACAAAGATATGGGTGCCGGCCTCCATACGGTCGAATATCCATTGCGCCGAGATGCGCCCTTTATGGCTTGGCACTGGCAGGTTGTTGCCTTCGCCGGAACTGCTGAACAGATCAATCGGGCAAGATTCCGTTTTGGCTGCGGCGTCGACAAAATCAGACAGAAACGGCATGCAGGTGAAATCGTGATCACCGTGTATCAGCCGTATGGTCGGGCTGTTCTGACGGTCGTTTGCCGCCAGGATCATGCTCATGAAGGGCGTAATGCCAATTCCGGCGCTGACCAGCATGACAGGCGATGTGCCGCTCCGGGCGAGTGTGAAGTCCCCGGCCGGCGGCGCGACATCGAGTAAGTCGCCCTCCTTGAGCGTGTCGTGGAACCAGCGCGATACCTTGCCCAGTGGGTCGCGCTTTACCGAAATTCTGTAACCGGTCGAGTCAGGCGCGCTCGAGATGCTGTAGCTGCGCCGGGTGGAGAGGCCATCGCGCTCAAGGCGGAATGTCAGAAACTGCCCGGGTTCATGGCGTAGAACTGGCTTGCCATCCACCGGCTCCAGCCAGAAGGACATGACGGAGTCGCTTTCCCGGACACGGGATGCGACGCGAAACGAGCGCCATTCGCGCCATCCACCGGGAAGGGCGGCACGTGCCGTATAAGTGTCGGCTTCCTGCGCAATAAGTACCTCGGCCAGAAAACGATACGCGTCAGCCCAGGCCTCCAGAATTTCAGGTGTCGCCGCATCGCCCAGGACGGTCTTGATCGCGCCGAGAAGAGCCTCGCCGACCACAGGATATTGCTCCGGTTTGACCATGACGGCGACGTGACGCTCGACGATGAGGCGTAAGGCAGCCTCGAGCTTTTCCGGGTGTTCGATATGACGGGCATAGGCGAGCACTGCTGCTGCAAGAGCATGGGGCTGGCGACCATTGGCCTGATCGGTCTGATTGAACATGGCGGCAATCGAAGGGTCACGCATAAGGGCGCCATACATGGTTTTTGTGATTGTCACCCCGTGGGCCTCGAGCGCCGGGATCGTGGCTTTCACAATGGCGGGGGTTCCTGATCTGAGTGGCGCAACCATCGGTCGTCTCCGTGAAAGATGTATTTAATGTACATCTTTTAAACCTGATGTATGAAAGATGTAAATATGAGATATCTTCACATATGCGTCTGACCCTCCATACAGACTATGCTCTGCGAACCCTCCTGTATCTCGGCCTCAATCAGGACCGCCGGGTGTCCATCCATGAGATCGCGCAGCGCTACGATATCTCCGAGAATCATCTCGTGAAGATCGTGCATCGCCTCGGACAGGGCGGCTTTGTGAAGACAATGCGGGGGCGTGGTGGCGGCCTTGTGCTTGGTCGCGCACCTCACGACATCAGTCTTGGTGAGCTTATCCGCTTTACGGAGGAGGATATGGCCCTGGTTGCCTGTTTCCAGACAGGGCAAAACTGCCTGCTGACGGGTGCATGCCGCCTTCAGGGCCTGCTGGGAGAGGCCCTTGGTGCCTTCATGGCAGTTCTGGACAGGCAGACACTGGCTGACCTGTTGACCCCGCCAGAACAGGCTGCTCTGGCGCGGCGTTTACAGAGTTCACATCGAGAGCAGGGGATCGTCTGACTGCTCTGCAATCAACCCGTGGCGACGGCTATGGAGCCCCTCGACGCGAACAGAGATTGATCTGCCTTGGAGCTTGTTGACGATCTTCTCCAGAATATCGACCGACGTGATATCCCAGAATGTCGCATCGGCGAGATTGATTTCGACCACCGGCGCCTTTGTCTGGAAGTCGATCGCATCGTACAGCATGTCAGCCGAGGCGAAGAACACCTGGCCGTGCACCAGATACAGATCAGCTTCAGCCGATTGCCGGGTCTCGACACGCAGCATACCCATGGCCCGCCAAGCAAAGAAAACGCCGCTCAGCAGCACGCCAACCGCCACGCCAGCCGCAAGATCATGCGTGGTGACCGTGACAATCACGGTGATGATCATCACAAGGCTGGAAAGCTTGGGGTGGCGCATGAGATCACGCAGCGAGCCCCATGCGAATGTGCTGACTGACACCATGATCATGATGGCGACAAGCGCTGCCATGGGAACACGCGCAACATAGCTGTGCAGGAGGACCATCAGGATCAGCAGGAAAGCACCTGCCGTGAAGGTGGAGAGTCGTCCGCGGCCGCCATAACGCAGGTTGCCGACCGTCTGGCCAATCATGCCGCAGCCTGCGATGCCACCAAAAAGTCCGACCAGTATATTGGAAATGCCGAGCCCGGTGCATTCCATACGCGGTGCGCCGTGGGTGTCTGTGTGGTCATCCACCACACCCGCAGTCATGAGGGATTCAAGCAGACCAACCGAAGCCATCGCCAGTGCATAGGGCATGACAATTTCGAATGTCTCGAGCGTAAGGGGGACATGCGGCAGGGTAAAGCTAGGCAGGCCGGTAGGCAGGGCGCCAAGATCAGCCACCACATGCACAGGCATCGGGCACCAGATGGTGATGAGTGTCAGGACGACGATACAGATCAGGGGGGAGGGGATGGCCGTTGTCAGCTTCGGTAGCAAGTAGATGATGGCAAGACCAAGCGCGATCAGAGCATAGGTGTGCCATGTCACATGCAGCATCTGCGGCACCTGCGCCGAGAAAATCAGGATGGCCAGCGCATTGACGAAGCCGGTCTGCACCTCCTTCGAGACGAAGCGCATCAGC
Source organism: Asaia sp. As-1742 (assembly GCF_011753235.1). Classification (NCBI taxonomy): domain Bacteria; kingdom Pseudomonadati; phylum Pseudomonadota; class Alphaproteobacteria; order Acetobacterales; family Acetobacteraceae; genus Asaia; species Asaia sp. As-1742. The sequence goes on along the minus strand of NZ_VWWA01000004.1, from coordinate 54,210 downwards.
ACATGCAGTTTCAGCAGGCCGAATACGATCTGCATGGCGCCAGCGATCAGCGTGGCCAGAAACAGATACTGGATACCGTGATGATGCACGAGCGCTGCAGCAACAAGCGCCACCGAACCGGCGGCGCCGGAAATCATGCCCGGTCGACCGCCTGTAATGGCAATGGCAACGCTGATGACAAACGATGCGTAAAGCGAGACAGCTGGCGAAACACCCGCAATGTAGGAAAAGGCAATAACTTCCGGGATGAGCGCAAATGTGCCCACCATTCCAGCCAGCACCTCGCGCAGCGGGCTGAAAGCCCACTGTGCGCGATAAGTCGAGAGGTTCAAGGGACGATTCCTTTCGTCGGTCAAAGATCAGCAGGGTCTCGTCGTATTCCGGCCCGACGCGGCAATGATGTGCAGAACCTAGAAAGAGCCGTCTCCCTTAGCAAGGGGGGCTGTCTGGAATACGTGTCCAGGATTGCGACTTATGCTGCCATAATTGCTATCGATCAGAAGGAAGGGACTTGTTCTCCCCCGCAACGTGCCTTTGCGGGCGTCAGGGGATAAAGCAACATATCCGGGAGGCATTGCCAGCCAGAACAGGTCAATGGCCGGTTTCCCCCCAGCGTGGAAAAGAATCTCGATAAAGGGGCTAGACGGCAGCCCCGCATTTCTCTAAATCGGACGTCGCTGTGTGGCGGATGTAGCTCAGTTGGTAGAGCGCCGGTTTGTGGTACCGGTGGTCGCGGGTTCGAGTCCCGTCATTCGCCCCAGCATTTTCCACAAAATTCCGATTATTCAGTGCCGCTTGCGTTTTGTGCGCGGTTACAGCTTCTGCTTTGTCGATCACGCCACGGAGTAACTACCTGGAGCGGTATCGCCCCAGGCACAGTGTGTGCGAGCTATGCAAGCCAGATGATCATGTGCATTGCCGTCATATGCGCGCGTATACATCTTCCAGGCGCACGATGTCGTCCTCACCCAGATAAGGGCCGGACTGAACTTCGATCAGGGTGAGTGGAATACGGCCAGGGTTGGCGAGCCGGTGTGTGCATCCCAGAGGCAGGTAGATGCTCTCGTTTTCCCGAATGATGATTTCATCACTGTCGCGCGTCACGACCGCTGTACCCGCGACGACGACCCAATGTTCAGCGCGATGAAAATGCTTTTGCAAAGAGAGCGTGTGGCCGGGATCGACATGGATGCGTTTGACCTGGAAGCGGTCACCCTGGATCAGACTCTCGTAGAACCCCCAGGGCCGATACATGCGGTTATGCGCTGAAGCCTCGGCCCGCCCGGCGGCGGTCAGCCGGGTCACCATCTTTTTGACGTCCTGCGCCCTGTCGCGGTGCGACACCATAACGGCATCTTCGGTCACAGCCACGACGAGGTCTTCGACACCCATCACGGTTGTTACGGGTCCGTCGGAGCGCACATAGCAGTTTCGTGTTTCATCAAGGAACACGTCGCCCGAGGTGACATTGCCGCTCTCGTCCTTTGGGCTTATCTCCCACAAAGCGTCCCAGCTGCCGATGTCTGACCAGCCAAAACGCGCCGGGACGACGGCGGCATGAGAGGTGCGTTCAGCGACCGCGTAGTCGATGGAGATATCGGGAGACCGACTGAATGCCTCAGGGTCGAGGCGTTCGAAGTCGAGATCTGTTTTCCTGAGCGCAACTGCCTGAGCGACATTGGTGTGGATATCGGGCTCAAAAGTCTCGATCTCGCGCAGCAGAGTGTCTGCTCGTGCAACGAACATGCCTGAGTTCCAGGAGTACCGGGTATCTTGCACAAGCTTGGCCGCGCTGGCCAGGTCCGGCTTTTCCATGAAGCGCGATACCTGAAAAGCACCGGTCACGTCCTCTAGGAGATTGCCGCGCTCGATATAGCCATAACCCGTTTCAGGTTTGGTGGGCTCGACACCGAAGATCGTTACATAGCCTTTTGCTGCGGTATCGGCGGCAACGGACAGGGTTGCGAAAAGGGCGTTGAGGTCTGTTATTGCAGCATCTGCTGCCATGACCCAGAGGATGGCATCGGGAGCCTGCTCGGCAACCAGAAACGCGGCCGCTGCTATGGCCGGTGCGGAGTTTCGAGCAGAGGGTTCGAGAACGATCCTGGCTTTGTCGACGCCGATTGCGCGCAGCTGTTCAGCGATGATGAAACGGTGAGCCTCATTGCATACCACGATTGGCGGCTCGAGACCGGCCGCCTCGCCACGCAGGGCCGTTTCTTGAAGGAGAGTCTTGTCCGTGAGGAGCGGCCAGAACTGTTTTGGAAAACTGCTCCGCGAGACAGGCCAAAGGCGACTACCTGAACCACCCGAGAGAATGACAGGGACAATGCGATGGGTGGTGATCAGGGATGCAGGAGACAAGACTCGATCCTGTGAAAAAGGGCGCACTGAAATGGCGCGAGGCAGAGCGTTCGCGTTGGCTCAGGCTGCGAACCGGAATGGGTAACGGTACTGGTTTGCCACAATCAATCTAGCCGCTAATGGTCAGTCGCGCCAAGGGGTGGCAAGCGCCAGACCTGTTACAAGAACCTGCTCAGCGCGTGTGAGACTGTCTGCCTCCGCGTAAACGCGCAGTTCGGGCGCGTTACCTGACGGGCGGAAATGCACAATATCGTTGTTGTCGAAAACAAGGCGCAACCCGTCCGTCTCATCGATATGGATCACCCTCCCAGACGTCGCCGCAAAAGGTACAATTGTTGCACTTCGAGCGACATCGTCGCGGAGGCTGCTGATGCCAGCCAGGCTGTTGCTGCTGGCAAGGGGCGTGATGCGGTCGCTCAGCGTAAATCGTGGTGGTAGGGAGGAGGCCAGCGCTCCGAGGTCATTGCCGTGGTCACGGGCGGCCACAAGGGCGCAAATCATGGGAAGAACGGCATCGCGCGTCGGCAATGCGCCAAGAATGCGCGCATTGAGTGCAACATGAGTTGCAAGCAGGAAGCCACCATTGGCTTCATAGCCCACCGAGGGCGAGAGACCAGACTGTGCTGCATCCATCATGGCGGATACGACATAGGGTGAGCCGATGCGGGTACGAAAAACGTTCTCGGCAAACCCGGCCATCTCCAGTGCTGTATTGCTGTTGATCGGGGTCGAAACAGCGCAGGCCCGAAGATAGCGCGCTGCCAGAATCCCAAGCACGTCGCCACGTAACCAAAGACCATCACGGCCCGCTATGAGCGGTCGATCCGAGTCGCCGTCAGTGGTCAGTATCGCGTCATAGGTTCCATCTGCGCACCACTCACGCGCAAGGGCGACGTCCTCCGGCCGTACAGCTTCGGTATCGACAGGCATGAAAATTTCCGAACGGGCCAGCGGTGTTACCCTGGCGCCAAGCGCTTCGCACACACTGACCAGGCAGTCTCTCCCCACGGCGGAATGTTGATAGACGCCGAGATTCAGGCCGCGCAGCGCATTGTCTCCAAAGAAATCACGATAGCGGTCGATATAAGGTGAGAGAACGTCAATAGGATCCGGCAACGCGCAATCCTGAACCAGCGCCCCGTGGTCATCGAATTGATCGACAGGCAGGGTGACAACCTGCCCTCGCATGCCGGGTTCGTCCTCCTTGAGAAATTCGCCGCGCGACCGGTTGAACTTGATGCCATTGCGATCCGCAGGGATATGGCTGCCTGTCACCATCAGCGAGGCTATGCCATGTCCATAGGCGTAAAAGCATAGAGCTGGGGTCGGTACATAGCCGCAGAAAACCGGAACGCCGCCCGCATGATTGATGGCTGCGGCGCATGCGCGCAGAATGCGCGGTGTGCTCGGTCGAAGGTCGCCAGCGAGGGCAACACGCGCCCCGGGAGCAAACTCGCCAAGTGACGCAAGGTGCTGCAGGTACCCCAATACATATGCGAAACAGACATCATCACGCATGGCAGAGACAAGGCCGCGTGCCCCGCTTGTGCCGAAAGTGACGCCCGAACGGGCCATCCACGTATCGATGGTCGCGCTGTCAGAAGGAAATGGCGTGAGCATGCTCATGTTCTCGGGTCCTAAACGCGTCCATAGCCGAAGCTGTTGCGCGCGCGGGGTGCCAGACGGCAGCATTTCCATCCCCCTTCACCCATATCCGGCGTGTTCTGGTCGGTTGCAGGGGTGAGGTAACCATTGGGCAGCAGCACATAGTGGGTGATGTGCAGCTCTGGCCCCTTGAGGAAGATATTGCGCCAGATCTTGCCGTCCACAGTATATTCCCTGAGCGTCCATGTGCCATCGAGCGTATCGGCCCGGTTGAACATCATGTCCTCTGCCCAGAATGACTGGCGATGCAGACGATAGCGGCCCGATGTCGCGGTTGGGGCGCCATCCAGAACCAGCTCGATCGAGATATTACCCTGCGGCGTGGGGAGTGGGTTGAACCCGTACCAGTCACCGAAAACCGGCCCCGTTGGGTCGGTGCAGCCCGCCAGTGTGGTGCATGACACAATCGCCAGCATCAGGCAGCCGAGGCGGGACAGGCTTTTCAGGGCGCGGGGTACGGGCTGGGGTGTTGGGCGGGTCATGGGCGCATTCCAGAGGAGAGGGGGGGCTGTGCGGAGGCGGGGGAGAAGAGACGGGACAGCCCGACCTCGAGCGGAACTGGCGTTATGCCCAGCCGGTCCTGCATGGGCTGGACGGGAAAAGCCTTGTCCTCGAGCAGGCGTCGTATCTCGGCGCGCCCTATGGTGGGAAAGCCTGGCAGCTTCGCTGCGAGGGGGGCAAGGGCCTCGAGCAAGGGGCCGGGCAGGGGCAGAAAGAGTCGACGCCCCAAACCGGCAGCCTTGAGGATCGCCTCGATGAATTGCCGGTAGGTGACGGCCCTGGGGCCGGCAATGACGAGCGATTCAGAGCCGGTTAGCCTGCCTGTTTCGGCCAGTTCCAGCGCGGCAAGAACCGCGCGTGTCACGTCATCCTGATAGATAGGCTGCACCAGAGAGCGCCCGCCATTGGGCAAGGGAATGACAGGCAGGCGCTTCAGCAGGCTGGCTAGGCGCTGCACGTTGTCCTCACCCTGTGCACCGTAGATCATGGTCGGATGCAGGATCATGCCTTTGCGCCCTGACGCCAGCAGGGCAGATTCGCCAGCCAGCACCCCATTGCCATGCTCGTCCGGCCAGCGCGTGAATTTTCGTGTGCTGCCAAGGGCAATCAGGCTGGCAGTGGCCGGGGCGGCGGCAAGAATGGCAGGAATGAAGCGGGCATGGGCAGTCGAGACGATCCGTTCAGCCCCCTCAAGAGCCGTGGCAAGGGCGGTGGCGTCGTTCAGATCGGCCATGCGCGCCGTACGACGCTGGGCGCTCTCGAGTTTTTCCGGGGACCGTATGACGGCAATCACCGTGTCGCCCTGCGCGGCAAGCGCCCGGGCGATGGCGGTGCCGGAGCGGCCACTAGCCCCGATCAGATGGATGGGTGACGCCATGTTCAGTGCAACGTCGTGGAAAGGACGGGCGGTGATGACCAGGCCCGTGCCATGGCAGGATCCTGCGATAGCGGCTTGATCATTCTGATCATGCTGGAATTATCGAGGGGTACTGGCGGTCGGAAGGAGAGCGTTAGGCTTTTCCCTGTAGGGGACTGCACGAATTCGGGGACCGCACTCAGCCCCGGGACCTTCTGTACGACGAAGGCCAGTGACATAAGGAGCGTCGGTTTGAGATCCTCAAGGGTCATGTTGCGCTGGGCGGCGATGCGCGTCAGGAGCGCATCGAGATTGCCCCCTTCATCCGTGTAGGTCAGATCGGTCGAAACGAGGGCAGGCAGATGCTCCGCATCGTAATTCCCGAGATTGTTCATGGCGAACCGGGCATTGACCGTGAAGGATTTCGGGGTGGTGGCCGTCAGATTAATCAACCCCGCGCGCGTGGTCGTGTTGAAGGACATGGTCTGGTTGACCGTGTTGATGTGGATGACCGGGGGCAGGACAAGCGAGAGGGGAGACGCAGGACTGATCTTGAGAGAGGAATTACGCGTCTCTCCCCGTGTTTCGATCGTCTCACCCTCTTTCCAGCGGCGCATGTCGCTGGTCTCCGATGTCAGTTGCAGGTTGAGGAATGAGAAGGACAGACCCTTGGCTTCGGTCCTTGCAGGGGTTTCCTGCGTATCCGACAAAAGCGCGACGTGAGCCGGCATGGTACCGCTCCTGAGTTGCTCCGCCCAACCGACATAGCGGGCGTAGCGTATGCCGCTCTCATGCATGTCGGTAATGTCGAGGCTGACGGGTGCGGTTACCTGGTGGGTACTACGGGATAACAGGCCAGCCACCATGCTGTCTTTTGCGCAAAGCATATGACCTTCGTGAAGGCTTCCGGCATTGCCATCATCGTGGCCGTAATTATCGAGAGAGGCGTAGCCCATCGTGAACGTGCAACCGCTCGATGCGGTCAGGGCGATGTCATGGATCTGACCATGACGAAAATGAATTTGCGAGGCCGGCGGCAGGGTGACGATATCGCGTTTCTCGCGGCTGAAGGGCGGTAGCAGAAGCTTCTTGAGCGTCACTTCGCCAATGGTACCGCTGACAGGCCCCTGAACCGTCACATGATCAGCATGGATCTGTGAAAAGCTCAGCCCCGTCGCGAGATAACCCGTGGGATTGTTGATGGTGAGATGCCGTGCAGCGAGGACAATATCACCGCGGATGAAGCGGGCATTCTCGAAACCGGCACCGCGTGCGAGAAAGCGCGGATAGGCCTGATCATATTCGAAACGTGAGTCCGGCGGCAGGTTGGCACGCAGGCTGGCAAGAGCGCGTTGCAACTCAGCCTTGGATTCGTGGCGTACCCCGATAGCACCCAGACCGATGACAACAAGGCACAGGCCTGCGGCAAGCAAGGGTCTTTTCACGTCAGATCATCCTCTTGAAACGGCCTCAATCGACTGGCTGCATGTTAGTCCGGCTTTGCAACAGGGACAATCTCGGGCATTTTTCATGCGGTATCATGATACCGTTATACGAAAAATGGCGGAAAACAGCCATTTTTCGTGTGGTAGCCAGAGTCGAAAAAGCTTGACCTGCGAGCGGGCGCGCCCCATAAGGCGCCCCCAATACCAACACATGTTGCTGGATCAGTCAGAATCATGAAGACCACACTTTCGTTGAAGCCTGCAGAGGTGACGAAAGGCTGGACCCTGATCGACGCCGAAGGGCTCGTTCTTGGCCGCCTCGCCACCATCATCGCGACCCGCCTGCGCGGCAAGCACAAGCCCCAGTACACCCCGCATGTCGATTGCGGCGACAACATCGTCGTTATCAACGCCGAGAAGATCGTCCTGACCGGCAACAAGGTGGGCCAGAAGCTGTTCCACTACCACACGGGTCATCCCGGTGGCATCAAGGAGCGCACCATCACGCAGCGCCTCGAGGGCAAGAACCCCGGCAGCGTGATCGAGAAGGCAGTCGAGCGTATGATCACGCGCGGCCCGCTGCAGCGCGCCCAGATGAAGCATCTGTATGTCTATGCCGGTGACAAGCACCCGCATGAAGGCCAGCAGCCGGTCAAGCTGGATGTTGCGTCCATGAACCGCAAGAACACCCTCAATGTGATCGAGGCCTGAGAGATATGTCTGAAACTCAAGAGCGCACAGGTACGCTTCAGGACCTCGCCGGTATCGCTCCTGCCACGCAGGCTGCCCCGGTTCACGAAGTCAAGCGCGATGCACAGGGCCGTTCCTATGCAACGGGTCGTCGCAAGGACGCCACGGCACGCGTATGGGTCAAGCCGGGCAAGGGTGACATCATCGTCAATGGCCGTCCGGTCACGACGTACTTCGCCCGTCCGGTTCTGCGCATGCTGATCACGCAGCCCTTCCTGCTGACGGATCGCTACAACCAGTTCGACGTGTATTGCACGGTCAAGGGCGGCGGTCTGTCCGGCCAGGCTGGTGCAGTGCGTCACGGCATCTCGCGCGCTCTGACCCATTATGACCCCGCTCTGCGTGGCATTCTGAAGGTTGCAGGCTTCCTGACCCGCGACAGCCGCGTTGTCGAGCGCAAGAAGTACGGTCGCGCCAAGGCTCGTCGTTCGTTCCAGTTCTCGAAGCGCTGATACTTCGGGGCTCCGGCCCCGCAGGGATCGACCCGTTTGTACGGGACGTTTCGGAAAGACCCGCTCTCGCAAGAGGGCGGTTTTTTTTTGTCTTGGCTCCGTCAAATCTGCCTCATTGGCTGATGTCGAATTCCTGGCGCAGAGCGATGAGTGCGTCGGACCTGAGCTTTCTGCCGTTACATCGGCGCGAGGCGGGCCCCTGGATGAGTGACGAATCTGGGTAATGGGGCCGGTGTGTCCTAAGACAGAACTGTGGCCAGGTGGAGATTGGTGCACCAATATTTGTGCTGGTACAATGTAAGAGAGTAATCACCATAAATTTCCCTGATCTAATCCCCCCCCTCCGCTGCTGGCTCGGGTCCTCATGGGCGTATTGGCCACTTCAAGAGGTCTGGTAGGGTTTCTGTCTCTTGAGTCAATTATTTACAAATAATACTTCGAAAATAATGGAAAATAGACCAATCTTACGAAGTAAAATACAAATATTACATTGTTTGTCTAAAAGAAAGTATTTTGAAATATTTTGGGTATGAAATCGTATGGAAACTATTGTTGCACGTTTCTATGTATGGGAGACTTGAACAGAGGCTCTAGAAATGTCATACATTGGTGCAGGCACAACGGTTCCGGAAAAGATTACACCGACGCATTAACCGTCTATGGTACTGTTAGTGGCGGTAATTCTGTAAATACGACCATAATGAATGGTGGCGCCGCTTGTTATCAGAAAAATACAGGGTCACGCTTCGTATCAAATGGCGGAAGACTCTCGGGATGCGTGACTGATTATTATGCAACGGAGAATATCCTTTCTGGCGGTTCGATCTCCGAGCATACAGTACGTGCCGGTGGAACCGTTTATCTCGCGGGCAGCGCACGAGACGTAACAATCTCAACGAACGCTTACTTCAAGGTGCTGCCTACCGGCTCACTCACCAAAGTTGAAATTGATACCAAGGGCGTGCTCGACATGACGAGTGCTGGCACGAGCCTCGATGGAACTGTAATCAATAATGGCATTATTCAGAATGGAAGTGCTGCCACTACCGCCATCATAACCAACGGTTCTGGTGGGACAATCACGGGTCAGGTAAACGCTGGCTCTCGCACGACCACTGCGGGTGGTACGCTTGTCAACTGTACCACAACCAACGCAGGACGGGATGTGGTAGCCACAGGTGGGCTGGCTCTCAAACAGATTGTCGATGCCGGTGGTTCTCTAGGTGTTGCAGGTGTTGCTTCAGGTCTCACGGTCAACAGCAGAGGCATCGCCACTGTCAGTAATGGCGGCTTTATCAAGGATGCAAATATTGCAGTAGGCGCAACGGTATCAGGTCTCGCAGGCGGCAGGCTTCAGGGAGTCATCAATGTCAGCGGCGTGGTCTCGGGCGGCTCGGTTTATGGTGCCGGTACGATCGAGAGAGTGGTCAGCGGCGCAACGATTGCCAACCAGACGGTCATGGCGGGCGCGACTGTTGCGATCAATAATGGCGGTGTCCTGGCGGGGACACTCTCGGTTCAGGCCAATGCAACGGCAATCGTCGATGGGGCGGTCGGGGGGACAATCGATCTGGCCGGTGCCAGTTACGCCACACTGACCATACTTTCCAACACCATGCCTTCATCGCTCATAACAGGCTTCAACGGCACCGCTACGGCGAGCGACAGCATCAAACTTGTCGGCCTTAATCGTGCGGACGTGGTGAGCATCGACTTCCCAACTGCCGACACCATGCTGATCACGATGCGCGACGGTTCCACCCGGACGCTCAACATCAAGGGTATCAAGGCTACTGGCTATACCCTTGGTGCGGCCTCTGATGGCAGCCTTGTCGTAACAGCCTGCTTCCTGCCCGGCACCATGATCCATACCCCTGCGGGGCCCAGGGCTGTCGAGACACTAAGGGCAGGTGATCTGGTTTGCGTAATCGCAGCCGATGACAGTGTCAGCGCCGTACCGGTGGAGTGGATTGGCGTGGGCGAAATGGCGCAGGCGCAGACGACAGAGCATTATCCCGTCCGCATCTGCCGCGATGCTATTGCAGAAAACGTTCCTGACGCGGATTTGCTTGTAACGGCTGAGCATTGCTTCCTTATGGAAGGACGACTGGTCCCTATCCGTATGCTGGTGAACGGTGATTCGATCCGCTACGAAACAGACCTGCCCACGTACTCCTATTATCATATCAAGACCCCGCACCACTCGGTTCTGCTGGCTAATAACACGCGCACCGAGAGTTATCTCGATGCGCGGAGTGATGGTTGCTCAGACGGCCTGCAACCGTTGAATGGTGCCCCTTGTATCAAGTCCCTTTCGTTAATGGAGCGCTGCGCACCTCTTGATACGACGCAGGCCTTCGTCGAGCCCTTGGCGCACAAACTTGCTGCCAGGGCGAAAACAACTCTTGCACGGGAGCCTGTCACGCGTGAGCCTGATCTGCATTTGCTGACTGATACCGGGCGACACCTTAAGCCATTGCGCCAGACGGAGAATGGTTACATTTTTCAGGTACCGGGAAATACACGTTTCGTGCGTGTTCGCTCGCGCAGTGACCGGCCGGATCTGGCCAAGGGGCCGTATATCGACGATCGAAGGGAACTGGGCGTTCTGATCGGTGATATCCATCTTTATCGGGAGAACGGCTGCCTTGTGATCAATGACCACCGTGAAACACCCTATCTCGAAGGATGGTCGGCCCTTGAGAATACAGCCTGTCGTTGGACGGCTGGTGATGGCCTGCTGCCTGTGGGAAATTACCTGGGCTCAGACGATGCAATGCTCAGCATCAGCGTGCTTGATACGTCTATTTATCGTGAGGCCGTATGCGAGCTCAGTCATGCGGCCTGAAGGCATAGAGGGGCGCCTCTTGCGGGCAGTGTGATGGTTCAGGTTGAGTCGGCGCATTCCTGTCTCCTCTCGTGACACAGGGTTCGTCGTTCATCTGGCTGGCCGGGCCATGACTGTCTAGGTGGCAGTCATGGTCTGGCGTTTGCAACGCTCGGAACAATAACGCACCTGTTCCCAGTCGCGTGCCCATTTTCTGCGCCATGAAAACGGGCGGTGGCACACGGGGCACATTTTTTCAGGCAGATCTGCCTTGTCTGGCCGGGTCGGAACGCGCCCTTTTCCACGAGCCATGAAGATTTTCCTTCTGCAAAAGATCGCCCTCAACGCCCGAAAGCCCCGAGGTTTTCCCGCCTTAGCGTGACGATCGTTTCATGAAACCCGATCCCGTCTCCGGACGCTTGCGCAGCCATGCGAGCTCGAAGCACTGGCGGCATCCTGTATGCCGCCTCATCCGGAGGAACGGCCCTTGCCCAAAATTACTGCCAGTGACGGAACGACCCTTCATTACGAGGAGCAGGGCAGCGGGCGCCCGCTGATCATGATCCATGGCTGGACATTTTCAGGCCGGTTCTTCCATCGCAATATTCCGGCACTGGCTAAGAAAGCCCGTATCATCACACTCGACCTGCGCGGGCATGGCGAGTCTGGCAAGCCGGACCACTCCTACCGTATCGCGCGCCTCGCGGCGGATCTGCGCGACCTGATCGCGCAACTTGAGCTTGATGATGTGACGGTTCTGGGCTGGTCCATCGGTTGCCCGATTATCTGGTCTTATCTCGAGCTGTTCGGAAAGGCGCATCTGCGTAACGCCATTTTTGTGCAGCAAACGCCGCGCCAGTATTTCTCTGCGGAATGGAAATATGGTCATGCCGCCTGTTACGATCAGGCCGGACTGGCTGAAACCATCCAGAAACTGACCCTGACGCCAGAGGCATTCGACCAGCAGAATCTTGCGGATTGTCTGGCCACCACCCTGTCGCATGACGAGCGCACCATGCTCTTGGCCGAAATGGCCAAAAGCCCTGCTCATGCCCGCGCCGCAATGATGGCGGACCATACAGTGCATGACTGGCGAGACCTGTTGCCCCATATCGATCTGCCTGCCCTGATGATGGTCGCCCGCAAGGATGCCGTACTCGTGCCCGAAGGCCCCGCCTGGGTGGCGGAGAACATGCCGAAATGCGACGTGCTCCATTTCGAGAACAGCTCCCACATGCTCTTCATCGATGAAACAGCGAAATTCAATCAGGCCGTGCTGGAGTTTCTCGACCGATGAGCGCTTTCCCTTTTGCATTCGGCATGAATCAATTCACAACCCAGCCGTGGTCGTTCGAACAGGATGTCAAGAATTATGCTCGCCTTGGCGTGCAGGCGATCGAGATATGCGAAGCCAAGCTCGATGCGGATAACGCCCCCCGGCAAATGGAAATGGCGAAGGAGGCCGGACTTGCCATCAGTGCGGTGCAACCGGCCATACGCACATTTTTCGGCAGTCAGATGCAACCGGAGCCGCAGGCCACACAGGCGCGTGTCGCAGCTTTCGCGGAGAGCTTGAAGCGCCTCGCACCTTATGCCGAGGGTGCGTCATTTGTCATGAATACCGGCGCACCACCCAAAGGCGATATGCAACGCTGCCTGGACGAGACGCAAAAACATCTGCGCGCCCTCGCTCCGCTTGCAGCCGATCTGGGAGTCAAACTGGCCATCGAGCCACTCAACCCTGTCTCGATCAATGTCGAGACGGCCATCTGGACCATTGATCAGGCGTTGGATGTTATCGAGGCCGTTGGGCATTCCTCATGCGGGCTATGTCTGGATTACTGGAACATCTGGCAGCAGCCCGATTGCGCGGGAGCAATCAGACGGGCAGGCACGGCAATCCTTGTTGTGCAGGCCAGCGACTGGCGCACGCCCCGTTCCGGTATGGACCGTCTCATTCCCGGTCAGGGGGCCATTCCGCTTGGGGCACTGATGAAGGCAACCTATGACGCTGGCTATCGCGGCGCCTGCACGGTCGAAATCTTCTCTTCCAGCGTTGAAGACAGTCTGTACGACCGTGATCTGGCCACCGTCATCGGGCAGAGTCATGAAGGGCTGCTCGCTGCCTGGGAGGAGAGCCAAGGCTGTGACGCGTTACAGGCCGCTCGGTAGTTCGAAGGCAACCTTGCGTTCACTATAGCGGTCAACGAGATAATCGGCACGGTCACGGGTCAGCAGGGTGAACTTGACGAGTTCATCCATCACATCAACCAGCCGGTCGTAAAATGACGAGGGGATCATCCGGTCATTCTCGTCGAACTGTTTGTAGGCCATGGGAACGCTGGATTGATTGGGTATGGTGATCATGCGCATCCAGCGACCCAGAATGCGCAGGGCATTAACTGTGTTGAAGCTCTGCGAACCGCCACAAACCTGCATGACAGCGAGCGTTCGTCCCTGAGTCGGGCGTATGGAGCCGGTTTCAAGCGGGAGCCAGTCGATCTGATTCTTGAAGACAGCCGTCAATGTGCCGTGGCGTTCGGGACTGCACCAGACCTGTCCTTCCGACCACAGGGACAGGCGGCGCAATTCCTGCACCTTCGGATTGTCATCCGTCACGGAATCGACCATCGGCAGGTCTGCTGGGTCGAAAATCCGCGTTTCCGCCCCGAGCGCTTCCAGAATGCGGGAGGCCTCGCCCACGAGCAAGCGGCTGAACGACCGTTGCCGCAGTGAACCGTAGAGCAGCAGGATGCGTGGCCGGTGCGTGGCGACGTTACAAGGCTCAAGCCTGTCACGATTGATAGGATGAAGGTGGCGGGGATCGTAGAGTGGTGTATCTGGCATGGACATATATCCTGTGCAGTGACAGCAAGGTGCCAGCGCTCAACCTTTTGGCTTTGCGCCCATGGAGCAGAGATGCAATCCGGACAGGATTGGCGTCGCGAGATCAGGGCGGTCCGTGCAACATTCCGACAGCAGAAACGCCATCAGCTCCGCAAGCTGTCCCACGGCTGCACGGTAAATGACCGCCCGGCTTTGTCGCTCCGATGTGAGGAGCTCCGCGCGCTGCAAAATGGCTAGATGAGTTGAGATCGTGTTCTGTGGTTGTTCAAGCTGGGTCGCTATTTCGCCGACACGCAGGCCGCTCGGCTCATGACGCACGAGCAGACGTATGATCTTCAGGCGCGTGGCCTGAGACAGCGCCGCGAAAGCGGCAAGAGCTTCTGACGTTTCCATATATCTGGATTAATTGATATAACCTAACGGCACAACACAGTTAGGGGGTATTGACCGTTCAAGCCCGCGTGTGCGGGGTCATGGTGCCACTAGGACGCCATGCCCTCGAGACGGAAATCAGCCGTTGATGATCGTCCCGCCATTCACATGCAGCGTCTGACCCGTCACGAAAGAGGAGTCAGCACTCGCCAGATAGACATAGGCTGGCCCGAGTTCAGCCGGGTCGCCGCATCGGTCCATCGGTACGGAATTGGCCAGTTCTGAAACTTCCTGCGGGTCGACAGGTCCCCAGCTTGCCGGCTGGAGCGGTGTCCAGACCGGTCCTGGCGCGACCGCATTGACCCTTATGCCCTTGGAAACGAGCTCGAGTGCCAAGGCTCGCGTGAAACCCATCTCGGCAGCCTTCGTCGTGGAATAGGCCAGCAATCCTGCACTGCCACGATAGGCATTGATGGACGAGGTATTGATGATGGCGCTGCCTTCGCCCAGATGGGCCAGGGCCGCGCGCGTCAGGTAGAAATACCCGTTGATGTTGGTGTCCATATGACGCTGCCATTCATCATCGGTGATGCTGGCACTGTTCTGGTTGACCACCTGCCAGCCGGCATTGTTCACGAGGATATCCAGATTGCCGAACTGCTCGATCGTCTGTTTTACAGTGTCATTGCAGAAGGCGCTTGAGCGTATGTCACCAGCGATAGCCAACGCCTTGACACCCTCTTTTTCGATCAGGCTGACGGTCTCATGCGCATCATCATGTTCTTCAAGGTAAAGGATGACGACATTGGCCCCTTCGCGGGCAAAATGCAGCGCGGCAGCACGGCCGATACCGCTGTCTGCCCCACTTATCAGAGCTGTCTTGCCAGAGAGTTTGCCGCTACCCCGATAACTCTTGCGGATATGAACGGCAAGCGGGCGCATTGCCTTCTCTAGGCCGGGTTGATGGGATTGCGACTGGGGAGGGATCTGCTCTGGCATGGTCTGGCTCCTGGGGTCGAATGACCACGAATGCGATTTCACGGGTCCGTGATGAAAGTCCGAGCGCCGCTGTTGTTCCCTGGAAAACGAGATGCTCAATCGTTTGTGAACCGCACCCGTGGCTGAGCAGATGACGAGTCCCCTTCGATATTCCCGGGCATATTCGTATCGGACCAGACGTGCCTCAGTAGGAGGCTGTGGTCTGGAACATCGGCGCAAATCACCGAAGCAAACTGTGCGCGCCTGAAAGCCGGTATGTGCCCTGCCTACTACCGAGAATCCGAAATCGACATTGCGTCATCGTGGACTATCGATTGCGGGGCCTCGCCCCCCGCAGCTTACTCAAAGGTTAAGGCGGGGGGTGGCTCAGGCTGGTTTTAAGGAGTAGATAGTTCACGTTGTGTTACATCTTGACTAACAGGTGGTTAATGTTCTGCCTGTCAGTAAAGGTGCGCCCCGGACTTTGGGAGCCGTTCCGCGGGCGTTGTATCAACTGGCTTCATTATGCCAAGGGAGCCTGGTCCTGACGTCTTCCAATGATCCCGGTCTTCATCTGCTGGATGAAAGAGGGCGACGTATAAGAGTGGCCCGAAGGAACGGCAACATATGGGTGTTTATGGCACCGGGTCATATTCAGGCTGTACAGTTGGTGTCCCGGCTTTGCCAACCGGCATGGGCTGAAGGCAGTGGAGCTGGACCATCACGCGGAGTCCTGGTTGGCACGATCACGTTTTTCGACTCCAGCCGGACCAACCGGATCACGCATCACCTTGACCGCCCCGGCTTGGCAGGATGGTGCGAGCAGCATTCTGCGTTGGCGCGCTGGACATCCGGGAGTGCCTTGTTACCTCTCAGTGAGCAGGGTAGCCTCAACCCTGGGGTGCTTTCGATAGAAGTTCTGTCAGAAGAAACCTACCAGATAGAAGACATATCCACTGCCCGTGCTGTCCAGGTGCCTTGAGACAAAAACCGGTGCTATCGATCGAGGTCTTGTTTCCGGCGGTTTCCCTGCGCGGGAGACCGTGACCGGGCACGTCGCTTGCCAAGCCAGATCAGCACGCCTGTGGCGGCAAGCAGAGCCGTAGCGACACCGCTCAGACAAACCAGAATACGCCCCGGCAGTCCTGCGATCCGCCCGCTATGAAAAGGGTCCTGTATCTGCAGGATCATATCGCCAAGGCGGCCTTGGGGCGCCATTACGGCCTGTTTCGTCGCGCCGGTCTGTAAATCTACCGTGACGAGCGGGCTGCCAAACCCGGCGGGAAAACGATCCGAGTCACTGAACAGATAGAACAGGGCGGTGTCAGGGGCGTGGGTCAGCATCAGGGCGGCGGGTCGGGCAGACCAGCCATGCGTGACAACCCATTCGTGGGCGCGACTCTCGGCCTGTTCGAGGGTCAATGCATGCGGGCCCCCGGGCAGGGCAATCTCGGCTTGCGGCGGGGCCAGAGGGAACAGGGCGCTGACAGCAGGCTGAAAGAGCTGGGGGCCGAGTGCCAGCGCCACGCCACTGACCGCCATGCCGAGAAACAGCAGCCACAACCATAATCCTGCAGCCCGATGCAGGTCGAAAAACAGGCGCAGGGCATTGCGGGGAGAGGCCACCAGCCATGATTTCTTCCATCCCGGCCAGAATCGCCGCCGCCACGGAGCAAGGGCAGGCGGCAGGGTCAGGAGCAGGCCGTTCAGGCAATCCAGACTCCAGATGAGGGCGGTGATGCCGACGATCCAGAGCCCTGTCTGACCGGCAACCAGCGAATAATGCAGCCGGTAGATGAAGGGCATCAGGGCGCGTCGCCCGAGGCAGCACCCCTCGCTCATTCGTCCCCCCATTTCATGACCATCCGATGGATCGAGAAAGATCTCGTCCCATAACGGGTGCCCGGCATGGTCCCTGAGCGGTGAGAGATAGGCATGGATCGTCTCGAAGCGGGCAGGCCTGTAATCGAGCAGGATGAGCGATTGACCGGGGTGCCGTGTTTCGATGGTTCTGATCAGGTCAGATGGCGCAAGATGGCTATCGCCATGCGTCGTCGTAAACAGATCCGGGTTGAGCATACGGTCAAGCTCGACCCGGAATACGCTGATGCTGCCCGTCAGACCGAGCACGATAAGCAGAGGCGCCAGAACCAGACCGAGATAACGGTGAAAGGCCAGCAGGATGGGGCGCACAGGGCGCAGCGGCCACATGAAGCGGTCGATAGGCCGGCCGCGGTCCGTTTGACGGGGGGCGCGAGGCCGCAAGGGGGCTGGCACGCTGGGAATGGGGCCGTTCCAGTCACGAAGGCTTGAGCTCGCTTCTGGCTAGTGAGTGCGCAAGTAATAGTCAATCGCAATATGACGATAAGGCTGGAACCGGGCCTTTGAGCGCACTAGGGCGATATGGGGCGCAGCCGGGCATGCCATCGACGATATTCGGGGGTTATGCGGCGATGATCGGTGAAGCGTGGTCCATCCACCGGCCCCGTCAAAAAACAAAACCCCGCCTTTGGGGCGGGGTCATGTTCTTGTCCAGTAGGGTCTCGCAGGCCCTCAGGCTCAGCGAGCCCGGACGCGCTTGATCTCTGGATCAGACGTCAAAGCCGTTCGGCAGAAGGACCAGGTCACGAACGACCGTGCCCTTGCGGCGCGTCAGCATGAAGATCAGTGCTTCGGCCACATCAGATGGCTGCATCATGCCGCCGCCTTCGAGAGCAGCCTTGCGGCGCTCGGGGTCCCAGTCATTGATCAGCGGCGTGACAACCGGGCCGGGCTGGATCGCGCCGACGCGAACGCCATGCGGTGCCAGCTGGCGACGGCAGGTATGGGTGAAAGCCTGCACGGCATATTTGGAGCCGGTGTAGATCGGCTCAGCCACGATCGGCACAACGCCTGCCACCGAGCTGGTGATGATGATATCGCCGCTGCCCTGCTTGATCATGGGCACCATGGCGACGCGCGCCGAGTGGAATGCCGCATTGATGTTGAGGTTCAGCATACGGTCCCACACATCCGGGTCGCCTTCCCAGGCGTTGCCACCGACATAGGAGCCAGCATTGGCGAACATGATGTCCAGACGGCCCTGCTCGGCAAGCACGGTATCGACAGCCTGCTGGATGCTGGCATGACGGAAGAGGTCGACCTCGACGCCGTGCAGCTTGTCACCGAGCTCTTCGCGCGCCTTTTCCATGGCCGCCTTGTCGCGGTCGAGGACATAGACGATAGCGCCAGCCTTGATGAGATGACGAACGCATTCCAGACCGATGCCGGAAGCACCACCCGTAACGGCGGCGACCTTGTCCTGTAGCGGAAGCGACATGCTTGCATACCTTCTTGTGCATCGGTGCCTTCCGGCAGGAGGGCACCGGAGGCCCGACATTCGGGTCGCGCCTCAATATGCGGGTATCATGGCACGGCCCCGCCGCAGAACTAAATAACGATATTGTCAATAAGGCGCACAGAATCGAGAGCAGCGGCTACCAGTAATCGGAGCGATCCCCGGTCATATTTTGTTGCGAATACATCGCTGATGGAAGTCAGGCTCTCGGCCTCGCAGCAGGCGAGATAATCAACCGGCTGAAAACCGGACCGGGCAAGCCTCGCTTTGGCCTGAGCCAGCGCCTCGGTGACAGGGGTGCCTGCTCTCAGTTGCGCGGCAGTTTCCTGCAACGTGGCATGCAGTTCGGGCGCGATGGTACGCGCTTGCGGGGAGAGCCGACGGTTGCGCGAGGACATTGCCAGACCATCGGCTTCACGCAGGGTCGGGCACGCTACAATGTCGATCGGTATATTCAGATCCTGAACGAAGCGGCGGATGATCTGAAGCTGCTGCCAGTCCTTTTCACCGAAGAACGCGATATCCGCCTGCGTAATGCCGAAGAGCTTGGTCACCACGGTCGCCATGCCATCGAAATGGCCCGGCCTGTGGGCGCCCTCCAGCGTTGCCGTCATGGTCATGACCTGCACACGGCTGTTGAACCCCGCCGGATACATGGTGTCGACCGAGGGGATGAAAATTGCATCTGCATCGCCCAGAAGGGCGATATCGGCCTCTTCCGTACGGGGATAGGTCGCGAGATCCGTCGGGTTGTTGAATTGCGTCGGGTTGACGAAAATCGAGACGATGACCCGCGCGGCCTGCTTGCGCGCCTGTTTAACGAGGCTCAGATGGCCTTCGTGCAAGGCGCCCATCGTGGGAACGAGCCCTGTCGTCTCTCCACCCTCTTTCCAGCGCCGGACGGTCTGGCGCAGTGTCGCGATATCGCGAATGATCATGAGCGCTCTCCAAAGCTGTGCTCGGGCCCCGGAAAGGCGCGCGCCCGAACGTCCTGCGCATAGGCGGCGAGAGCCTGTTCGGCCTGCTCGGCAAGATGGGCATAACGCTTGACGAATTTCGGTTTGAAATCGGCAAAAAGCCCGAGCATGTCGTCAATGACGAGTATCTGGCCATCACATTCAGGCCCGGCACCAATACCGATCGTCGGGATCGTCAGAGCCTGCGTGATGGATTCACCGAGCATGCGGGGCAGTTTTTCGAGCACGACGGCAAAAGCGCCTGCCTCCTGCACAGCCTGGGCATCGTCCATGACGCGCTGTGCATCCTCATCGCGGCCCTGAACCTTGTAGCCGCCCAGAGCATGCACGGCCTGTGGGGTAAGTCCCACATGGCCCATGACCGGAATGCCGCGTGCCACCAGAAAGGCAATCGTCTCCTTCATATGCACGCCGCCTTCGAGCTTGACCGCGCTCGCGCCGGTCTGGGCCAGCAGGCGCGACGCGTTGCGAAAGGCCTGGGCCGTACTTTCCTCATAGGAGCCAAAGGGCATGTCCACCACGCACAGGGCACGTGTGATGCCGCGCATGACGGCCTGCCCGTGCAGGATCATCATTTCCATGGTGACACCCAGCGTGGAGGGCAGGCCATGCAGGACCATACCAACGCTGTCGCCTACCAGAACGATATCGCAGGCCGCATCGGCAAGGCGGGCCACCGGTGTCGTATAGGCGGTAAGGCACACAAGGGGTGCGCCACCTTTTTGCGCTTTCACGGCCTGGGGGGTGAGGGTCCGGATGGGGGTCGATGCGCTCATGATACGCCCTTCTGCTCATCAGCCTCTGTCACAGGCCTGTCTATGGTCCGTTTGCCTGATCTGCTTAGTGAATTTCCGCCAGCATGGCCCTGCACCTTGCCGGATGGCAGGAAAGGCTCACGAAAGCGTCAGACAAGGGGCTGTTCTTCTCTCTCCCTATCAAAGGGTGTCAAGATGCAGCGAACGGGATAGAGTGCGCTGACTGTTGACACGAAAATGGATCAGACCATGGTTTCCGAGAGCGCAGCCCTGCATTTCACCATCGAGCCCACCAGCAATCCGACTCCTGCGGATCACCGTGCGGATCTAATTGCCAATCCCGCTTTCGGACGTGTCTTCACCGACCATATGGCCATTGTGAAATACACCGAGGGCCGCGGCTGGCACGATGCGCGCATCACCGCGCGCAAGCCGCTCACCCTCGATCCGGCGGCTTCGGTCCTGCATTATGCGCAGGAGATTTTCGAGGGCATGAAGGCCTACCGCACCGAAGGGGGGGGTATTGCGACGTTCCGTCCCGAAGAGAATGCCAGGCGCTTCCGGGCTTCGGCAGAGCGTATGGCCATGGCCGACCTGCCGCAGGAAATTTTCATGCAGGCCGTCGATGAGCTCGTGAAGATCGATCAGGACTGGGTGCCGACCGGTGAGGGCAAAAGCCTCTATCTGCGACCGTTCATGATCGCGACGGAAGTGTTCCTTGGCGTCAAGCCTGCATCCGAATATCTGTTCATTGTCATTGCCTGTCCTGTGGGCGCCTATTTCGGTTCCGGCTGCGTGTCCGTGTGGGTGTCGGAAGACTACACGCGTGCCGCACCGGGTGGCACGGGGGCTGCCAAATGTGGTGGCAATTACGCAGCAAGCCTTGTGGCCCAGCGCGATTCCAAAACGCATGGCTGCGATCAGGTGTTGTTCCTCGATAGCCGCGAGCAGCGTTTCGTCGAGGAGATGGGGGGCATGAATGTCATGTTCCTGCGCGATGACAACACGCTGGTCACGCCTCCGCTGACGGGCACCATCCTGCCAGGCATCACGCGCGATGCCATCCTGCAGCTTGCGAAGGATCGCGGTCTGAAAATCGAGCAGACCCCGCTTGAGATCGACGAGATTTTCGCCGGTGCCGCTTCTGGCCGCTACAAGGAGGCCTTTGCCTGCGGAACGGCTGCCGTTATCAGCCCGATCGGCGCCCTGCGTCGCACGGGTGGCGAGGCTGTCTTTGGCGACGGCAAGACGCCGGGTGAGGTCTCGCTTGCGATCAAGAAAGCCCTGACCGACATTCAGGCCGGCAAGACCAATGATGCGCATGGCTGGATCCACGCCATCACCTGAACCATTTTTCAGGGTTGCCAGGGGTCCTGTCATGGTAGGACCCATCAGTGGCGTATTTTATGCGGTCAGGGCCGGTCGGGATGATACCAGATCGGCCCTGTCTCGTTCTGACCTGCGTTACGTGATCAGTAGTTCTCGTCCATGGCCTCCGGGGGCGGGGCATGACGCTCGGGTTCGACGGTGCGGCTCATGGCAGCAACTTCCTCGTCCTTCGAGGCGGGCTGTGGGCTGAAGCCGGGGTGCTCGCTGCGTCGTTCAAGCAGGACGCTCTCGAGCGCTGATGGATCGGCGGCTTCTGCCTGGCGGAAAAGCTGCTCCGCTTTTTCCTGTTCGCCTTCCTCCTCGGCGCGCAGGGCGGCCTCTGCAAGGGCGCGGGCGCTATGATGCTTGTTGTCTTCCCCATCGAACACGGGGGTGTCGAACTGGTCGTTGGCCATGATGCGTCTCCTTCTTGCAGGATAGAACAGCGGGCGAAGGGGCCGGTTCGTTTTTCTGGACCTGTCCGCTCCCATACTCTAAGAGCGTGGTTCCCTCAGTCCCGACATGAATGGATGTTATGGAAGCGGTCGGCTCCGCGGTTCACAAGGCCCAGTGGCAGGACAGGCGCGATGCGCTCAGAGCCGCGATATGGGGTGCGCATGAGGCGCATGAACCGCTGATCATGGGTATCGTCAATGCGACGCCTGATTCGTTCTCCGATGGTGGGCTGCATGACGCCCCGGACCTTGCCATCGACCATGCGCGTCAGCTGATTGCCGAAGGGGCGGCCCTGATCGATATCGGGGGTGAGTCCACACGGCCCGGCGCGGCTTTTGTCCCCGCATCTGAAGAGATCATGCGCACGCACCCTGTTATACTGGCGCTGCGCGACCAACCCTGTTTCCTGTCCATCGACACTTACAAGGCCAGTGTGGCGCGTGAAGCAGTACGCGCCGGGGCGGTCATGATCAACGACGTATGGGGCATGCAGCGCGACCCCGCCATGGCGTCGGTGATGGCCGAAACCGGGGCAGTGGCCGTGCTGATGCATAATCGCGAGACCATCGACCCCGGACTGGACCTGCGTGACGAATTCCGGCGCTGTTTCGATGCAATCCTGACGCAGGCGCTGCATGCCGGCATCAGGCGCGAGCATATTGTGCTCGACCCCGGTGTCGGGTTTGGCAAGACAGACCCGCAAAATCTCGAAAGTATCCGGCTGATCGGTTTCCTGCGTGAGACATATGGCGTGCCGGTGCTGCTGGGCCTGTCGCGCAAATCGCTGTTCGGTCGCCTGCTTGGCCGCGATGTGAATGAGCGTCTGTCGGGTACCCTGGCCGCCAATCTTGGCGGTCTGGCACAGGGCGCGGCCATTTTGCGTGTTCATGATGTGGCCCCGCATGTCGATGCGGTGCGTATTGCTGCAATGCTGGGCACCTTCCGCCCGCAACCCGAGAGGTCCCCCCTGTCATGACCCAGTCGGTCATTCGCCTTGACGGCATACAGGTCTTTGCCCGGCACGGCGTACTGCCTGAAGAAACACGGCTCGGGCAGAAATTCCTGATCGATCTGGTTGTCACGGCCGATACCGCCCAGGCGACGGCCAACGACGATTATCGTCATGCAGTCTGTTATGCAGCGCTGTGCGACCATGTGGTGGCGATTGCCGCTGGTGAGCCGGTGCAGCTGATCGAGACGCTGGCCGACCGCATCGCGCAGGATCTGCTGGCGCATTTCCCCACCATTGCGCGCCTGACCGTGCGGGTGAGCAAGCCGGGTGCCCCCATCGCCCATACGTTCGGCATGGTGAGTGTCGAGACAACCAGAGAGCGAACCCTGCCGGTCGGATTTTCGCTTGGGTGCAATATGGGGGATCGGCAGAGTGCGCTCGCGCTTGCGGTTACATGGCTTGGCCTCACGCCGGGTCTTGAAATCACTGCGGTGTCAGGCCTCTATCGTACAGCGCCATGGGGTGGGGTTGAGCAGCCCGATTTCTATAATCTCTGCGTCACGGGTCGCAGCAGTCTCGATGCGATGGCGCTTTTGCGCGTCTGCAAGGATATCGAGACCCGTCTCGGGCGGGTGCCTTCGGTACGCTGGGGGCAGCGCGCGATGGATGTCGATCTGCTTTATCTGGGGACACAGGAAATCAGCAATCCCGTTCTGACCCTGCCGCATCCCGGTATCGCGCAGCGGGCTTTTGTGCTCGTTCCCCTTGCAGAAATCGCATCGGAACAGAAAATCAGTGGACTTTCGGTTTCGGACATGTTGGACAGGCTCCCCCGCGAGGCTGATGACGTTGTCCCCTGCGCGGAAGACCCGTCTTGCATTGCCGAGGACCAGAAATGACCAAACCGACTGCCGATCTCGTGGCGCTGGATGCCGCCCGCCACAAGGGGCAGGGTGGCGAGCGCCCCATCGCACCGATTGCCAGGCCGGATGATGCCGAGACACGCATCGCCGGTGCCGTGCGTGAAATTCTTGAGGCTCTCGGTGAGGATCCTGACCGGGAAGGGCTGTTCGAGACGCCGGGTCGTGTCGCGCGCATGTATCTGGACGTGCTGGGTGGCTTGCATGAGGACCCGCGCGACCATCTGCACAAGCAGTTTCTGGCGGACCAGCATGAAGGGGCGGTTATCGTGCGCGATATCGGCTTTCATTCGATGTGCGAGCACCATCTCCTGCCGTTTTTCGGCAAGGCTCATGTGGCCTATCTGCCTGAGGGCGGGCGCCTGACCGGGCTGAGCAAGATTGCGCGCACGGTCAATGTTCTGGCCCGTCGCCCCCAGTTGCAGGAGCGCCTGACGGACCAGATTGCCGCGTCCATCATCGAGGTTCTCGAACCCAAGGCTGTCATGGTGCTGGTTGAGGCCGAGCACATGTGCATGGCCATGCGCGGCATACGCAATGTCGGCAGTCGTACGGTTACGACGGTTGTGCGTGGCACCTGGCAGCGTGATGCGGCGTTACGTGCCGAGATCATGTCCTTGCTCAAGGGCTGAACGTCACGCTGCTGTGGTTTGACGCGAGAGCCCTGATCGCCTTGATGACGGACAGGAAGAGGGAATATGAAAACACGTCTGACCCTGTGTACCCTTGCGCTGTCTCTCGCAGCCACACTTGTAGCGCCCCCCTCATACGGGGCTGACGACGCCTCCATGCCGGATATGACCGGCATGGGCGATGCGCCTGCCGACAGTATCGACGCCGGCTACAAGCCCAGCGGCAATGTGACGGTCATCGGCCGGTTTCAGGATGCCCAGCCCTCCGGCATCGCCATCCTGTCCGATCATCGCATGGTGCTGGGCTTTCCCCGCAGCCTGCACGATCATGATGGCCCCCGTCTTGCCCTTTACAGTCATGGCCAGCTCACGCCTTTCCCAGACGCTGAAAGCCAGGGACGGTTTGTGTCGCCGCTGGGCATGACCGTCGATGCCAGCGGGCAGCTCTGGGTGCTGGATGAGGGTATTCTCGCAGAGAAGGGCACTGTGCCGGGGGCTGCGCGTCTGTTTCATATCGACCCGGTGGCAGGCCGGATTGTGGAAGAGATTGCGCTCACGGCGCCGGCATTGCGTTCTGACAGCCATCCCAACGATGTTCGCATCGATCTGACGCATGGCGATCGGGGGACGGCGTTCATTACCGATTCTTCCCTGACCGTGCATCCTGCGCTGATCGTGGTCGACATCGCCACCGGCCATCAGCGTCGCCTTCTGGCTGATACAGAGCCGGTCATGCCCCGTCATGGTTTCATGGCCGTGCTCGATGGCAAGGCCTCGCGGTACAACCCGGACAAGCCGACAATGGCGCAGGCAGGCGCCAACGGGATCGGGCTGAGTGCCGATCAGCAGACGCTTTTCTGGCAGCCTCTGACCAGCCGTGAACTCTATTCGGCCCCGACAGCCGTTCTGGCAGACCCACGGGCGACCGAAACCGAAATCGAGTTCAGCGTGAAGGATGAGGGCGAGGCAGGCATGGGTGATGGCATGGCCACCGCCCCCGATGGACGCCTTTTCCTGACCGATATCGAGCGTCACGGTATCCTGCAAAGGGCGCCGGATGGCACGATTTCTGTTGTTGCCCATGACCCGAGACTGATCGCCCCTGATGGTCTGGCCTATCAGGGCAACGCGCTCTATGCGACGATCGGCCAATGGTCGCGTCAGCCTGCTTTCCATAATGGGGTAAACCAGGAGCAGCGCCCCTGGCTTGTGGTCAAGATTTCCCTGCCATCACCGGCACCCTGAGAACGTTACGGACTGGACCGCCTACAGGCGTGTGAATTTGCCTGTTCTGGCGTTTTTATCTTTTCGTGGTCGCTCAGTTATCGGTGTTGAGCGACCACGACGCGGCTGTGACACGGCTGTCAGTCATCAGACTCGTGACAAGCTGTTCCAGCGCAGCGGGGCCGTTTGACGACACCATGAGGGAAATGGCGATGGCAGTCTGGTCGTCTTTCTCGTCGCTGAGCGCCAGTTTGCCGATCGTATAATCGGCCTCCTCCAGACGTTCCTTGATCAGGGCCGTCATCGTCTGGATGTCGAGCGCGCAGGTGACGATGCGCAGGGCGTAGCCCGTCTCCATGGTCTTGGCTTGCAGGGGAATACGATCGATCGCTCTCACGATCGGTCTCAGAAGGGTATTGCCTGCGATGATAAAGAAGGTAAGCAGGAACCCTTCTGCCAGCATATCGCTGCCCACGCACGCGCCTACCGCTGCCGAACACCAGAGCGTGGCGGCCGTGTTCATGCCGCGTACATTCGCCCCTTCCTTGATGATCGCGCCGGCCCCCAGAAAGCCGATGCCTGA
Source organism: Asaia sp. As-1742 (assembly GCF_011753235.1). NCBI lineage: Bacteria > Pseudomonadati > Pseudomonadota > Alphaproteobacteria > Acetobacterales > Acetobacteraceae > Asaia > Asaia sp. As-1742. Next base: position 27,949 of record NZ_VWWA01000004.1, on the reverse strand, counting down.
CACGACATAGGCAATAACCCGCAGGGATTCGACATCGCCGGCAATACGCTGCGCCAGATCGACGAAAGCCGCGCCCCCAAGCGCCACCAGCGCATTGGTGCGCACACCGGCTGTTCGCTGTCGGTATTGCCGCTCGGCACCGATCAGGGTGCCGAACACGAAGGCGCTGAGCAGGCTGATGCTCGAATCAGTGAAGGAATGAAGGTCGAACGTTTCGATAAAGCGCATCGGGCGCTCCAGTCTTGATCATGGGCTGGTCCGGCCTGTCTAGAACATGGCGCCAGGCAAGGGGAATATCTGTGAACCTGCTTTGTGCAGCTGGCCGATATCTGGTCTAGACGTTCTGAGGCTTTCAGCCTGGCTGGGCGGCAGAACCAGCAAGCAGACCGCCATCAATCGAGAATTCCGACCCCGTTATGTAGCCTGATTCATCGGAAGCCAGCATGACACAGAGTGAGGCTACTTCATCGACCGTTCCAAAGCGCCTGAGTGGCGTATCGGCAACCAGCGCTGCCATACGCGTTTCGCGGTCAGGACCATCTCCCAGCATGGCATCCCATATCGGGGTCAGAATGGCAGCCGGGTGTACGGAGTTGCAGCGTATCGCCCAGCCTCTCTGCGCGGCATAGAGTGCGACCGTTTTGCTGTGGTTGCGTATGGCGGCCTTGGATGAGGCATAGGCCGCTGCGGCGGGTATCCCGACGAGCCCGGAGCGCGATGAAATGTTGATGATGGAGCCCGTGCCCCTGCCGCCCATCTGGCGCAGGGCGTAGCGACACCCCAGAAAGGTACCATCCAGATTGGTGGCATGGACGGCGTGCCAGTCGGCAAGGGTGGCATGTTCGGGGTCATGCGCGACCGTGCCCTGCTCGAAGCCGGTAATTCCCGCATTATTCACAACGATATCGGGTTCAGGACAAAGGGTTTCGAGTGCAAGCCAGTCAGCCTCGCGCCGTACATCAAGCGGTATGAAACGACATGAAAGCGCCTCGGCAGATTGCTCGCCGTTTTCGCGGTCGATATCGGTCATGATCACCGTGCAGCCTTCGTCACGAAAATGCCGGGCGATGGCCAGCCCGATGCCGCGGGCCGCCCCGGTGATAACGGCGGTTTTGTTTTCGAGACGGCGCATGGTTTTCTCCTGCTCTCCGGATCTATGTTCCGGTTGTTTCCCGGCTGGATCATACAGGCTCCCGTCAGAACGGGCGTAAACAAACAGGAGTGGGGTAGATGACAGGGCTGCGAACGCATCGGTCGCGCGGGAATACGGATAATTTCATCCTGGGACATGCGTATTTTCGGGAAGAGCATGCCCGTGTCATCAAAGCTGATGCAAAATCCTGTCTGGATGCTGCCGAGGCCTTTGAGATCGATCAGGACTGGCTGATCAGGCTTTGCCTCGCCCTGCGCGATCTGCCCGGCAGGATGGTCAAGGGGCGGGAGTCTCATCGTTTCAGCAAGAAGAGCTTCGTCTTTCTCGGTCGGGAAGGGGACAGGTTCCTGCGTTACGGGCTCAGCGGGCAATTCTGGCGTGCGGATTACGGCCTCTCCCGAAGCGGGATGTGTACGCCAGAGGCATGGCAGGCGGCGTATGGCCAGACCCGCCTCCTGCTGGAGTTCGAGGCGCGCTCCCATGACCGAGGCACGACATATCTTGTGACACGGACCCTCATTTCATGTCCGGAAGATGCAGAGCGGCGGAGAATGGCGCTCTACTGGGCTCTGATACGGCCTGTCAGTGGCTTGATCAGGCGCCGTATCCTGCGGGCGATCGCAGGTCAGGCGGGTGGCATGATGAGAGGTCACCATTCTGGAAGTAAAGTATAAAACGAATTTCTATAATAATGACATAACAAGTATTGTCATAAATACTATTTGTGTATTTAATATGCGCCAGCATACTTGGATGAAGTATATTTAACCTATTATTATATTTGCCAATTAATTCACTTAATGAACAATACAGTTCAGTCTTGCGCGCACGAAAACGCTTGTCACGTTGCGATACAATCATATATCACGGCGCCGTTACCGTTAAATATCGGGATATATGCCCATATCCTGAGATATTCAGATTAATCGCAGTTAAAAATCGTTAAGGAGCGCTCTTGTCCATTCGCCGCACTACGAGTGGTGCCACCGTTGCCAATGGGGCTACCAATTATGTCACTGGTGGACAGGTAACCTCTGGTGATCTCGTCTACGGTTGTAATGGGGGCACAAACAATCCGGCGGTCGACCTCGCATCTGGCGGGACGATAACGGGCGCTACCGTCCATTCGGGAGGAGTCGTTGCCGCAGCCGCCAATGGTACGACTTACGGTGGTACAGCCTATGAGAGCGGCTCTTTCGCGGCGCTCAATCAGGGTGTGGTCATCAGTGCTACCATCACCTCCCGTGCAGGTCTCGCTGTAGGTAATCTCTCTGGCTACAACGGCGCGCAAGCCAGCGCCATTGCGCCTCATTTGCTGAATGGCGGTCAGGCGATCGTCGGAGGTGGGTTCACCATCAAGGGCCAGACCTTTGCCGGGTCCGGGGTCATATCCGGCGGCACGTTCGATGTCGGTTCGACCGAGCAACTGGCCAGCGGCGGGACGGATATCGGCGGTACTTTTGGCGGGACGCAGGTTGTCTCGTCGGGCGCTCTGGCGATGAATGGTATCTTCAGCGCGGGTGTGCAGCTGGTGCAGGGCGGTCTGGCGTCCAGTTCCGTGGTTTCAGCCGGTGGGACGGTCGTTGCAGGTAGCGGGGGTACAATCAACGGGCTGACCATTGGGAGCGGTGGCACGGGGCTGACGCTGTCAGGGGGCCTCGTGGTCAATCAGTCGGTTGCAGCAAATGGTGTGGCTATCGTCTCATCCGGCGGTGTTGTCAGCGGTGCGACGATCGCTTCTGGCGCGTCAGAAACCGTCCTTTCCGGTGGGGTTGTCAGCGGTGCCACCATTCTCTCGGGAGGTGCACAAAGCGTATCTTCGGGTGCCACGGTGCTGAAGGCGGTTATCTCTGCCGGCGGTTCCATGATTGTCGCTTCCGGGGCAACCATTGCCGGTCTGGTGGTGGCTGGTGCGACCTCCAGCACGGGGGCAGTGGGATTGCTGACAGTCTCACCGGGTGCGGTCCTGACAAATCTGTCGGTTGGCTGGCGGGGACGTATCGACATCGAAGGCCTGTCTTACAAGCCGGGCGGCAAGATCACCCTCAGTAACGGCATTCTGACTGTGACCCATGCGGATGGGTCGAGCTGGTCCACTGCACTTGCAGGCTCCTACAAGGCGGGCGATTTTCATCTGGAAGCCGATAGCGATGGCAGCACCGAACTTGTCTATGACAAGTGCTTCCTGGCTGGCACCATGATCCGCACGCCTGAGGGCGAGCGGGCAGTAGAGACCTTGCGCGTTGGTGATCTGGTCTCGGTGAATGGTGCGGGCGGGTCCGGTATTCATCGGATCGAATGGGTCGGTTCAGCTGAAATCGTGGTTGACCCCGCACGTTCTGATGATGTGGCGGGATACCCTGTCCGCATTCGGGCCGGGGCTTTGGGCAATGGCGTTCCTGATCGTGACCTCTTCATCACCCCTGAGCATTGCGTTTATATCGATGGGGCTCTGGTACCAGCGCGCATGCTGGTCAATGGTCACAGCATTGCCTATGACCGTACGCGGACCCGCTTCAGGATCTATCATTTTCGTACCGAGACCCACGCGGTCGTCTGGTCGAACAATATGCTGACAGAAACGCTCCTTGATCATGGCGAGACGATGGGTCTCACGCCTTATGAGCCGCAGGAATCTGCCGTTTCGGCACAGATGCCCTCTGCGCGGAGAGAAGTCCTGAGCGACGTATTGCCGAGCATCCCCGCTATCGCAGGGGGCGAGCGGGCGGCCCCTCTGCGTGTCGAGCGCAGCTTCGTTGAGCCCCTGCACCGTTCGCTGGCCGATCGTGCAGACGGCGCGTCATCCAGAGCGCCGGCAGAAGGAAGCGCGCCACGTCATGAAGATGCCGATCTGCATCTTGTCAGTGACGATGGCGAGATCATCAGACCGGTCAGACGAATCGAGGACATGGTGATCTTCCAGATCCCGTCCGAGCTGGAAGAGGTTCGGATACGTTCACGCGCAGCCCGTCCTGACATGGCCGAGGGGCCGTTTGTGGATGACAGGCGTCATCTCGGCGTGCTGGTTGGCGATGTTCATCTTTGGGATAGCTGCGGTATGACCCGGATCGACACCCATCTCAGCGATGCTGCCCTTGAAGGGTGGAACGGGCTCGAAGCGGCCCCGATGCGTTGGACCGGAGGTAATGCGCGGTTGCCTCTGGGGATGCGCCGGGCTGGCGCGCCGGGTGTTCTGGGCCTGACCATCAAGGCAACAGCACGATATGGCGCGGCTGCCTGATGCACTGGATCACGATGGGGCGTCAGGTAAAAAGCTGCTCCTGACGCTGCATGTCACGCCCTGCACGCAAGGCCACACCACGGCGGATGTGACGCGCCTGTGTAAGCCGCAGCAGCGCCTCGGGGTCGGCCAAGGCGAGCTGACGTTGCAGGATATGGGCGGTGACGTAGGCATCGGGTCCCGCCCTGTGAGCGGGTGAGGCACTTGCACGATCCAGATCAAGCTTGAGCCAGTAGCGCAGAATCTGGTTCGTATGGCGCGGGGCGTCGGGCCAGAGTTTCTGACCGATACGCAGCGTACAGAGCCAAGGCAGACCTTGCGTCATCGTATCGGTCAGAAAATGCCGCTCGAAAGCGATATGATGCGCGCAAAGCATGTCAGGCACTGGATCGCGCCGCACCAGAGCACTCAGGGTTTCTGGCGTGGCCGTGGGCAGTTCATCGGAAAAATCCTCGTCCATCAAATGGTGAACGGCCTGTGTCTCGGGTGTCAACGGCGCTTTCGGTTTGAAAAGCTGCGTATGGACCGGCTCGATCAGCCACACATCACCGTGCAGAACGAGATCGACCGAACCAAATTCGATGACTTCGGAGGCGATGGGGTGAGCCCCGGATGTTTCAAGATCAATAACGCGCAGTCTCATGGCTCTGTTCAGACCTGTTTTTCTGGACCAGGAAGGGTTTCGGGCGGATTGTTTCTTGAAACATCACATTGAGGACCAGAAATTAAATTTCGGGATTCATGTGCGCAGTAAAACTGCCCTGTAAATCGTGCGTTGAGCACATACAGGAATAAATCAGCGATCGCGCGCCCCATTCTTTCACGGTGATGCCGGATTGATGACACGTTCCCCTGTTGTCGTGCCAATAAAGGAGATGGTCATGAGCAAGAATGTCATCCTGCCTCAGACTGAATTGCCTCCCATCAGCGAGGCGGTCAAACTGGGCACGACCAAGCCGTGTGATATCAAGTCCAATGATCACGGCGCTTTTCGCGTTCACGTGCAGCTACTCGGTAGTGAATGGTCCCAGACGCATCGCGAAACGCGGTCTGTGAGTGAGGCGCGGGCGAAGTAAGCAAGGAATGTCTCGTTCGGCATTCCTGAGGTTGTCAGTCCGTACAGATCGCGCGCTGCAGGCTGCATACCTCTGTTGTCACCCAGCCAGCTATAAGATGGGACATAAGTCAGATATGGATCTATCCGCCCGGTTCCACCACCGGGCCTCAGGTGGTTCTTCCGTTACCGGTAGATAGGCCTCAGGCCCACCCGTGAGGCAAACAGTGTTTGTCGGTGTTTCTTCGAGTGACAAACTGGTGCAGCACAGAACATCACCATCAGCCCGAAGGAAGGCTTGCAGCTTTGCGTATAGCAGAGCGGCCATCATCTCCGTCGTTGGGTCTCCCGGTGTCACCACGAGCCGGTCCGCACGCGCGGGTTCGTTGGCCAGAAACCAGCCTAAAAGCGGATCAGATGAGGAAATCTGAAAAGCGTGATCCAGTCGCGTATCCACAAAATCATGCCAACGCCGTTTGGCATCGGCGAACGGGACAACCATATTCCGTGCGCCGTCCAATCGCGCAGGTGACCGAGCCTGCAAAGTGACGGTCACGAATTCATTGTGACCATGGGGGATCGCACAGCGCTCCGAACTGCCAGCGATCAGCCGGTGGCCCATGCTGAAACGCCGTGTGAAACTCAACTCAAGCGCTGACATAACTGGCCCATCCCTTGGCACGGAGCTCACAGGCAGGGCAGGTGCCACAGCCATAGCCCCAGTCATGCAGATGGGCGCGGTCGCCCATATAGCAGCTATGGCTCTCACGATTAATGAGCGCCACCAGGCCGTCACCCCCGATACGCTCGGCCAGACGCCAGGTTTCCGCCTTGTCGAGCCACATCAGGGGCGTATGCAGCACAAAGCGTGTTTCCATACCCAGATTGAGCGCGACCTGAAGGGCCTTGATGGTATCGTCACGGCAATCAGGATAACCGGAGTAGTCGGTTTCGCACACGCCTGTCACGATATGGCGGGCGTTGCGCCGGACGCCAAGTGTTGCGGCAAAACTCAGGAAGAGCAGATTGCGCCCCGGCACGAAGGTCGAGGGCAGGCCATTCTCGTTCATCTCGATCGCCGCTTCGCGCGTCAGGGCTGTTTCCGAAATCTGCCCCAGCACCGATAGATCGAGCGTATGGTCCGGTCCGAGACGCTCACGCCATTGCGGGTTCTGGCGCATCATGGCATCGCGCAAGGTATCGCGGCATTCCAGCTCGATCGCATGACGCTGGCCATAGGCGAAACCGAGAGTCTCGACATGGGGAAAGCGGTCGAGCGCCCAGGCGAGACAGGTCGCCGAATCCTGCCCACCTGAAAAAAGGACGATGGCCGTATCATCAGAGAGCATCAGGGAATCCCGATCAGCTTGTGGGTTTGCAGGGACAGGCGCCAGCGTGGGTGCTTCAGGCAGTAGGCGACGGCCTTGGCGGTATTGGCGATGCGATCCGGCCCGTCCATGGGCTGCAGCCAGAAATGCTCGAAATCCCAGCCCTCAAACAGTTCGGGGGGCAGACTTTCCTGCGGAAAAACCAGTTTGAGTTCCTGACCGGTCTGCTGCGTGACAACGCTGGACGGCTTGGGACTCACGCAGATCCAGTCGATCCCCTCCGGGGCGTTGATCGTGCCATTGCTCTCGATAGCGATCTCAAAGTCCGCTGCCTTGACAGCAGCGATCAGGGTGGGATCGATCTGCAGGAGCGGTTCGCCGCCTGTGAACACGACATAGCGACCCGCCTGATCGCCAGCCTCGCTGTGCCAGCATCGCACAAGCGCCTCAGCCAGAGCGTCGGCTGTTGCGAAACGCCCGCCGCCTTCGCCATCCGTTCCGATGAAATCGGTATCACAGAACTGACAGGCCGCCTTGTGACGATCTTCCTCGCGACCCGACCAGAGATTGCATCCGGTAAAGCGGCAGAACACGGAGGCGCGCCCGGTATGGGCCCCTTCTCCCTGAAGTGTCGCAAACATTTCCTTCACAGCGTATGGCATGCTCCGCATGTCGGCGAGGCGGGCTGTATATGCAAGTGAAAAAACAACGAATAAGGGGCGGCCGGGTTATTTCGTCACCGGTGTAACGCCAGCGACCGGGGTGATGGGAATGGGCGGCGCATCTTTCATTTCCGAGACGTGCTGCACATACATCACATCCTTCGTGGTCAGCCAGATGCGGGTCTGATGCAGGAATCGCGCACCGAACAGGGCATGGTCGATATTATCCGCATCATCAATGGTCACCCACGCATTGCTGATACGGAAATCTCCCATATCCAGATGGTCGAATTGCTGGTGATAGCTTGTAACCGTGTCCTCTCCAACGGCCATGCTATCCGTGCTTGACGGGTCTTTCTTGAGGTCGCGACGGGTGATGCCAAGTTTCTCATGGGCCAGTGAATAGGGCAGCAGAACGTGGGAGGAGCCTGTATCGAAAATTGCCGGGATCGGCTTGCTGCCATCGATGGTGAATGTCAGGCGAACCTTGTTATCGTCCCAGTCCCGTTCAATCGGTATCTTGTGAACCGTTCCCTGCCAGTAGGGGGTGATATAGGGGCACCGGCGCATGTCGAGCATATACATCGCATGATGCGGCATATCGATCACCAGATCGGACGCCATCAGCAGCTCTGCGCCGAGCAGGCCGACAATGGGGGGCAACCCTTTGGGCGTTCTGGGCGCCATCGACTCTGTGAGGACAAACGCATGGTCGGTCGTGGCTCCGGAGCCCAGATCAAGCCTGTCGATGCGAACAACGGCGCTGCTTTCGATGCCATGCACACCTCTTACCTGAGCTGTCGCGCCTGTGTAGTTCAGGCTGAGCATGCTGGCATTTTTCTTGAAAATGACAGAGTTGAAAGCGCCGGTATCGACCATGAACAATACGGGCTTGCCATCGATCCTGGCCTCAACCACCGGGATCGACGCCAGACTACGCAGCCTCAGGCGGCCCAATGTCCGGATCTCGCAATGACCGGGCTGAAGCGGTGGCTGGTCATCGCACCCTGCCAGTACAAGAAGGCCCATCATCAGGGGCAGGCAGCGCAAGAATGAGTTTTTGCGGGACATCTGGATGCTCTTAACCGGGGCTGTTCCTCCAAGTGTTACATGTGTTGCGAATGCTTGCCAGTCATGACGCGTCTTATGACTGCCGATCAGACGGTGTCACTGACTCACTGCGGGTCAGGACCCGGTCGTTTCCACGCTGGTCTGCACAGCGTGCGAATCCCGCCGGGCGGGTGCAGGCAACAGGTATTGCTGACAAATATCTTTCATCATTCGGGGAGAAGCTGGCATGGGGTTCAGTCTTCATGATGCCGGAGGCCCGATGATTTCTTACCGATTGCCCGCATGTCTGTTGCCTGCGCTACCTTCAGGCTTGATCAGGCTATTGCTGCTGCTAGCCCTGACGGTACCGGTTGCCACCGTTCAGGCGCATGAGTTTGACGTGACTGTACTGGGGGCGGCTGGCGGCCTCGAGGATGGCAATCTGAGCGCTTACCTGGTCCGCGAAGCGGGAACGTCGTCCGGCGTGCTTCTGGACGCAGGCACAGTCCTCAACGGCATCGAAAAAGCCGATGCGGCTCATGCCTTCGATGGCATTGATCTGGGCCCGGACGCATCAGCCTCGCGCAGCGGGATGATCCTCCATCGTATGATCAAGGGCTATCTGCTGAGCCATGCCCATCTCGATCATGTGGCAGGTCTGGTGGCCATCTCGCCTGAGGATCCGGGCAAGCCTGTCTATGCCCTTCCGTCGGTTCTGTCGGTACTTCAGGATGACCTGTTCAATCACCGTGTCTGGCCCAATCTGGGTGACAGGGGCGTGAAACCGGCGTTCGGGCTGCTTCACTATCATGACCTCACGCCGGGTCAGACGGTGCCGCTCTCAGGAACACCATTGAGTGTTACGGCTTATCCGCTCAGTCATGGCGGGGTAGAATCCACCGCATTTCTTCTCCATTCAGGTCAGGATGCCCTGCTTTATCTCGGGGATACCGGCCCGGATGCCATCGAACCGGGTGGCCATCTGGCGGCGCTCTGGCACGAGGTGGCCCCACTGATAAGGGCTGGCCATTTACGCGGGATCATCATCGAATGTTCGTATGACAACCGACGGACAGACAAGCAGCTTTTCGGCCATCTGACGCCTCGATGGCTGCTGTCAGAACTCGCGACACTTCAGGCCCTCGCAGGCGTGCCCATGACGGGTTTTCCTGTTCTGGTTTCGCACATCAAGCCCTTGCTTGAAGCCGGACCGACGGCGCAAACGCGTATCCGCAATGATCTGGATCAGGGTAACCAGCTGGGTGTGCATTTTATTCTGGCCAGTCAGGGCATGACGCAGCGTTTCTGACGTGCATTCAGGCCATGTCTGAGGCCGCGGTGCAGTCTCCTGTTAATGGTTGAAGCGTAGGAGGGGGGGGGGGACTGCACCGGCAAGTGATTCTTTTGCAGCTTTATGAGAGAGGCGCAGGAATGCGGGTCGATGCCGGGTTTAATCGTCCTGCTCTTTGAACAGGCCTGAGCGATAGATCCGCCGCACCAGAAAGGCGGCCAGTAGGGGGCCAATCGCGTATGTCGCAAAGACAAAACCGATCATGAAGTAATCGCCGGCATTCATTCCTGTTTGCTTGTCCTGAGCAATGAATATCGATCATAGACGGATCTTCGGTGATGAATCCATCTCCTGACGGCAAGCGATAAGCCGGGCACCAGTTTTTGTTCTGAGCGACATGCGACGCCTCTTTCCTGCTCTTGGAGGAAGGGCGCGGAGCAGGTAGAGATTTTCTCCTGATCCAGCGAAGAGCAAGAAGCATGAAGACAATCAAGGCAGAGTCAGGTCGGAAAGAGCCTATTCTCGATCTGTTTCCCCTGAGTGCCGCAGGGCGTTTCAGGGCAGCCCTGGCAGATATGCGCGCCGGTTTGCGTCTTCTGCCTCTCGCGATGACGCTCGGCTGGCTCGATATCAAGATGCGATATCGGGGCTCAATGCTGGGGCCCTTCTGGCTGACCATCACGACAGCGGTGATGGTAGCGGCACTCGGCTTTCTCTATGCCGAACTTTTCAACATGGTGATCAGGGACTACCTGCCGTTTCTTGCTCTCTCACTGGTCTTGTGGGGTTATATCTCGACGTTGATCGGAGAAAGTACGACCGTATTTTCCCAGGAAAGTCGCATGATCCAGGCAGCCCGCATGCCTTTTACAGTCTTTGCCTTGCAGGCCATCACGCGCAACATTCTGGTTCTCCTTCACAATGCTGTCGTTGTTTTGGTCGTATTTCTCATCTTTCGTGTCGCGCCCCTGCATATATGGCTGGTCTTGCCCGCTCTGGCGCTCTGGCTGGTAGACAGCTTTGCTCTCATGCTCTGTCTGGGGCTGCTGGGTGCGAGGTTTCGCGATATCCCGCCTATCGTGCAATCGCTGCTTCAGGTGTTCTTTTTCATTACCCCCATCATCTGGCGTCCGGAGTTGGTGGGAACGTTGCAGCACTGGATATTGCTCGATCCGTTTTATTCGCTGATTGCCATCATGCGCACGCCGCTTCTGGGTGAGCCAACCCCACTTGCCCTGTGGGAGGTTGCTCTGGCGCATAGCGCCGTGCTGGTCGGGTTTGCAGTCTTTGTCTTTACACGTTTCCGCGCACGCATCGCGTACTGGGTTTGATCATGACCAGAGTTCTTGTGGATCGCCTGTCACTCAGCTTTCCCGTCTATCATGCTGATAATCGCACCCTTAAACGCTCGATGGCGCGGGCCGTGTCCAGCCGGACAACCAACCGTGCTGGAAGCGCCCTGATCGAGGATAGTCGCCACCGCGTAACGGTAGATGTGCTTCGGGATATCAGCTTCACCCTGCAAAGCGGTGAGCGGCTTGGTCTGATCGGCGGCAATGGTGCCGGCAAGACGACCCTGCTGCGGGCGCTGGCTGGTATCTATGAGCCTGTCGCAGGACGGGTGCGCATCCGTGGTACGATTGGCACGCTTCTCGATACCCAGCTTGGTATGAACATGGAGCTGACAGGCATGGAGAACGTGCGCCTGCGCTGCCTCTCTCATGGCATGAGCCGCGCCGGGACGAAATCCGTGCTGGAGAATGTTGCCGAATTTGCCGAGCTGGGCGACTTCATCGCGCTGCCGGTCAAGACCTACAGCAGCGGCATGCTGGTACGTCTGGCTTTTGGTCTCGCGACAGCTATCACGCCCGATGTTCTGCTAATGGATGAATGGTTCATGGCGGGTGACATCACCTTCATGGAAAAGGCAAAGCTCCGGCTGGAAGCGCTCGTGCAGGATGCGGATGTGCTCATCATGTCATCGCATCAGCCCGAGGTCATGCGTAAATGGTGCACACGTCTGATCTGGCTTGAGGAAGGGCGTATCCGCCTCGATGGTCCGTCCAGCGCGGTGCTGGATGCCTATCTCGCGACATGAGACAAGGTCGCGTGGTACCTGGGGCAGAGGCAAGGCGCCTCGGCCCGGCATGATCGGTCGATCAAGAGGTGATACGCACGCGATGGCAGCGTAAGGCACCATTTTCTCATATTTTTATGGGAAAGTGGCGCGAGTGACGGGGCTCGAACCCGCGACCTCCGGCGTGACAGGCCGGCGCTCTAACCAACTGAGCTACACCCGCATGGAGCGTTACCGCTCCGGCGACCGCGTCGGAGGAGACTTGTGGCGACCTCGTCTTCGGTGAAGGGGGAACTACCAGTCCTCATTGTGTTTGGCAACAGGGGGGAAGAAAGAATTTTGCATTTTCTTCCACTTGCCCCTGTTTTCCTGTGTTCCGGGACAACGCTCAGAGTTTGGGTGTAGTGGGTTCCAGCGCCGAATCGCGGCAGGCAGCGGGGGCATTGACCGGGTTGCAACGCATCATGGCCCCACCCGGGAATGACACGCTGTAACCGTTCCAGCGGGCAGGGGCATAAAGCGGATAATCCGTGCTGATCAGCTGTGCACCATCCTCAAACGCGGTCTGACGACGGGCGAGATCGTTGTGACGCGCTTCCAGCGTGTCGCCATCGGCACGTGTCCTGATGAGATAGCCCTGTCGGACCAGATCGGGGACGATCTTTGCCGCTTTGGCATTATCTACCGCCTCGAATTCACCGATCTTCTTGCCGACAAAGCCTTCGTTGATCTCAGTAAAGGCACATGTTGGCTCGCCGGGCCTGCCATTGGGAAAGATCAGCCGTCCCTTGAGCGCTGGGTGCCCTACCAGATAGCGCTCGGTGTCATGAGGGCGCTCGAACACGAAGACAATCTTGCCCCGGGCTTTGGCGAGGCTGGGCCAGCCCTTGGTGCGTATGGCCGTGTTCAGATCCGGGGCGTCGCCACGCACATCATCCGGCGCCAGAATACGGTCGCGTCCGAAGACTTCGAGTAGTTCGGCGTCCAGCCGGTCATAGGTGGATGGGGTGAAAATCTCAGGCTGCGTGAAAGGGACTTTTCCCGGTGGCGCGGATTGCTTCGTCTCCAGATCGATGAAAATCGGCAAATGCCCCGGATGGGCGTCTGACCAGGTGCGGATGATGCCAAGGCAGGCCTTGAGCGGCTGGCAGGTCGAACGCTGGTCGATATCGACGATATGCATGACCTTGAAGTCATTGCCTTGCATGATGGCGGGATCGACAGGATCGGCCTCCGGGGTGAGGCCTGCCTTGCGCAGCCAGTCGGGCCCCTTGGGATGGGCATAACGACCACCCTTCATGTCCGCATAGAGGTCGAGCTCGATTTGCCTGATACCGTGATCGAGCTGCACGGCAAGCGGCGCGTGCTGATAGTCGAGCGTGATTGCGGCGTCAGGTGCGACTTTTGAAAGCCACTGCATGGTGACGGGCGACATGGCGGCACGGTAGGAATTATGGGTGCCAATCACTTGAATTTCGTTGAGGTGAACTGCCTCGTCGGGCGATGCCGGCACGGCGCCTGGCGCATTCTGCGCATGACCGGACGATGAGAGTACCGTGAGCGCGGAAGCGGCGAGAAAAAGAGAGAAGCGTTTCATGAACATGTCTCGGATCATTTGGCCTGGACATGAAGAAATGGAGCAAGACGCGGAAATATCGGCATGACATTCCCGCCGTCATCAAAGATTAACAGACCAGCGTGACGCCGGCGTCGGGTGCCTTACGGCTCAAGAGCCGAAGAGCGGCAGGAGGCTGGCGCATTGACCGGATTGCATCGGGCCACCAGACCCTGCCCGAACCCGACCGAGTAGTTGTGCCAGGGCGCTGGCTCGAAGGTGGGATAATCGGTACTGATCAGCTGTGCGCCGGATGAAAAAGCCACGTCACGACGCTCAAGCGCATTCTGACGCGCCTCGATCGTGTTGGCATCGGCCCGGGTACGCACGAGATAGCCCTGTTTCACGAGGGCAGGGATGGTCGTTGCCGCTGCCTTGTTGTCCACCGCATCGCTGCCATTGCCCTTGGCCCCGATGAATCCCTCATTCACTTCGGTAAAGCCGCAATCCGGATCGCCGGGATGCGCATTGGTGAACACGATACGATTGCGCAGGGCCGGGTGATCCTTGACGTAGCGCGCCGTGTCATGCGGGCGATCGAACAGGAACACGATCTTGCCCCGTGCCTGTGACAGCGCAGGCCAGCCATGCTTTCTGACCCCTTCATCGAGTGTCGGGGCATCGCCACGCACGTCATCGGGGGTGATGATGCGGTCGCGACCGAAAACTGCCACCAGTTCGGCGTCGAGCCGGTCATACGTGGCCGGTGTGAAAACTTCAGGAGGCGTGAAGGGCAGTTTGCCTCCGCCGAAGGGGATATCCTGCTTGGTTTCCAGATCGATGAAGACCGGGACATGATTGGGGTGGGCGTCCGACCATGCCTTGATCTGTTCAAGACAGGCTCGGAAAGGCTGGCAGCTCGATCTCTGGTCGATGTCGACAATATGCATCACCTTGAAATCCGTGCCTTGCATGGCCTGTGCCGGGGTCGGATCGGCATCGGGTGTCAGCCCCGCCTTTCGCTCCCATTCGCCACCTTTGGGATGGGCATAACGACCGCCTTGCGTATCGGCATAGATGTCGATCTCAAGTTGGCGGACACCGTGATCGAGCTGTGCTGTCAGGGTGTCGTGATGATAATCAAGTGCAACCGCGGCCTGCGGGGAGAGGCTGGTCAGCCATTGCAGTGTCACCGGCGAGATGTCGCGCCGATATGAATTATGGGTGCCGATCACCTGGATCTGGTTGACATGCACGGCGTCGTCCACGGTGTGCGAGACTGCGTGCGTTTTCAATGGGGCAAGATCTTGGGCCCATGATGCCGGGGCAGAGGCAAATCCCACGGTGGTAAGCGCCGAGACAAGCCCTGAGACAAGCATCGTGTGGCTGATTGTGGGAAATGAATGAAGCAGGTGGCGAAAGCGCATCGACAGATCCTGAAAAGGCAGGGAATGACGCGGCGCATCAAAGAGCATTGCAGAAGGAGCGACTACTCAAAACGGGGAAGTCATCAAGAATTCATCGAACAGAATTCAATTCGACATATAGTGTTGGTCTCGGGTTGATGTGTGACTGGTTGAGAATTCAGATCAGGCAGGCAGTGGACTGTACTACCTCGGACCGACACGCACGGGAGAGACCTGCAAAGGCCCGTACGCAGGCAAGGTTGTTCAGAACGCATCACGCATTCCTTGGCGGTTGTTCTGGCACGAGTTGGGGTCGTCATCGCGTTGGATGGGACGGTTTTTGTACGGTCTGTATATGCCCACCCGGGCTGGAGGCCGGTATTTTATAGAGCCGCTCGGCAGGATAGAGAACCGGGGGCAGTATAAAGGGCAAGAGAACATGGAGTGTCGTCAGAAACACTGGGACAGGGTCTATACGGACAAACCCTCGACAGGCTGTAGCTGGTACGAGCCCTGTCCAACCCTGTCGCTTGACCTGATTATGAAAGCGGCCCCCGGGAAGGGGCCGGTAATCGATATCGGGGGCGGGGCCTCATTCTTGCCCGACAGGCTTCTTGAAGCTGGATTTGCCGAGGTCACGAGCCTCGATCTTTCTGCTGTCGCCCTGTCTGGTGTTGCCAGACGCCTCGCGCCTTTCGGCACACGGCATCATGTGATTGTCGCCGATGTCACGGCATGGTCGCCAGACAGGCACTACATGGTCTGGCACGACCGCGCGGCGTTTCATTTCCTGACAGAAGCCGCCGATCAGGCACGCTACGTTACCGCCTTGCGATCAGCTCTCGTGCCCGGTGGCATTGCTGTCATAGGCGGTTTTTCCCCGGATGGGCCCCTTCGCTGTTCCGGCCTGCCTGTCATGCGTCATGACAGCGCATCGTTGTGTGCTTTGCTGGGGAATGATTTTACCCTGCTCCGAACGGTCGATCACTTACATGAAACGCCGAACGGCACGATTCAGGCGTTTCAGTTCAATGTTTTCTCAAGAAAGCATGAACGGTGAAGAAGATAGCGCTTCAGTTCACCGTCGCTGTGCTTTGCGGCATTTCGCCTTGCGCCCATGCCCAGAGGATGAATGAGGACAAGCCGCTCATGGCAGCCTGTAGGAGCCAGGATGGGCAAATGGGACAGGCTGGAACCTATGACTGTTTTGAAAAGGTCCGACGACAGGAGGACGCTGCGCTCAACAGGGATTATCAACGAATTATTGCCCTGTTTCAGCGTAGTGATCAGCCGCGATTAAATGATCGTGACGCGCTGAGGCAGGCTGAGCGCGCGTGGCTGGTTTACCGGGACCAGCTTTGCCATGCCGAATATGGGCTTTATGACGGTGGAACAGCGGGCCCCCTCGAGCATGTCGCCTGTCTGGCCGCACTGACACGCCGGCATCACGAGGATCTGTTGGCGGGCTATGGCTGGCTTTTGACCAAGTTTGAAGTGCCGTGATCTGACGAATGGCTCTGATTGTGGAGCGCGTCATTGATGGCTGGTTATTGCGGTGAAAAACCGTATTCCTTGAAAAGGGTGCGAAGAATGGCACGTCGTCGCTCGGCTTTGGGTGTTTCCGCATTGATGGCCCAGAATGAAAGGTGAGGCATGTTCATTACGGGAATGGTCCGGCCGGCAATCGCGCATGTGCCTAAGTGAATTTTCCAGCCAGCATGATGCGCCTCGTGATTTTCGGTAAAATGCGCGCCTATTCCCTGTCTGAATGTATCGCGGTTGCCGTGCGTGAGAATTAATTCCGGCTGGATTGAGTCGATAAAGAATTCATGAACAGGGCGGCATTGCGCGATGGCGTTCTCAAAATTCATATGCAAACGCAGATTGCGTGAGCGGGTGAATACCAGATTGCTCGCCGCAACTTGGCGCGTCTCCAGCCCCATCATCGCCAACAGTTTGCGTATACGGCGCTGTAATGGCGCCTCTCCTGAGGGCGAGTTTCTTGGCGGATCACCCCATGACTGGTCCAGAAACGCATTTATCCCTGATCGGCTGGCAGCCAGTGAGTGTCGTATGGTCCCGTCACGGTTGTTGTCAGGGCTCCCCCCGGGATTCAGCCCAAGGAAATAGACCGGACCCGGTACAAGCGTCATGACGTCGCTATAGAGGACGGCGCCGGATGCATCGAGCAAGGTGCCTCCACCCCGAATTGGCTGGGAAGCCAGAAACGCTTCGGCCCGGTCGAGAACGCTATGCGGAAAAATGGCTGACAAAGGCGACGATCCTTGGAAGGGTGTGCCCATCATCAGGCAAACGCAGGAGAGCGTATGGGCCAGGTACGACTTTGCGATCATTCTCCTGCTCTGAAGCGGCTCAGGCAACAGGAAAGGGATATTGGCCCATGGAGATAGGGATCGACGATCTCTCCAGCGCGGAAAGTCGGGCGCTGCTGGCCTTGCATTTGTCGGGCATGGCGGAAAGCACGCCAGAGGCATTCCGTTTTGCCCTCGATCTCTCAGGACTGACCACGCCCGAGGTTACGGTATGGACTGCGCGTATCGAGGGGCGTGTCGCCGCCATTGGGGCGCTGAAGCAGTTCGGTGAGGGTGTGGGCGAGGTCAAATCCATGCGGACCCACCCCGATTTTCTCGGGCGTGGCGCTGGAGCGGCCATACTCGGCACGCTTATCGAGGCTGCGAGAGTGCGTGGTCTGATGCGGTTGAGCCTCGAAACCGGGACGTCACCATCGTTCGAGGCTGCGATAAGGCTCTATCGCCGCTACGGGTTCGAGAGTGGTCCGCCCTTCGGCCCGTATAAGGCCACCGCGCATAACCAGTTCTTCCATCTGGCGTTGTAAAAGCGGGTCTAACGCAGCGAGGCCCCGTGTGGGGGCGAGGGCAGAACCCTCGCCGCAACATTCAGCGGCTGATCATGATTTCGATCAGATTGGCCTTGCCGCTCGCAATCCCGGCCTGAATGGCAGGGGCGATATCGCCAGCGCGTGTCAGGCGCTGGGCAGGCAGGCCCATGGAGGTGGCGAGTGCCTGATAATCAATGGTGGGGTTGACGATATCCATCGCGATGAAGCGCCCGGTCTGTGCAGCCGTGTAGTTCTGCTGACCACGCATGAAGTTTTTCAGCACGTTGTATTCGCAGTTATTCATGACAACGAAGGTGATGGGGAGGTTTTCGTGAGCAGCCGTCCAGAGCGCCTGAGGCGAATAAAGCGCCGCGCCATCACCGACGAGGCACACGACAGGCTCGCGCTTCAGGCCGAGTGAGCAGCCGATGGCAGCGGGCATACCCCACCCCAAAGCCCCGCCGCGCAGAAAGGAGTACTGGGACGGATCGCTGCTTTCGAGAAAGCTGCGGACAAAACCCGATGTTGCAATGGCCTCATCCACGATCGGTGTGTCGGGGCCGATGGCCCGTACGGCTTCACGCGCAGCTAGGATGGGTGGGATGACCGCCTCATTCATGGCCGCATCAGCGCGGCCATGAAGGGTGGCGCGCTCCGAGGCGCGCTGCGTGGCCGCTTCTCGGCGCAGGGCGTCATAGGCGGGGGCATGGGCAAGCGAGGCGTTTTCCACCAGTGACTGTAGCGCGTTGAGCGATGCCTTCAGATGGCCGCAGGTCGAGAGCGCCGTGGGATAGGTGCGTCCCAGATCGTTCACATCGGCAGAAAGCTGATAGACGGTACATCCCTCAGGAATAGCCGAGCCCTCGGTATAGAGAATGGTAATGAGCGATTTGCCGCCAATGGCGAAAATGGCGTCATACTGGGAGAGCACTTCCGCAATACCGCGCGCCGTGGTGGGCAGGTTGCCACGCCATAGCGGATGGGCGGTCGGGAAGGGAACGCGCGAGGGCCAGGAAGAGCCATAGACGGGCGCCCCCAGTGTCTCGGCCAAAGTTGCCGTTTCGGCAGCGGCGCGGCTGGCATGGATTTCGTCGCCTGCAATCAGGGCAAGGCGCCCGGGCGCGATGGCGGCAAGGGCATTTGCCAGTTCTGGCAGGGCGCCGGCGATGGCATTGCGGTCGATGCGTGAAGGGGCCCCGGCACTGACGGTGCTCATCTCCTCCATCACGTCCATGGGCAAGGACAGAAAGACCGGGCCGGAAGGTGCGGCATCGGCGTCGTGAAAGGCGCGCCGAACCAGCGTGGGAAGTTGCTCGGCAGAGGCAACTTCCTTGCCCCATTTCACCGCAGGCTCGGCAATTTTCAGAAGATCACCAAACAGGAGCGGATCGGTAACGGCGTGGCGCAGATCCTGCTGCCCTGCCGTGACGACAAGGGGTGTTTGCGAGACATGGGCGTTGAGCAGATTACCCATGCCATGACCCAGCCCGCCTGCTGTATGCAGGTTGAGAAAACCCGGTCGGCCCGCTGCCTGGGCATAGCCATCGGCCATTGCCACAGCGCTCGCCTCCTGCAGGGCGAGGATGTAGCTGATATCGGGCCGGCGCAGCAGACTATCCATAAGAGGGAGTTCCGTCGTGCCGGGGTTACCGAAGATATACTCGACCCCCTCACTCGCAAGGATTTCGAGCAGGATATCGGCACCACTGCGGGCGTCGAGCGTGCTTGTCTTGGCGAAGCTGGCTGACATGGTCTGGCTCCAGAAAGGGAGTTTTTGCGGGATGTCGGCCAGTTGAGCCAGCATCTCTTTGCCGGAACGGTATCATGCAATCTTCTGATAAAAATTGCGTTTTCAGCTTCATGAATATGGCCTGAGCGCATAAAATATGCGCCTTAAGTCGAGTTGTGGGGTATGAAGATGCTTGAAGATCTGGATGCGATTGACCGCCATCTGCTGCAGTTGCTTCAGCAGGATGCATCACGCCCGACGGCTGAACTGGCCGAATCTGTCGGGCTCTCGCAGGCACCGTGCTGGCGTCGCATACAGCGCCTCAAGGAATCTGGAATCCTGCAAAAACAGGTCTATCTGGTGGATCGGCGCAAGATCGGGCTGAACGCGCAGGTTTATGCTCTGGTGAAGCTCACAGCCCATGCCCGCGCCAATCTGGCTGCGTTCGAGGAGGCCATACGTGAATTCCCTGAGGTGCAGGATTGTTATGTTCTGCTTGGCTCGGTCGATTTCATCCTGCGCATCGTGACGCGGGATATCGAATCCTACGAGCAGTTCTTTCTGAAAAGACTGGCCCTGATCCCGGGAATACAGGAGGTCAATTCAATGGTGGCTCTGTCGGAAATCAAGCATACGCTCGAACTTCCCATAGAGCGTCTCGCCTCCTGAAGGCCGAGAACAAGGCTGTTTTCGAGGTCGAGCGAGCAGATCATTTGCGACACGAGACGCAACGATGCAGGACAAGGCGTAAAGGGCGCGTCGGACGGGTTCAGCTTACAAGGCCGATATGTCCGGCTTCACGTCCCGCCCCATGCGTAAAAACTGAACGGCACAACAATCCGGGATCAAAGGGGCTAACGCCCCTTTGCGGGTTTCAGGGCAGCGCCCTGAACAGCCATGCCAGCAACAGGGATTTCCCCATCCACAGATGAACGGCGGAACGGGCGAAAGACAGGATGACGCAAAACAGGTTCCGCAGGCGTCAGCCCCTCTGAAGGTCTCTGGGCGGAGCCCTGCGCACCCTTACCAGCAGCAGAAACCGCCATCCACAAGCAGGTCGACCCCGGTGCAGAAGGACGCAGCGCGGGAGGAGAGGAAAATGGCGGGTCCCACCATTTCGCGCGGGGCGGCAATGCGGTTCATGGGGGTATCGTTCTCGAACACCTTCACACGCTCGGCCCATTCGGGGCGTGTGTTCATGGGGGTAGCGGTATAGCCGGGGCTGATGGTGTTCACACGCACGCCGCGCGTTGCCCATTCCATCGCGAGGCTCTTGCTCAGATGGATGACGGCGGCTTTGGACGCATTGTAATGCGCCTGCATCAGACCGCGATTGACGATCACGCCGGACATGGAGGCGATGTTGACAATCGATCCACGACCATTGGCCAGCATGGCGCGCCCCTCGGCCTGAGAGGAGAGGAAGACGCCTGTCGTATTGATATCAAGCACGCGCTGCCACTGGTCGCGTCCCATCTCCTCGGCCGGGGCGGCATTGGCGATGCCTGCGGCATTGACGGCAACCGAAAGCAGGCCGAGTTCGGCCTGTGTGGCCGCAATGGCATCGGCCAGGCTGGTTTCGTCGGTTGCATCACCCGTGCAGACCAGCGCGGCACGTTTGAGACCGCGGATACGGTCGGCGGTCTCGTCGAGGCCCTGACGTGAGCCGGGGAGGTCGAAACAGGCAACCGAAGCACCGGCTTCGGCAAGGCCGATGGCGATCTGTTGCCCGATGCCGCTTCCGGCCCCGGTGACAAAAGCGACATCGCCGGAGAGATCGAAAAGGTCCATGAATTCATCCAGTATGGGTGGGGGCGGCATGGGTGGGTGCCGCCCGCAGAAATGTCGGGAAAGGGCGTGCTTTCAGGCGCTAAGGCGCCTGGCGTGACGGGCGAGAAGCGCTTCGGCGCGCGTGACGACATTGGCTGTCGTAAAGCCGAAATGGCGGAACAGATCCTGTGCCGGGCCGGATTCACCAAAGCCCGTCATGCCCACGACATCACCATCGAGCCCCACATAACGCGACCAGTACATCGTGCTTGCGGCCTCGATGGCCAGACGGGTGCGTACGCCATCGGGCAGGACGCTTTCGCGATAGTCTGCGTCCTGGCCATCGAAGGTTTCGGGTGACGGCAGGGAGACCACGCGGACCGCGAGATTCCGGTTGCGCAGAATGGCGGCGGCGTCGAGGGCCAGTGTGACCTCCGAGCCTGTAGCAATCAGGATGAGGTCAGGGATGCCCGCACAGTCGGAAAGGACGTAGCCACCGCGCCAGGCATTGCGCAGTTGTTCCTCGCTGCGGTTGTGTTGTTTGAGCGGCAGGCGCGAGAGCGAAAAGGCGGTGGGTCCGTCACGACGTTCAAGCGCGCTGACCCAGGCGATGGCCGTTTCGACCTGATCGCAGGGGCGCCAGGTTACCATGTTGGGCGTCTGGCGCAGGCTCGCGAGCTGTTCGACAGGCTGATGGGTGGGCCCGTCCTCGCCCAGACCGATGGAATCATGCGTATAGACCAGAATCTGACGCTGTTTCATGAGCGCTGCCATGCGCACGGCATTGCGCGCATATTCCATGAACATCAGGAAGGTGGCGGTGTAAGGGATGAGGCCGCCATGCAGGGCAATACCATTGGCCATGGCGACCATGCCGAATTCGCGCACCCCGTAATCGACGTAATTGCCGGCTGCATCGAAGCAGACAGAGGAAGACCCTGACCAGCGTGTGAGGCAACTCGGGGTTATATCGGCGCAGCCGCCGAACATTTCGGGCAGATGGGGGGCAAAGGCCTCAATGGCGTTTTGCGATGCCTTGCGCGAGGGAATATCCCTGGGGGCTGCCTGCAGGGTGGCGACGAACTCACGCGACAGGGTTGCCCAGTCTGCGGGGAAGGCGCCGGCCTGACGGCGGGTGAATTCGGCAGCCAGATCCGGATAGGCATCGCGATAGCGGGAGAACAGATCGTTCCAGGCTGCCTCGGCTACCTCACCGGCAGGGCGATGATCCCAGTCGCGATAGATGGCGTCGGGAATTTCGAAAGCCGGACTGGCCCAATCCAGACGCTCACGAATTCTGGCGATTTCATCGGCGGGAAGAACACCGCCATGCACCTTGTTGGTACCGGCATAGCCTTCGGAACAACCCTGACCGATGGTGGTACGGCAGATGATCAGGCTGGGGCGCGTGGTTTCGGCGCGTGCTGCGTTGAGTGCGCCAAGCACAGCATCGGGGTCATGCCCGTCAATCTCGCCGATCACCTGCCAGTCATAGGCCTCGAAACGCTTGCGCGTATCATCGGTATAAACCCCGTCGATCGGCCCATCATTGGTGACCATATTGCGATCATAGAGGGTGATCAGCTTGCCGAGCCCGAGCGTGCCCGCCAGAGCGCAGGCTTCATGCGAGATGCCCTCCATCAGGCAACCTTCGCCCACATAGGCATAGGTGTGGTGATCGACGACAGGCAGACCGGGGCGATTGAACTGGGCGGCCAGAGTCTTTTCTGCCAGCGCCATCCCGACAGCGTTAGCGATACCCTGGCCCAGCGGGCCGGTGGTGGTTTCGATTCCGGGTGCATAGCCGAATTCGGGGTGTCCGGGCGTTCTGGAATGGAGTTGGCGGAACTGCCTGATGTCCTCGATTGTCAGGTCGAACCCGCTCAGATGCAGCAGGGCATAGAGCAGCATCGAGCCGTGGCCGTTGGAATAGACAAAGCGGTCACGGTTGCACCAGCCCGGATTGGCCGGGTTGTAGCGCATCACGTCACGCCACAGCACTTCAGAGATATCAGCCATGCCCATTGGCGTGCCGGGATGGCCGGACTGGGCCTTGAAGATGGCATCTATGGCCAGGATACGGATGGCGTTGGCGCGTTGCTTGCGGGTTGTCATGAGGAGCCCTCGGTCTGATCCGGCCATTGGCCGCAATGTTAGATTCGGCTGATGAAATGATATGTATTAAACTCTGTTCATGAAGCTTGTTTTACGAAGCATGAATAATACCCAGTTTGTTGCATTGAGCGAATACTATAGAATGATTGTAACCATCGAATAAAAATCTATGATAGTGAGATTTTAACACAATCGATGCACGATGGCGTGATAGATAACTAGAACGTTGTCTATGTATAAGCATGAGACTTATATCTGTGGAATACAGAGTTTCCTACATGAACAATTCAAATTTCTGTCATTTTGCGCATGGGATACAGATTGTGTTCTATAAAAGTTCTTGTATGATCTCATTAAAAAACGTTTATCATACCAAATCTGACACCCTGAATGTCTCATACGAACAGACCGTCTGGTAACTATAACTCTTTTTTGTGATTTGCCGGAGGGGGGTAACCCGCGCAAAGGAGGACGGGCCAGGCACGCTGCGGGGCAGCAAGATGCCTTTTTTGAGACTCAGGAGAAACACAATGGCAGGCGGGACATTCGTCGGCGGGGCACGGTCCGCAACCGACACTTTGCCAGACATTGAGCCACAGACGGCTTTCGGACGGTTCATCTCATGGGCCGGCATTCCGCCGATCATGATCTGGGGCTTTATCGGCACTCTGCTCTTCATGATCGGTGACGGCGTAGAGAGTGGTTACCTCTCTCCCTATCTCGTCTCGCTTGGTTTTCAGGAGCATGACGTCGCCGGCCTGTTCACCATCTATGGCCTGACGGCAGCTGTATCGGCCTGGGCCTCGGGTGCCCTTTCCGACATGTGGGGCAGCCGCAAGGTCATGCTTGTGGGTCTGGCCATCTGGATCCTGTTCCAGATCGGGTTCCTGGGTTTCGCCCTGCCGTCCAAGTCCTGGACATTGATCACGCTGTTCTACGGTCTGCGTGGCTTTGGCTATCCGCTCTTCGCCTTCGGCTTTCTCGTCTGGGTTGTGAACACGGCGCCCGTGCAGAAACTGGGCTCCGCCGTCGGCTGGTTCTGGTTCTGCTTCACGGCAGGTCTGCCCACGCTGGGTACGACGATTGCCGGTGTCCTGCTGCCCATCATCGGTGGTTATGCAACCCTCTGGGTCGCCCTGAGCTTCGTCGTCTTCGGTGGTGCGCTGGCCCTGCTCGGCATGAACCGCGTGCCTCGCGTCGAAACTGGCAACAAGGGAGCCATCAAGACCCTGTTCATGTCGCTGGCCATCGGCTGGCAGCGTCCGAAAGTGGGTATTGGCTGCATTGTGCGCGCCATCAACACTTCAGCCGAGTTCGGCTTCCTGGTGTTCATGCCGCTCTACTTCACCCATACGCTCGGCTTCACCATGGGGCAGTGGCTGGCTGTTCTTCAGGCCATCTTCATCAGCAACATCTTCTTCAACCTGTTCCTGGGTATCATCAGTGACAAGCTGAGCTGGCGCTACACGGTGCTGATCATGGGTGGTATCGGCTCGACGCTGAGCACCATGGCACTGTATTTCGCACCGACGCTGCTGGGCCCTGACCACCTGTTCATCGTCATGATCGCCGGCGCCTTCTATGGCATGACCCTGGCTGGCTATGTGCCGCTGTCCGCCCTGATGCCTTACCTCGCTCCCGAGAACAAGGCAGCCGCCATGTCGCTGCTGAACCTCGGTGCAGGTGCCAGTGTCTGGATCGGCCCGGCCATCGTCTACATCTTCGAGCCTGCCTTCGGAGTGTTCGGTGTGATGGTTGTCTACTCCATCATCTACTTCATCAGTGCGGTTCTGACCTACTTCCTGAAGCTGGACCCGGAAGTGGAAGCCCATCTCCACTCCACCCGCGCCTCAGCCAAGGGCTTCTCCCACTGAGTGACCGGTTTCCTTCTTGAGACGAAGGAGAAAAAGGCGGGGCGCGAAGCCCCGCCTTTTTTGTTTCATGCGACCCCCATTCATGCCGATGGCCGCGCAGGGGAATGATGCGTGCCGCTGTCAATAGTTAACGATTAATGGTTCCCAAAAATTTCGGTTTTTCTCGAAATAGAGCTGAGCCACCCGAGAGCCCGATGATCTGTGATCGTTGTAAGTAACTGACAGAAAATGATTTCCGATTGGTAACGGTGCTTCAGGCAGTGTGACTTTGTTGCACAGCATTGCTCGAACTATGTAATATAAATGTAACGTGCCTTGCGGGCGTTAACAATCTTCCGTTACGGCTTGGGAACGTTGCGATGCGTAATATCGCGAATTAACCCATTTTGACGGAACGTTCCATGACGCTGCTCCCAAGAGAGACGCACGATTCGGGTCGCCATAACCCGATCGTCGCCCCGTCAACCCGACGCAAGCGACCGCTTGCCGCCGGTCTCATGAGTGCCACAGCCTGTGTCTCTCTGTTGCATTTCGTCAGTGACGCACGGGCACAGAGTGTTTCGGCCCCTGAAACATCGACAATCCCTGTCAATGCCGCCAAGGCTCCTGCCAAGAGCAAGGTGAAGGTCAATGCCCAGAGTCGCTCGACGCGCGCCAGGGCTGTTTCCGCACCGGTTGAGGACGCTCCTGCGACCTCGCGCCCCGAAACCATCATGGTGACGGGCTCGCTGTTTCGCGATCCGAACACGACCAGTGCGTCACCGATCACGCACATCACCATGAAGGACATGCAGCAGCGCGGCATCAAGACCGTGACCGATGCGCTGCAGCTTCTGTCTTCCAACGGTGCAGGTAATCTGACCAATGCCTGGTCGGCGGGTGGTGGCTTTGCCGCCGGTGCATCGGCTCCGTCGCTCCGCGGTCTCAGCACGGATTCGACCCTAGTCCTCATGGATGGGCAGCGCCTGTCGTACTATCCGCTGGCCGATGACGGCGAGCGCAACTTTGTCGACACCAACTGGATGCCGCAATCCATCATGCAGGGCGTGGACGTGCTGCAGGATGGCGGTTCGGCAACCTATGGTGCCGACGCCGTTGCCGGTGTGGTCAACATGATCACCCGCAAGGAAATCAAGGGTTTCGAAGGTAACGCCGAAGGTGGCCTGACACAGCGTGGCGATGCGGGGCATCAGCGCCTCTACGCCACCTGGGGTCATGGCGACCTGCATAAGGACGGCTATAACTTCTACATCAACTCGGAATATCAGCAGGACGATCCGCTTTATTACCGTCAGCTCAATGCACCATATAACAATGGTGACCTGACCGGGATTGGTGGCAGCAACGGTAACGATAACATCGTCTCGGGTGGCTCGATCACCAATTTTGCACCGTCAACCGTGGCACTTGTCCGCCCTGTGACAGGAAGTGGTACCAACACTGCGCCCTGGTCGCTTCTCAATCAGCAGGCAGGGTGCCGTAATCTGGACGGGCTCGTGACCTGAAGCGTCGGAGGAAGCACCGGCATAAGCCAGGCCTGCTCGTGGAATACACAGAAATACGCCCAGGTTGCGCCTGATCTGCGTCGCGTCAGTGCCACGGCTCATTTCACGGCCAATGTCACCGAGCGTTCACAGCTGACAGCCATGTTCACCTGGTCGCAGGCGCGTTCCATCATCACGGGTACGCCCTATTCAACCTATGGTGGCACGTCTTACAGCCAGGCAAAGCTGGCGACAGCGCAGAACACATATCTGCCTGTCTATCTGGCTGATGGCTCGCTCAACCCGAACAACCCTTACGCCGCACAGGGTGAGCAGGCTCAGGTCAATTACCGTTTCGGCGATCTGATTCCGACCACCATGGACACGAGCCAGAACTTCCGTGGCTCGGTGCGCTACAATGGCTGGCATCCGTCTCGCTGGGGTTCGGACTGGAATTACGACGTCAACTTCGTTGGCATGAACACGCTGCTGAACCAGACGATCACGGGCGTGCCGACGATCTCCGGCATCCAGAACGCCATCACCAGCGGCAGCTACAATTTCGTGGATCCGTCGCAGAACTCGCAGTCGGTGCTGAACTCCATCGCGCCGCGTAATGTCATCAATGCGCGCACGCAGGAATATTCGGGCGAAGCCACGCTCAGCAAGGGTCTGTTCCACCTGCCGGGTGGTATGGCCAAGCTCGCCATCGGTGGCAACGTCCGTTACGAAGCCCTGAACGATCCGAACGCCAACCCGCTCGATACGGCCAATCCGGCCAACCAATACACCAGCTATATCAATCCTGTGAATGCTCAGGGCAGCCGCTGGGTTGAATCAGCCTTCTTCCAGGCTGATGCACCGATCGTGAAGATGCTGAGCGCCGATGCCTCGGGCCGTTACGATCATTATTCCGAAGGCTTCAGCCATTTCTCGCCGAAATTCGGTGTGCAGTTCAAGCCGACCGAAAAGCTGACCCTCCGTGGTACGTTCCAGAAGGGCTTCCGCGTTCCCAGCTTTGCTGAAACAGGCGGGTCGAATGTGGGCTACATGTTTGGTCCCGGGTTTTGATGGTGCAATCTTTTCATCGGAATGGAAGGAAGCACTATGGGCCAGGTTCACCACGGGAGCGCCACGACGACAGCGGCAGTCCGTCGAGCGATACAGCATAGTCAAGAGAGCCTGAGGGCACTGGCTGCGCGCTACGGCATCAATCAGAAGACCGTCGCGAAGTGGAAGAAGCGGTCAGATGTTCTGGATCGTCCGACGGGACCGCGCTCGCCAACGTCCCTCGTTCTGT